>JAUIFO010000006.1 GCA_030430385.1 Bacteroidia bacterium
CCAATTGCTTTTGATGTGAGCATCATTAGAGATGGCGGCAGTTTTTCTGTAAGACGCGTTACCGCAAGACAGAAAGAAAAAATTATTTTCATATTAGCAGCTTCCTACCAAAGAGAGGAGCAAGGCTATGAGCATCAAATTGAAATGGATCCAAATATTGAAGCTCCTGAAAACTTATTGAGTTGGACGCAAATGCTCGAACAGTTTGGTGATGCGCTTCCAAGTAAGACCAAAGGATTTTTAGAAATTGATAGACCTGTAGAATTTAAACCTACTCAAATTGTAAATCCTTTTGATTCTAAAGATCTACCACCTTTTACTAATGTTTGGTTTAAATTCAACGGCGAAACAGCTCATTTAAGTCGTGAAAACAAACAAGAAATTCTTACTTATGTTTCAGATTATAATATCTTAACAGCAGCAATGAATAGACATGCAAGTAAGGCTAACTGGAACAATACACAAACGGCAAGTTTAGACCATTCAATGTGGTTTTTTAGAGAAGTCGATTTTAATGATTGGATGTTATATACCATTGAATCACCAAATACTTCTGGAGCACGTGGATTTGCAAAAGGAAATATCTTTACTAGAGATGGAATCCTTGTTGCTTCAGTTGCACAAGAAGGCTTGATGCGACCTAAGTAAATTTAATGAGATGCGAAACCCTTTAAGAATAGGACATCGAGGTGCTAAGGCTTATGTTACTGAAAATACCATAGCGTCTATTGAAAAAGCACTTGAGCTTGGTGTTGACGGAATTGAAATTGATGTGCACCTTTGTGCTTCTGGAGAACTCGTGGTGTTTCACGATGTGACTTTAGACCGAATGACAAATGGTACAGGAGAGATTTCAGGGTTAACACTTCAGGCCTTAAAAGCATTAAAAGTAAAAGACGTGCATCACATTCCAACACTTGAAGAAGTACTTCTTGTGATAGATCAGCAGTGTATGGTTAATATTGAACTTAAAGGTGTTGGTACAGCAAAACCAACAATGCAAATGATTCTTGATTTTATAGAAAAACGCAATTGGAATCCAGATCTTTTTTTGGTGTCAAGTTTTCAGCATAAAGAATTAGAAATTGCGCATACTACAAATCCGTTAATTAGATTAGGTGTCTTAACCAAAGCGTCTGTTTCTGAAGCTTTAACTTTTGCTACAACTATTAATGCCTATGCCATTCATCCTAATGTTGCACTTTTAACTAAAACTAATGTTCAAAAGGCTCAATCGAAAGGTTTTAAAGTGATGACGTGGACTGTTAATGATGCAATCGCAATTGAACGTATGAAAGATTATGGTGTTGACGGAATCATTTCAGATAATCCAGATCTTATATGAAAATTTACGATGTTATTATTGTTGGAGGAGGAGCAGCGGGATTTTTTGCTGCAATTAATATAGCTGAAGCTAACCCAAACTTGAGTGTTGCTATTCTAGAAAAAGGGAAATCTGGATTGCAAAAAGTCAAAATTTCAGGAGGAGGACGCTGTAATGTTACGCATGCAGAATTTATACCTTCAGAATTAATTCAGAATTATCCAAGAGGTGACAAAGAGTTATTAGGACCATTTCATCAATTTATGACAGGTGATACTATGGCTTGGTTTGAAAAACGAGGTGTTGCTCTCAAAATAGAAGAAGATGGTAGAGTTTTTCCTGTTTCAGATGATTCGCAAACCATAATTGATTGTTTTTTAAATGAAGCTAGTAAGCATAAGATTGACGTGCTATACCATCATTCTTTACAATCTATTCAAACTGCTGAGACAAGCAATGTTTCACAAAGGTTTCAACTTGAAACCAATCAAGGTGATTTTTCATGCCAAAAGCTACTCATAGCCACAGGAAGCAATCCTAAAATATGGAAAGTTTTAAAAAGGCTTGGACATACCATTTCGGAACCTGTTCCATCATTATTTACTTTTGATATTGCGGATAATCGTATTAAAGATATACCTGGTGTTGTAGCTAAAAATGTTGTAGTAAAAGTTCAAGATTCTAATTTATGGAGTGAAGGTCCTTTACTTATTACTCATGTAGGAATGAGCGCTCCAGCAATTCTTAAGCTATCTGCTTTTGGTGCTCTTGAACTAGCCAAACGAAATTATAAGTTCAATATTGAAGTTAATTTTATTAGACTGCCTTTTGAGGATTGCCTCAATGAGTTAAAGCAGTTAAAATTTGAGTTAGCCAAAAAAACAATTTACAAGTTTTCGCAATTTGATTTGCCTAAACGACTTTGGCAACAGTTGGTGTTAGCGTCAAATCTGAATGCTGAAAGTCGATGGGCAGATTTGTCTAATCAACAAATGGAATTACTTGCGAAGCAACTTACAAAAGCAGTTTTTGAAGTGAATGGTAAAAGTACATTCAAGGAAGAGTTTGTGACAGCTGGAGGCATCGATTTAAAAGAAGTGAATTTTAAAACGTTTGAAAGTAAGTTGCATCCTAAGTTATATTTTGCAGGTGAAATTTTAAATATAGATGCTGTCACTGGTGGATTTAATTTTCAAAATGCATGGACAGGAGCGTTTATTGCTTCACAATCAATAGCACTATCATGAATACATTCATTGTTTTATTAAGAGGTATTAATGTTGGAGGTCATAAAAAAGTACCTATGGCAACATTGCGTGAGTTGCTTACAAAAGGTGGATATTATGAGGTCAAGACCTATATTCAAAGTGGAAATATTGTTCTTCAATCTTCGGTTTTAGAGACTTCAGTAATCGAACAGAACATTCAAAAGTTGATTGCTGAATATTTTGGTTTTGATGTTTCTGTTTTAGTGAGAACTAGAGCTCATCTGCTCAATAACTTCAATGCTTGTCCTTTTTCGCAGCTAGAAAAAGAAAATAGCTATTTTGTTTTATTGAGTAAAATCCCAAGTGATGAGAATCTTGAAAAAGTTAAGGCAATTGAATATGAAAATGAAATCTATCAGATTGTACAGGATTGCTTATATTTTTATGCTTCTGTTGGTTACGGAAAGTCTAAATTCAATATGAATCTATTCGAAAAGAAGCTTGAGCTAAGCGCAACGACTAGAAATTATAAAACGATGCTAAAGTTGTTGGATTTGTCTAAAGCTGAACAATAGATATTCCTTATTTTTGCAGAATACAAGTATCTATGACAGCACAAGATTTTATTCCAAAATCCTATTCTAATAATCCTTCTCAAGGACAACACAGTTGGTCCTCGCCAAGTAATATAGCTCTTGTTAAATATTGGGGAAAGAGAGCGCATCAAATTCCAGAAAACCCTTCTGTTAGTTTTACTTTAAATTATTGTAAAACAATTACTTTGGTAAGTTATTCTAAGAAAGTTGCTCATTCTGAATTTTCTTTTGAGGTGTATTTAGATGGAGAATTAAAAGATAGTTTCAAACCGAAAATCGAAACATTTTTTAAGCGTATCGAAGCATATCTTCCTTTTTTGAAAGCGTATCATTTTAAAATTGAAACCAAAAATACGTTTCCCCATAGTTCAGGGATTGCATCTTCAGCTTCAGGAATGAGTGCTTTAGCATTGTGTTTAATGAGTATTGAACAAGAATTCACCTCGAATACAATGGAAACTTCTTTTTTCTACAAAAAGGCTTCTTTTCTGGCACGTTTAGGTTCTGGAAGCGCTTGTCGTAGTTTAGAAGGTGACTTAGTTGTTTGGGGAGAACATAAGGAAATTAAAGGAAGTTCTAATCTATTCGGTACCAAATATCCTTATACAGTTCATAAGAATTTTAAAAACTATCAAGACACAATTTTGTTAGTTGATAAAGGCGAAAAACAAGTGAGTAGTACTGTAGGTCATAATTTAATGCACAACCATCCGTTTGCAAACAGACGATTTGAACAAGCTCATGATAATTTATCTAAGCTGATTTCTGTGTTTGAATCTGGCGATTTAGATGCGTTTATTAAGATTGTTGAAAGTGAAGCGTTGACACTTCATGCTATGATGATGACAAGCATGCCTTATTTCATATTGATGAAACCAAATACTCTGGAAATTATCAATAGGATTTGGAAATACAGAGCACAAAACCAATCAAAAATCTGTTTTACACTTGATGCTGGAGCTAATGTTCACGTCTTGTATCCTGAAAGTGAAACAAAGGAAGTCATGACTTTTATTACATCCGAATTAGTTGCGTTTTGTCAAAACGGACATTATATTAGCGACCAAATTGGTTTTGGAGCTGAATATTTGAGTTAATTCTCAAGTTATCAGCTACTAAATACACTTAAATACTAATCCAAATCATAGAATATTACGTATATTTGTTAAAGTTAACAGCTAGTCATTCATGAAAGGACCGCTTTTTTATTCAAAAATATTACTCTTTGGTGAATATGGGATCATCAAAGATTCGAAAGGGTTGTCAATCCCTTATAATTTTTACAATGGCGCTTTAAAAACAGATGATAATCCATCGCAAGAGGCCATCAAATCAAATGAAAGTCTTAGAGGATTTGTATCATATCTCAAAGAGATTGATCCTGCTTTAGTAAAGTTTGATATTGAAACGTTGTCTAACGATGTAGCGCAAGGGATGTACTTTGATTCCTCTATTCCGCAAGGTTATGGTGTTGGAAGTAGTGGTGCGTTAGTAGCTGCTATCTATGATAAATATGCTCAAGATAAGATTACTGTTTTAGAAAATTTAACACGAGAAAAGTTATTAAAGCTCAAGGCTATTTTTTCTGAAATGGAATCGTTTTTTCACGGAAAATCTTCAGGATTGGATCCATTAAATAGTTATTTAAGTATTCCAATTCTAATCAACTCTAAAGATAATATTGAAGCTACTGGAATTCCAGCACAACAAACCGAAGGTAAAGGTGCTGTGTTTTTACTAGACTCTGGTATTATTGGTGAAACGGCACCTATGGTTCGTATTTTTATGGAAAATATGAAGCAAGAAGGCTTTAGACATATGCTCAAAGATCAGTTTATTAAACATACCGATGCTTGTGTTGAAGATTTTCTTAAAGGTGATATCAAGTCTTTGTTTAAAAATACAAAGCAACTTTCTAAAGTGGTACTGAGCCA
The DNA here is from genome assembly GCA_030430385.1 of Bacteroidia bacterium. Taxonomy (GTDB): domain Bacteria; phylum Bacteroidota; class Bacteroidia; order Flavobacteriales; family Flavobacteriaceae; genus Psychroserpens. The sequence continues at coordinate 5,063 of JAUIFO010000006.1, forward strand.
TTTCAAACCTATGATTCCTCAACAATTTCACGAGTTATGGAAAAAAGGTATTGAAACTAATGAATACTATTTGAAATTATGTGGCTCAGGTGGAGGCGGTTATATTCTTGGATTTACTGAGGATTTTGAAACAGCCCAAAAATCACTTAAAGATTATAAATTAGAAGTCGTTTATAACTTCTAAACGTTTCATTATGTTTTCACGCAGACAAAAAATGATTATGCTGAAATTTTTCAGTATGTTCTCTGTTGTGCGTGGTTACAATATTTTGGTTATTGTTGTTGCGCAATACCTAACATCTGTCTACATTCTTGCTCACGACAAACCTTTAAAATCAGTACTTCTTGACATAAATTTATTAGTGTTGGTATTAGCATCATCTGCTACAATTGCTGCTGGCTATATTATCAATAATTTTTACGATTCTGAGAAAGATCAAATTAACCGTCCGTTTAAATCTAAGTTAGATAGATTGGTGAGTCAAAATACCAAGCTGTCATTCTACTTTGTTCTAAATTTCTGCGCTGTTATAATGGCGAGTTATGTGTCGTTTAATGCGGTTTTATTTTTTTCTGTATATATATTTGGTATTTGGCTCTATTCTCATAAACTGAAAAAGCTTCCATTTATTGGTAACTTAACTTCAGCAATACTTACCATCACACCGTTTTTTGCCATTTTCTTATATTATAAAAACTTTGAAACCGTCATATTTGTCCATGCCATTTTCTTGTTTTTAATGATCTCAATGCGAGAATTGACCAAAGATTTGGAAAACATGAAAGGTGATTTGTTATTAGATTATAAAACAATTCCTGTGGTTTATGGGGAAAAAACGTCAAAGCTTATGCTAACGGTTTTAATACTCCTTACAAGTATTCCTTTATACTTATTACTCACTCGTTTTAACATAGGACATATGGATGTCTTTTTTTACCTTTCAGTAGTGCTATTACTTATTTTTCTATTGTTGCTTTGGAAGTCGAGCACAAAAACACATTATTTAATACTTCATAATATTTTGAAATTCATCATTTTGGCTGGTGTGTTTAGTATTGTACTCATCAATGTCAATGTGGTATTAACTAGAATTCCTTAAGCTGAATACATACTAATCATCAAGGGCAATATTAAAACTCAAAATCGCAAATTAATTTTTAATGTAGACTCTTTAAACAACATTAGAATATTTCGAATCCTAAGAAGTAATATACTACCTTTGCATTGTATTTTGTTTCTAACAACACGTATAAAACTACACTGATGCATAATAAACGTCACGATAAAGGAAGGCCTTCAAATACAAAAAAGCCATCCTCTAAACATAAAAAACCGAATACATCTTCAGATGAGATTAGGTTAAATAAATACATAGCCAATTCAGGTATATGTTCACGTCGTGATGCAGATATGCATATTTCTATAGGTAGTGTAACTGTAAATGGAAAGGTTGTTACAGAAATGGGTTACAAGGTAAAACTTGATGATGAGGTGCGTTTTGATGGCGCGCGTATAACACCTGAAAAGAAAACCTATGTTTTATTGAATAAACCTAAAGGTTTTGCTACAACTACCAGCGAAAACAAAGGAAAAACAGTAATGGATTTAGTAGCAAATGCTACCAATGCTCGTATCAAGCCTATTGGTCGTTTGGGTAGAAATTCTACAGGATTATTATTGTTTACGAACGATGAAAAGGTCGTGAACCGTTTTACAAATTCTAAGCAAGGAGTTGTGCGTTTGTTTGAAATTGAGTTAGATAGAAATCTGAAATTTGAAGATCTAAAGAAAATTCAAACAGGTCTAAAAATTCACGGGAAACTGGTTGCTGTTGAAGAGATTAGCTATATAGAAGATACACCTAAAAACCAGATTGGTCTGAAGATCAAGAATACAGGAAATTCCATTTTGCATACCATTTTCGACCATTTAAAGTATGATATTGTTCGTGTAGATTGTGTTGCTATTGGTCACCTCACGAAAAAAGATTTGCCTCGTGGTCATTGGAAACATTTAACACAACAAGAAGTGAATACTTTAAAAATGTTGTAATTAATTAACCTTCACTGTATACGTCGCTATTAAGTCTTTGCCTAAAGAAAAATGGACGTCATAAAAGCCTCGATTATTAAAAGGGTAGTCAAAGGTTAATACCTTATTTTCAATATGGATATTTTCAGGGTTGACGGTTTGTGTTAAAAATCCATTATCTAAAACTAGAACCACATCTTTTATTTCCACCTCCTTTTTGAGCTTGTAAGAAAACTTCAAAGTGTCATTCTTGTTTATAAGATGTTGCATTTTTAGTGGACTATGTAAAGCAGATAAATGCTTGTAAGCGCTACCATACATGATGGGATTGTTTAAAAACTCATCAAAACTAGGTTGCTCCTCATCATTAATAAGCATCCATTTTGAATCGATTGGAAAGTGAGTTAACGCAAAGAATTTAGGCTCAGTTAAAAACAATCCGTTATTATACGAAAACTTAAAACCATAATTAAATGGATGCACAATGCCACTAGCCCAAGTAGCATCACACAAATACCACTTCCCATTGAGTTTTACAGCATTCCATGAATGATTTGCAGAATTATAAGTGTCAATTGTTGTTGTACTGGTTCTTCCAAAACCGTTGATCATAACGCAATTAATATCGGCCAATTTTGATAGTTCACTTATAATATAGGAGTAGCCCGAACAAATTGTCTTTTTTCGTTTTCTAAGTTTACTAAACAATTTGGTTTTAAAGGAGTCATTCCAATCTTCTAGTTTTAGACTGTCGTCTTCGTACTTGGCACGCTTCTTCTTATTCTTTAAGTACAACCGATAATCATTGGCTACGTTTGTACATACCCAAAGATAAATAGCTCTAAAACGCTCTACATCTGTATCGAGATTTGAAGTAAGTTTATGCGCTAGATCAGGTAAATTTTTAAGAGATTCTCCTTCATAAGCATAGGCGATGCTATCTGCTTTATAGAAGTTAACCTGCCCAAAATCTGATATTTGCGCATAACATTGCCAAGAACATACGACAATTAAAAAATAATAAAACGATTTCATTTATCGAGATCGCTTCGATTTATAAGGAATATTTGTAGCTGGAGCTCCAACAATATCAATGTATTCCGAAGTCATTTGTAAATTGATAAAAGAAGAATCTGCCTTAATTTTAATACGTTCTGTTTGATATCCTAAATAGCTAAACACCAAAACATCACCAACTTGTAATGCTTTCGGAAAGATAAACGTACCATCAGTATCTGTAATAGCTCCAACATTACTACCTTCTAAAGCAATGTTAACACCAGTTAACGGACCAGCTTCATCACTAACCATACCTTTTATAGTAATTTCTGAAGGCGTTTGAGTTTGCGCATTTACTGAGTTAAACGCCATTGCTACTAATAAAAATAATGTTGCAATTGTATAAGTAACAGCTTTTGATACATGCGTTCTTTGTTGAATAAGTAATACCTGTGTTTTCATAATTCTAATGTTTTATTTTCACCAAATCTAATGCGAAGTCATTCATACTACAACAGCATTTTAGCAAGACTTGCAATTGGTTTAGCGAAACGCCTTTTTCATCGAGTAAAAATTTTTATTAAAAATAGTACAAAAAAAGTTTGTATGTCAAAAAATAAACTACATTTGCTTCGCTTTTTGAAAATTAAATCGAAAAGTATATTAGCTGAACAAATTGAACCGTGTTTTTACGTTCGGGTTTTTGAAGATTAGGAAGTCATATTCAAAAGCAGCTTATAGACTAAGTAACCGAATTTTAGAGCTAACTTCCGCGAACTACATATATTCAAGCCAACATGTGTTTGGCTTTGTACCTACGACGCAACCTCAAATCCAGGTTTGATTCATTATTATTTACTACAGTTTAGTATCAAAAGTTGACTAAAAACATTTTTGATATTCAGTTTTTGTTGGTTTAACACTTGGTTAACCTACAGCATTTACTTTTAACATATTAAACTTTATAATGAATACAAAATATATTGATTTGGTGAATCAAACATTTGATTTTCCACAACCTGAATTTACCCTTGAACAAAAAACGTTAGCGTTTCATGGTGTCGATCTTATGAAACTTATCGAGCACTATGGAGCGCCTTTAAAGTTTACTTATTTACCTCAGATTTCAAATAATATCAATCGTGCGAAGCAATGGTTTTCAGATGCTATTGAAAAACACAACTATCAAGGTAAATACCACTATTGTTATTGTACTAAAAGTTCTCATTTTAAACATGTTTTAGATGAAGCCTTGAAGAATGATATTCATATCGAAACCTCATCTGCGTTTGATATTGATATCGTTGAAGCTTTGAAAGCGGAAGGAAAAATCAACAATGAGACTTATATTATAAGTAACGGATTTAAACGTGCACAATATGTGACCAATATCGCAAGATTAATCAATAATGGCCATACAAATGCGATTCCGATCATAGATAATTATGAAGAGTTAGATTTGCTTTCAGCTGAAATTAACTCTAAGTTCAAAGTTGGTATTCGAATTGCTTCTGAAGAAGAACCAAAATTCGAGTTTTATACCTCCAGACTTGGAATTGGTTACAAAAATATTGTGCCTTTTTACAAGAATCAAATTCAGAATAATGATAAAGTTGAACTGAAGATGCTTCATTTCTTTATCAATACAGGAATTCGTGATAACGCGTATTACTGGAACGAACTTACCAAATGTTTAAAGGTTTACACGAGCTTAAAAAAGATTTGTCCTTCGTTAGATAGCTTAAATATTGGAGGCGGATTTCCAATAAAGAACTCTTTGGCCTTCGATTTTGATTATGCTTATATGGTTGATGAAATTGTCAATCAGATTAAGCTGGTTTGTACTGAAGAAGGTGTTGCTGTTCCAAATATTTTTACTGAATTTGGAAGTTTTACTGTTGGTGAAAGCGGAGGTGCTATCTATGAAGTTTTATACCAAAAGCAACAAAACGATCGTGAAAAATGGAACATGATCAACTCGTCATTCATCACAACGTTACCAGATACTTGGGCAATAAACAAACGCTTCATTATGTTGCCAATTAACCGTTGGAACGATAGCTATGAGCGTGTGTTATTAGGAGGATTGACTTGTGATAGTGACGATTACTACAACAGTGAACAGCACATGAATGCGATATATCTTCCAAAATATAATAAAGAAAAACCTTTATACATAGGCTTCTTTAATACAGGAGCATATCAAGAAACAATTGGTGGATTTGGAGGATTACAACACTGTTTAATTCCGTCTCCAAAGCATATTTTAATTGATAAAGACGCTAACGGAACCTTATCAACAAGATTATTTAGTGAACAACAAAAAAGTGAAGACTTACTTAACATTTTAGGGTATTCTAAAACGAATAATCCTACTGAAACAAAAGTAGAATCAATAGAAGTATCCTTTCGATAATTACAAAATGAAAACAAAAACTTACGCAGGAATAGAAGACCAATATTCTAAATTAGACAATTCAAAAATTGTATTGATACCTGTACCATATGATGGTACAAGTACTTGGCAAAAAGGTGCAGATAAAGGTCCTGAAGCTTTTTTAGAGGCTTCAGAAAATATGGAGCTTTATGATATTGAGACCGAAACAGAAGTGTATAAACAAGGTGTTTTTTTAGCTGATGCTGTAACAGAAAATGCGTCACCAGAAGCAATGGTTGAAGCTGTTCACAAGGTTGTAAAAAACTACATTAAAAAGAACAAGTTTGTTACAACTTTTGGAGGTGAACATTCTATTTCTATCGGAACCATTAGAGCATTTAATGAATGTTTTGAAGATCTAACAGTATTGCAATTAGATGCACATGCAGATCTTCGTAAAACCTACCAAGGTAGTTCATGTAATCATGCTTGTGCTTTGTATGAAGCTAGTCAAAATACCAATTTGATTCAAGTTGGTATTCGTAGCATGGATGTGATCGAAACCACTGTAATGGACGACGATAAAACTTATTTTGCTCATGAAATGGCTGATGACGATAATTGGGTGGACGAGGCGATCGATCAAATGACAGATAACGTTTACATCACGATTGATTTAGATGTATTTGATCCTTCAATTTGCCCTTCAACTGGTACTCCTGAGCCTGGTGGATTATTATGGTATGAAACCTTAGATTTTTTACGTCAGGTGTTTGAAGAGAAAAATGTTGTTGGATTTGATATTGTAGAATTATGTCCAAATCCAACTGAAAAAGCTTCAGATTTTCTGGCAGCAAAATTATATTACAAATTATTGAGCTATAAATTTTTAGATGAAGCTGTTGATGATGAATATGAGAGCAACTTCAACAATGAATCTTTACCAAATAATAAACTTTCAAAAACCTATTTTGACGATGACAACTACTAAAGGACAGATCTCTCAATTTATTGAAAAATACTACCTTCACTTTAATGCGGCAGCTTTAGTTGATGCCGCTAAAGGTTATGAAGCGCAATTGAATTCTGGAGCCAAAATGTTAGTGTCTCTGGCAGGCGCAATGAGTACAGCTGAGCTTGGAAAAATTTTTGCTGAAATGATTCGCAAAGATAAAGTTCAAATTGTATCTTGTACTGGAGCAAATCTAGAAGAAGATATAATGAATCTTGTAGCGCATTCGCATTATAAACGTATTCCGAACTATCGCGATTTAACAGCTCAAGACGAATGGGATTTGTTGGAAAAAGGATTGAATCGAGTGACAGATACTTGCATTCCAGAAGAAGAAGCTTTTAGAAGAATACAAGAACATATTGTAAAACTCTGGAAAGATGCTGAAGCAAAAGGTGAGCGTTATTTACCTCATGAATACATGTACCAGTTATTGTTGTCTGGCGTGTTAGAAGAGTATTATGAAATTGATCTGAAAGACTCTTGGATGTACGCAGCTGCTGAAAAGAACTTGCCAATAGTGTGTCCAGGATGGGAAGATAGTACTATGGGAAATATCTTTGCAAGCTATGTGCTTAAAGGAGAGCTAAAAGCAAGTACCATGAAATCTGGAATTGAGTATATGACATTTTTAGCCGATTGGTATACTGAGAATTCTAACAATGGTATTGGATTTTTTCAAATAGGAGGCGGTATCGCTGGAGATTTTCCAATTTGTGTGGTGCCAATGTTATACCAAGATATGGAGAGAACAGATACGCCATTTTGGAGTTATTTCTGCCAGATAAGTGATTCAACTACAAGTTATGGATCCTATTCTGGAGCTGTTCCTAATGAGAAAATAACTTGGGGAAAATTAGATGTTAATACACCTAAATACATAATAGAAAGTGATGCCACAATTGTTGCGCCTCTAATTTTTGCATATCTATTAGACCTATAATTATGAACAAAAAAGACAATCTTAAACGCGTCATTGTTGATTTTAAAAAATTAACACCTGAAATTCTAGCACTTTTAGTTGAGAAGTATCCTGATGGTTATGATGATGATCAGATCATTTCATTTAGAAATGCAAGTAATGAAGTTGTTGAAGCTGTTGAAGTTACTACTGAAGATACCAAGTATCTCGTTAAAGTAAGTACGAAACTGGCTGTTACAATGGAAAATTACGATGAAGATGACTATGAGGATTTCGACAATGATGATCCAGAGGCTGTTCAAGATCCCGATTTGACTTCAGACGATGATGCGTCTGATGGTGATGACTAACAATGTATAAGGTTCTTGCCTATCAGGTTGCTGACGCTATTCAAATTAAAGAAGCGAAGCAGCACGTAGATTGTACACTCTTATTTCAAGATAGTGACGAGCTATTTTACCAGGTGTCAGCAGATAAATTTGCTTATGTATTTCAATATGGAATGGTTAGCTTTTTTAATTTGGATGCCAATGAAATCAATCGGTTTTTACAAGTTATAAAACCACCAGACCAATCCTTTTTTAGCGATAAGCATACTGAAGTTGTTAACGTGAGTATTGGCGACAAGGTTAAGGTTGAATTTGATAAAGTGATACTGCCCGAAATTAATTCTGAAATGATTCGGTTAGTGATGCTTAATGCCTCTCAATCTGTTGCCTTAACGCGCTATTCTGAAATCACTGAAACCTTGTTGGTTGAAACCAATGAGCATACCAAATATTTAGAAGCTAAAGGAAAATTAGATATTTCTGGGTCTAAATTGAAGCGTTTCATTGGGAAAACGCTTAATATAAAAAATAAGATCTCTGAAAATCTATACATTTTTGATGCGCCAAATATTGTTTGGGAAGATGAAACGTTAAACACACTTAATCTCGATTTAAAACAAACATTCGACTTAAAAGATCGCTATCGTTTTATCCATCATCGTATTGATATTATCAAAGAAAACCTAGAGCTCTTTAAGGATATAATGGATCATAAAGAGAGTAGTAAGCTAGAGTGGATTATCATTATTCTTATTCTTGTTGAAGTTGTAGATATGTTCATACTAAAACTCATATAGTTAGTATCATTTTTTTGGTTTTCGCATCAAATAAAATAGTATCTTTAATATAAGGTATGCTAACCTTTAAAAAGTTGATTTTTAAAGTGTTATATGTAGATGGTTAACTTTTATACAGCATTATTGGTACATCTCTTACAAAGAAGATGTCATGTTTAACTTTATTTTTAAAACTATGGAAGCAGCATTTCATATGTCATTACCTTGTATAAGTGTAAAAGACACTAAAAGTTTTTACAGTGAGATTATTGGAGCCTCTCTAGGAAGAACAGCTGATAGTTGGGTAGATGTAAATTTATTTGGACATCAGATTACTTTCATAAGAGCTAAGAAATTCAATTTCATCAATCCCAATTATGTATTTGAGGGTAAAATATTACCATCCTTTCATTTTGGAATTATTGTTGACGAAAAGACTTGGAAAACAATTTACAAAGCCTTAAAAAAAGAGGAGCTTCATCTGGTTGATAAAACCGTTTTTTTGAAGGATAAGGCAGGAGAACACAAGTCTTTTTTTATTAAAGATCCTAACGATTACATGTTAGAGTTCAAGTGTTTTGAAAACCCAAAAAATATATTTAAATCTTAATCTTAAAAAAGCAATTACATTTTTTCCACGAGTATGACGTTTGACGTTGATACTAAAAGTGCTTACGGACTTGAGGTGGCTAATTTCCGAAGGACAACACAGTTTAAAAATTTTAAAATTAAAAAAAATGAAAGCAATTTCTATTGCAGTGATTTGCTTTGTGATGGTACCTTTATTCTCATTAACATCTGTAATTCGTCAAAGTGATAGCGAAACATTTGAAGGTGTTTTTGATGGCAAAGAAGATTATGGATACAATTTTATTGGATTCGATGATGAAGGTGAATATACCATGACATTTCACGACATAGCGCCTAGTGTTTTAAAAACATTTAATTTAAAATCGGATTCTTTAATTGGAACCAAGTTTTTAGTAACCTTTACGACTAGCATTGAAACCGAAACTGACGAAGATGGCTATGACAATGATTTGGAAACCTATACAATTACATCTTTAAAGCAAATCAAGTAATGTATGAGCCAGTTTTTAAAACTGGCTTTTTTGTTTTTAAGAGCTCCCAGATCAAAACACCAAACACGATACTGTATTCCAAAGCTATAATCCATAAGTTTTCAGAAGCTTCAGCTTTATTAATGTTAAGGTATGATAAATAACTTAAAATGATAACAAAGCTCCAGACCAAAGGAAATTTAAATGCTGTAAAAACACTCAAAATGAGTAGTGTTGCTAGATACCATGGGTGAACTGTTGTGCTTAAAAACAAATACACTGCAAATGCAAAAAGCATGTGGTGAATCAATACTTTTGTGCTGTGATTTTTCTTCAAAATAGCCAATCCCATTATAAATAGAAATACAAGAATTGGTAATATTTTTCCAATGATGGCAATTTCATTATATCCTCTGAAAAAATAGCCAAAGTAACGTGCTATGTAGTAAACACTTGCATTGAATTCAAAATTATTAAACCACAGCGCAACAGTTTCTGTATAGTTATTTACAAAGTCTAAGGAGAAAAAAGGTGCAAATAAAAGCAGTGTAGTTACGCCAATAATACTATAAAAAATTATAAGTCTTTTATAGTCGATACGACTGTTGCTTTTGATGTAATCGTTAGTTTTTTGAGTTGTAGATTTTTCAACAGTATTCGAAGCACTATTGTCTTTAAAATAGGTGAAGAATAACGGCAGAAAGAGTAGTGGTATTAGTTTCACTGAAATAGATACAGCAAATACTAATGCTGCGAGTTTCCATTTGCCTTGATGTAAGAGATACAAACTCCATATCAAAAAGAAAATCATGACACCTTCAAAGTGCAAATTACCTGTAAGTTCAATAATTACAAACGGATTTAAAAGATACCAATAGATTCGTTTTTCTGGAAGATTTAGTTGTTTTAATAATCGTTTTCCAAAGACCAGTATACCAAAATCTGCAGCAATAATCATAAGTCTTAGTGTTATTGCAGCACCTAAAATACTGTTTGGTGAGCATAGTGCTGCTATAGCAAAACAAAATTGGTTTATTGGTGGATAATTTGTGAAATGGCTTCCGTTAAGAGAACCCATTCCTTGATATAATGCTACAGCTTGGTTAATTGGATATGTTTCAGAATTTATAAATGATTCTGGTGTAAATAAGTAAGGATTAAAACCTTCTAAAAGCATGCGACCATCCCAAATGAAACGATAGAAATCCTGAGACAAATTAGGAATGGCAAGAATAAAAACAGCTCTAAATACAAATGAAATAGCGGTTAAAAACTTCAGATTGGTTTTAGAATACTTCATTAAAGCAAAAAACACAATCCATAACAATGTGTATAGAACAATTAGTTTTGTATATGATGTTCTTACCAAATCATAAGCAAAAATCCAATACAATAAGAGGCTAACAACTGTAAGTAATAATGGTGTTTTATAAAGCTTCCAAGTTTGCATTATGCTTTAGATGTAATCGATTTGAAAAACACATATCCAAATCCGATGAATAACATTAAATGAAAAGGAAACAATCCAAAATCACCACCTTGATCACCAACAACAAATGCGCTGTATAAACCGAAGCCAAAGTACAGCATCAATACACCTTCTATGATCACATGAGGTGATAAAGTCTTTCTCAAGTACTTATTGCCTTTCCAAGAGTCTTTTAGTGAATTAATATTGAATTTTGGAGTTCTCACAAACTCACTTCGTTTTCCAATATGTCCTTCTAGAACAGCTATAGAATTGTGTAGTGAAAATCCCATAGCAATCGAAAAGAAGGTAAAAAACATCCCAATGTAGCTAAAGAATTTTTTAAAGCCACTACCATAAATTTGCTTGTACATAAACCAATAGCATACAAAGAAAATGATGGTGCTCATCACAAAGAAACTCATAAAATAGAAGTACGCTCGTAAATGCTCATATTCATTTTTTATGTATAACATAGGAATGCTTAAAACAGCTACAATAAAGACATTTAAAAACATTGTGCTGTTCAATAAATGCAGTAAACCGTGAACTTTAGTCTTCAAACTGATGTTTTTAGATTTAAGGACACGCCAAAGCATTTTCCTGAAGTTTTCAGCACCTCCTTTATTCCATCTAAATTGCTGTGAACGTGCTGCACTTATAACAACAGGCAACTCTGCAGGTGTTTCAACGTCTTCAAGATATTTGAATTTCCAGTTTTTAAGTTGTGCTCGGTAACTCAAATCTAAATCTTCTGTGAGTGTGTCGCCTTCCCAATTGCCAGCATCAATAATGCAAGTTTTTCGCCATACTCCAGCAGTACCATTAAAATTTATAAAATGACCTTTACTATTCCTTCCTACTTGTTCTAAAGTAAAGTGTGCATCTAAGGCAAAGGCTTGGATTTTAGTCAAAATAGAATAGTTCCTATTAATATGACTCCAACGGGTTTGTACCACACCAATGGTTTTATTTTTAAAATACGGAATGGTGCGTTGCAACCAGTTTGGTTGCGGTAGGAAGTCGGCATCAAAAATGGCGATATATTCACCTTTGGCGACTTTTAAACCTTCTTTTAAGGCACCAGCTTTAAATCCAGTTCTGTTAGTTCTGGTGATGTGTTTTATATCTAAACCTGTTTGTTGAAGTGTTTCAATATGCGCTTTTGTTTGCGGAATAGTATCATCTGTTGAGTCGTCAAGGACTTGAATTTCTAGTTTATCTTTTGGATAGTCTATTTTGGCAATATTATCCAGTAAGCGCTCCATGACATACATTTCATTGTAAACAGGAAGCTGAATCGTTACATAAGGAATTTCATTAGGGTTGGAAAGGTCATATTTTTCGCAATGACTCTGATGCTTTTTTGAAGACAAGTAATTGTAGAGTAGGTTGAGTTGCGCTAAGGCATACATGAAAATTAGCAGAATAGCAATAGTATAAATGACAATGATTACAGATTCTAAAATCATGATTTTAAACTGTATTTAAAAATCCAACCCAAGATTTTTACGCCTGCAAATATAGCACCTTTTACAGTACCTGATACTTTTGAAACACCTATTCTGTTTCTGTAATTAACTGGAATCTCGCTGTAAGTGAACTTTTGTTTTAAAGCTTTCAACTGCATCTCGATTGTCCAGCCATAGGTCTTATCTTCCATATGCAATTCTAAAAGCTTGTCATATTTAATGGCGCGAAAAGGACCAAGATCTGTAAATTTTGAATTAAAGAAAAGTCGCATAAGTGTTGTTGCTAACCAATTTCCAAAAATTTGTGGCATTGTCATCGCTCCTTTTTCTCGTAATGACTTCACACGCGCACCAACCACAAAATCGATGTCTTCATCTATAATAGGTGCCACGATTTTAGTGAGCTCTTCAGGAAAATCACTGTAATCACCATCTAGAAAAACGATAATATCTGGTCGCGTTGATGATTTTGAAACGTAATCCATGCCTTTTAAACATGCATAACCATACCCTTTTCTGTCTTCTGAAAGTACAGTAGCTCCAGCTTGTTTGGCATTGAATTCTGTATGGTCTGTAGAGTTATTACTCACCACAATAACTTCATTAACCAAAGAAGGAATATCATTGATAACATGTTTAATGGAGTCTGCTTCATTAAATGCTGGAATGATGACGTTTATGATTGGCATTTGCTGTTTGGTTTGAAGCGACAAAAGTAAACGGTTTATTTCTGATTAACTAAATCCATTAGATCGACATCGTTACCTAGCAAGACTTCAGTAGGATTAATTCGTCCTGCAGTATTGTCATTTTCGAGTTTTAAAACACCTCTCGGACATACAGCTGAGCAAATTCCGCAGCCAACACAGCTCGATCTAACAATGTTTTCACCTTTTTGAGCATAAGCTCTCACATCAATACCCATTTCGCAATAGGTTGAGCAGTTTCCGCATGAAATACATTGTCCTCCATTGGTTGTTATTCTGAAGCGAGATTTGAAACGTTGTACCAAACCAAGGTAAGCAGCCAATGGACAACCAAAACGACACCATACTCTGTTTCCGAAAATTGGATAAAATCCTGTTCCGATGACACCTGCAAACCAAGCACCAATTAAGAAACTATACGTGTCTTTAATCCATTGCGAGTTGATTCCTAAGAATGATTCAGCACCAGAGAAATAACAATAGAGCGTTACAATGGTCATAAGTACTGAAATCACTAAAACAGAGTGGATAACCCATCGTTCAAGTTTCCAGGCGTTTAAACTTTTATCTGAATGTTGCCTGTATGGATCGCCTAAGGTTTCAGCAAGTCCACCACAACCACAAACCCATGAGCAGTACCAACGTTTGCCAAAAAAGTAAACCATTAACGGAACAATGATAAGTGTAAGAATGGTTCCCCAAACTAAGATGAACAATCCAATAGCACCACTTTCGGTTAAGCTTTTAATATTCCATTCAAAGAAAAAATCATAGTCTAATGGAAATGCATTTTTAAAATCATAACCAGGCATATTCAAACTGGTCATAATTTCAGGAATTAAAAAGGCAAATACAATTTGAAAAAACAACACCGAAGTTGTACGCAAGATTTGATATTTATTATGTCTGTATTTGATATACATACGCACAGCCATAACTGTCATAATAACACAATACAGGAAACCATAAACAAACCACTGACTAGCTTCGCCACCATTTAATGCTTTGCTAATTGGATCTAGAATGAAGGTCCAATTCACGACATAGTCTGCTTTAAAATAAAGCAAGATGTAAAAGCCTACAAGATAGAGAAGCACTAACCAAGCAATCCAGCCTCTGTTGGTTGCCGATTTATGATAAATACCATTATTCTTAATACCAGGAGCGCCAAGTAAAATTACATTTGGGAGTATGTAAAGTAAAGCTCCAATAATTGAGAGTCCAAAAGTTAACCACCACATTAAAGCAGGATTATCTTTTACAAACCCAGAACCAGCTCTTTTTGCTAAATCATAACTTAGAGTATGAGGTTTTCCGTAGATTTTGTATTGATATTGTTCTCCTTTTTTATCCCAGTTTTTTTCTGCATCGTAAGTTGCAATCAAATTATCATAATGGTCATTCGAATGTTTAAAAGCTTGTCTAACGCGACTTGAGAATTCAAATATGTTTAATGCTTCATCTGTTGCGATGTTCTTTTTGAGAGCATCAGCAATGATTTCACTTTTGTAACCTTTTTCATCAATATATTGATCAATCTCTGTCGGACTTAACGAAAAGGAACCTGTAAAGATGGAGCCAGTAAAAATGGCTAATCCAATAAGAAAAATCACCAAGCCTGTATATTTAATTAGTTTCATAATCTCAGAATTGGTTTATGCGAATATGGATCTCCATTTTATTTTACTTAATCTCAGGTTGTTTCCTGTGTCTCTATTGTACTTTTCTATAATGTCTTTTTCGTGGAGTTTATAAAACTCAGGATCAAAATTAGCGGCAGACAAATGCGTCATTACTTTATTAACATTCCATTTTTCAGTTAATACAGTATCAAAAAATTCGTGACGCATTCTAATTCCGAAGGTATTTATGCCTAAAAACACATTCGTGTCCTTGTGGTAAGCAATGGTAACACATTTGGTGTCGTCTTGATGTTTCCAATGAAAATGGGCTTCGTAATCAGGTTTTCCTTTTTTACCATGAACCCAACCGTAAGTTTGGTATTCAATATCGAGGAACTTTGCCGAGTTAAACCAATGTCCAGGTTTGTATTGTATACGATTTCCGCAAATAGTTTGCGCTAAGGTTTCTCCCATCATACGTCCTGTATACCAAACAGCTTCTATTGGTCGTCTGTTTCCTATTGCTTCATGTTGTTCGGCGCAATCACCAATAGCATACACATCTGCTATGTTGGTTTCTAAAAACCGATTAACTTTTACACCTTTTCCAGTTTCAATTTTAGAAGATTTTAAAAAGTCTATGTTTGGTGAAACACCAGCAGTTAAACCAACAACATTACAAGAAATCTCTTCACCTGTTTCTTCAATTATAACCGATTTTACCTTTCCGTTTTCATCAGCTTTGATTGCTTTCAAATTTGTAGACAATCGTAAATCGATATGATGACTTAGAATATGTCTGTTAATCATAGCGCTTTCACCTTCAGGCAGAACACCATTCCAAAAGCTGGATTCTCTAACCAAAAAAGTTACAGGAATATCTCGAGAGACTAACATTTCAGCAAGCTCAATTCCTATAAGTCCACCACCAACAATGACAGCACGTTTACATATCGTATTGTTTGGTGCGTACTTTTCAAGGTTTTCAAGGTCTTGTTTGTGATACATTCCCATAACACCATCCAAATCCTGACCAGGCCATCCAAACTTATTGGGTTTGCTACCTGTAGCAATGATGAGTTTATCGTAAGCTAAAGATTTGCCTTCAGAAAGTTGTAATGTTTTTGAATCGGTATCTATAGCATCAACATAGGCTTTTAATAAATCAATTCTGTTTTTTTTCCAAAACCAATGTTCGTAAGGCTGGGTGTGTTCAAATGTCATATGTCCCATAAAAACATACATTAGCGCAGTACGAGAAAAGAAATATTCAGATTCAGCAGAAATGATCGTGATTTTTTTATCTGAAAGTTTTCTAATATGTCTAGCAAGAGTAACTCCTGAAATGCCGTTGCCTATAATGACGATATGTTCCATGAACTTGATTGTTAGTGATAGCTAAGTCGCAACTAAAGATAAGAACTTAATTGCGGTAAGTAATTTATATCAGTTTTAAATTAAGGTTGGTATGTAAGGTTTTGATTTTTTAAGATATACTATGCTGAAAATGTGTCACCTTAAGAAGGTTATTCTAAACATTAGCTGTACTTTAGAAGTTATAAATACAAATGCTGTGTATAGACTTCTGTTTTTAATACTTATGATCACTTCGTGTTCGGCTCAAAAAGACACAATTGATGGTGTGAGTTTTGTTGCAGCACCAGAATTTGTGAACTCTAAACACGTGACACCACTTGTTGAATTGGGAGCTAATTATGCTGCGATTATGCCTTTCGGATTTGTTAAAAGTTTATCACATCCAGAGATCATTCACAATACCGATAGGCAATGGTTTGGGGAAACAAGAGTAGGAGCTCAACAGTACATTGAAGTATTGCAAAAAGAACATATTAAAATTATGATCAAACCTCAAATTTGGGTTTGGAATGGCGAATTTACAGGATATATTAAAATGACCAATGAAACCGATTGGAAAGCCTTTGAAGATGCTTATACAAGTTTTATTTTAGAATATGCTAGATTAGCCAATGATACAAATGCTGAATTGTTTTGTATTGGTACAGAGTTAGAAGGTTTTGTTTCTGAACGTCCAGCATATTGGCAAGGTCTCATCAAACAAATCAGAGCTATCTACAAAGGCGAATTAACCTACGCTGCAAATTGGGATGAATATAAGCGAACACCATTTTGGGAGCAATTAGATTACATTGGAGTTGATGCTTATTTTCCAGTAAGTGACCAACAAACGCCTAGTATTGAAGACTGCAAAAATGGATGGCAATCTCATAAGTCGTTATTAAAATCTAAATCGGAAGCTCTAAATAGACCTATACTTTTTACTGAATATGGTTACAGAAGTATGGATTTTACAGGAAAAACGCCTTGGAATAGTGATCATACGATTGAATCTCTAAATTTTGAAGCGCAGAATAATGCTATGCAGGCTTTGTTTGAAGTCTTTTGGAATGAAGACTGGTTTGCTGGAGGTTTTGTTTGGAAATGGTTTATTGATCATGATAATGTTGGAGGTGATCATGACAATCAGTTTACACCTCAAAATAAACCTGTTGCAGCAATTATTCAGGCGTTTTATAAAAATTAAGTTGTGACTTTGAAGCAAATCTACAGTGGTTTTAATTTTAGTGACGTTGTCTAATTTCAACTCGTTGAAAAACAGTTGATAAGTTTAATTGATAGTTGATTGATAACAGTTGGTGATACTTATATTTACACCATAATTAAATTAACTAAATATGAAAATTTTAAAATTCTTTTTATTAGCCTTTACTTTAGTAGCTTTTGTTAGCTGTAGTAGTGATGATGATAGTAGTGGTGACGACGTCATGGTTGTTGAACTTACAAATGCAAATCTTGCAGGTACTTACGCCATTACGTTTTATGCTGGATCTTCAGTGACGACTGTAACTGCAACTGATGGATCTTCAGTAGTGACTGAACGCGAAAACTATTCAGGTGATACTTTTACTGATGCTATTTTTGTGTTTAATGAAAATGGCACATTTTCAGCTTCAGGATCATATAGAGAAAACAGTACCTTAATGGTAACAGGTCAGGCACCTCAATCAGATTCTGTAATAGTAAATATAGATTTGTCTGGATCTTATAGTTTAAATAATGCAACAAGAACAATTACTATTGATGGTCAAACATTTGATGTTAATACATTTAATGGTACAAATTTGAAAGTCACAGGAACTGTAATAGAAACTTCTGGAAATACTACTGTTGAAGATTCGTTTGAATATCGATTTGTGAAGTTACTTTAGGCTTTTACCAATTTTGAAATATAGAACCACCTCAATAAGGTGGTTTTTTTATGTCTTATAATTATTTTGAAATGTGCTTCTTGTAATAGCTGTAAAGTTCATCTGCTGAAGCACCAAACCACTTCTTAACATAAATGGTCCAAAAATGGTATTGAAGTTTCCAAATGCCATGTTTTTTATACAATCTAGCAGAGGTTCTTATGGTTTTGTTGATGACAACAAATTGCTTTCGTGCATACAATGCGTTAATCAATATATTATCTTCATATATGGTATAGTCTTCGTCATAACCACCTATCTCATTAAATAATGGTCTTGTGATAAACTGACTTTGATCACCACCTCGACAAGCGCGCCAAGAAAACTGAGTAAACCAACTTGCTAATCTAAGCCACCAATGCTTGCTGTCAAATTGCATTCTGAAACAACCTGCTAAATGTTCTTTTTTTACTTCTGAAAGGATATAGTCATCAAAATACAAAGGTGGAAACGAATCGGCATGCAAAAAGTAGAGGATGTCTCCTTCAGCTTTTTGAGCACCAAGATTCATTTGTTTAGCACGTCCTTTTTTAGAGTTTAGAACTTTAATGTTAATACTTTCTGAAGAATTCAAATTCACTTTAGAACTCATCTTATTTAAAAGCGCTATAGTGCCATCAGTACTTCCGCCATCAACTACAATGATTTCAAGTGATTCAGGATGTTTGGTAGAATTACAAAGATGTTGTAATAGCGTGCCAATATATTGGACTTCATTTAAAACTGGAATGATGACAGCGATCTTATTCATTCAAATCCCAGTTGTATTCAAGAAAACTTTTCTTGACATTTTTAGAAATCTTCACGTCTGAATATTGATTTAGGAAATCTATGAGGTCACTATCTTTAGTTTTAAAATCTTTGGCGAACCATTTAAAGATTTTTGATAATTTAATACTGTTTTCTGAAATGATATTTTTTGATTTATCACTCAAAAATTCTTTCGTGGCATTCTCAAGTTGCTCTTCAAGCATAGCTTCGTGAAATGCAGTGTTTTGAAGTTTCGGACAAGACACTGAAGCGCAAACAATAGCAAAATGAATACGAGGTTCGTCCATTTTACGTAGAATTTGATGTTCTATGTCGTTGAGGTTATACCATTTATCTCCAATTTTCCATAAGCGTTGCTCCCAAGGATCTTTGATGTCCTTAATACTTTGAAGCGGATAATTTCTAAGAATTAAATCCACTGTAAAGGCATTGTATGCATTGATCCAATACGCTAGAGTTTGGTGTTTTGTCCACGACTCTTGTGGTATATTCTCTTGAAGCGTTTTGATATAGGCGTAGAATTTATTGCGATCTGATTGAAACCCTTTATAATCAACATTACCATTTGATGTAACATGTTTTTTTAGCAATGCATCCCATTGGTTATGACTTACAAATTTTGGTTCAGGATCTATAATTAAAGTTGCGCTATCAATTGTTTTAATTGTCTTTTCAGTAGCAACAGAATCGATGTCAATAAAGTTGGTTTCAGTAGTTTCAGAATGGTTTGTGGTTTCAGCTGGAGTTTCAGTTTCCATAGCGACATTAACGACATTTTTGTCATCGGTTAGTGCTTCCGAAGTACTATTAACAACCTGTTTCGCACCACCACATGAAATTGATACAATGATGGTTATTAGCAAAACAAAACGTTTTAAAAACATTTACTTTTTATTTAATGGATACAACTCCTGATTTATAAAATCCTTTGGGAAGTTTTCATCGCCTTCAAAACCTAATTCAATGTCTTTACCACTATGAGGTATGTAATTGGTTTTGAATACATAATCCCAAACACTTAATGTTAGTCCGAAATTTACGCCAAACCTAACATGCTTAGGTAATGCTTTAGCATGATGCCAGATATGCATTTTAGGATTGTTAAAAATGTATTTGAGAATACCATAATCCCAACCTAAGTTGGCATGATTTAAATGGCCAATGGCAATGGCAAAGAAATGTACTAATGCGACATCTTGAGCGCTATAGTTGGCAATGATTGCTAAGGGAATGTATCTAATGGAATTGTAAACAACAGGTTCCATCCAATGATAGCGTAGGTGAGCAGCAAAGCCCATTTCTTTAACGCTGTGGTGTACTTTATGAAAGTTCCATAAAAATGGAATGCGGTGTAATAAACGATGTGTATTCCATTGTACAAAATCGTTAACTAAAAAGAAGATGAGTAAACCTAACCATTTGGGTAAGTCTTGAGCATTAAAAAGTTGAAAACTAGATAATGAGAGTCCGACAGTATCAAGAATGTCATTTAAAAAGCTAGCAGCAGTATTGGATAAAGCAAAAAGAACTATGAGATTTAAGATGAAAAAATTAAAGAACATATAAAAAGTATCCAGCCAAAAATCTTTTCTAAAAAGCGCTTGATCTTTTCGCCAAGGAAACAGAACTTCAAGACCCCAAACTACCACAGAAATTAGGATGAGTCCGTAAAAGTAATTATCCCAATGGTTCTGCATTAGGATTTCTCTTTTAAGATAATTCCAGTAATCAGAATAAGAATTTTGAATAATGTCTAGGTACTTTTCCATAAGGTCATTCAATTAATAGACGATATTGTCTAGCAACATCCTCCACCATCATAATGATACGTAGATTCACTTATAAAGATATCATCTCTTTCTAAATTAGCCAAGGCAGCTGCAGTTTTATCACAAATTGCTAAGGGTTGATTTTTGAGAAGAATATGCCCATTTCCATCATCAACAAAATCATCATCGCCATAATAAATAGCCGCTTTTCCTGTAAACACACAAGGACCATCATCTGGCATTGGATCTTTAATGGCAGCTACTTCAATAGATTCAATATAAATGAGCTCATCGGTTTGATAATGTTTAGGATCTAAAATACGATAAGGCTTTCTGGCTCTAATTTCAATGGTTCCAAATCCAGCATCTGTTAACGCTTTTACATAATCTGCTATTGGTAAGCTTCCACTAAGGCATAAGGCTCTTAAGCGATCATCGTTTCTAAGCGCCTCATTCATTGGCTGCTCGCAAGTAGGATCGC
The DNA here is from genome assembly GCA_030430385.1 of Bacteroidia bacterium. Classification (GTDB taxonomy): domain Bacteria; phylum Bacteroidota; class Bacteroidia; order Flavobacteriales; family Flavobacteriaceae; genus Psychroserpens. The sequence continues at coordinate 26,148 of JAUIFO010000006.1, forward strand.
TCATAACGAGTCTTCCATGAGGTTTTAGTACACGATACATTTCGGCAATAGCCTTTTTAAGGTCATCGGCTTTAAAAATATTGAACAAGCAGTTTTGAGCAGCAACATCAATGCTGTTGTCTTCCACAGGAAGGTTCATAGCATCTCCTTTCTTAAGTTCAACAAAACCTGATTTAAACCAGTCATTTTGAGCTTCGGCTTCAATGAAATTTTTACGTGATGCTTCTAGCATTTCATCTACGACGTCAACACCAATTACACCACCTTTTTGTCGGTTAAAATAGGAGAACTGTAATAATTCCATTCCGCCACCAACACCAACATAAAGCATTTTAGGGTTGTTAGTTAGATCACGCGCATGAACTGTGCTACCACAGCCATAATTCATTTCTTGCATAATCTTCGGAATTTTTAGTCCAGGTAATTCCCAAATAGGATTAGTAGTACAACATAAGCCAACATCTGGCGTTAAGGCTGCGTCTTTATAAACGTCTTTTGTGGTTTCTAAGTAATTATTCATTTTACATGTTTTATGTCATTGCAAGGAATGAAATAAGGTGACAATCTAAAAAAGATTCTTCACTTCACTACGTTCGTTCAAAATGACATTATAATTCTTTAATTAATTCTTTAAACAATGTGATCATTTTTGGCTCAGCTTTTCCAGCCATTGCAATGATCTCAGGAATATCTACAGGTTCTAAATGATCTGGATCACATTCATCGGTCAAAACAGATATTGCAGCAGCTTTCATATTTAAGTGATTAGCGACAATGATTTCTGGTACAGTACTCATACCAACTGCGTCAGCACCAATTATTTTTAGCATTCTGTATTCTGCTCTAGTCTCAAGTTGAGGTCCAACAACACTTGCATAAACACCTTCATGCAGCGTAATATTGTGAGCCTTGGCAATAGATTTGAATTTTTGGTTGATGACCTTGTCATAAGGTTCACTCATATCTGTGAAGCGTTCACCAAGTTTTTCAACACCTTTAAAAGCCAAAGGCGAACTTCCTTGTAAGTTGATATGATCATCAATGAGCATCAAATCTCCTTTTTTAAATTTTAAGTTAACAGCACCTGCAGCATTAGAAACCAACAGTGTTTTAACCCCTAATTTCGCCATTATTCTAACAGGATAGGTGACATCTTGGAGTGTATAACCTTCATAAACATGAAAGCGTCCTTGCATTACAATTACGTTTTTACCACAAATGGTTCCGTATATTAGTTTGCCTTTATGAAATTCAACTGTTGCTGTTGGAAAGTTCGGAATATGATTATAACTCACTTCTTTAATGATGTTCATTTCATTGGTGAATTGACTCAAACCCGTTCCTAGTATGATGCCAATTTCAGGATTATCAAACCCTTTACTTATTAAATAATTAGCGGTTTCTTTAATAAATTTTTTCATTGAAGTTGTTTGATTTTATCTTGTAAAATTAAATTGTTTTTATAAAAATCGGATGCTATTAAATCTTCAAAAGTATCAATGTCATTTAAAGTGTTAAGCAAGGAATAAGATATGTTGTTTTCATCTAGTTCAGACAAGGTAAGTTTCAATAAATTTGATTTACTCCAGGGTTTGTTTTCAAAAATTTTAGAATTTGGTTTTGACATTCCCAGAAGATAATAACCACCATCTTCAGCAGGCCCGAAAACGGTTTCAGAATGCTTTAAAGTATTTAAGCCGCTTGTAATAATTTCAGAGGACATATCAGGTAAATCAGAGCCAATTAAAACAATGCGTTCAAATCCATCATTAAAGCCATCACGAAAAGCATTTTTCATACGTTCGCCTAAATCGTTTCCCTTTTGAACCGCTTTATGATGCTGTTTCCAATATGAGGATTCAATTGCATTTGAAAAGTAAATACGAAGTGTAGCATCAAGATTTTTTGTAGCATTTTCAGTAATCTCAACGAGAGCGTTGTAAACTTCAAGAGCAGCTTCATTGCCAATAGTTTTTGCTAATCTCGTTTTAACTTTACCAAGATCATTATTCTTTACAAATACAATAACCAAGTTTTTATTCATATACTTTTATTCCATTTTTTAACCATTTGCTCCAAGATTTTGAGTAAGCATGAATGCTGTCGGTTTCGGTGCCTTCAGAATTATAAATAGATTTATTTGAATTTTTCCATTCAAAAATTCCACCATACAAATTCTTCACATTAGTATAACCTACATCTATCAATTTTTTCGTTATGATTTCTGAACGAATACCTAAAGAACAGTAGACTACAATTGCAGTGTTTTTATCAGTGATTTTAGATGTAATCGTACTAATATCAAAGTCATCAAAACCAATATGAATAGCATTTTGTAAATGACTTACTTCATACTCTGAAGCTTCTCTTGCATCTAGAAAAATAGGTTTTGATTTAGAGTTGGCAAGTGCTTCAACTGAAATGAAAGGAGATTTCTCCAAGTTATATCTTTCGAGTAATTTAGAGATGTCGTTTTGTGCGTTACAGAAAGCAACAAGCAAGAAAGCTATATAAGTTACACATGATTTCATATTAAGCCACTGTTCCTTGGCAGCTACTTCCTGCACCTGCTGTACAACCATAACAATGTTGAGAGATCACAATATTTCTGCCTTCTAACAGTTGTTCGTTAAACTCTGAGATGTGTTTTATTTTACTATTTACAGGTAATTCTAACATTTGATTAAAATCACAATCGTATAAATAACCATCCCAACTTACTGATAGTGTATTGGTACACATTACATTTGATACAGCTGCTGGATTAAAGGCCTCTACTAATTGATACATGTAGTCTTCATAGTTTTCTGAAGCTATGAGATAATCTAAAAAGCGAGAAATAGGAAGGTTGGTAATCGCAAATAGATTATGAAATTGAATTCCAAAATCATCCATCAAAGCTTTCTTGAAATCTTTCTCCATAGACATTTGATCACTAGGTAAAAATGCACCTGAAGGATTATACACCAAATCAAGTCTAAGATCACTATTTGGCATGCCATAGCCTACAGCGTTGAGTTCTTGTAAGGCTTTGATCGACCTGTCAAAAACGCCATCACCTCGTTGTTTGTCTGTTTTGCCACGTGTCCAATGCGGCATAGAGCTCACAACATGCACGTTGTGTTTTTTGAAAAACTCTGGAAGGTCGTAATAGTGTTTATTCGCTTTAATTATGGTTAAGTTAGATCTTACAATAAAATCTTTGATGCCTACTTTAGCAGCTTCTTCAACGAACCATCTAAAATTCGGATTCATTTCTGGAGCACCTCCAGTAAGGTCTAGTGTATGAGCTCCAGAATTTTGAATAACCTTAAGACATTGTTTCATGGTCTCCTTGGTCATGATCTCTTTTCGATCTGGACCTGCGTCTACATGGCAATGGTCGCAAACCTGATTACACATATAGCCTACGTTAATTTGTAAAATTTCGAGAGATTTTGCTTTTAACGGAAACTGATTGCTTTCAGAAATTTTTGATTTAAAGGTAGGAAGATCGCCATTCTGAAAAATGCCATTAGACAAAATTTCAATCTGACGCTGACTACTTGCTAAATCGCTTTGTCTTTTGTGTAGGGACTTTGTGGCCATTAAAAATTGCGGTTAGATTATCCGTCTAGTTTGTTAACTTTATTCATCATTTGAACGCCATGAACCAAAGTTGCACCACTTTTTATAGCAGCACCAACATGAATGGCTTCCATCATTTCTTCCTTGGTAATACCACGCTGTAAACCATCTTGAGAATACGCATCAATACAATAAGGACATTGTTCGGTATGTGCAACAGCAAGCGCAATTAATGATTTTTCGCGAGCAGTAAGTGCGCCATCTTCAAAGACCTTTCCGTAGTATTCGAAAAATTTATTCCCAAGATCTTCACTCCATTCAGTGATTTTACTAAACTTTTTAAGGTCTAATGGGTTATAATACGTTTTTTGCATAAGATTTTTAATAATTTAGAAAGACTAAAATATGAAATATCTATGCTTTGGTCGAGAACCTTAGATAAGAATTACATAAAATTTAAGAATTGTGAACTAATAAGAATTAATAATCTATTTTATCTTCTTTTTTAGTCCACTCCTCAAACGGTTTAAGAGCTATATCGCGAGCTAATTGTTCAAAAGGGATGCTTCTTTCGGCATAAGTAAGCGGAATTTCCCTGTAAATAAATTCATCATCAAAACCTATGTTTGCAGCATCCACTTGATTACTGCCATAATAGACTTTGTCTGGTCTTGCCCAATAAATTGCACCTAAGCACATTGGGCAGGGCTCGCATGAGGTGTAGACTTCACAACCCTCTAGTTGAAACGAATTAAGATTTTTACAAGCATCTCTAATCGCTGTAACTTCAGCGTGAGCAGTTGGGTCGTTAGTTGAGGTAACTTTGTTGTTTCCACGACCAACAATTTTCCCATCTTTGACAATGACACAGCCAAAGGGACCTCCTTCGTTATTGTTCATTCCATTAAGTGCTGCATTAACAGCTTCTTTCATAAATTTTTCTTTGCACATATCTTTGGTGTTATTGTGTTTAAAGGATAAAACCAAAAAACCCGATTCAAAGAATCGGGCTTTTAGTGGTGGTGCCTCCAGGAATCGAACCAGGGACACAAGGATTTTCAGTCCTTTGCTCTACCAACTGAGCTAAGGCACCAGTCGTTTTAAACGAGAGTGCAAATATATATGCATTTTTAGTATTAGCAAAAAGAAATTTTAAAAATTTCAATGAATGTGACATTGAGTGTAATAACACGTTCTATTGGATCGTAGTATTATGTTATTTTTTGGTTAAACACATTATTAGTTTTTGTTGCATTTTGTATGTTTACCGCTTATTGTTAAGAGATGAATTTAATTATTGATGTAGGAAACACGCTAGTCAAGTTAGCGGTTTATCATAATAATGTCTTATTTGAAAAAATTACTGTTGCACATAAGGATATGAGTGCTTCAGTAAAAAAAATCCTTGAGAAGTATCCTATTATTGCTAACGGAATTATTTCATCTGTAGGCAAATTGAATCCTGACGATATACAAAGTATCCAATCACAAATACAGTTATTGATATTAGATTCAGACACCAAATTACCCTTTAAGAACTTATATAAAACTCCTAAAACTTTAGGTGTAGATAGAATTGCATTAGTGAGCGCTTCAGTAAATGAGTTTCCTAATAATAATGCATTGGTTATTGATGCAGGGACTTGCATTACGTATGATTTTATAAACACAGAAAATGACTATTTAGGAGGTGCAATTTCACCTGGAATACGTTTGCGATATAGAACCTTAAATAATTTAACGGCTAATCTACCGTTATTGGATACAACTTATCCAAAATCAATTCTTGGAGACTCTACAGATAATTCAATTCATTCGGGAGTTGTGTATGGTGTTGTAAAAGAAATTGATGGAGTGATTGATGAATACAAAGCTAAATATTCCGATTTAACAGTTATTTTAACAGGTGGAGACACCAAATTCTTGTCTAAACAATTAAAAAATGGCATATTTGCCAACTCAAATTTTCTTTTGGAGGGTTTGAATTTTATTTTAGAATATAATACACACTAATGGTTAAAAATCTTGTCATAGTTCTGATTGCTTTTTTTGCATTGCAAATAACAGCTCAAGAAGGTACAGCTTCTCCTTATTCTTTTTATGGTATTGGTTCCTTAAAATTTAAAGGAACCACTGAAAATAGAAGTATGGGTGGAATTAGTGTTTACAACGATAGTATTCATATTAACTTGAGAAACCCAGCGGCTTATGTTGGTCCAAATTTGGCAATATTTAACAATGAAAGCAGACCTGTAAAATTTGCAATTGCTGCGAGCCATAACACAACGAATTTAGAGTCTAGTACTAGTTCTGATAAGGCAAATGCCACAACGGTAGATTATATGGCGTTTAGTATGCCAATGGGGAAATTTGGTTTAGGACTTGGGATTTTACCTTATACTTCAGTAGGTTATAAGCTTGAAGATATTAATGCTAATGGTCAACCACTTAACCGTTACAGAGGTGAAGGTGGATTAAATAAAGTATTCATTGGTTTAGGATATAAAATAACAGAAAAATTAAGTGCTGGAATTGATTTGAGTTACAATTTTGGTAATATTCAAAATACAGCAATTGAGTTCTTATACGACAGTGAAGGAACTCCAATTCAGTATCAAACTAGAGAAGAAAATAGATCTGATTTAAGTGGACTAAACATCAATTTAGGATTAACCTATAGAACCATGATTAGCGAAAGTCTTGAGTTGCAATCTGGATTTACATTTTCTCCTGAAAGTAATATTACCTCTTCTAACACAAGACGATTTGCGACAATTGTTATTAACGAAACTACTGGTCAAGAATTAGAAAATAATGCTATTGATGTTGATTTAGAAGCTTCTGGTCTTGACAAAACAGATTTGACCTTACCTTACAGACTGTCTTTTGGAGGTGGAATAGGAAAACCTAGACATTGGTTTATTGGAGCAGAATATGTATGCCAAAACACTAGTGCATTTTCAAATCCGATTGTCTCAATCAATAATTCTAATTTTGTAAACGCCTCAAGTATTGCAATTGGTGGTTTTATTGTTCCAGATTATGATTCTTTTTCTAGTTACTGGAAACGAGCAACTTATAGGGCTGGAGTGCATTTTGAAAACACAGGTTTAGAGATAAATAACGAAACGATTAATGAGTTTGGCATATCTTTTGGAGTTGGATTACCAGTTGGGAAACTGTTTTCAAATGCCAACCTTGGATTGGAGATAGGACGACGAGGAACAACAAGTCAAAATTTGATACAAGAAAATTTTGTGAACTTCCAACTAAGTTTGTCATTAAACGACAGATGGTTCCAAAAAAGAAAATATAACTAACGTAAAATTAAAACAATGAAAACGAGAATTATTTTAGTATTAGCATCGCTATTCTTGACGGTTAATTTCGGTTTTGCTCAGCAAGATGAAGAGTGTATGCTTAACTTAACGTTAATGAACGATTACGTTAAGAGCAAAAAATATGATGAAGCTTTTGAGCCTTGGATGAAGGTTAGAAATAAATGTCCAAAGTTTAGTTATGCCATTTATGCTTACGGCGAAAAAATCTTAAAGCATAAGATCAAAAATACTTCTGGTCAAGAAAAAATAGACTTTATCAACGACTTAATGCTGGTTTGGGATACTGGAATGGGATATTTCCCTAGTAAGTATGACTTAGGAGAGGTTTTAAGTGACAAAGGTTTATTGATGTATGATAACCAGAAAGAACTTGGAAAATCAGATCAAGATATTTACAATGCTTTTGATGAAGCTTACAAGCAAGATTTGAAAAACTTCACAAGTGCTAAAGGATTGTATGTATACTTTACTAAAGTTGTGGATTTGTTTAAGGCTGATAAAGCTGAACTACAAGACGTTTTTAATAAGTATGATGATGTTTATGAGCAGTTAGAGTCTATCAACGAAAAATACACAACGAGTTTAAATAAACTTATTGCTAAAGAAGAGGCAGGTCAGACACTGACTAAAAAAGAAAAGAAGTACAAAAAGTTCTATCAAGACTCTTTAGAGGCTAATGATAAAATTGCTGGAAGTTTAGATACTTATATTGGAGAACTTGCTAATTGTGAGAACTTAATTCCTTTATATCAAAGAGACTTTCCAACATATAAAAATGATGCGGTTTGGTTAAAAAGAGCTGTAAGTAGAATGTATAACAAAGAATGTACTGATGATCCTTTATATATTGATCTTGTAAAAGCTTACGATGCTACTGCGCCTTCAGCTGATACAAAATACTTTACTGCAACTATATTGTACAAGCAAGGAAAGAACAAAGAAGGTGATGATTATATCAAGCAGGCTTACGATCTTGAAGAAGATGTATTCAAGAAAGGTCGTTTAGCAAAAAAGATTGCTAACAGTTATAAGAAAAGAGGAAGCTATGGAGCTGCAAGACAGTACTACAGAGAGGCTTTAAAATTAAATCCTTCAGATGGTACACCTCACTTGCAAATAGCAGCAATGTATGCTAAGAGTGCTAACAGTTGTGGAGATACAAATTTCAACAAGAGAGCTGTATTCTGGTATGCTGCACAAGAGGCTTTAAAAGCTGGTAGAGTTGATCCAAGTATGAAAAAGTCGGCTCAGCAAGCAGCTAACTCATACAATGGTAATGCACCAACAAAAGCTGAAATTTTTGAAGCTGGAAATGCTGGTACAACAATTAACATTGGTTGTTGGATTGGTGGAAGTGTAAAAGTGCCAAACCTGTAAATGAAATTTCAGAATTTACATATAACATATATCATAGTCACAGTTTTTGCTGTGACTATGTTTTTTTCATGCAAAAATAACTTTGAGGATGTGCAACAAATTGGTGTGTTGCAAAATCAACCTATTGGAGAGGCTAAGAACATCGATTTACGATATACTGAAGTTGATGAGGGTTCAGCAAATGTAATTGCTAATTTAAAAAGTCCAACAATGCTCGATTATTCTAATCGAGGTTTTTCATTTTCAGAATTTCCAGATGGTGTGCATTTATCTTTATATGATGAGAATGATGAAAAGAATATCATTTTAGCAGATTATGCCATCGTTTACAATCAAACCGATTTGATCGATCTTCAGGGAAATGTCATTTTAATTACGCCTCAAAACGATAGTCTTTTTGCAGATCAACTCTATTATGATCAAAAGCAAGAGTGGTTATTTACAAACCAAAAAGTACGATTAAAATCGATTACTGCCAATAACGCTAATGGCAATATTTTTGATTCTGATACCAAGTTCAAAAATTATACGATCCTTGATGGAAGTGGTGACATGCTCCTCAAGGAAGATTAGTTTGTAAAACATCATTATCTTTGTACATCAACTGGATGAATCACTATGAAATTACTTCAATTTTTTCAATACGTTTACTTGTTTTTTGCAGCCTTATTTATTTATGATGCCGTTGTAAGTTGGAATGATGGTACTAATCGTTCGTATATCTCAATGGTTTTTGCTGCACTGTCCTTATTTATGTTTTTCTTCCGAAAGCGCTTCAGAAAAAAATTTGAAGATAGAAATAAGCAATAGCTATGGACTATAGCATTCTCATAATTATTGTAATGCTGCTTTTATCTGCATTCTTTTCAGGAATGGAGATTGCTTATGTGTCTTCGAATAAGATTCACATTGAAATTGAAAAGAAACAAGATGATTTTCTGGCCAGGATCCTTAGACGATTAACAGCCAAACCATCTAAGTTCATTGCGACCATGTTAATAGGTAACAATATAGCCTTGGTAATCTACGGATTGTTAATGGGAGATGTGTTGATGCAATGGTTTCAGTCAATGTTGCCATCAGAGTACCAAGTGTTAAATTATTTGCTGTCCGATTTAAGTTTGCTGAGCCAAACAGTGATTTCAACAGGAATAATTTTAATTACGGCAGAGTTCCTCCCTAAGGTGTTTTTTCAGATTTATGCGAATTCCTTTTTAAAGATCTTTGCCTTTCCTGCATACGTTTTTTACCTGTTGTTTTGGTTTGTATCCTCTTTTGTCATTTGGGTGTCAGATCAAATTCTTAAAGCGTTTTTTAAAACAGAAGGTGATAATGTGCAGCTGGCTATGACGAAGGTCGAATTAGGAAACTATATTAGTGAGCAAATGGAAGCTGTTGAAGCTCATGACGAAGTAGATAGTGAAATTCAAATTTTTCAGAATGCACTTGAATTTTCAGATGTAAAAGCTAGAGAAGTGATGATTCCTAGAACTGAAATCATTGGTGTTGATGTTAAAGATTCAGTAAAGAACATTTCAAATATTTTCATTGAAACAGGGTTGTCAAAGATCTTGGTTTACAAAGATTCTATAGACGATATTCTAGGATATGTTCACTCTTTTGAACTGTTTAAAAAACCCAAATCGATAAAGGCAATCACTTTTCCTGTAGTTTTTGTGCCTGCAACAATGTATGTAAAAGACGTGCTTAATATCTTAACTAAAAAGCGAAAAAGTATTGCCGTAGTTATTGATGAGTATGGCGGTACAGCTGGAATTATGACTGTTGAAGACATTATTGAAGAGTTGTTTGGTGAAATTGAAGATGAACACGATAGTGTAGCTTTAATTGAAGAGCAGATTAGTGATAATGCATTTAAGTTTTCTGCGCGTTTGGAAGTCGATTATTTAAATGAAACCTACAAGCTTGATCTTCCTGAGAGTGAGCAGTATGAGACTTTAGGCGGACTTATAGTTAACCAAGCTGAAGAGATTCCGCAAATTGACGACGTCGTTACTATTGATGTTTTTCAATTTAAAATTTTAGAGGTGTCTTCAACCAAAATTGACGTTGTTGAACTGCATGTTCTTGACGAAGATTAAAACATTCGATGAAAGCCATTAAAATTCGGGAATAAAATCATTATTCTACTTTTATTATTTGATAGAAAATGGTATTTTCGCCCACTTATTATTCGATAAAATATACTTAAAATGGCAGTTTTAAATAAAATTAGACAGCGTTCTTTGTTTTTGATTTTAATCATTGCACTAGCATTGTTCTCATTTGTATTAACAGATTTGTTCAAAAATAGTGATGCACTTTTCGGAGGCTCTCAAGATGTAGTTGCTACTGTAAATGGCGAAAATATCAATAGAGAAAGCTTTATGAATAGAGTAGAGCAAATGCAGAGTCAGCTAGGGCCTAACTCAACATCTACCCAAGCGATGAATCGTGTGTATGATCAAGAAGTTAGACGTGCTATCATGAAATCTCAGTTTGAGAATCTTGGTATTACTGTAGAAGGTGATCAAATGAAAGATCTTTTAAAACAAACGTTCTCGTCTTATACAGAATTTCAAAATGAAGCAGGTGTTTTTGATGAAAACAAATTGTCTGAATTCGTAAATAATCTTAAAGCACTAAAAGGACAGCCATCTCCTCTTGGAACATTCCAAATTAATTACGATCAGTGGTTAACTACAGAAAGTAATATTGCTATTGGAGCTCAAGAGCGTACCTATTACAATATGATAAAAGCAGGTGTTAATGCAACACTTGGTGAAGCAGAAGTAGAGCATAACCTTGAAAATGCAACAAGAGATTTGAGCTTTGTTCAAATTCCTTTTACTTCTATTGCAGACAGTTTGGTTGAGGTTTCTAAAGAAGATATTAGAAAATACGTTAGTGCTCACAAAGATAAGTATGAAGTAGATGCAATGAGAGATATTAGCTTTGTTGAATTTAAAGAAGTTGCAAGTGCTGCCGATGAAGATAATATTAAAGCAGAATTAGTAAAGTTATTAGACGATAAAGTTGAGTTTAATGCAGCTACCAAAAATACGGATACAATTGCTGGATTTAGAACGACTTCAACCATTGAAAGCTTTGTGAACTCAAACTCAGATGTTGCTTATAATGATACGTTCTTAAGAAAAGCTGAACTTCCTAAAGTTGCTGCTGATACTATTTATAATACACCAGTTGGAGGTATTTATGGACCTTATAAAGATGGTGAGTTTTATAAGCTTTCAAGAGTAGTTGCAGAAACGCAGTTACCAGATTCTGTTAAGGTAAGACATATTCTTATTCCTTTTGCAGGTGGTCAAAGAGCTGATGCTTCTGTTACTAAAACTCCTGAAGAGGCTAAGAAAACTGCCGATAGTATTCTTGCTAAAATTAAAAGTGGAACGAAGTTTATGGATCTTTTAGACTTGTCTTCTGATAAGGTAAGTAATGAAAAGGATGGCGAAATAGAATTTGCGTATAATGCAGGAATGGCTCCAGAATTTAAAGCGTTCTCATTTGAAAATGCTGTTGGTGATGTTGAGGTGGTTGGAACGTCTTTTGGTTACCATATCATTGAAATTTTAAGTCAAAAAAATAAGTCTAGAGCTATAAAAGTTGCGACTTTAGCTAGAGAGATCGAGCCATCTGAAGAAACTATAGACGCTACTTATACGAATGCATCAAAGTTTGAATTAGCATTACAAAATAAAGACTTTCAAGAAGTAGCAAAAGAGTTTACGTTGGACATCAAACCAGTAAACGGTATAAAGTTATTAGATGAAAATATTCCTGGTTTAGGAAGTCAAAGACCAATTGTACGTTGGGCTTTTGAAGACGATACCAAAGTTGGAGACTACAAACGTTTTTCAATTCCTGGTGGTGGTTATGCAGTGGTTCAAGTTGTAAAAGCAACTAAAAAAGGATTAATGGATCCTGAAAGTGCATCGGCAACTGTTCTCACTGAAATTAGAAACGAAAAGAAAGCAGCTATGATCATAGAAAAGATTACTGGAACAACAGTTTCTGAAGTTGCTAAAAACCAAAGCAAGGCTACACAAAAAGCGTCTGCTGTTAATATGAAGAATCCTACATTAACTGGAGCAGGTTCTGAGCCTAAAGTAGTAGGAACTGCTTTCGGTTTACAACAAGGTGAAACCTCTAAGCCAATCATTGGAAACAAAGGTGTATATCTAGTTGAAGTTACTAAAGTAAACGAAGCGACAGCTCTAGATAATTATCAAGCTATTGCAAATAGATTGAGTACTACGCGTTCTACAGCTGCTCAAAATAAAGTCTATGAAGCGTTAAAAGAAACTGCTGATATTGAAGATAACAGAAAGACCTTCTTTTAATAAGATATAAAGCATAAAAAAGCTTCACAGAAATGTGAAGCTTTTTTATTTTAAGATCATTTTATTGTAATCAATTAGTGTTGAATAGCCTTTCGATTCAAAATAAGGTTTTGGGTCTTTAGCACTTGCAACAAGAACAAAATCGCCTCCCCAAGCTCCAAGACTTTTAATGCTACCTTCAAAATCACTAAATAAGGTTTCCTTAATAGGTGTTTGCTTAATGATTTTTGAAATGATTTGTTCGTGCGAATTTATCAATTCTTGAAACTCTGAAAGTGATTTGCATAAGATCATCGCTTCAGTAATTGAGTTAATTTGTTCAATGGCATCACTAACATTTTTGCGATTCGCTTTGTACTGTTTAATGCCTTCTCTACTATCTTGTTTTTTATTAAGATGAACAAAATAGAGATGCTTTTTGAAAGCTGGATTAAAATCAATTGAATTAACAATATTTTTTTGGTCAATCTGAACCTGTTTAGAATTGATTTTATAAGTAATTGGACCTTCAGCTTCTGCACAAGCAATGTCATAACCACTTCCACCAAAGGTGTGTTCTAATAAGTCATAAGGATTAATTTGCGCCCAATTGGCAATGTTGTGAATTAATGTAGATGATGACCCTAATCCCCAATTATTAGGAAACTCCAAGAAGGTTTTTATTTCTAATCCAATGTGAGGCTCTAATAAAAAGTTAGGATTTAAAGCTTTAGCACAGTTTAGTATTTGAATAAGACGATCTGATATAGGATTGTCATTTGGCTTTTGTTGTAAAATTTGGTTGTTTTCAATGATAAAGGTGTCTTCAAACCAAAGGTCTAAATTGTGGTCAAAGCTTTTCCAAATAATTTGGTTGTTTTTATTTGAGCTGGTAACCTCTAAACGTTGCCCTTTTTTTGTTGGTAAAGCTAAAGATAATGCACCATCGAGAACTACATACTCGCCTGTTAGTAATAATTTTCCATGACTGTAAAAGGTTTTCATCAGTTGCTTTGTCTGAGTCTGTTAAGTGTTTCCGATACAGCACTATGCGTTACAGTATTTGTTTTAAAATAGGCTACAAGTTTGTCTTTTTCTTCAGGAGTTGCCTCAAACTGATTCAATATATTCATTAAGTGCATTTTCATATGGCCTTCTTGAATACCAGTAGTGGTTAATGATCGTAAAGCAGCAAAATTTTGAGCTAAACCAGCTACAGCAACAATTTGCATAAGCTCTCTAGCAGAAGGTCTTCCAAGCATCTCTAAGGCTAATTTCACAAGTGGATGTAAGCTTGTAAGTCCGCCAACAGTTCCTAAAGCTAATGGAATGTCCATCCAAAACCTAAAACGGTCACCTTTAATTTCAGCATGTGTTAAACTACTATAACGTCCATTTCTAGAGGCAAAGGCATGAACACCAGCTTCTACAGCTCTAAAGTCGTTACCTGTTGCAAGTATAACGGCATCAATACCATTCATAATGCCTTTGTTGTGTGTCACAGCTCTGTAAGGCTCAATTTCGGCAATTTTTACAGCCTGTACGAATTTTTCAGCAAAGGCTTCGGGTTGTAAGTTTCGATTTTCATTTAATTCTGAAATATTACAACTTACTTCAGCTCTCACCAAACATTCAGGAACATAGTTAGATAAAATGCTCATGATGATTTCAAGATTGCCTTTCAAATTTGTAGAGGCTTCTCTTTTAAGGGTTTTTGCAAATTGCTCTAAACAACTATTGATGAAATTTGCTCCCATAGCATCCATAGTTTCAAACGTTGCATGAAGCTGAAAATAATTATCAAGATCATCAGATTTGTCGTTCAGTTTGATGTCCAAAATTCCACCACCACGCTTTTCCATACTGCGAGTGATGGAAGCGGTTTCTGAGAAAAATTTAGAATGTATGGTGTTTATAAAAGTGTTCAATTCAGTAGATGAGCCATCATAAGTAAAGTGAACTTGACCAATTTTTTTGGTTGAGATAACTTCGGCTTTAAATCCACCACGACTATACCAAAATTTAGCAGCTTTACTTGCCGCAGCAACCACAGAGCTTTCTTCTATGGTCATTGGAATGGTGTAGCTTTTCCCGTTTATAAGGAAATTTGGAGCAACACCAAAAGGCAAATAGAAATTAGTGATGGTATTTTCTATAAACTCATCATGCAACTGTTGAAGTTTTGAATTAGAGTTCCAATACTGTTCTAAAACAGTTCTTGCATTATTGTTTTTTGAAAAGTAAGTGGCAACAATCCAATCAATTTTTTCAGATTTTGACAACTTTGAAAAGCCCGAAACAGTGTTTTGCATTAACTTGAAATTGAGTTTACAAAGATACTATTCTTGTCTGTAAATAGTCATTAGCTTAATAATTAATGTGCATTTAACTGTTAATAGTTAGGGTTTTTTGCTTAATTTTTAGTAAACTTGGCATGATTTAATTCAAAATAGCATGATTCTTGATACTTTTCAAGAATAAAGAAAAATACTAACTAACATTATCTTTTATGTCTGCATCAACACTTAAACCTCATCAAAGAGAACTTTGGGGGCAACCAATAGGACTTTACGTTTTATTTTTAACTGAAATGTGGGAGCGTTTTTCCTACTACGGAATGAGAGCCCTTTTAGTGCTTTATATGACTACAGCAACTATTGGTGATGATAGAGGTGCAGGTTTAGGGTGGACAAGTAAAGAAGCTTTAGCACTTTATGGTTGGTACACTATGTTAGTGTATGTAATGTCTATTCCTGGTGGAATGATAGCAGATAAGCTAATTGGTCAAAAAAAGTCTGTGTTGCTCGGAGCTATAATTTTATGTCTTGGACATGGCGTTTTAGTTCTTACCGATATTTGGGCATTTTATACTGGTCTAGGCCTTGTGATTTTAGGAGTTGGATTGTTAAAACCAAATATTTCTACAATGGTTGGAGGTTTATATAAAGAAGGTGATATAAGGCGAGATAAAGGATTCAGTATTTTTTACATTGGAATTAATTTAGGCTCTCTGCTAGCCACAATGATTGTTGGATTAGTAGTTGCTAAATGGGGTTGGCACGCTGGCTTTGGTCTTGCAGGTATTGTGATGTTATTAGGACTTATTAATTATATCGCTGGGCAAAAATACTTAACTCAAGTAGGTAATTTTGAGCCTCCTAAAAAGGATGATCCTAACGAGATTTCTTATGGACAACTCTACTCAAAACTGTTTAAATCACCAGTCCAACTTACATTTACAGTTATACTGTTATTGATATCGGCTTATGGATGGTATAAGTTAGAATGGGGTTACGGACTTTTATTTTTATTTCTTACTGCAGTGATTTCGTTATTGATGATGATTTATAAAGAGTTGGATTCTCAAGTTTATAAAGACCGCTTTATGGTATTACTGTTATCTTTTATAATGGTAATAGTATTTTGGGGAGCTTTTGAACAAGCAGGTGGTTTAATGAACTTATATACCGAATCAAAAGTCGATAGGGTATTATTTGGATGGGAAATTCCAACGGTTATGTTTCAGAGTTTAAATGCTGGATTTATCATCATTTTTGCTACACTTGTTGCTTCAATTTGGGCTAAGCGAAAACTAAAAGGCAAAGAAGGAACCTCTATATTTAAAATGGCAGTTGGTATCATCATTATGGGATTTGGTTTTCTTTTTATGGTATTCGCAGCTATGGAATTTGAAAAATCTGGTACTTCTAGTATGATCTGGCTTGTGTTAGCTTACTTATTTCATACCATTGGTGAGTTGTGTTTATCTCCTGTTGCACTATCTTTTATTACAAAATTAACGCCAGTAAAGTATGCATCATTAATGATGGGTGTTTATTTTGCAGCTACAGGCCTTGGTAGTAAAGTTGCAGGAATTGTTGGTGAAGCTGCTAGTGATTTTGGGGAATACACAATATTTTTAGGAATCTTAATTTTTACAGTTGTAGTTGGTACTTTGTTTATTTTACTGCTGAAACCTTTAAAGCGTTTGACTCATGGAGCAGAAGATAATGAACGCGAAATGCATAGTGATGAAGCTGAAGGTTTTGAATTAGCAGATCCTGAGATTAATAACTAATAGCATATAAATAGTTGACCCTTATGTATTCCATGCATAAGGGTTTTTGTTTTTCTAACTAATATATTTCCTTTATGAATACTGATATCGAAAATCTTTTTAAAGATAAGGTCATTGGGCATCCAGCAGGTTTGTTTGTGATCTTTTTTACTGAAATGTGGGAGCGTTTTTCATTCTATGGAATGAAAATTCTTTTAGTATTGTTCTTAACAGCACCTTTTTTAAGTGATAATCCTGGCTGGGAATGGTCTCGTGAAAATGCCTTAGCATTAATTGGAACCTACTCATCATTATTATACTTAACGCCTATTGTAGGAGGTTGGCTAGCCGACAAATACACAGGATACAAATGGGCTGTTATCATTGGTTGTTTTATTATGATGCTTGGTCACGCAGCTATGGTATTTGAAACAACGTGGTCTTTATATTTAGGTTTAGCACTTTTAGTTATAGGAACAGGTTTTTTTAAGCCTAATATGACGTCAATGATTTCAGAAATGTATAAGGGAAAGGAATCCAAGAAAGATGGTGCTTACACTATTTATTATATGGGTGTTAATGCTGGAGCCTTCTTTGGAATGATGTTGTGTGGCTATTTAGCTGAAAACATTGGCTGGAGCTATGGGTTTGGTCTTGCTGGAATTTTTATGTTAGGCGGATTAATTCAGTTTTGGTTAGCTAAAGATCTATTTGGTTCTATTGGTGAAAAACCTTCTAAAGTTCATGAAGTTGAATTGCCTCAGAATATCAATGAAGATAGTCCAAAAGAACACGACACTTCTGTAACAACTGAAAAACTGAATCCGTTTACGATGGTGGATAAGGTGCTTATCTTACTGTCTTCAATAGGCGGACTTCTTTACCTATTTAACGACCCTATGTCTAAAATTGGAAACATCAATATGCTAGACTTTAAAATAGGAAGTTTAGATGGCTCGAATGTTACCATTCTTGTAGCATTAGTACTATTTTTATTTCTCATCATTTCTAGGATTCTTAGATATAGTCCTATTGTGAGAGATAAAATTTTAGCGGTATCAATTTTCGGTATTTTTACAGTGTTTTTCTTTGCTGCATTTGAGCAATCACTCGGATCGATGACCTTATTTGCTAGAGATTATACAGACAGGCTTTTAGAAGGGTCTTCAGCTACAATTTTCAAAGTTATTGATGCGATTCTAACAGTCGTACCATTAGCAATCATCACTTGGGTATTATACTTATTGTTTAAAAAGACGTTTGCTAAGATCCCATCTTCAAATGTGGTTTTGGCACTTACTTTTGTTTTTCTTTGGTTTGTTGTGGGTTATAAATTAGTGAACGAATTTAGTAAAGATGCAACTGAAGTTGGCGCTTCTTGGTTCGGGATATTAAACTCTTTCTTTATTATTACGTTAGCACCATTGTTTTCTAAATGGTGGGAAAGTAAATACAATCCGAGTGTCGCTATGAAATATGGTATCGGATTGATTTTACTCGGACTAGGTTTTGGTGTGTTGGTTTTTGGAACAATGGGAATTCCGCAAGGCGCTAAAACGGCTTCGGTAAGTATGATCTTTTTGATCTTAGCATACTTACTTCACACAATGGGAGAACTCTGTATCTCACCTGTAGGATTGTCCTATTTGAGTAAACTTGTTCCTGGTAGAATGATTGGATTTATGTTTGGTATTTGGTATTTAGCCATTGCTATTGGTCAAAAAGCTGCTGGTACAATGGGAGGAATGATCGACAAGATTTCCGAAGAATATTCGTTGAGTACCTTCTTTTTAATATTTGCTTTGGTTCCTGCTGGTGTCGGTGTAATTTCAATGTTACTGAATCCGGTTCTAAAGAAATTAATGCATGGTGTTAAATAACGAATAAATCGTTAAAATAACCTAAAATGCTCCTTGTTTGGAGCATTTTTTGTAAGTTCGGAATGGAAATTGCAACAAATCAGTTATGAAAAAAATAGTATACATAGTCGCTTTAGCATTACTTACTTCAGTTAGTAGTTTTGCGCAAGTACAAGAAATTAATTGGGTAACCTTAGACGAGGCCTTAGCACTTCAGAAGAAAAACCCTAAAAAGATAATGATGGATGTTTATACCAATTGGTGTGGTCCATGTAAAATGCTAGATAAAAATACCTTCCACAATCCTGATGTTGTGAACTACGTTAACGCTAATTATTATGCCGTTAAATTTAATGGCGAAGGTAATGAAACTGTAAATTTTGATGGTAAGACATTTGCTAATCCTAACTTTAAACCAGAATTATCGAATAGAAGAAATAGTGCACATGAGCTTACGCGATATTTACAAGTAAGTGCTTATCCAACCATTGTGTTTTTTGATGAAGATGCAAAAGTCATTGCACCTATTCGTGGTTATCAGAAACCACAAGGCATTGAAATGTATTTAAAACTCTTCAAGGATGACGATTATGTTGGAATGGATCAAGAAGGTTTTAACGCTTATGCTCTTGCCTTTAAACCTGAATTTAAAGAATAATATTAGTCTCAATTTATAATATAAGCTCCAGTTTCATATGTGCTATGAAACTGGAGTTTTTCGTTTCTACAAGTTGCTTTCCAGCGTTCTACGTAAGATTTGTAATTGCTACCATCTGCTATAATTGTTTTTGGTTTTAAAGAGTCGATGAGTCGCTTGAGATTGATTTTAGGAGAATTCCTTAACAAGACATAATCTGGATTAAATTGCTTTACATCGTAAACGCCTAGACTGTCAACGATAAGAATAGTAGCATTTTTAAATTGATACACATTTTTAACAGAATCATAGTTTGTAGATGAGATGAAGTTCGCAATTTGAAAATCCTTAATCTGTTGGTTATTGTCAATCTTTGAAGTTTCTAAATTATGCCAAATATATAATGCCGTATTTCTTTTTTCAGCCAAAAGTGTACGCTTACTTTTATGAAAAATTACAAATGCTTCAGTAGTATTTTTGTACTTTGTGTAGACCCAAATCCCCTGATATATTATTATTCCCAAAAGTAGAAAGCGAACCGATTTGTAATGTAGCTGTTTTATGAGTAGCGTAAAGCCCAATAAGACGATGTAGCTTCCTATAACATGGCTAATTTCAAATGGAATGTCCTTAAAAATAAAATGTTCTTGTTGAGATACGCAAGAAACTAATCTGTTCATCGCTTTGATGAATGTTCCAAGTATTGTTGCGAGCATTTCAGGTAGCGCATCAAATATACTCAACAAAATAACCAAAAGTCCAAGCCCTAAGATCAAGCCCAAAAAAGGAATGATTATTAGGTTAGAAACAAAAAATAACCCGGGAAATTGATGAAAATAAAACAAGCTTATTGGAACCACACCAAATTGAGCAGCCAAAGAAACGGTGAATATTTTCCATAAATAATCCACCAATGTATACTTTGGTGACCAAAGTTTGTAAAATAAAGGTTGGATAGATACAATAGAAAATACAGCAGCATAACTCATTTGAAATCCGACGTCAAACACAAACATTGGTTTGATCAAAAGCAACACGAATATCGATATAGATAAGGTGTTGTAAATATTTGTCGGACGATTCAAATGCATTGCTATAGCAACGATACTGAACATTGTGACAGCTCTAGTCACTGAAGCCGATAAACCTGCAATAATGGCAAAGCTCCAAAGCAAACAAAGTAATAGTGTTACTTTTATTCCTTTTCCATACTTAATGTATTCTAATGGTTTGAATAGACTATTCAAAATCAGCAAAATAATTCCAATATGTAAACCAGAAATAGCAAGTATATGTATTGCGCCTGCATCAACGTAATTATTGTATGTTTCTCTATCAATGTCTTGTCGTTGGCCAAGCAGTAAGGCATTGATAATCGCTAATTCTTTCTCTCTGAATTGGTGTGTTTTTAGATTTTTATTGATGCGTTTTCTGAGTTGATCTGCCTTGCTGAATATACTATGGGATTTGTGCTCAAGCTTGATAAGTGTCCCTGCCTCTGCATACAATTGATGATAGATGTACTGTCGTTTTAAATAGGATTTGTAGTCAAACTGATTAGGATTTAAAGGACTTTTGATGTCTTTTAATTCTGAATAACAAACGAGGACATCACCAACGTTATATAGGTTATTTAAACTGTCTTTCCTCAGATTTAAAAGCAGTTTTCCTGACGCCTCTTTATGATTGAATGACAAGATGCTTACACTATATTTTTCATTGTATTGAGTTGGCTTTAAGCGCTCATCAATTTTAAATTGTATCCATTGGTTCTCAGTAATATCAATTGTTTGTTTTGTATAGTGACTGTTAAAATTTGATTGATCGTGTAGGTGATAGGTCAACACGCCAAGACTAATCATAAGCAGATAAGCTGTTATTCCAAACCCAATATCTTTTCTGAATTTTTGTTTAGTTACAATAAGACTTATAAAAGACCCAACTAATAAGCTCATCGTGCAGATGAATATGGATAACAATGACAGGTTTGTGTAATGTCCAACACAAATACCTAACACCAAGCATAGCGTCAGTTTTATAATTAAAAAGTTAAGAGTTTTCACACTCTTAATATAGTAAATAATCTACATATAGAAAATAATCTAAATCACGCGTCTAGCCTGAACGTAAGCAAGATACCAATAGCGTTCAGATAAATTTGAAGTAATAACGCCTCTACTTGTTGTTGAATGAATGAATTCTACATAGCCTGGTCTGGCTTTTGTGACAATACCAACATGATTCACATTACGACTGTTCTTTTTTGTAGCAAAGAATAATAAATCACCTTCTTTAACATCGTTAACATCAATCCATTGTCCTGTTGTTTTTAATGCTGAAGTTGTTCTTGGTAATTGTATGTTTTCTTTTTGAAAAGAGGTGACAACCAAACCTGAACAATCCATACCTCGTTTTGTTGTGCCACCATATTTATACTTTGTACCTTTGAAAGATTCCGCATAACTGATGATGTTTTTTATAGCTTTTGTTGGAGGTGTTGAAGTAGACGTTGATGTACGAGATCGTTGTTCGGTTTTAGCCGATTTTGACTTTTTGGTTTTAATGCCTTTAGAAGAATTACAACTTCCAAAACCAATACATAGAATAAGTAGGAGTATAGCTTTTTTCATGGGAGCAAAATAGACATTTGAAGACGTAATTATAACAATGACATCACGATTTTTCAACAATATTATTTACAACCTTCAACGATTAACTTAGCTGTAGCTTCACTCGCGCCTTTTCCACCGAGTTTTTGTTCTAATTCGTAATAATCTAAAAATAATTGTGTTCGAGTATCGTCATTAAGAATATGATCGAGTTCTTCTTTCAAGCGAAGTTTATTTAAGTCACCTTGAATCAATTCAGTCACAACCTCACGATCCATGATTAAGTTAACTAGTGAAATATACTTTAAAGTAATGATGCGTTTGGCAATGTGATAAGAAATAGCATTCGCCTTATAACATACGACTTGCGGGACTTTAAGCAGCGCGGTTTCAAGAGTGGCTGTTCCTGAAGTAACTAATGCGGCATGAGAAATACTCAGTAGGTCGTAAGTTCTATTAGATACGAAAGCAACATTATCTTCTTTTATAAATGATTTGTAAAAACTAAAGTCTTGACTTGGAGCACCAGCAATAACAAATTGATAGTCCTTATAATCATCAACAAGGCTTAGCATAACACCTAACATTTTTGTGATTTCTTGTTTGCGACTTCCTGGTAATAGTGCTATGATAGGTTTTTTGCCGAGCTGAAATTCATTTCTAAAAGCTTGCTCATCTACTTGAGTTCGGTCAGCAATAGCATCAATTAAAGGGTGTCCAACAAAATGAACATCGTAATTGTGTGTTTTATAGAAGGCTTTTTCAAAGGGCAAAATAACATACATCGCATCTATATCTCGCTTTATTTTTTTAACACGACTTGCTCTTGATGCCCAAACTTGAGGAGAAATATAATAATGGGTTTTAAAATGATGCGCTTTTGCCCATTTTGCTATTCTTAAGTTAAACCCTGAGTTGTCTATAAAAATAATAACATCTGGATGATACTGCTCAATGTCTTTTTTGCAGAAAGAAATAAGGCCCAATATGTTTCTTAGGTTGAAAATCACTTCAGCAAAACCCATAAAAGAACGGTCTTTGTAATGCGAAACTAAAGTGCCACCAACTGCTTGCATTAAATCGCCTCCCCAAAATCTGAACTCAGCATTGTTGTCCTGTACTTGTAATGCTTTCATCAAATTGGAACCATGAAGATCTCCTGAGGCTTCACCTGCAATGATGTAATATTTCATTTAAACAAATCTTATGATTATGGTAATTAGAGCAACAAATATGGTTGCAATAAGTACGCCTTTAGCGCGTTGTTCTTTGTTGGTATTTATAAATAGAAAAAAAGCACCTAAATTTAAAATAGCACCAATACTAACAAGTTTGGTAAAAACCCCTTGTGCTCTAGCAATATGATAAGATTCACTAATTGAGTTTCCTGTTCCAAAAAACAATAAGGAAAGCGTGAAACCAACAGCACTTGCTATCAAACCTATAATAATTCCAACGATGATATCTTTATTCTTATTCAAAATCCCAAGTATTTAATTGTTGTATACAATGATGTGCTGTAAGATCAAATTGAATTGGAACTAAAGATACATAGTTGTTTGTTAAAGCCCATTCGTCAGTATCTTCGCCTTGATCTAAATTAACAAAGGTTCCCGTTAACCAATAATAGTCTTTTCCATGAGGATTTGTACGTTTGTCGAACTCTTCAACCCAATTCGCTTTTGCCTGCCTGCATATTTTAATGCCTTTAATGGATTCTTTTTTTGCATCAGGAATGTTCACGTTTAGAACAACACCATGATCTAAGCCGTGTTTTAAAACATTTTCAGTAATGGTTTTAACATAAGCTTGACAAGCTTCAAAATTCGCATTCCAATTGTAATTGCATAGCGAAAACCCAATAGCAGGAATTCCTTCTATTCCAGCTTCAATTGCAGCACTCATGGTTCCAGAGTAAATTACGTTAATCGAAGCATTTGAGCCATGATTAATTCCAGAAACACACAAATCTGGTCGTCTATCTAGTATTTGTCTAACGCCTAATTTTACACAGTCTGCAGGTGTGCCAGAACAGCTATACTCTTTTTGCGGACCATCATCTATAACAACGCTTTCTACATGCAGTGTAGAGTTGATGGTTATTGCGTGTCCCATCCCACTTTGTGGACTGTCAGGAGCTACAACAACAACGTCACCAATTGTGGTCATTACTTTTATAAGGGCTCTTATTCCTGGAGCAGTAATTCCGTCATCATTTGTAACTAATATTAAGGGCTTTTCAGACATTGATGTTTATGTTTTGATCTAAGCAAAAGTAAGTAAACACGCTTGAATTTCCTATAAATAGCGCTTTAACAAAAAATTAGTAGCGCATGATTTTATTGGCATGGTTTTTTCTCTTACTTTAGTAGAAATATAGAATTTCTATGTAAGGCTTTTTTGAATAATGGATTTTAAAATTATGCTTTACATTAATTATGTACTATGAAAAATATTATGCGAAGAAATTATAAATTGTTATTACTTGTATTGTTGTTAGCCTTTGCGTCGTGCAGCTTTACATCAAATAAGATAGATGGAGGTAGTGATAAAGATAGCGTATTGCTACAGTTGGTAACTTACATGTTAAATGAGACCCATTTCAATCCGCTGGACATTAATGACGATTTCTCAAAAGAAGTTTTTGATGATTATATTCAGCAATTAGATCCGTTAAAGCGTTACTTTATCGCGTCTGATATCGAGGAGTTTGAGAAATACAAAACTGAGCTCGACGATCAAATTAAGGCGTATGATGTGTCTTTTTTTGATATGACCTATGAGCGTTTATTGGTAAGAATCAAAGAATCAAAAGAAATATATAAAGAAGTCTTATCTCAACCATTTGACTTTACTGTTGATGAAGCGTATTCAACAGATTATGAAGCTTTAGACTTCGCTAAAAACAAAAAGGAATTGAGAGAGCGCTGGAGAAAACAACTTAAGTTTTCAACTATTGCTAATTACGATGATCTCTTAGAAGAACAAGAACTTGCAAAAGATAATGTTGAAAAGAAGTCTGATGCTGAGTTAGAAGAAGAAGCTAGAGCGTCTACTTTAAAATCTCTAGACGAACTCTATGAATACATTGATGACAGACAACGTGCCGATATGTTGTCGGTTTACGTAAATGCAATTGCAGGTGAGTTTGATCCGCACACGTCTTATTTTGCTCCTGAAGATAGAGAGCGTTTTGATGCAGATATCTCTGGAAACTTTGAGGGAATTGGTGCTAGACTCCAAAAGAAGATGGATTACATTACCATCATGGAAGTGATTGCTGGTGGTCCTGCTTGGAGACAAAATGAATTAGAAGTTGGTGATAAAATTTTAAAAGTGACTCAGGAAGATGAAGATGAAGGGTTAAATGTTGTTGGTATGCGTACGAGTGAAGCTGTGAAATTTATCAAAGGACCTAAAGGTACTGATGTGACGCTTACCGTGAAAAAGGTTGACGGTTCAATAAACGATATTACTATAACTCGAGATGTTGTAGAAATGGGTGAAACTTACGCCAAGTCTTCTACAGTCGTGAAAGATGGTAAAAAGTTTGGAATCATTGACTTGCCTAAATTTTATGTCGATTTTAATGATGTCAATAATAGAAATGCTGCTTCAGATGTAAAAAAGGAAATTGAAAGACTTAAGGCAGAAGGTATGGAAGGTCTCGTAATTGATCTGAGAAATAATGGAGGAGGATCACTACAGACAGTTATTGATATGGCAGGATTCTTTATCAAAGATGGCCCAGTTGTACAGGTGAAAACTACAGGAGAACCAAAAGAAGTGTATAACGATAAAGACCGTTCTATTGTTTGGGATGGTCCACTGGTAATCTTAGTGAATGAATATTCGGCTTCTGCTTCAGAAATTTTAGCAGCAGCAATTCAAGATTACAAACGTGGTGTTATTATTGGTAGTAAACAAACCTTCGGAAAAGGTACTGTGCAAACAGTTTTTGATCTCAATCGTATGGTTCGAAATAATAGCAATATTGGAGATGTTGGATCTCTAAAGTTTACAATTCAGAAATTCTACAGAATTAATGGTGGTTCAAACCAATTAAAAGGTGTTAAAAGTGATGTGGTTATTCCAAATAGATTAAGCTATATCGATATTGGTGAACGTAATGAAGAAAACCCATTACCTTGGTCGCAAATTGAACCTGCTCAGTATGAAGAATGGGATAGTTATTTTGATTACAATGCAACCATTGAAAATAGTAAAAAACGTATGGCTAATAATGAGCATTTAAAATTAATTGATGAAAATGCGAAGTGGCTGAAAAAAATGAGAGATAGAGAGTTTTTCTCTTTGAATTATGAAAAGTATAAAGCTGAATTGGAGGCTAATGAGGAAGAAGCTAAGCGTTTCGATAAGTTAGATGATTATAAAACGGACTTAGCATTTCAATCTCTAGACTATGATTTAAGATTAATGGAAGATGATACCATTTTAAAAGAAAAACGTGAGCGTTGGCACAAAAGTTTAGCTAAAGATGTTTACATTGAAGAAGCAATCAATGTGCTTAACGATTTGAAAATGACTTATGGTATTAAAACAAAAGTAGCCAATACAATAAAGAACTAATATGAGTGATCATAGTGGTTCATTAACACAATTAGCGCTCCAGAAGTTCAAAGGAAACTTTTGGGGCGTTTTAAGTTTTTGGTTAATTGTAGCTATAGGAGTTATTTCAATTTTTGCCTATGTATTAGCTCCAGATAATTCGCAAAATGCTAATCAGATGCATTTGTCTATTCATTCAAAGCCTCCTGGTTTTAAAGTGACGATGTTGCGTATCCCTTCTGAACTGCAACAACAAAGTAATGGGTTCACTAGATTGTTTTTTGGTAAGCAGAATTTAGATACTGAAATTCCCATCTCTAAGTATTTCATTGAAAATAATCAAATGACGTATACAGAATATGCTTCGGATGGTCTGGAAGGTGTTGAAAAAAAGATTGATTTGTCGAGTTTTCCAAATCAAGATTATAAATCCAATATTGAAGAGGTTTCATTCTTATTAGGAACCGATAAATATGGTCGTGATTTATTGAGTCGAATTTTAGTGGGTTCAAGAATTTCGTTTTTTATTGGTTTTATTGCTGTGCTAATATCATTGGTTATTGGTGTTTCGCTTGGAAGTATTGCTGGATACTATGGTGGAAAAATAGATGCATTCATTATGTGGATTATCAATGTGACTTGGTCTATACCAACATTGTTACTGGTCATCGCAATTACTCTGGCTTTAGGCAAAGGGTTTTGGCAGGTTTTTATTGCTGTCGGACTCACCATGTGGGTTGAAGTTGCTAGAGTTGTAAGAGGACAAATAATAAGTGTCAAACAAATGCAGTATGTAACTGCTGCAAGAGCACTTGGTTATAATGACTACAGGATCATTTCTAAACATATTTTGCCAAACATCATGGCACCTGTAATTGTGATTTCTGCTGCTAACTTTGCAGCTGCGATACTCATTGAAAGCGGACTTAGTTTTCTTGGTATTGGTGCCCAACCTCCAATGGCGAGTTGGGGAGCAATGATAAAAGATCATTACAACTATATTATTTTAGGAAAGCCTTACCTTGCTTTGATACCAGGACTTTGTATCATGATTCTTGTTATGGCATTTATGCTTGTTGGAAATGCCCTTCGTGATGCACTTGATGTGAAAACTTAAATCCTTCCGTCGATTATTAAAAATCAAGAAGCAATGCTATATTTTTTAAATCATAGCGTTGATTTCATTATTGGTGTCATCTATAAATTGTAAAACCTCGTCTCTTCCAATTTGCTTAGAAGAAGAAGTCACAAAATATGGAGGCAACGCTTCCCAAGTCTTTAAAAGATGTTGACAGTAATCATCAACATGACGTTCGATAGCCTTAGGTTTTAATTTATCAGCCTTTGTAAAAATAATCCCAAATGGAATTTGTTGAAGCCCTAAATATTCCATGAATTCCAAGTCAATATTTTGAGGCTCATGCCTAATATCTACTAAAACGAAAGCAGAAATCAATTGTCGACGTTTTTCAAAATAATCTGTAATAAACTTCTGAAATTTCTTTTTTGCAGTTTTTGAAACACGTGCGTATCCATAACCTGGTAAATCCACTAAAAACCAATTTTTATTAATCAGAAAATGATTGATTAGTTGTGTTTTTCCTGGTTTACCAGAGGTTTTAGCTAGGTTTTTATGATTGGTAAGCATGTTAATAAGAGAAGACTTACCTACATTACTACGACCAATAAAAGCGTATTCGGGTAATGGGTTTTTAGGACATTTTTCAACGTCAGAATTACTAACTATAAATTCAGCTGTTTTAATTAGCATAATGGTATGCCGCGTAAGCGAATCGTTTTAGAATTTTCGTTTTTGAAGCCAATCAAATAAGATCGTATTGAATTCATATGGATGTTCCATCATAGCTGCGTGCCCACATTTATCAATCCAAAATAAATCCGAATCCGGAAGAAGTGAATGAAACTCTTCAGCAACGTCTGGAGGTGTAACCGTATCATTTTTACCCCAAATGATACAAACAGGAAGTACCATTTTTGGTAAATCTTTTGCCATATTATGTCTTATGGCACTTTTGGCAATAGCTAAAGTTTTAACGAGCTTATTTCTGTCATTTACAGTTTCGTAAACTTCATCAACAATCTCTTTTGTGGCTACTGCTGGATCATAAAATACCTCCTGAGCTTTTTTCTTAATGACTTCATAATCACCACGTTTTGTGTAACCTCCACCCATAGCACTTTCATACAAACCTGAACTTCCTGTGATTATTAAAGCTTTAACTTTTACAGGGTAGAGTTTTGTATGATATAAACCAATATGTCCGCCCAACGAATTACCTAAAAGAATGACTTCGTCAAGACCTTTAAAATTTATAAAATCATGAAGATACTTAGCAAAACTCTTAACATTCGTTTTGAGTAACGACATAGTGTAAATTGGTAACTCAGGAATTAGGATTTTATATCCTTTCTGACTGAAAAAAGAGGTAACAGCATCAAAATTGCTTAATCCTCCCATAAGTCCGTGTAATACAATAATTGGAGTGCCTTCTCCAACTTCAATATATCTGAATTCTTTTTCCTTCTTTAAACGATGCGTCATTAATAAGGGTGATTTGCTATAAAAACAAATATAGGTAATTCAATTAAAACAATCTTACATAATTTCTATGAAACCTGACGATTTCCTTAGAGATATCAACAATAGAAATGGGATGCTGCATCAATAATGTATCGTGTTGATTTTTAATTTTTTACCAATTCTAATAATCAGATTTAATGTATGGAAATTAGGCTTGATGGAAAATTTATTAACAAAAGTGGGAGATAGTGGTAATATGTGGGATTTTTTTCAATATATTTGAATTTTAATCGCTATTCTAACTAAATCAGTGACTTTGAACCCATTAATAGGAACTCACGAATGTAAAGTTGATGCCAAAGGTAGGCTCATGCTTCCTGCTGCTATGAAAAAGCAGCTGCTTCCTGTGCTTCAAAATGGTTTTGTGTTAAAGCGTGCTGTTTTTCAGCCTTGTTTGGAGTTGTATCCAATGAGCGAATGGGAAGTGTTGATGCAAAAAATAAACAAGCTCAATCGTTTCAAAAAGAAAAACAATGACTTCATTCGTCGCTTTACTGCTGGTGTTAAAGTGGTTGAGGTTGATGCTGCTGGTCGTTTATTGATACCGAAAGATTTAGTGGTCTTTTCTGGAATTAGTAAAGATATTGTGTTGGCATCTGCTATTAACATCATTGAAATTTGGGATAAGAGTAAATATGAAAAAGCTATTGATGATGCCACTGGTGACTTTGCTGATTTAGCTGAAGAAGTCATGGGACAAGACGATGACGATGATGTATCATAACCCAGTATTGCTAAAGGAAACTGTTGATGGTTTAAATATTAAACCTGATGGAGTTTATGTAGATGTCACTTTTGGTGGAGGTGGTCATAGTAGGGAAATACTCAATCGGTTAGGTTCAAACGGAAAGTTGTTTGCTTTCGATCAGGATAAAGACGCTCTTTTAAATACAATTGATGATAATCGATTTCAATTAATCAACGAGAACTTTAGATATCTCAAAAGGTTTTTAAGGTTTTTTGGTGCTAAAGCTGTTGATGGGATTTTAGCCGACTTTGGTGTGTCATCACATCAATTTGATGTCGCTGAACGTGGCTTTTCTACTCGGTTTGATGCAGATTTAGATATGCGAATGAATCAGGATGATAAGGTTTCTGCATTTCATGTGATTAATGAATATGAAGAGGAAGAAATTCGAAACGTTCTTTTTGAATATGGTGAATTGAGACAAGCTCCAGCGATGGCTAGAGTGATTGTTGAAGCTCGAAGAGAAGGTGCTATAAAAACAAGTGAACAATTCAAGCAGGTGTTGAAACGATTCTTGAATCACAAAAGAGAGCATAAAGTCTTAGCACAAATCTATCAGGCGATTAGAATAGAGGTAAATCAAGAAATAGAAGTGCTTAAAGAGTTTTTATTGCAAACGCCTGAAGTACTTGTGAAAGGCGGAAGGTTAAGTTTGATTTCGTATCACTCTCTTGAAGATAGATTAGCAAAACGATTCATTAGAAATGGACTGTTTGAAGGTGAGCCTGAACGCGATATGTTTGGAAATTTTGAAGTGCCTTTCAAGAAAGTAGGTGGTCTAATAGTGCCTTCAGAAGAAGAGATTAAAATAAATAATAGAGCAAGAAGTGCAAAGCTTCGAATCGCTGAAAAACTATGAAAAAAAGTATTTACAGCATATTACGAGGTAAGTTTTTAGTTAGTGATGATTCTTTTAAAAACTGGAGGATCATCTTGTTCATTTCAGTTCTTGCCATCATTATGATTGCGAGTTCTCATAGTGCAGATCAAAAGGTCTATGAGATTGCAAGACTTAAGAATGAAGTTAAAGAGCTTCGATCTGCATTTGTAGATGGAAGATCAAAATTGATGAGACTCAAAATGGAATCATCAATCATAAAAAAAGTAGCAGAAAAAGGAATCGTTATTTCAGAGATTCCACCAAAAAAAATAAAAGTAAAAACACAAGATTGATAGCATAGTGGCAACAACCGAAACAAACATATTAAACAGATTGTATTTCGTAGCTGGCTGTATGTTTGTCTTCGCTCTTGCTGTTGTGTTTAAATTGTGTTCAATCCAGTTTATTCAAGGTGATGAATACAGAGCAATGGCTGAAGAGCGCATTGTTAAAAATCACGAAATTCCTGCTAATAGAGGTAACGTGTACTCTGCAGATGGAAGCCTTTTAGCAACGTCAATTCCAAAATATGATATCAGATTAGATGCAGTACAGCCTAAACAAGCTACATTCAATAAGTACATTAAACCTCTTTCAGATTCTTTGGCTAAATACTCTGGAAAATCCTCAAGCTACCACCAAAATACAATCACTAAAGCTAGATCTAATAAGAATCGCTATTTTCTATTAGCTCGTGATATTAGTTACTCAGATTACATCAGATTAAGAAATTTTCCAATGCTCGAACTAGGAGCAATTAAAGGCGGACTTATTGTTGAGCAAACCACAAGACGAGAGCATCCAATGGGTGGCATTGCTGAACGTATAATTGGTTATGAAAAGATTGATGAAAACGGAAATGTAACACGACCAGGAATTGATGGCGCTTTCGGAGTTAAGTATTTAAGAGGTGTAAATGGTTCTCGGTTAAAGCAGAAAATTGGTAATGGCAAGTGGAAACCTATAGTAGATTACAATCAGGTGGAGCCTCAAGATGGTTATGATGTCTATACTACTATCGATGTCAATATTCAAGATATAGCGCATCATGCCTTGTTAGGACAGTTAGAGAAGTATGAAGCTGAACATGGTTGTGCAGTGGTTATGGATGTGAAAACAGGAGAGATCAAAGCCATTTCAAACTTAGGAAGAAGTACTAATGGGAGTTATTATGAACGACTAAATTATGCCGTTGGAGAAAGTCATGAACCAGGTTCTACATTCAAGGTAATGGCTTTAATGGCTGCACTTGAAGATAAGGTTATTGATACGTCAACGATTGTTGATACTAAAAGAGGTTCAAAACGTTTTTACGGAAGAACTATTAGTGACTCTCGTGGTCATGGAGAAATTTCTGCTGCTCGAGCTTTAGAAGTGTCTTCAAATATTGGCTTGGCAACGATAATTGATGAAGCATATTCTAAGCAACCTAAAAAATTCATTAATAGATTGAAAGGATGGAACCTTCATGAACCTTTAGGTGTTTCAATTATTGGTGAAGGTATTCCTGATATTGCTGAACCTGGCAAATCCAATTGGAGTCGAAATGCTTTGCCGTCAATGGCTTATGGCTATAACCTTCGAATGACGCCTTTACAAACCTTAGCATTTTATAACGCTATAGCTAATGATGGCGAAATGGTAAAACCGCGATTTATCAAAGCGGTTAAAGAATTTGATAGAGAAGTTGAGACTTTTGAAAAAGAGGTTCTACATCAAAAGATTTGTTCAGACAAAACATTAAGGGAGATTAAAGAGATTTTAAAAAACATTGTCATTCGTGGTACAGGTTCAAAAATGTATTCTGAAAATTTCTCAATGGCAGGTAAAACGGGAACAGCAAGAACCGACTATGGAAACTATGAAGAATGGCGTAAAGATCGAAAGTACATCTCGTCTTTTGCTGGTTACTTTCCTGCTGATAATCCTAAATATTCATGCATCGTAGTGATTCATAAACCGAGTACTAAAGTTGGATATTATGGTGCAGATGTTACTGGTCCAGTTTTTAAACGAATCGCACAAAAAATTTACACCGAAACACCACTTATTGATCAAATTGAATCTTTAGAAGTGGTTAATGCTAAGGTTGAAGATTCATTTGAAGCTTACTACAACTTGGCAAATACATACAAAACAATAATGCCAGATGTTACGGGATTGCCTGCTATGGATGCCTTGGCTTTGTTGGAAAATATGGGATTGAAGGTGAAGATTTCAGGTGCTGGAGTCGTCAAAAGTCAATCAATTAATAAAGGAACTAAAGTCAAACCAAATCAAGTAGTTGAGCTCAATACATAATGGTAGCACTTAAAGATATATTATATAAGGTTAATATCAATGCGGTAGTTGGAAGCACGAGTATTGCTATAAATGAAATTCATTTTGATTCTCGAACGGTTTCTGGTAATGACGTATTTGTGGCTATTAAAGGGGAGCAGTCTGATGGTCATGACTTTATTGAAAAAGCGATTGATCAAGGCGCTATTGCTATTATTTGTGAGAGTTTACCTGATATGCTTGAAGATGGAATTACTTACGTTGAAGTTGAAAATTCAAGTAGTGCTTTGGCTTATATGGCGTCTAATTTTTATGGCGCACCTTCTGAAAACTTAAGACTTGTTGGTGTTACTGGAACCAATGGAAAGACTACAGTGTCAACACTATTGTACCAGTTATTTATGAAAGCAGGTTACAAGGTAGGTTTGTTGTCTACTGTTAAAATAATGGTGAATACAACAGAATATAAAGCAACACATACAACTCCAGAGTCATTAACGATTAACAGATATCTAAAGTTAATGAATGATGAAGGTGTTGAGTTTTGTTTTATGGAAGTGAGTTCACATGGTATTCATCAAAAACGAACTGAAGGACTCAAATTTGAAGGTGGTATTTTCACCAACCTTTCTCATGATCATTTAGATTATCATAGTTCGTTTGCAGAATACAGAGATGTAAAGAAATCTTTCTTTGATGAGCTGCCAAAACAAGCGTTTTCATTAATCAATAGCGATGATAAAAATGGCTTAGTGATGATGCAAAATACGCGCTCAAAAAAATACACTTACGCTTTAAAAACCTATGCTGATTATCAAGCACAAATTCTTGAGAATGAGTTTAGCGGACTGCTATTAAAGCTTAATGATAGTGAATTGTGGACGAGGCTAATAGGAAGCTTTAATGCTTATAATGTACTTGCGATTTATGGTGCTGCTGAACTTTTAGGTCTCGAAAAAGTTGAAATCCTTAGACTTATTAGTGAACTCGAAAGTGTGAGTGGTCGATTCCAATATCTAATATCTGAAGATAATATCACTGCTATTGTTGATTATGCACATACTCCAGATGCTTTGAAAAATGTACTTGAAACCATAAACAGTATCAGAACTAAAAACGAATCGTTGATTACTGTTGTGGGTTGTGGTGGTGATCGTGATAAAACCAAGCGTCCTAAAATGGGACATATTGCTTCAGCACTTAGTGATAAGGTCATTTTTACAAGTGATAATCCTAGAACTGAAAACCCTGAAACGATCATTCAAAATATTGAAGCAGGTGTTGAGCCTCAAAATTTCAAGAAGATTGTGTCAATAACAGATAGAAAGCAAGCTATTAAAACAGCTTGCCAAATGGCTAATTCAAATGACATCATTCTCATTGCTGGTAAAGGTCATGAAACTTATCAGGAGATCAATGGTGAGCGATTTGATTTTGATGATTATAAAATAGTAGACGAATTTTTAAAACAATTGCAAAAGTAAATGCTGTATTATTTATTTGATTATTTAGAACAACAATTTCAGTTTCCTGGAGCATCACTTTTTGGGTTCATTACCTTTAGAGCAGCTGTGGCTATTATTTTGTCGCTTCTAATATCTACTATTTTTGGAAAGCGTATCATTCGTTTTCTTCAGAAAAAACAAGTTGGTGAAACTATTAGAGATCTTGGTCTTGAAGGTCAGGTTGAAAAGGCTGGAACACCAACGATGGGAGGGATTATCATCATTCTTGCTACTCTAATTCCTGTATTGTTATTAGCAAAACTTGAAAACATATACATCATTTTGTTAGTAGTTACAACTGTTTGGATGGGAACTATTGGTTTTATAGATGATTATATTAAAAAGTTTAAAAATAATAAGGAAGGTCTTAAAGGCCGATTTAAAGTCCTTGGTCAAGTTGGATTAGGTATCATTGTTGGTGCAACATTATTCTTTCATCAAGATGTAACTATTAAAGAAAAACTACCTCTAGAACAGCAAACAATTCTGAAGGCTGAAAATCCAGATATTTCACCTTCTAAACTTTTTGAAGAGGAAGCCAAATCAACTAAAACAACAATCCCTTTTGTTAAAGGCAACGAATTTGACTACGCCAACCTAATTACTTGGATCAATAAGGATCTTGGTAAATATGCTTGGATTGTATTTATACTAGCGTCTATTTTTATTATTACAGCTGTGTCTAATGGTGCTAATCTAACCGATGGTATAGATGGTTTGGCAGCAGGAGCTTCGGCTATTATGGTGCTCACACTTGGAATCTTTGCATGGGTTTCTGGTAACATCATTTTTTCAGAATACCTCGACATTATGTATATCCCAAGAGTTGAGGAGATCACAATTTACATTGCAGCATTTGTAGGAGCATTGATTGGATTTTTATGGTATAACACCTATCCAGCTCAAGTGTTTATGGGAGACACAGGGAGTTTGACAATCGGTGGAATCATTGCAGTAATTGCTATAGCTGTTAGAAAAGAATGGCTTATTCCTTTACTATGTGGCATTTTCTTGGCTGAAAACCTGTCTGTAGTAATGCAAGTAAGTTATTTCAAATACACAAAAAAGAAATATGGTGAAGGACGTCGCATTTTTAAAATGTCGCCATTACATCACCACTATCAAAAGTCAGGATATCACGAAAGTAAAATTGTAACCAGATTCTGGATTGTAGGAATTCTACTGGCCATTTTATCTATCGTGACATTGAAAATTAGATAAATGAAACGACTTGTAATTCTTGGAGGAGGAGAAAGTGGTGTTGGAACAGCGCTTTTAGGAAAGGCAAAAGGATACGAAGTATTTGTTTCTGATAAAGGAAAAATTAAAGAGACATATAAAGAAGTTCTTATACATAATGAGATTGAATTTGAGGATGAGCAACATTCTGAAAGTCAAATTTTGAATGCCGATTTGGTGATGAAAAGTCCAGGAATTCCTGATAAGGTGGCTTTGGTAATAAAAATTAGAGCCAATCAAATTCCTGTGGTTTCTGAAATTGAATTTGCTTCAAAGTATACCCAAGCTAAGCTTGTTGGAATTACTGGAAGTAATGGAAAAACCACAACAGCTAGTTTAATGTATCACATTCTTAAGCAAGAGCTGAATGTTGGATTAGCGGGTAACATTGGAGATAGTTTCGCAAAGCAAGTCATGGAACAAGCATTTCAAAATTATGTTTTAGAGATCAGTAGTTTTCAGTTGGATGACATCGTTGATTTTAAACCAAAAGTTGCGGTCTTACTTAATATTACGCCAGATCATCTAGATCGCTATGACTATGATTTTGAAAAGTATATCGCATCAAAATTCAGAATTGCTAAAAATCAAACAAAGGATGATTATTTCATCTATGATGCCGACGATGAAGTTATTTCAAGCTGGCTGAAGACACATCCTGTTCAATCCCAATTATTGCCATTTTCACTAAAAAATAAAATTGAAAATGGTGCGTATCTAGAACACGATCATATTAAAATAACAATAGATAACAATCAAATTATTATGCCAACAGCAAATCTAGCATTAGAAGGGAAACACAACATTAAGAATGCAATGGCTGCATCAACAGTAGCACATTTGCTAAAAATTAGAAAACAAACAATTAGAGAAAGTCTTGAGAATTTTCAAGGTGTTGAACATCGTTTAGAACATGTTCTTAAAATAAATAAAGTCCAATATATCAACGATTCTAAGGCAACAAATGTGAATGCGACGTATTACGCTTTAGAAAGTATGGATGCACCTACAGTTTGGATTGTTGGTGGTGAAGACAAAGGAAATGATTATCAGGAATTGTTTCAGTTTGTGAATGAAAAAGTAAAAGCTATTATCTGTTTAGGAGTTGATAATGAGAAGCTGATGAAAAACTTCTCAAGTATGGTTGATGTTATTGTTGAAACTCAATTTATGAGCGAAGCAGTTAAGATTGCTTACAAAATTGCTGAAGCTGGAGATAATGTATTGTTATCACCTGCTTGCGCTAGTTTTGATCTGTTTGAGAACTATGAAGATAGAGGTCGACAATTTAAAAATGCAGTAAGAAACTTATAGACGAATTTAAACTGGTGACAGAGATTTTCGAAGTCATCGTATATAATAAATAACACAAGTGCTATTATTTAAAAACATAAAAGGAGACAGGTTAATTTGGGCAATTGTCACGTTATTGGCAATTTTCTCATTCCTTCCTGTTTACAGTGCTGCCAGTAATTTGGCATATGTTGGTGGCATTGGAAATACCTTTGGCTTTTTTGTAAAGCACTTTATGCATCTTATGTTGGGATTTGCCATTATCTATGGTGTGCATAAAATTCCATATCGTTACTTTAGAGGACTTTCTATGGTTATGATCCCAATAGTTTTAGTATTGCTTATCATTACCATGCTTCAAGGCACAACTATTGAAGGCGCAAATGCAAGTCGGTGGATTCAAATTCCTTTTGTTGGCATGTCGTTTCAAACGTCCACACTTGCTGCTGTGGTATTAATGGTGTATGTA
This sequence comes from Bacteroidia bacterium, assembly GCA_030430385.1. Taxonomy (GTDB): domain Bacteria; phylum Bacteroidota; class Bacteroidia; order Flavobacteriales; family Flavobacteriaceae; genus Psychroserpens. Next base: position 63,520 of record JAUIFO010000006.1, read on the forward strand.
GCGCGATATCTTTCAAAGATTCATGATAAAAATGTTACGTTCACAGAAACTCTATTGCCATTATGGGCTCCAGTATTCTTTGTGTTAATACTTATTCTACCAGCAAATTTTTCAACTACAGCGATTATATTTTTGATGGTGATGATGTTGGCATTCATTGGAGGTTATCCAATCAAATATCTTGCTGTAATTATCGGAACAGGTATCATCGTATTGTCGCTTTTTATTCTTGTAGCGAAAGCTTTTCCGCAGGCAATGCCTAATCGTATTGATACTTGGATGAGTAGAATTGAAAACTTTTCTAATGCAGAAGATACCGAAGCCGATTACCAAATTCAAAAGGCTAAAATAGCGATCGCTTCTGGTGATATTTTTGGAAGAGGTCCAGGCAAAAGCTTGCAAAAGAACTTCCTGCCACAATCGTCTTCCGATTTTATTTTCGCAATTATTATTGAAGAATATGGTTTGATTGGCGGACTTTTCTTATTGGTAATGTATTCTTGGTTGCTGTTTAGGATGGTTATTGTATCACAAAAGGCTGATACGGTTTTTGGTAAACTTCTGGTCTTAGGAGTTGGACTTCCTATTGTGTTTCAAGCCTTGATTAATATGGCTGTAGCAGTAGAATTATTTCCTGTAACAGGACAAACCTTACCATTAATAAGTAGTGGAGGGACTTCAATTTGGATGACCTGTTTGGCTATAGGAATTATCTTAAGCGTGAGTGCAAGACGACAAGAATTAAAAGATATTGATGGTATAAATGAATCTGATAATCCTTTAGAAATTTTAAGTGAAACCATTTGAGTTAAAAAGTATAACGTTAAAAGTAATTAAAATAGAAATTAATGTCAGGCTGAGCGCAGTCGAAGCCTTTAAAGATCTGAATTATTAAATTTTGAAAGACAGTAAAACATACAAAATCATTCTTTCAGGAGGTGGAACAGGAGGTCATATCTATCCTGCCATTGCCATTGCTAATGAATTGAAATCACGCTACCCAAAAGCTGAATTTTTATTTGTTGGTGCTTCAGATCGTATGGAAATGGAAAAAGTTCCTCAAGCAGGTTATTCTATTGAAGGGTTATGGATTTCTGGACTTCAGCGTAAGCTAACGCTAAAAAATTTAATGTTTCCATTTAAATTAATGTCTAGCATACTTAAATCTCGAAAGATCATAAAAACATTTAAACCTCATGTGGCTATTGGAACAGGTGGCTTTGCCAGTGGTCCTTTAATTAAGGTAGCTTCATCTAAAGGCATTCCAAGTTTAATTCAAGAGCAAAATTCTTATCCAGGAATTACAAACAAGTTATTGTCGAAAAACGTAGATAAAATTTGTGTGGCTTATGAAGGTCTAGAGCGATACTTCCCAAAGGAAAAGATTGTGTTAACAGGTAATCCTATCAGAAAAGACCTATTGGATGTTGATCAAAAACTAATAAAAGGAAAAGATGCGTTTAAGCTCATTCATAGTAAACACACATTGTTGGTTTTAGGTGGAAGCCTAGGTTCTAGACGAATCAATGAACTAATTGAAGATCATCTAGAGTTATTCGAAAAGCTAAACGTTCAGATTATCTGGCAATGTGGAAAACTATATTATCAGTATTACAAACAATACAAGAAATTAGATCATGTTCAGGTGCATGCCTTTTTAAATAATATGGATATGGCTTATGGTGCTGCAGATATTATCATTTCAAGAGCAGGAGCAAGCTCAGTGTCTGAGTTATGTGTGGTTGGAAAACCTGTGATATTCATTCCTTCTCCTAATGTAGCTGAAGATCATCAAACTAAAAACGCAAAAGCAATTGCAGATAAGGATGCGGCTATTTTAATCCAAGAGAAGTATTTAGATGAGCAATTTGAACAGCAGTTTTCAGAACTCTTGCATTCAAATGAAAAACGAGACCAGTTATCAAAGAATATTAAAGGCTTGGCGCTGGTAAATGCCACAAGAGATATTGTAGATCAAGTTGAAAAACTATTACAAAGTAAATGAGTTTTATAAATAAACATAACGTGTATTTTATTGGCATTGGAGGCATTGGCATGAGTGCTTTGGCACGTTATTTTGTTGCTAAAGGCTGTCGTGTTGCTGGTTATGATAAAACTAGAACTGAAATTACCTCTGGTTTAGAAGGACTTGGTATAAACATTCATTTTGATGATAATATAGCATTGGTTGATCCTTTGTTTTTAGAGGTGCAAAACACACTTGTGGTATATACACCTGCTATTCCGAAAACGCATAACGAATTACAATTCTTCATAGCTAATGGTTTTGAAATAAAGAAGCGTTCTGAAGTTTTAGGGTTGATCACTCAGGAAACATTTTGCTTAGCCGTTGCAGGAACTCATGGAAAAACAACCACGACAAGTATTCTTGGTCATTTGCTCAATGCATGTGATGTAAAAGTTACAGCGTTTTTAGGAGGTATTAGTGAGAATTACAATTCAAACTTAATACTCAATGGTACTGAGGTTACCGTAGTTGAAGCTGATGAGTTTGATCGTTCGTTTTTGACCTTATCGCCAAATTATGCTTGCATCACTTCAATGGATGCAGATCATTTGGATATTTATGGAGATGCTTCCGAATTGCAAAAATCATTTCAGGATTTCACAAAAAAAATAAAACCCAACGGAAAACTATTCGTCCGAAACGGATTGCCTATTGAAGGGATTACCTATGGCATTGAGGACGATTCAGATTATTCTGTTCAAAATATAAAAATAGATAATGGTAGTTATGTGTTTGATGTTAAAACACCTACAACATTACTTAAAGATTTCAAATTTGACCTACCTGGTAGACATAATCTGTCGAATGCATTAATAGCCTTGGCGATGACTGTAGAATATGGTATCCCTAAACCGCAGCTCGCCAAAGCTTTAGCATCTTATAAAGGTGTAAAGCGAAGATTTACCTACCAGATCAAGTCAGATAATTTAGTATTTATTGATGACTATGCGCATCATCCAGAGGAGATTAAAGCAGTGCATCAAGCGGTGAGAGAAATGTATCCTCATAAAAAGGTCTTAGCGGTCTTTCAACCACATTTATTTAGCAGAACTCAGGACTTTGCCAATGAATTTGCAAGAAGCTTAGAGCAATTCGATGAGGTTATATTACTTGATATTTATCCTGCACGTGAAGTCCCAATTGAAGGTGTTACATCGCAATGGTTATTGGAAAAAATAAATAATAAATCCAAAAAACTAGTTCTTAAATCAGAATTAATTGAGCATATAAAAGCCTCAACGGCATCAGTTGTATTAACTATTGGAGCTGGTGATATTGGAGCAGAAGTGAAACCTATTAAAGAAGCATTAAGTATTGCGAGTTAATTATAATTACATAAAGGTCGTTTTATTGCTAGTGTTAGTTGGCTTTATGTATGCGTTTGCTTCTCATCGAAATGCTGTACGACAAGTTGATGAACCTAAGGTGCAATTTGTTGGATCAGACAACTTATTTATCACGCAGCAAGCTGTTAGTAAATTGTTAATACAAAATCAAGAGAGTGTTACGAATAAGCCTAAAGATATTATAGATTTGAACGCGTTGGAAGCTGCCCTAAATTCCAATCCGATGATTAAGGAAGCACAAGTGTTTATGAGTGTTGATGGCTTAATCACTGCTAGTGTTGAACAAAAAAAACCTATCGCTAGAGTCAGTACAAATGCGTCGTATTACATTGATGATCAAGGGTCGTATATGCCTTTATCAACAAATTATTCAGCGCGTGTACCATTGGTTACAGGTGCTATTGAAAAAAATAACTTAGCAAATGTATTCACGATCGCTCAAAAAATTAAAAGCGATAAGTTTTTGGAAAAACACGTTGTTGAGATTCATCAAAATACAGATGCGTCTATTGATTTAAAACTAAGAAATTATGATTTCAAAGTTCATTTAGGAAGTTTGAAGTTGTTAGATAAAAAAATCAATAATCTAAAAGCTTTCTATTTGAAAGCCATGAAAGATGATGTTTTAGATGATTATAGCATCGTGAATTTAAAGTTTGACAAGCAAGTGATTTGCACCAAAAAGTAAGTAATGGAGAATAATAAAATTTCAGTAGGATTAGATATAGGAACCACAAAAATTGTGGCGATGATAGGTCGTAAGAATGAGTACGGGAAAGTAGAAATTTTAGGGATTGGAAAATCTAAAAGCTTAGGTGTACATCGCGGTGTTGTTAATAATATCACACAAACCATTCAGTCTATTCAACAAGCTGTTCAGGAAGCTGAAGCCGAAGCTGGTTTGAAAATTGAGGATGTTACTGTTGGGATTGCAGGACAGCACATAAGAAGTTTACAACATAGTGATTACATAACTAGAGCAAATTCTGAATTGGTCATTGATGAAGACGATATTGATCGCCTCATCAATCAAGTGCATAAGCTGGTAATGCTTCCAGGAGAAGAGATCATTCATGTACTTCCTCAAGAGTATAAAGTAGATGGTCAGGCTGAGATCAAAGAACCAATTGGAATGTATGGAGGTCGACTTGAAGCTAACTTCCACGTTGTGGTTGGTCAAGTATCTTCGATTAGAAATATCGGACGATGTGTAAAGAGCTCTGGTTTAGAATTAGAAGGCATTACACTCGAGCCATTAGCTTCTGCAAATGCAGTGTTAAGTCAGGAAGAAAAAGAAGCAGGTGTTGCTTTGATTGATATAGGTGGTGGAACAACAGATTTAGCAGTATTTAAAGATGGTATTATAAGACATACAGCTGTAATTCCTTTTGGTGGAAATGTGGTTACTGAAGATATTAAAGAAGGTTGTTCTATCATTGAAAAGCAAGCCGAACTTTTAAAAATAAAATTTGGTTCAGCATGGCCAGGCGAAAATAAAGACAATGAAATTGTGTCGATTCCTGGATTAAGAGGCAGGGAACCTAAAGAGATCACCTTAAAGAATTTGTCTAAGATCATTCACGCTCGCGTAGTTGAGATCATTGAGCAAGTGTATGTGGAAATCAAAAATTATGGCCACGAAGAACAAAAGAAAAAATTAATCGCTGGTATTGTGTTAACAGGTGGTGGAAGCCAGTTAAAGCATTTAAAGCAATTAGTTGAATACATCACAGGAATGGATACTAGAATTGGATATCCTAACGAGCACTTGGCTGGCGATAGTGATGATGATGTTACAAGTCCGTTGTTTGCAACAGCAGTCGGATTGGTAATGGATGGACTAAAACGTCAAGAGCGTAAACGTGTTGAAAAAGAAGTTCAAGAAGCTGAAACAGTAATAGCTGAAGAAGCCGCTGAAGAACCAACGCCTCAACAAGAGGTTATGAATGAACGTCATAAGGAACGTAGATCCTTTTTAGATAAACTAACAGAGCGTGTCAAAGATTTTCTTGACAACGCCGAATAAATAACTAATCCAAAGAACTAAAACAAAGTACAACAACCAGTAAAAGACTATTTTATGAGCAACAACATTGAATTAGGCGATATTGCATTTGACCTACCAAAAAACCAATCTAATGTCATCAAAGTGATTGGTGTTGGTGGTGGTGGAAGCAATGCCATTAATCACATGTTTCAACAAGGGATTAAAGGTGTTGATTTCGTTATTTGTAATACAGATGCCCAAGCACTGCAAAATAGTGGTGTCCCAAACAAGATCCAATTAGGAGTTAATTTAACCGAAGGTTTAGGCGCAGGAGCAAACCCTGAAGTAGGAGAGCAAGCTGCAGTTGAAAGTTTAGAAGACTTAAGACGTATGCTTGATTCTAACACAAAAATGGTATTCATTACTGCTGGAATGGGAGGAGGTACAGGAACTGGAGCTGCACCAATTATAGCCAAACTAGCTAAGGAGATGGATATCTTAACTGTTGGTATTGTTACAATACCTTTTCAGTTTGAAGGTAAAACACGAATCGAACAAGCCAAACTAGGCGTAGAAAAATTGCGCTCTCATGTAGATTCATTGATTGTTATTAATAATAACAAGCTTCGTGAAGTGTATGGTAACTTAGGATTTAAAGCTGGGTTCTCTAAAGCAGATGAAGTGCTGTCAACCGCTTCCAAAGGAATCGCTGAAGTAATTACACATCACTATACACAAAATATCGATTTACGTGACGCTAAAACAGTGTTGAGTAATAGCGGAACAGCAATTATGGGATCTGCTACTGCTTCTGGAAAAACCAGAGCACAAGATGCTATTATGAAAGCTTTAGATTCTCCATTACTTAATGATAATAAAATTACTGGAGCTAAAAACGTATTGTTGCTTATCGTTTCTGGTTCTCAGGAAATCACGATAGATGAGATTGGTGAAATAAACGATCACATTCAAGTTGAGGCTGGTCATGGTGCTAATATTATTATGGGTGTTGGTGAAGATGATACTCTTGAAGAATCAATTTCTGTTACCATCATTGCTACAGGTTTTGATATTGACCAACAATATGAGATTTCTAATACAGAACAAAAGAAAGTCGTTCATGCTTTAGAAGAGGATAAAAATGATGATGTTACTGTTAAGGAAAGCGATCCTGCAATAATAACACCAGACATTGTTCTTGAAGACGATACAAAAACACCTGATGTGGTTGTACATACGTTGATGGAAGAAGATGATGATCTAGAGATGGTGACTAAAAGTTCTGAAACAGATTTGATTCCAACTTCAGATATCATTAAAAATATCAATGTCGTTTATGAAGAAGTCTTAGATCATAACGTTGAAAATGATGATTTTGTAATAACGCCAATTCAACAAGACACTGAAATAATTGAAGAAGAGACAGAAGAAGAACAAATTACCTTAACATTTGATTTACCATTATCTTCTAATGACGTTGAAGAAACAACCATAGAAGTTCAAGCTGAAGATAAAACGGTATTTTCTCTTGACGATGATATCAAAGATATGGACGTTACTGAGCATGTTGAAATTGTACCTGTGACTGAAGCTAATGAAGAAGGCGAAACAAGATATGCTTTAGATGACTTCATGTCTTATGAGTCTTCTATAAATGAGCCTGAAACCAAAATAAAGGCACAACCTGAAGTTGAAGAAGAAATTGTTTTTGAAAAAAAGACGATTGAATCTGAAGTTCAAGAAGAAGATTTGAAAGAAGATATTGATCCAATGAATAGTCCGATATCAGAATTGCTAAAAGAGCGTGCAGATGAGCGCAGACGCAAGATGAAGGACTTCAACTATAAGTTCAATACAGCTAAAATAGACGATATTGAAAAAGAACCTGCATATAAAAGACAAGGTGTGAATTTAGAAGAGTCTCAGCACTCTTCAGAAACCAAAGCTTCCAGAACCTCTGTTGCTACTGATGATAACGACGATATTCAATTGCGAAGCAATAATTCATTTTTACACGACAACGTAGATTAATAGCAAATTTAGTTTAGTGTTTCACACTTTGTTAAACCCGAAAGGCTGAAAGGTCTTTCGGGTTTTTTGATTTTGGTATTATATCGTTATTTCAAAGCATTAGTTTTTTATCTTTGCAACCTGAATTAATTTATAGGTATATGAGTTTACAAAAGGATATAATGACTGCAATGAAGGCAGCCATGAAAGATAAAGATCAAATGGCTTTAGCGGCATTAAGAGCTGTAAAGTCTGAGTTGTTATTAGCGCAAACTTCAGGTTCATCTGAAGCCCTTACTGAGGCTGATGAAATTAAAATTTTATCAAAATTAGTGAAGCAACGCAAGGATAGCGCTGCGATTTTCAATGAGCAAAATAGGAGTGATCTTGCTGAACCTGAATTAGCCCAAGCTGAGATTATTTCGCAATTTTTACCTGCTCAGTTGAGTGAAGCTGAAATTGAAAAAGAGGTGGTTGCTACCATAGCTCAAGTAGGAGCAGAAGGAATGAAGGATATGGGAAAAGTTATGGGAATTGTGAGTAAGAAATTAGCAGGTCAAGCTGATGGTAAAACCATATCAACGATTGTAAAAGCAAAATTGCAATAATACACAGGCCACGTAGCTCAGCTGAATAGAGCACTGGATTTCGGCTCCAGCGGTCGTAGGTTTGAATCCTACCGTGGTCACGAATAAATCAAAGACCTAAGCGTTAAATCAAGCTTGCTTGAATTTATAAGCTTGGGTTTTTGATTTTCAAAGCGGAGCTTTAGAGGAACAACTCGAGAAGCGAGTTAATCCAGAAGAAGTTTTAATTAGGATGAAGTCTTGAATTTATAAGCTTGGGTTTTTGATTTTCAAAGCGGAGCTTTAGAGGAACAACTCGAGAAGCGAGTTAATCCAGAAGAAGTTTTAATTAGGATGAAGTCTTGAATTTATAAGCTTGGGTTTTTGATTTTCAAAGCGGAGCTTTAGAGGAACAACTCGAGAAGCGAGTTAATCCAGAAGAAGTTTTAATTAGGATGAAGTCTTGAATTTATAAGCTTAGGTTTTTGATTTTCAAAGCGGAGCTTTAGAGGAACAACTCGAGAAGCGAGTTAATCCAGAAGAAGTTTTAATTAGGATGAAGTCTTGAATTTATAAGCTTAGGTTTTTGATTTTCAAAGCGGAGCTTTAGAGGAACAACTCGAGAATCGAGTTAATTCAGAAGTTAGTTCAATTAAATAGTAAGCTTTGAATTTATAAGTTTAGATTTCTTATATTTCAACAATGATTCAACAAGCCGCAAATACTTCAGAACCACCTTTTATTGTTGAGTTGATTCCTTCTTTACTTTTTGTTTTGGTAACTGTGTTCATCGTTTATAAGCTATTTGGGTTTTTTGAAATGGCTTATGTTGAGTATATTAAAAAACGTTTGTTTTATAATCATTTCTATTTTAAAAAGAAGACCCTTAATAAAGAACAAAGATTTATACTAAGTAAATATATTAAGCTCTATAATGGACTTTCCTTAGATCATAAAGTTTATTTTGAACATCGTGTAGCCACAATAATGAATACGATGGAGTTTATAGGTAAGGGTATTGAAGTTTCAGAAACAATGAAACTTATCACTTCTGCTACTTTAGTAAAACTTACATTTGGTTTTAGAGACTATCAAATAAGTTCTGTTGAACGTATTTTAATTTATCCTGAGGAGTTTTATTCACAAACTAATAAAACATATCATAAAGGAGAGTTTAATCCAGCATATCGTGCTTTAGTGATGTCTTGGAAAGATGTCCTTTATGGATACGAAATAGATGATGATAATTTGAATCTAGCAATTCATGAATTTATTCACGCTATACATTTTTATTACATGAGTGTGCGAAGAAAAAGCACCAGTGCGGCAATTTTTTTGGATTCATTTCAAGAATTAGTCACATATTTGGATGCAAATGCAGTACTTAAAACCAATCTAGTGTCTTCAGGTTATTTAAGAGATTATGCTTACACAAATCAGTTTGAATTTTTATCAGTAATCGTTGAGACGTTTATTGAGACTCCAATCGAGTTCAAAAGCAAATTCCCAAAATTATATAGCAAAGTAAAGCTGATGCTTAATTATAATTTTAATGGCTATTAAAGAAGAAAAGTTGTTTATAGCTTAAAAACCAGCTGTAACATATACTGGAAGTGATTGTTATCAAACTGTCTGTCATCAGCATTAACAGCAAATTTTCCAACACCTTGTACTCTAGCACCTATTTTTTCAGAAAACCAAACAGTACCACCTAAAGCTAGATTACCAGAACTGTTCAATTCATCTACAACAAAAATACCAAAACCAGCACCTGCATAAAGGTCTAGCCATTTTGCATCAAACATTAAGTTGTCAAAATAATATTTTATGTATGTATTGGTTGAAAAGTAGAAATAGTCTTCTGTTAGAACAGCATTATCAATTCTGTTTTCAGATTCATAACCATTTAAGGTAATATCTTGTTCTAAAGCAAAGTCTTTTGACCACTTATGCTCAATAGCTAAAGCTAAAGGTTGTTTAAATTGAAAATCACCCAATTGTGCAAATGGTTGTCTTGTTCCTAAACTTCCAACAGCATTAACACCAACACTAAGTTTCCAAGGCGCATCACCATATGAATCATCTTCTTGATTATCATATTTAGTATCAGAGGTAGTTTGGGATTGGGCAGTTAAACTGAATAGTAGAACTGTAGATAATAAAAAAACTAGCTTTCTCATGAGAATAATATATGTAATTCAAATATATGCTTTAAGCATCAATTTACAAAGAAACACTAAACATATTACATTTAAAAATAATGCAAAAGAAATTTTATTGTGACAGACCAAGTATCCTTTTGTAATCTTCAAAAAGAGCTTTTCTATAGTTTTTGTTTTTTATGAAGGTCCAGATTCTACTCGTAAGAATAGTTTTTAGGAATCGGAGTTTATTTAAAACAAAATCAATAGTGCGCTTTACAAATGGAAACTTTAATTTGAATAAAAAGAGGTGTTTAGATATTGAGCTACTTCTCATTTGATCAAAATCTGAAAAGAATTGTTTTGCAACTGCAAAGTAACTCCTAAAAAAACTGTGATTTGGTATTTGTGAGGCTTCTAAACCTATTTTTCTTTTTAAAATGAGCAAATCATAAATCGATTTAAAACTAATTCTACTGTAGAAATGTCCAGAGTCATTATCTTGAAAATTTAAAATAGAATGATATATTAAATCATCATTAGATGGTAAATAGTAACCATTAATATATTGCTTTCTAGTTAAAATAGAATTAGGTTCTAAGATACCATTTATAGATTTTAATATTAGTTTTTTATGTACTTCAACAGCAGCAAGTCTGACATCTGATTTCAGTCTAGGTAAATGTTTGTGATCAAAAAATCTTGCACTAATACCTTGAGGCGTTGTAATGTAATTGTAATCAATTAAAATATCGTAGGCTTTTTTTAATTGGTTTTCTTCAACTAATATGTCAATGTCTCCAATCATACGTTCTCCCAAATCGTCGTAATAATTATACAACAAAAAAGCACTTCCTTTTAGAAACACATAATTGATATTTGAGGCGTTTAAAAGGCTAGCAATTTTTGAAATCTCTTCAGTTAATGATAAATTTCGATTTCTATTAATCTTAGTGATTTCTTCAAGATATACTTCTAGGTCCTTTGGGATGAATTGTAAAAGCTCTTTGCGTTTTAGACTACAATAACAACTCGTTAAGACCAAGTAATCACTGGCAATTATTACAAAATTTTCCCAATCTACAGATTCAGATTTAAGCCGTTCTTTAAGTCTTACGGTAGAATATTCTAAACTTAAAATATCCGCGATAAGTTGCAGTGATTGTTTATATTTTAGGGATTTTGAAGGCAAAGTATTAATTTAAAAGCTTAAAAGTATGCAAAACTTTTAAGGTGTCTTTAATAAGCTATCGAATTTTGAAATCGCAAAGTCGTTATTGTTATAATTTAATTCAAAACAGTTTACCTCCTTCAACCAATTAATAAATTGAACTGCATGTGTTTCTTTCGGAGATATCCAAGAATCAGGTATCAGCGTTTCAAGAATTTTAGACTTAGATACTTTAGAAAAGCTATTGTTTTTGTCACGATTATATTTCACATAAACTATAGTATTACATGGAAAACTAGATTTTTGATTACTGTAGTTTTGTAGAGGAGGAACATATTTAATGTTGACCTTTTTAGGACCATTCATTAAGGTGTCAAGCTCATCAATATTAGTTATGTAAGATTTTAAAATACTGAAAGCTCCTTTTTTTACTGAAGTTGCAGCAGGATATCGATAAAGTTTGTTGTCTTCTTCGTACAAAGGTGTGAAATCATCACAAAGAATGTCATAACCTTGAGACATTAAAATTACAGATAATGTACTTTTACCATTTCCCGAATCGCCAATAATCATAATTGACTCCTTACCATTAGTGATGGTAGAGGCATGAAATGTTGCTACCCATTTATTAATATCATTGTTATGTATGCTATTAGTGAGTTCAAGAGCAAATCTACCTTGAAGCAGGTGAAATGACTCTGTTTTATAAGTGCCTACATAAGAGTTGTCTTTTAATAAATATAAGTCGTCCGAAGATTTATAGATCTCAAAGACTACATCAGCAGTAGCATTAGAATCGTCTAGATGATGTGCGATTTGCGGATGGATTAAACTCTTAATTATCTCAGATTCGTAGCGAATTAAGACGGTTGTATTATAGAAATGATATGAATGTGTAAGCCAATTATTAGGTTTAGTAGGAAGTTTCTTTTCTGCTTTAGATTCAGCAGTGTCTTGAATTGTTTTCAAGAACTCTGAAACATCATCGTAAATAGCATTGGCTTGATGTAATTGAAGTTCAAGAGAGCTTGAAATATAAGAAACAAACGAATCCCGATCGTAATCGGGATTCGTATATAGTTGAATAATTTTACTATTTATTTCTGTTGAAACAACGTATTTATTTGGTTTATCAAACCAAAGAATTACGTTCTCTCCATCTATATTTTGAATTAACTTAGGTTTTACCTTAGTTGTCGTCAAAACACTAATGTATTTTTAGTCAAAAGGATTTCCTCCTGGATCTGGTGGAGAAGATGCTTGAGCTTGTTTAGGGTTTAAAATGATAAACGTACCTACAGCAGTCAAAGCAGCATACTTACCCATTTTCTTGATGGCTTCCTTACGACTTATTTGGTCTTGTGAATTAATTTTTTTCATTTTTTATAATATATAAAGGTCAAATATAATATAATTTATTCAATAGTCTAAAATAATCTAGGTTATTTTTGAATAACCTAGATTATTTTTAGAATGATTACTATTCAATAATTACTTTCTTAGTTACTTCTTGACTGTTGTTTTGTACGATTACTACATACACACCAGCATTCAAGTTAGCGACATTAATTCTATTTTGAATTAACGCATCATCAAGTTTAGCAGTTAATACTTTTCTACCTTGAATATCGTATAGATCTAAAGTAGTGTTTTCGAATAACTGACCGTTTACAACTAGCTCATCAGTATCTTTAAGTGATAAGATCTTAATGTTATCTAGGTTGTTTTCAACAGTTGATAATGCATCTTCTTCGTATCTTAAGAAGAAACGTCCAATTCCATCTTGATCACTATTTAAAGTAATAACATAATCACCATTATTTAATAACGTAGTCGTGTTAGTAAGTGTATCATCTAAGTATACGCTTACAGATTCTGGCAATGTAGATTCAGCAATGCTGAAAGTTACTTGTTGACCTTGACTCGCTTTCACACCTAATGGTATTGATACGTTATTTAAATCTGTAGAATTAAGTGCTTGAAGCACGATTTCATCACCAGCATCTTCTTGAATTAATCTAGAGTATAATGCAAAATCAGGTGTAGTATCTCCCCAATGCGCAGCATCATAACCATGATCAAAACCAGTACTTGCGTTAGGGTTGAAGTAGAAATCAGTTCTTGCAGTATCAGTACCAGAACTTAAGTTCAATTTCAAATACACTAACTCAGCGTTACGACCAGGAATGAAATCATCGCCAGTTCCAGTTCTTCTCATATCTGGAGTAAACTGTACATCATGACCAGCAGTTTTTGTAACATCAGCACTTACAAAGAACCCTTGACCAGGTGCAATAAGTGTAGAACCAGTTACTGTAGCTAAGTTATAGATTGTCCAGCTTTCAAAACTTCCATCATAACCCCAAACAGCAGCAGTAGGAGGATCGAATAATGTGATATTGATCTCACCACCACCAGCATCAGCAGTTAAGAAGTCTAAAGCACTCATATAAGAAGGATATGGGTTACCGATAAGGTTCCATTCTTCATTGTTAGGTCCAGAGTTTTGGATATCGTTAGAGATATTACCATTCTCTGCGGTACCAGTAAATGTAAATACACTATTATCTTCAGAAGCAGCTCTATAACCTACACTTGCAGCAAGTGGAGCAGTTTCAGCAGTAGTATAAATTTGGAATGTACCTAGAGTCTTACTGAAAGGTCCAAATAGAACTTGAGTAGGATCACTAGGGTTCGCATAAATATTTGGATTGGCTGCAGCGAATTGATCAAATGGCTGACCAGTAAGAGGTGCAGAGATTAAATCGTTAGCACCTGTTGTGCTACCAGCTCCAGCATTAATATTTACGTGACGATCGTAATCTATTTGACCACCACCAATTGTTCCATCAAGTATTAAACTTGAGTAATTAGTTGATGTAGATTCTAATAAGAATGAAGTCGCAGTTGTAACTGATGCACCAGAAGGGATAGTTACACCACCACCAGGTCTTACAGTAAATGAATTACAATCTGTATCACCAGTCATCATAGCATTACCAGCAGCAATATAGATATCACCTGGAGTTGTAGTACCTGTTGGATCACTTGGAGTCCAAGTTCCATCATTATATACAAAGGCTTCTGTACCTGTACATGTTACAGACATTTCAAATGCTCCTGTATCTCCAGAGTTGTATCCTTCAACAGAGATCCAATACATAATTCCTGCTTCTGCGGTGAAAGTAGTTTGCGCCTTGTATCCATCAGCAAATCCACATTCATCATAAGCATCATCAATAAGTGTTAAGTTACCAGATGTACCAGTGAAAATTAAAATTTCAGTATCAAAATCCGTGTTTAATGGAGCACAAGTGTCTAAGAAGACATCTTGACCTGTTCCTAAGAAAGAATACCAAACATTTGGTGAATCTGTATCAGCAGGTGAATCAGCTTCAACTGTTGCTGTATCAGGTGCATCATCTTCATCTAATGTTGCATTTGTAGTATCACCACTTACAGTATCACCACAATTAATAGCAAATGCATTAGCAAAATCATCATTTGCAGGCGCACAAGCGCTAGTGAACGTTCCTAAGGCAACATTACAGTCTGAGTTTACAGTATCAACTACAGTTAATGTAGCACCCATACCTGGCGTAAACGGACCAACAGTGTTAGTTCCTAATGCTAAAGGATAAGTATTTGTACCATCAGAGAATTCAGAATTATCATCTCCTAAATCATCAATGACTACTTCAACAAAGAATTGAGTATTTGGACAGTCATCAACAACTGTTGAACTTACAACATTTACAGGAGTACATAAAGGAGGGTATGATAGACATAAGTCGTATGCACCACTACTGAATGTTTCATTCCATACTTGTAATACATAACTTGTAGATGGTGTTAATCCTGTAATTGTATTTAATCCAGCAGATAAACCAGCCACACAAGCAACTTCAGTTCCTCCACAAGCATCGTATATTGCAACTTCAACACTTCCAGGAGTACCTGATGTTACTTCAATGTTTATTGCATCAGAAGCAGCATCTGTTGCGAAAGTAAACCATACATCTAGTTCACCACCAGCAGAGCCTTCACAACTTCCTACACTTCCACTGTTAGTTGCAGAAACTGTATCGAAGCTAGTAATAGCTGAACAATCTCCAAATGGATTAACGGTAGCAGCAATTGCATTTACACAATCATCATTTGCAGGAGGAGGAGGTGTTGACCCAATACATACATCAAAAGTTGTAGTTTGACCTGCAGTTCCAGTCCAAGTATACACTCTTAATGTATAAGTGTTACCAATAGTTAAACCAGTAGCAGTACTACTATTAGGATCACTACATAATAAGTTTACTAAAGAACCACAAGTACCTTCCCATAAAGAGTGGTATAAATCTGTAGTACCATTAGCAACGTTAATTAAATCAATAGTATGTTCTGTTTGAGTTGCAACAAAAGTGAACCAAACATCATCATCTTCTGTACCACCACAAGCCGTATCACTTTCTCCAGAAGCAGTAGCACTTTCTATTGTAGCAGAAGTTACTGTTCCACAGTTAAAATCAGGGTTAACTGTTAATGCAATAGCATCAACACACTCATCATTTGCAGGAGGTGCAGGAGGTGTACCAATACATACATCAAAAGTTGTAGTTTGACCTGGAGTTGAAGTCCAAGAATACACTCTTAATGTATACGTGTTACCAATAGTTAAGCCAGATGCTACACTACTGTTAGGATCGCTACATAATAAGTTCACTAAAGAACCACAAGTACCTTCCCATAGAGAGTGGTATAAATCTGTAGTACCATTAGCAACATTAATTAAGTCAATTGTATGTGTTTCGCTAGTTGCAACGAAAGTGTACCAAACATCATCATCTTCAGTACCACTACAAGAAGCTTCACTTTCACCATCAGCGGTAGCGCTTTCAATTGTACCAGAAGTTGTAGCTGTACAACTGTCGTCTGCGTTAACTGTTAAAGCAATAGCATTCGCGCAATCATCATTTGCAGGAGGAGAAGGAGGCGTACCAATACATACGTCAAAAGTTGTAGTTTGACCTGGAGTTGAAGTCCAAGAATATACTCTTAATGTATACGTGTTACCAATAGTTAAGCCAGTTGCTAAACTACTGTTTGGATCACTACATAATAAATTTACTAAAGAACCACAAGTACCTTCCCATAGAGAGTGGTATAAATCTGTAGTACCATTAGCAACATTAATTAGGTCAATTGTATGTGTTTCGCTAGTTGCAACGAAAGTATACCAAACATCATCATCTTCAGTACCAAAACAAGCTGTATCACTTTCACCAGAGCCAGTAGCTCCATTGATCGTTCCTGAAGTAACAGCAGCACAGCTGTCATCAGCATTTACAGTTAAAGCAACAGCATCAGCACACTCATCATTTGCAGGAGGACATACATCTAATTCAAACGTTCCTATGTCAAAATCACAAGTAACATCAGAGTGCTCAACCGTTAAAGTAACAGGGCCACTTCCAACAGCATAAGACGCTGTTGTATAAGTTCCAGGTCCACCAGAAATATCTATAGTATTTGTACCATCAGTGATTTGAGTAGCACTTCCTATATCTGTAATAACAATTTCAACATTCCATGTGTCTGTTCCACCACAATCGTCAAGTAATGTAGCAGTTGTATACGTAGCAGGAGTACATGATAAACACTCAACATCCCAATCCCAACTAGTTCTTGATCCATCGTCACAATCTACTGAACCGTCAGAATCAACACCAACGTAGATGATATCACCAGATGAATTAAATTCTAAACCAGCTAAATCTCCACCATTGGCACCTCTGTAAATTTCAGTAACACCATCAGAGTCATAAATCACTAACTCATCACAACAAGATTCAATTGTTCCAGAGTTAAACGTTACTTTCAACTGAGAAAGGTCTGAACTTTGGTATCCAAATAACGTTGTATCATTACTGTCATAACAGTAAGTTTGGTTAAGAGGAGTTCCTAAAGAA
Source organism: Bacteroidia bacterium (assembly GCA_030430385.1). Taxonomy (GTDB): domain Bacteria; phylum Bacteroidota; class Bacteroidia; order Flavobacteriales; family Flavobacteriaceae; genus Psychroserpens. Next base: position 80,733 of record JAUIFO010000006.1, read on the forward strand.
CAGTCGATAGAAACTGGACAAGCATCATAATTAAATACTCCTAAATCGAAGTCACAACTTGCAGTTCCACCATGTACTACTGTTAATGTAGGAGTGTCAACTCCAGTTGGATAAGGACCAGCTACAGCAGTTGTACCAGTAAAGTTATAGGTATTTGTACCATCAGTTACAGCAGTCGCATCATTAACATCCGTTAAATCAACTTGAACGCTAAATTGGCTGTTACCACAATCTGTAACAATAGAAGTCGTATCTAAAACACCAGGTACACATTCAACATCTGAAAGACAAATTTCAAATGCTCCTGAGTTAAACGTTTCTGTCCAAACTTGTAACCAATATGTAGTTGAAGCAGTTAAGCCATAAATTCCATTTAATCCAACATCTAGTCCAGTAGCGTCACAATATACTTCTGTACCACCACATGCATCGTAAATAGCAATTTCAAGATCACCTGGATCACCAGAAAGCACTTCTAAGTTGATACCAGTAGTTGCATTTGTTGTAAATGAATACCAAACATCTTGTTCGTCATCACCCATAAAACCTTCACAACTTCCTATAGTACCACTGTAAATTGCGCTACTAGTATTGAAGCTAGATGTTCCTGTGCAATCTCCAAAGGCGTTTACTGTAGCAACTTCAGCTCCAGCACAATCATTGTTAGCAGGAGGAGAACCAATACACACATCAAATGTAGTATCTTGACCTGCAGTTGCAGTGTAAGTGTTAACTCTAAGTGTATACGTGTTACCAATAGTAAGACCTGTAGCAACACTACTATTAGGATCACTACATAATATATTGGTTAAAGAACCACAAGCTCCTTCCCATAATGAATGGTATAGGTCTGTTGTACTTCCAGCAACATTTAATAAATCAATTGTATGAGCAGTACCAGTAGCAACGAAAGTATACCATACGTCGTCATCTTCAGTACCACTACAAGTTCCATCACTTTCTCCATCTCCAGTTGCACCACGAACAGTTCCAGAAGTTACCGCTCCACAATTACCATCTGGATTAACAGTTAAGGCAATTGCATCAGCACATAAATCGTTTGCTGGAGGACAGTTGTCTACATAAGTACTTGAACTAAAGTCACAAACAAAACTTGAGTGTGATACAGAGAAAGAAGAACTAACTCCTTGGGTGAAACCACTTAAAGTATATGTGAATGTACCAGGTACAATTGGTTGAAAGTCAAAAGGTGCTACATCTGCAACAACAAAAGCCGCATCACCTAGGTCACTAAATGTGATTTCTAAATCGTAAGTTCCACCTACACAATTTTCTACTACGTTTACTGTATCAACTACAGCAGGTGTACAAGCTAAACATTCAACATTGTAATCCCAAGTTGTTTGTGATGCATCACCACCACAACTCACAGACCCATCAGAGTCAACACCAACATAAATGGTATCTCCACTTGAAGTGAATTGTAGACCTGCTAAATCACCAGCAGTACCAGAACCATTATATAATTCTGTAACACCATCTGAATCAAGAATAATTAAGTCATCACAACAATCTTCAATTGTTCCAGAATTGAATGTAACTCTCAATCTTGAACCGTCACTACTTTCGTATTTTAGACTTGTTGCATCATTGTCACCATAACAATAGGTTTCATTAAACAAACCTGCAGGACAGGTTACATTTGGCGGAGGAGGAGCTTGAGATGTTAAGGTTGCCGTAGAAATACAAAAACCCCAACCGAAAACAGAAGAAGCATCATAATAGAAACGGTATCTAAACCCACTTAATTGTCCTGGGTCAAATCCACTAACATCTAGTATGCCAGAGGCTGTAGTACCAGCAATAGCAGCACACCAACCAGAGGTAGTACCACTGTTGTCATCAACGGTGTCCCATAATTGCCAGACACCTGCAGTGTCATCCCAGTACTCTAAATTAAACACACTACCAAAGTTGTAGTTGTAATCGTAATTTAGAATTAACTCGGTTTCTCCAGCACCTGCAGCAGCAGTTAAACTAATTACCGGAGACTCTACAAAGATAATATCTGTAGATCCACTACCAGCATTGTCATCGTCGTAAGAGAAATTAGCATCAACGGTTGGATCTCCTAGTAATGAACCAGCGTCGTAAGCGCCATCAATAGCCCAAGCGGCATTTGGCCAGTTAGTCGGTTCATTAACAGTTTGCGCGTATGATTGCCAACACAAGGCGACCATAGCAAAAAGAAATAATGTAACTTTTTTCATAATATTAGTTATTGTTAATAGTCAGTGAAAACACTTTGTTTACACCATGAGTAGAGTAAGTTTAATTGTCGGTTTGGAGGACTTAACAAAAGATAAATATTAAATTTTTGTTAAGATGAAAAACAAATATAACAAAAGTTAATAATTATCAAACTTTTTGTTAATAAAAGATAAAATAAATTCTATTAAGTGCAATTTTTTAGGATTTTGTGAATGTCTTTAAACCAAAAAAAAGCACACTTTATCTAAAGTGCGCTTTTTGTAATTAAAAACATAAAAGGTATTATTTAATAATAACTTTTTTAGTGGTTGTATTTGTATTGTTGTGAACATTCACAATGTATACTCCAGTACCAATAGAAGCAACATTTATTTTATTGTAAGTTGTAGTACTGTCAAGTGAGGTTGATAATACTTTTTTACCTAAAATATCATAAAGATCGAGTACTGTGTTTTCAAGAATGTTTCCACTAACTAAAATCTCTTTGGATTTACTTAATGCTGTTATAGATAAGTCTTGATCTATTTCGTTTTCTGGATTAGAAAGGAAAGAGTCATCAACAAATCTTAAGAAGAAGCGACCAGTACCTGAGATGTCAGCTGAAGGTGTCACAGTATAATCACCAGAATTTAGAAGTGTAGTCACACTAGCTTCAGTGTCGTCTAAAAACACTTCAGTTGTTGGTGGTAATTCGTTAGTCGAAATAGTAAACGTTAATTGCTGACCTTGTGGCGCATTTAATCCAAGAGGAACAGTCGTGTTTGCTAATGCACCAACATTGAGTGCTTGCAAAGCAATAGGTTCACCAATGTTGTCTTCAACAAGAAGTGAATACAATGCAAAACTTGGTACTGAGAAAAGTTCAGCATCAAAACCAAGGTCAAAACCTAAACTTGCATTCGGATTAAAATATACATCAGTATTATAAGATTGTGATGAAGTGCTCGCATTTAAAGTTAAATATACAAGACCACCTTGTCGTCCAGCAATGAAATCATCACCAGAACCAGAAGCTTGCATAGCTGTTGTGAATTCCATATCATGTAATCCAGCATTTGTTGCATCAGCACTTACAAAAAACCCTTGTCCAGGCGTAATAACTGTTGAAGGCGTTGTAGTTGCCATATTATAAATAGCCCATCCATCTGTAGCGTCACCATCGTAGCCATATATCGCAGCAGTTGGCGCATCAAATAATTGAAGGTTAGATACACCAGGACTCACTTCATGCGTCAAGAAATCTTGGACATTTAAGTAAGATGGGTAAGGATTACCAACTAAGTTCCACTGTGCAAATTCAGGTCCAGAGTTTTGAATATCAACACTCACTGTACCTGTTTGAACAGTTCCAGTAAAAGCTAGAGTTTCACCTGAATCTGTTGCGGCTCTATATCCTGTGCCACTTGTTAGGGTTGCTGACGTTGCTCCATCATAATTTGTGTAACTTCCTGTAACTTTATCAAAAGGAGCAAAGGCATAAGTTGCGGTTGGGATGTCACCATTATCTAATAAGGCTGTAGCATTAACAGGATCTAAGAAATCAGACCATGTTTGTCCACCAACAGGAGGAGAAATAAGATCATTACCTAAAATATTTGAATTTACGAATCTATTGTATGTGACATCTCCGGTAGATGATCCATTAACAATTAAACTTCCATAAGTTGTACTTGTTGAAGCAATTGTTACACTACCAGTATTGTCAAAATCTCCAGTAACGGTTACCACATTTCCAGCAGCAATATTAAGTTCGTTATTGGTTCTAACATCTAAATAAGGAACAGTTGTGTCAGCAGTAACATCTACAATTAAGTTACTATCAATGGTGTACATACTTCCAAATTCTAAAGAGTTTACAAATAGATTTCTTGCACCTCCACCATCGTTATTAGTTCCAGCACTTACGTTATAGAATCTAACGTTTTCAATCGTTCCTGGTGAAATACTTCCAATGGTTCCACTTTGAGTTCCAGATTGTCCTCCAGATCTAACGATTGTCCAAGATACATCACTAGCATTTTGAGTAAATGTACAGGTAAAAACTGTGTTTGAGTCGTAACTATTTGAAAAGAGTCCAGGCGTACCAGTTAAGTTGTACTGGTCGCTACCAACATTAAGATTGATGATTGTACTATTAGAGGCATCTCTTAAATCAAATCCTTTATTACCATCTCTAAAGTTTACACCAATTGATACCGTAAAAGAATCACCTTCTTTCATCGCTTGCGGCATTGTGGTTGTAGCTCCAGATACTGCTCCGTTTCCACTATTGGCAAACATACCAAAGGAATTCCCACCAACATCTAAGGCCGCTGAAAATGATGCTATAAAGCGACCAGCAAAACCGCCATTAGGTGTTGCTGTATCAAATACCCAATCACTAAACCCAGTTCCTTGATTGGTGGTTGTCCATGAGCCTCCATAATTATTAGAATTGTCATTTCCTAAAGCAAAGGTGTCAACTCCTAAAGTTTGTGCTTTTAAGCCAAAACTTATTGTTAGGCATATTAATAATAAAGCGTATAATTTTTTCATAAGCTATTGTGTTTATTCTTTATTAGAGATTATTGCAATGTGCTAAATATAAGGGCTTTTTTGCAGTTTGTAAAACGAAAACGTTTTCGTGTTGATAAATTCAATAAAATTTAAAACTTTAATTTATAATTCTGTATATGTAGTTGAATTATTCAATAACAACTTTATGCGTTAATTCTTGAGTCTTGTTTTTGATAGTCACGATGTAAACACCAGTATTGAAGTTAGCGACATTAATTCTGTTTTGAATTAGGCTTTCATCAAGTTTGGTGCTCAATACCTTTCTACCTTGAATATCGTAAAGGTCTAATGTTGTGTTTTCGAATAACTGACCATTTACAATGAGCTCATCAGTATCTTTAAGTGATACGATCTTAATGTTATCAAGATTGTTTTCAATGGTTGATAATGCATCTTCTTCGTATCTTAAGAAGAAACGCCCAATTCCGTTTTGATCACTATTTAAAGTAATAACATAGTCACTATCATTTAATAATGTTGATGTATTGGAAAGCGTATCATCTAAGTAAACATTTACAGATTCAGGGATGGTTGATTCAGCAATAGAGAATGTTACTTGTTCGCCTTGACTAGCTTTCATTCCTAATGGAATGGTAACATTAGAAAGGTCAGAAGAGTTAAGCGCTTGTAATACGATCTCATCACCAGCCAATTCATCTTGAACCAAGATAGAATACAACGCAAAATCAGGTAAAGCATCTCCCCAATGCGCAGCATCATAACCAACATCAAATCCTAAGCTAGCATTTGGGTTGAAGTAGAAGTCTGTTCTACTAGTATTGGTACCAGCACTTAGTCTAAGTTTTAAGAATATAAGTTCAGCGTTACGACCAGGAATGAAATCATCACCAGAACCGGTTCGTCTCATATCAGGAGTAAACTCTACATCAAATCCAGCAGTTTTGGTAACATCAGCACTGACAAAGAATCCTTGACCAGGTGCTATAAGCGTAGAAGGAGTTGCGGTAGCTAAGTTGTAGATTGTCCAGCTTTCAAAACTTCCATCATAACCCCAAACGGCAGCCGTAGGCGGATCGAATAAAGTGATATTGATCTCACCACCACCAACATCTTCCGATAAGAAATCTAAAGCGCTTAAGTAAGAAGGGTATGGGTTACCGATAAGGTTCCATTCTTCATTGTTAGGACCAGAGTTTTGGATGTCATTAGTAATGATACCATTTTGAATTGACCCAGTAAATGTAAAAGCACTATTGTCATTAGAAGCAGCTCTGTACCCAACACCAGGATCAAGTGTAGCGGTTTCATCCGTCGTATAAATTTGGAATGTACCTAGAGTCTTACTGAAAGGTCCAAATAGAACTTGCGTAGGGTCACTAGGGTTGGCATAGATGTTTGGATTAGCAGCAGCAAATTGATCAAACGACTGACCAGTAAGAGGTGCAGCGATCAAATCGTTAGCACCAGTTGTTGTACCAGCACCAGCATTAATGTTAACATGACGCTCATAAGTTACAGGACCAGAAACAGTACCATTGTTAATTAAACTCGAATAGTTTGTTGAAGAAGACTGTAATAGTACACCACCAGAAGCAGCAAGTGTGATAGCAGCATCAACAGTAAGACCAGCACCAGGATTAACAGTTACACTGTTACAATTGGTATCTGCATTAATCACTGCATCTCCAGATTCAACAACAATATCGTCAAAACCTGTTGCGATACCATTTGGGTCACTTGGTGACCAAGCGTTGTTATACGTGAATGTAGTGATTAAATTATCATCTGTTATTCTCAAGAAAAATCGTCCGTCACCAGACAAAGCTGTAGCAGGAGTAAACACGTAATCGGTATCATTCAGAAGGGTAGATGTGCCAGCTTCATTATCTTCAAGATATATTTCAGTAGTGTCAGGTAATTGATTAACATTGATGCTAAACGTTAATTGTTGACCTTGATTTGCATTAACACCAAGCGGTATTGTAACATCTAACAAGTCTAATGTATTTAATGCTTGCAAGGTGTAAGGATCTCCAACATTACCTTCAACGAGTAACGAATACACAGCAAATGAAGGCACATTACCAAAGAAAAACTGTGCGTCAAATCCAAAATCGAAACTAGTACTGGCATTATCATTAAAGTAAATGTCAGTATCATATGTGTTGCCTGGCGCACTGATGTTTAGTCTCAAAAACACCAATTCCGGGTTTGTAGGTTGTCCAAAGCTTAAAAAGGATATGATTAGGGCAAGAGTTAAAAATAGTGTCTTTTTCATATCAATATATTTCTCACTGTCTTAGTATTAAACCAAAAGCAGACAGATAGCAAATATAATGAAAGTTGCTAATTATCAAATTATTGGTTTTAGCTTAAGGAATAAAACAACAAAGCGCATTCAATTTTGAATGCGCTTTTAAAATATTTGTGTTTAATATTAATCGAAAGGATTTCCTCCTGGATCAGGAGGTGAAGAAGCTTGAGCTTGCTTTGGATTCAATACGATGAAAGTTCCAACAGCTGTCAAAGCTGCATATTTCCCCATCTTTTTAATGGCTTCTTTTCGAGTAATATGATTTTGATTGTTTTTCGTCTTCATAATAATCTTATTTTAAAACTACTTTTTTAGTGATGCTTTGGTTGTTGTTAGAAACAGTAACCAAATACACACCAGTAGTAAGGTTAGATGTATCAATTCGATTCTCGATTTGAGAATTATCCAACTGGATATTCAAAACTTTTCTAGCCTGAATATCATAAACCTCAAGCATTGTGATATCTTGTAATTGTCCGCTTACTACAAGTTCTTTTGAAGTGTTTAAAGCGAAAACATTTAAGTTGTCAAGATTGTTTTCAATGGTAGATAGAGCATCTTCTGAAGTTCTTAAAAAGAAACGACCTGTTCCAGATACATCCGAAGATGGTGTGATAACATAGTCTCCAGTATTAAGTAGAGTAGAAGTATTCGCAATTACATCATCAAGATATACATTCACAGTATTTGATAAAGTTGATTCAGAAATCGTAAAACGCAATTGCTCACCTTGATTTGCAACAACACCTAATGGAATTGAAACATCAGCAAGGCTAGAAGCGTTCATAGTTTGAAGTGCAATTTGTTGTCCTTCATTGTTTTGAACTAAATGCGAGTAAACTCCAAAGTCAGAAATAGATCCTCCCCAGACAGCAGCATCATAACCAAAATCAAATCCTTCCGAAGTATTAGCATTAAAGTAAAATTCAGTTTTTGAAACCTTATCGTCAGAATTCAAATTAAGTGTAAAATGAATTAATTCAGCATTACGACCAGGAATAAAATCATCTGAAGATCCCGTAGAGCGCATTGTTGGATCAAACTCTACATCATATCCAGCTACCTGAGTTGCATCAGCACTTACAAAGAATCCTTGTCCAGGAGCAATTAATGAAGTCGGTGTAGTAGTTGCTAAATTGTAAATCTGGTAGCCATCAGTAGCATCACCATCATAGCCATATACCGCAGCAGTAGGTGCGTCAAATAATTCTAAATTAGTTGTGCCATCTCCTAAGTCATGCAATAAGAAATCTTGAAGATTTATGTACGACGGATAAGGGTTTCCAATTAAATTCCATTCAGCATATTCAGGTCCAGTATTTTCAATGTTATAAGTTATGATACCATTGTTAGCAGTTCCTGTAAATGTAAATGAACCATTATCGTTAGAGGCAGCTCTGTATCCAATACCTGGATCTAAAGTTGCTGTTTCACTATCTGCATATACAACATAAGTTGCCGTTGACTTGTCAAAAGGACCAAACAAATGGAATGAAGGCGTCGCTTCGTTATCACTTAGGATGTTTGGGTTGGCATCTTCAAATACGTTAAAGGCTTGTCCAGTAAGAGGTGCAGAAATCAAATCATTATTTCCCGTTGAACCAGATCCATTAATATTAACATGACGTTCGTAGCTTAATGTTCCAGTCACAGAACCATCTAATATTAAACTAGAGTAACTTGTAGCTGTAGATTCTAATGTTAATCCATTAGATGTTGTAAGTGTGATTGAAGTATTTACTGTTAGTCCAGCACCTGGATTTATAGTAACACTATTACATGTTGTATTAGAGCTTATCACAGCATCACCAGAAGTGATTACAATGTCGTCACCTGCTGTTGCAGTTCCATTAGGGTCACTAGGAGACCAAGTGCCATTAAAGGTGTAGGTTACACTAAACCCTGTTCCAGGAGTACCTCCATCAATATCAGAAGCAACCCAACTTGCTGCTAATGCATTATCACTTGTAACATCTGCTAATTCTAAAGAAGGACCATTTCCATCAGGAGTTGTAGGCCAAGGAGAACCATCATCATAAGTTACAGTGTCAATAGTTGTATTAGCACCACTTGGATCATAGATGATAGCAATGGTTGCCGTACTGTTAACTAAATTATTGCTATCATTTATTGAAGCTGCAGGAGTTCCGATAGTACTAATGTCTGGTGTAAATGGGTTGTCGTTATTATAAGTACCATCTCCATTAGAACCTAATGCAATTGTTAGGTAGCTACCATCAGAAAATACAGTTCCAGTGAAGTCAAAAGTACTTCCATCATAAGATAATCTCCAATCAGAATTTAGAGTAATATCAGCTCCAGATGCATTATAAATTTCAATCCATTCGTCATCAGTTCCAGAAGAGTTATACATAATTTCAGAAATTACAATATCGCCTTCTGATGGAGCAGTGTTAGGTGTAGCAGAGTCTGAAACTCCAGTGCTCCAGGATGTGCCTTTACGTGCAAATACAGTGAAAAAATATTCTGTTCCGTTAGTAAGAGCAGTAACCGTTTCAGAAGTACCAGTTCCTTTGTAAACAGCATATTCACCTGTTCCTAAATCAGTACCAGAGCCAAAAGTTGCATTAGCAGTATAAGCAGAACCATCTCCAGAAGGTGTAACGCTTACAGCAGACGCTGCTCTTGCTACAACTAAAATCTCATCAAAGCAACTACCGTTTGTCCAGCTTAAATCAATTGTTGTGTTTCCTGCAGTAGCAGAAAATGCAGAAGCGTCACTAGGTACTGAACAATCTGTTGTAAAATTACCAGTTAATGCTGGTGTTAAATAACATGTGTCTAATGTATTGTATTCGTAAACAGCAACATGATAAGTTGTTGCAGGGTTTAATCCTGTTACACTAACCGAACTTGAAGTAGAACCAGATTGAACCACATAGTTGCCAGTTCCGATTTCATCACCAGAAGTAAATACGGTATTCGCTGTGTAAGCTGTACCATTTGTTGGATCAGTGTCAACAGCAGTACCTTCCTTAACGACAACTAAAACTTCATCACCATCACCTGATGTCCAGTTTAAAGTAGCAGAAGATGTTCCGATAGATGTAGTATTGTAAGCCGAAGCTTGAGTTGTCGGAGCTGTACATCCAGAACTACCAGGAGCAATTCCAAATCCTTCATCACCATTCGCTCCTGCAGGGTTTGTGTTAACAGTACTAAAACGTGTACTTGGATCTGTCCAACCATCAGTATCACCTGTTGTAATACCTGAATTAAGTTCAATGTTTTGGTTTCTTGTGTCAACTCCACTTCCTGTCCAGCTTGATCCAGGATCTGAACCAGCCGTACCAAACATATCTGTTATCGTTCCTCCATATCTAACAACTAGTGCATCATCTCCATTGTAAGTAAATGCCTTCAGAAAAAAGGTGCTTCCATTGGCTAAAGTAACCGTTTCCATATCAGAAGTACCAATCACTATAACATCTCCAGCAGCTAATGTTCCTGTTGAGATAGTGAAATCTGTACTTGGAGTTCCTCCGTTAGTACCTTTTTCAATGACTAAGTTATTCGTAGAAAAATCTAAAGTACTTCCGGTGTTATTCCAAATCTCGATTCCTTTGGGTGTTGTCCCGGAATTAGTTTCAACATACTGGCTGATAATTTGCGCATACCCTAAACCAGTAATTAGTAGGGTAAAAAATAATGTGTAAATTTTTTTCATAATTCAATTTAAAATGTTTCAAAAAACTATAATACCTTAGTTTTGAGATAATTTGTAGATATAATAGCAATTGCAAATATAGTGTAAACTTATATGCTTTTATGCATCAAGATATTAACAATAAGTTATTTATGATGATGTTAACAACTTGATAACACAATTTTATGACACAAAATTTTTCACAAAGTCACTTTATAAGGATGTTTATAAATGAGATCAATAAAAAAGGCATATCCAATGAATATGCCTTTTTTGTTATTTTATAGTAGTTACACTATTTAATCAATCATAACTTTATGTGTTAATTCTTGAGTATTATTTTTGATAGTTACGATGTAAACACCAGTATTGAAGTTAGCGACATTAATTCTGTTTTGAATTAGGCTTTCATCAAGTTTGGTACTCAATACTTTTCTACCTTGAATATCGTAAAGGTCTAATGTTGTGTTTACGAATAACTGACCATTTACAATAAGTTCATCAGTATCTTTAAGTGATACGATCTTAATGTTATCAAGATTGTTTTCAATAGTTGATAATGCATCTTCTTCATATCTTAAGAAGAAACGCCCAATTCCGTTTTGATCACTATTTAAAGTAATAACATAGTCACTATCATTTAATAATGTTGATGTATTGGTAAGCGTATCATCTAAGTAAACATTTACAGATTCAGGGATGGTTGATTCAGCAATAGAGAATGTTACTTGTTCGCCTTGACTAGCTTTCATTCCTAATGGAATGATAACATTAGAAAGGTCAGAAGAGTTAAGCGCTTGTAATACGATCTCATCACCAGCCAATTCATCTTGAACCAAGATAGAATACAACGCAAAATCAGGTAAAGCATCTCCCCAATGCGCAGCATCATAACCAACATCAAATCCTAAGCTAGCATTTGGGTTGAAGTAGAAGTCTGTTCTACTAGTATTGGTACCAGCACTTAGTCTAAGTTTTAAGAATATAAGTTCAGCGTTACGACCAGGAATGAAATCATCACCAGAACCAGTTCGTCTCATATCAGGAGTAAACTCTACATCAAATCCAGCAGTTTTGGTAACATCAGCACTCACAAAGAATCCTTGACCAGGCGCAATAAGCGTAGAAGGAGTTGCAGTAGCTAAGTTGTAGATTGTCCAGCTTTCAAAACTTCCATCATAACCCCAAACGGCAGCCGTAGGCGGATCGAATAAAGTGATATTGATCTCACCACCACCAACATCTTCTGATAAGAAATCTAAAGCGCTTAAATAAGAAGGGTATGGGTTACCAATAAGATTCCATTCTTCATTATTAGGACCAGAGTTTTGGATGTCATTAGTAATGATACCATTTTCAATTGATCCAGTAAAGGTAAAAGCACTATTGTCATTTGAAGCAGCTCTGTACCCAACACCAGGATCAAGTGTAGCGGTTTCATCCGTCGTATAAATTTGGAATGTACCTAGAGTCTTGCTGAAAGGACCAAATAGAACTTGCGTAGGGTCACTAGGATTGGCATAGATGTTTGGATTAGCAGCAGCAAATTGATCAAACGACTGACCTGTAAGAGGAGCAGCGATCAAATCGTTAGCACCAGTTGTTGTACCAGCACCAGCATTAATATTAACGTGACGCTCATAAGTTACAGGGCCAGAAACAGTACCATTGTTAATTAAACTAGAATAGTTTGTTGAAGAAGACTGTAAGAGTACACCACCAGAAGCAGCAAGAGTGATAGCAGCATCAACAGTAAGACCAGCACCAGGGTTAACCGTCACACTATTACAATTGGTATCTGCATTAATCACTGCATCTCCAGATTCAACAACAATATTGTCAATAGAGAAAGTCGCTCCATTAGGATCACTTGGAGACCAAGTTCCGTTAAATGTATAGGTTGTAGGGCCAACATATTCAGAACCTGGAGTACCACCATCGTAGTCGTCAGAAGCTGTCCAATTTTCACCTAATGCATTATCTAAACTAACATCGGTTAATTCTAATGAAGGACCATCACCATCAGCATCATTATCCCATGGTAATGCATCATCATAAGTCACAGTGTCAATCGTAATATTTGCACCAGTTGGTTGGAAGACAATAGCAATAGTCGCTGTAGAATTTGATAAATTATTAGTGTCATTAATACTTGCAGCAGGTGTGCCAATTGTGCTAATGTCTGGAGTAAACGGATTGTCGTTATTATAAGTGCCATCACCATTACTACCAAGCGCTATTGTTACATAATCTCCAGCTGTAATTACAGTGCCATCAAAGTCAAACGTATCAGAGCCATAGCTTAATTGCCAACTTGAGTTCAAAGTAATATCAGAACCGGAAGCATTGTAAATTTCAATCCATTCATCATCAAATGATGGTGTGTTATACATAATCTCAGAAATTACAATATCACCTTCAGCAGGAACAGCACCATCGTTATCTTGAATGGTCAAATCAAATGTGCTATTTGCACCTACTGCAGCTGCATTGCCACCAGTAACATTTTGAATTTCAAACGTGAATGTTTCGTCAGATTCTTCAATAGCATCATCAGTAATTGTAATAGTTACAATTTGGTTTGTAGCATCACCAGCAGCAAAATTTACAACTTGAGTTGTGTACGAATCAATATCTGCAGCATCACCAACAGTTAATACCACTTCAAAAGTTGTAGCATTAGAAGCATCTTCATTAGTAATTGCGAATTCTAAGTCGTACGAAACAGCGTTTTCATTTACAGTTGCAGATACAGATGTAAATTCAACACTTGTTGGTAAAGCGCCATCTTGAATGAGGATATCAGTAATATTCCATTCTTCAGGACCAGATCCAGCAGAGTCGTCATAGAAGAAAGCTAAATAAGCTGTTCCTGTGATACCTGAGGCATCTACAGTGGTTGTGTCATCAGCAGAAGCTCCAAAACCTGTAGAGGTATTATTAGGATCATAAGTTAGTGTCGTCCAAGTAGCTGTTGTTGGGTCACCAAAACCTGCGTAATCTGTAGAATATCTAATTTCAAATTCACCTAGATCATTGATGTCATCACCAAATTGTTCAGACGTAGTAATAGCAATAATTTCGTTACTCAACACGTCAAAATCAATACTAAAATTAGAGATCAACCAATCTACATCACTTGTTCCTCCAAATCCATTCATTGTGTATTGTCCACCAGCACAAATCCAAACATCATCACCTGTTTGATCAAAAGGATTCCACTGTACAGTACCACAATCAGAAAAGTCTTCAGAATAAGGTAAGCCTATAGTTGGAGGTGCATCATTGTTTGTAATGGTAAGATCAAAAGAATCATTTAAAGAGGCACTTGCATTAAGGCCACCCATAACATTTTGTATTTGAAATGTTAGTGTTTCGTCAGCCTCAAAAATAGCATCATCTGTAATAGTAATCTCTAAAGTTTGATCAGCAAATGATCCAGCAGGAAACGTAACTGTTTGTGTTGTGTAGCTATTAATATCAGCAGCATCACCAACAGTTAACACAACATCAAAAGTTGTAGCGTTTGAAGCATCTTCATTGATAATAGTAAACTCTAATTCAAAAGTTCCATCACCTTCAGAAACAGAAGCCGAAGCACCAATAAATTCTACTTCAGTATCATTGACACCACCTGAAGTTGTAAAAGCAGTAGTTGAATAAGGTAATAAAGCTTCTCCATCACTAGTATTTACGGTCCAATTTGAATTGTCACCAAGTAAAGCTAAGTAATCAGAAAAAATAGCTTCAGAATCTCTTGGGCCACTGTAGACACCTCCATCTGGGTTCCCTGAAGTATAGAAGTTGATGAACGTTGTTCCAAATGTTAACCCAGTATTTACAAATCCAGCACCTTCGTTGTTGGCTTCGTTTTGAATTCCAGCAAGCCAAACCGTAACCGTATCTTCATCTGTTCCGTGATAGGCATAGAGCGCATCTCCACCAGCAGCTAAATTCATACCAGTATCAATACCAACATTCAGTGTTCCAGTGGAAGCTCCAAATCCAGCATTCCCACCAGAATCAGTATCAGAAAATATGATTATTGTACCAGCAGTAATAATTGAAGCACCAGTGTCCCAAACTAATTTCCCTTCACCAGTTGTAAGTGTTGTAGCAGTGTCTGGTTCGTTGTCTGTAAAATAAATAATGGTGTTAGCTGGAATATCAGCTAAGGCAACAATAGCAAAATCGTCATCGCCATCTGCATTAAATGCTGTGAAAGCAATGTCACCTTGGTTCAATTGCGCAAAGCCTAAACTTGAAAAAACTAAGGCTAAAAGTAAAGTGTAAAAATGTTTCATAATAAAATTAAATTGTCTAAAAAAATATACCTGTCTGTAGAGAAATAGTAGATTATTGATCTTTACAAATATAACTCAAACTTGAGGATTCTTAAATTATTAATATTAACAAATGATTAATTTACGTTTAAAACTTTACACGTGTTGCTGTATTAGTATGATAATATCCTAATATTTATCTGATTAGGCTTAGTTAATAATTAATTGATGATTTATTGGTTACGGCTTTATTGAATTCAATATTTTTACATTTCATTAAAATAATCGTAAACCTATTTTTAGATACGTGAATTTCTCCGTATTATTGAAGTTTGGTCGACTAACCGCTAAACATGATTACCGTAACAAAGACTTTTTTTCCACCTCGTGAAGAATATGAGGCTCAAATTAAGCGAATTTGGGATAATGAATGGCTTACCAATAGAGGTAAACTTGTTTTAGAATTAGAAGAAAAGATACAAGCGTATTTAGGTGTTAACAAGGTCATAGCAATGACTAATGGTACTTTACCAATACAAATTGCATTGAATGCACTTGCTAATGAAGGAGAGGTTATAACAACTCCGTTTTCTTATGTCGCAACAGTATCAAGTATTGTTTGGGAAAAATGCACACCTGTTTTTGTAGATATTCATCCAGATTATTTAACGATTGATGAAACAAAGATTGAAGAAGCTATAACAGAAAAAACTACTGCCATATTAGCTACACATGTTTATGGAAATCCGTGTGATGTTGAAGCCATAGCTGCAATAGCTAAAAAACACAATTTAAAGGTGATCTATGATGCCGCTCATAGTTTTGGTGTTACGTATAAAGGAGAGTCTATGTTTAATTATGGCGATGTAAGTACCTGCAGTTTTCATGCTACAAAACTATTTCATACAGGAGAAGGTGGCGCTTTGTTTTGTAATGATGAGGTTATTTATGACGAAATGTTTTCGAGGCATAAATTTGGTCATGATGGTCCACTGAAATTTCATGGTATTGGAATTAATGCTAAGATTAGTGAACTACAAGCTGCGATGGGATTGACGGTTTTGCCTTACATTGAACGTATACTGGCAGATAGAAAACGTGTTTATGATTTATACTGCAATTCTTTAGATTTGAATAAGGTTAGACTCTTAAAAATTAGACCTGAAACGGAATGGAATTACAGTTATTTTCCAATTATTTTGCCATCTGAAAACGATTTG
Source organism: Bacteroidia bacterium (assembly GCA_030430385.1). Classification (GTDB taxonomy): domain Bacteria; phylum Bacteroidota; class Bacteroidia; order Flavobacteriales; family Flavobacteriaceae; genus Psychroserpens. The sequence goes on from JAUIFO010000006.1 coordinate 96,966, forward strand.
TTAAATGTTGAAAGTCTTCTTTTGGAGCATGAGATCGTTCCTAGACGCTATTTTTACCCGAGTTTATCCTCATTACCATACATAGATAATTCTAATGATGTAAGTATCTGTGATACTATTGCGCCTCGTATCTTATGTCTTCCATTATATTATGGTTTGGAAACAGAAAATATATTAAAAATTTCAAACCTTATTTCAAGTGCTATTTCCTAATTTTGCTTCTTATACTTTGTAATAATGACTTGTCAAAATGCTTTTATAATTGGTAATCCGCGATCAGGAACCTCAATGTTTAGAATGATGATGAGTAGCCATTCATCTGTTATTGTGCCTCCTGAATGTGGTTTTATTCAATGGTGGTATGATACTTATAAAGATTGGAATGTTGAAAATTCTTCTTCTACTGAAGCCGTAGACGCTTATATATCTGATTTAAAAACATCAAAAAAAATTGAAACTTGGCAATTGGATTTTGTTGCTTTAAAAGAGTTGATACAATCAAAATCACCAAAAAATTACAGCGAACTTTCTTCTTTGGTTATCTTTCAATATGGTATTCAAAATAATAAAACAGCCAGTATTCTTGGAGATAAAAACAACTATTACATTCATCATCTTGAACGCATAAATACCATTTATCCAGAGGCAAAATACTTAGTGATAGTTCGAGATTGTAGAGATGTTGTTTGTAGCTATTTGAAAGTTAATTCGTTAGATACAACTTCTAAGTATAAGCCTAAATTTCCTGAAACTATAAAAGAAATGAGCCTTGATTGGGTTAAAAAAAATGAAACTATTCTGAAGTTCTTAGAAGGTATTCATCCTGATAAATACACTTTAATTAAATATGAAGATTTACTGAAACAGCCTGAACTTGAATTAAAAAAATGTACTAATGTTCTAGGGATCTCGTATCAAGATCAAATGCTGGAATACTACAAAAATAAGATGGAGCCATCAGAGCTTTTAGAATGGAAAAAGAAAACAAACGAATCAATTGATAAGAATAATACTAAAAATTATTTAAACCAATTGACTCCAGCCCAAATCGATGAGATCATGTCTGTTTCTGGATCGTTAATGAGTAAGTTGGGTTATATCTAAATTTAGTTTTAATGGGTAATTCTAAGATTCAAAAGTTATTTTATATTTCACCCAGAGATATGAGAAAGAACAGGGCAGATGCTGTACATATTATGTATAGCTGTGCTGGTTTTTCAAATGAAGGTTTAGATGTCACGCTTATAACACCAAAGGTTTCTCGTGAAAACTTCAAGGTAGAATTCAAGGATATTTTTAGTCTATATGATGTTCCAGAAAACTTTAAAATTGTAGAACTCAATACTAAAATAAAAGAGTTTAATAATAAGTCATCAGTTTTATCTCTTCTTGTTAACCGATTTATCTTTAATCTTTTTTATCTCATTCAGCACCTTTCTGTATTTAGATCCAAAGATGTTGTGGTGTATAGCAAATGTTATACATCTGTTATTCCTTACATTTTGTTCAAGTTTTTTGGAATCATTAGATGTAAGCTTGTTTTTGAAACACCATTTTTGCAAGATAATCGTTACCATAAATTCATAATGAAACGTATGGATGCTATTGTGGTTATGACTTCATATGTGCAAGAATTCCTTATTAATAAGTTTAAAATTGCAACGAATAAGGTAATAAAATGTCCAATACGCTTTCAGTCGGATTATCACCAAAAATCAGAGGTTAACAAAACCAAGATCAGAGAAGAGTTAAATTGGGATGAAAACTTCAAATATGTTGTTTACGCTGGAAAAGCAGGAAAGAAATCGACTCGAATTCAAAATTTTGTAGACGCTTCCAATCTTTTTGATGATTTAAAATTTGTGATTGTAGGTGCTACTGAAGCCATTCAAAAGGCTTATGGAGATGGTTCTAACAAAAATTTAATTTTATATCCATTTCAAACTTATCCTCAGTACTTGAATATGGTTTATGCTGCTGATATTTTAGTGTCTACTTATGAAGATAATTTATACAACAGATATACTTTAAGTCCAGGTAAAGGTGGTGCTTATTTGCAGAGCGAAAATCCGGTTATTTTTTCTGATCTTCCTTGCTTGAGAGAACGGTTTCCAAATGAATTAGTATCTTTTGTTAAACCAAATGACTTAGATGACTTAGTGTTAAAGATCAAAGAGATTCTTCAACAATACCCGAAATTTAAGGTGTCAGCTCAAAAAGCTGCAGACTTTGCATCTCAACGTACATTTACAGATGCGTCTAAAGCAATTATAGATAAATTAAATACTTTGTTTTTTAATTGAACAAAACCAAGATCATAAAAGGCGGTTTTTACCTAACCATAGTTAACACATTGTCTCAAATATTGGCTATTGTGGTTAATATTGTCTTGGCTAGACTATTACTTCCTGAAGACTTTGGTCTGGTTGCATTAACAATGACTTACATTGGTTTTATTACCTTGTTTACCAATATGGGTTTTGGCTCATCTGTGATTCATGAAGGAAGCTCTACTCAGAAACAATTATCATCCATTTACTGGTTAAACTATGGACTATCTATTTTTTCATTTTTGATCATTATTTTGACAGCGCATTTAGCTGCTGAATTTTACGATGAACCTAAACTGACAAAAATTGTTTATGTCGCTGCAATCAATATTTTATTGAACCCTTTTTATGGTATTCAATTTAAACTTCTTGAAAGGGATTTAGAATTCAAATCAATAAGTAAAATAAATTTGTCAGGAACGCTAATAGGATCATTAGCAGCAATAGTAGGAGCTTATCTAGGTTTAGGTGTTTATGCCCTCGTTTTACAATCTTTAGTCTCTTCATTTATAAGACTAATTTTAGTGCTGGTCTATAGAAATTGGTGGCCCAATTTTCACTTCAATTTTACCGAAATCAAGCATATGGTTTGGTACTCTATGAGGTTTAAAGCCACGCAAATGTCTATGTATTTTGAGAGAAATATAGATTATCTCATCTTAGGAAAGTTTTTTACTAGTGCGATTCTTGGTTATTATGCATTTGCATATAATATCATGTACACTCCAGTAAAACGGATTTCCTACATCTTTAGTGAGGTGCTTTTTCCTTCATTCTCATCATTTAAAAATGATAAGCAGAAAATAATCAAAGGTTACTTCAAGTCGGTGAATTTGATAGCTTTAGTTTCTGTACCTGCAATGACAATCTTGGCGTTTAATGCAGATTTAATCATCAATTTAGTTTTTGGTCAAAAATGGGATGCTGCCATCCCAATTGTTAGGATTTTGTGTTTTGCTGGTGCTATTCAATCTATAAGTCAGTTTGGAGGTGTGATTTTTTCTAGTATTGGCAAACCAGAAGTTGCTATGTATGTCTCAGTTGGACGAACTATTTTAACAGCTTTAGCTATTGTGGTTGGTGTACAATATGGCGTACTTTGGGTTGCATACTTTTTGGTTATTTCTAAGATTTTATCTTATATATTGTTTTTGTTTGTACTTAATCGCTTTATCCCAATTTCTATTTTGCAGTTGTTTAAAAGTGTTAAAGGTCCCATGATATCACTAATTAGTTTAAGTACAGTTTATGTGTTACACAGATTAGGATATTTGAATATAAACGACTGGACTATGTTGATTTTAATGTTGAGTATGGCTTTTGTGATATTGTATGTGTTTGATAAAAAAGTCGTTTTGAGTGTGTTGAAAGTAATCAAGGAAAAAAGTAATGGATAACTTTAAAGAGCATAAGGTAAATATTCAAGCTTACGACGGAAATTTAAAACTGATTTCTAAATTGAAATCACTTATTTCTGAAAAGTATGCTGAGTTGTTCTATGCTGTAATTGTTCATGGAAGCGTGGCAACCAATGAAGTGATTCCCTACAGTGATTTTGATGGATTGATCATAGTAAAAGATGATTTTGTTAATTCAATTCAACTTCAAAAATTTAAACGAGATTCAATGAATTTAATATTGAATTTTGACCCTTTACAGCATCATGGTTGGTTTCAAATAAAAGAGAGTGACCTCAAAAACTATCCAGAATCTTACCTTCCAACTGCTGTTTTAGAGTATTCCAAGGTTGTTTATCCCATTGGACAAAACATTGATTTTATGTTTTTGAAGTCTGAGACAGTAGATTACAAATCAGCTCTTATAGGAATGATGAACCAATTTGAAACTAGGCTTAACAACCAATGGAGACCCAGAAATATGTATGAATTAAAGAGCATGCTAAGCCAGATTATGCTCATTCCATCTATGTATTATTCAGCTGTATATCATAAAGGTATTTTTAAAGCCAACAGTTTTGATGCAGTAAAACCAGAATTTACAGAAGAAGAATGGATGCCAATTAAAGTTTCAACTTTCATAAGAGAGAATTGGAGTGTTGATGTTAATGCTTTTCAAAAGTTGGTTTTGAAAATAAATATTCCAATCTTCCAAAAATTAAGGAAAAAGTTTTTTATGCCTAGCATTGATAAACAAACACAAAATTTGTTAGATAATGATTTTTATCATAATCTTAGGCAATTAATTAAAAAAGTCAAGACAAAAGTAAAATGAAATATGCATTCGTTACAGGTATGGGAAGATCAGGTACTAAATTCTTAGGGTCCTTATTAAAACTAGATCCTAAAGTTTACGCTACACACGAATACCTTGGAAACAGAGAGTTTTGGTTAGTATCTTGGTATTTAGGGAGAACTTATGCTGAGGTAATTCTTAAAAAAGGAAAGCAGAAAATAGATGCCGAAATTGACAAAGAAATTTTTGTAGATGTTAATGGTTACCTAGCAGATAGCACCAAAAGTTTAAATTCGGTATTTAATCAACCTAAAATTTTTCATTTGGTAAGAAATCCTAAAAAAGTGGTACCTTCTCTAATGATTAGACGTGATGATAAAGGGATTCATAAGATTCCAAAAACACAAAATGAAATAGAATCATGGGTAGACATGAGCAAATTAGAGCAGGTCTGTGTAAATTGGGTGCAAACCACTGAGGATCTACTTAAAACAGATGCAGAGTTATTACTCTTTGAAAAGTTGACTAAGGATTATGAGTACATATCTGAGAAACTCCTTCAGCCTCTTGGTATAAATATCTCTAAGGAAGCTTATGACAATTTTAAAACAAAAAAGGTAAACAAAACGCGAGGCTTTTTGTACAGATTCTTGTATGCTAAGTACAAAGGGAAACAAAATATTGAAAAGACCATTCTTTTTGATGATCTCACAGAAAATCAGAAAGCTCGTTTTAATGCTATTTGTGGACCAACTATGAAAAAATTAGGGTATAAGTAATATGGCATCTTTAAGATTTATTGACCATCCAGTTTCCATCTCTGTTAATCAATATGATGCATTAAAAGAAAAGTTAACTGCCCAGCTACTTGAAGACGAAGCTGTTTTAAGCGTCTATCAAATGGGTTCTGTCAAGCATCCTGGGATTTCTGATCTAGACCTAATATGTGTATTTAAGAATGGTTCTAATTGTACACGAAATTACAGAACAGCTTTAACGCCTAGTGAGAAGGATATATTAACCCACGGTATCTTTGGGATTTCAGAGGAACACCTCCAAAAAAGTATGGAATATACACTCATTTCCAACTTAAAACATCTTGGTGGTAAGGCATTACAATTGAATGAAAACTTTGAAGTCAGTAAGGCATTAAAGCAACAGATAGCACTTGAGTATCTCGTGAAAATGCTGGTGACTATTGACATGCAAATAACTTTCAAGGTGGTTAAGCTAAGAGCATTTTTGTTATTGGCTAAAGCGGTTCAATTTGATTTAGAATTGTTAGGTATAAAAAGAGGAGAGTTATTCGATTTGGTTCAGAAGGTTATTGATTACAGATCAATTTGGTACAAAAATCAACCCTCAAAAAAAGACGTCGAAAAGTTGATAATTGAGTTTCATAAAGCCCTAAAATTATTTCTTGAGAATGAATTTAAACAATCAAAACTCTATTTTCCTGAGAGGAGTTTCAAGTTTCCTGGAAATTTTACGATATCCAAATCTGAAACATTTTCAACTAGCCATAATGGTATTTTAATACCAAGTTTGCTCAGTTTTATAGGAAGGAAATATATTAATCTTCAGCATCGATTGAATAGTTTTTCTTATCAAATTCCTTTTGAATTACCGATGCCTAACTCTGAACAGTACAACCGATTTGAGTTTAGCAAAAAAATGGTGATGATTAATCGAAATAACTACCCTAGTTTTATTCCATTAACAACGAGTTTATCTATCTATTAATTTTTTTGATTAGAAGCCAATTATTATAGCTATTTTTACGGCTATTATAATTTTTTGAAAGTAATTCATTACATAGGGCAATTGAGTTTTGGAGGTATCGAACGGTTGGTTCATGATCTAGTTTCCAAACAAAAAGAACGCGATGACATTCAAGCTACAATTGGTGTTGGAAATTTTAAAGGTGAATTTAAAGATCAGTTTGAAAATTTAGGCGTTACAATAGAAAATTTTAGATTAAAATCTGGTTATGATTTTAATCTAAAAAAAATCAACACCATTTCCAGAATATTTAAAGCGCATGATGTTGTTCATCTTCACGGATTTCATCTCAGTGTAGCCTTGGCTGCCATAAAATCCAGAACAAAGGTCATTTATACAGAGCATGGTAATTTTGCTTTTGGGAGAAAGATCCGACTTTCTGATACATTGAGTTTTATTCTAAGAAAATGGTTCTTTAAGTATCCTAAAGTCGTCATTTGTTGTAATTCCAAGTTTACAAAAGCCTATGCTGCCAAGCATTTTTATGATGGTAAGCGACTTAAACTTCTCTATAATGGCGCAGAGTCTAATGCAACTGTAAATTCAGCATTACAATCAAAGCTTCAAGAAAAATACCAAGGTTACTTTGTAATTGGCACGTCCTCAAGATTAGCTGGATTTAAAAAAGTTAACCGATTGATTGATGTGTTTTCAAAGTATTTGAAATTGAATTCTAAAGCCTTATTGGTTATAGTTGGAGACGGAATTGAAAGAGAAGCTTTAGAAGCTCAAGTCTTAGAACTCAATATCAAAGAAAATGTTATTTTTGAGGGTTTTCAAAAAGAAGTAGCAACCTATCAATCTGTTTTTGATGTTAGCGTATTTCCGTCTCAAAATGAACCATTTGGTTTGGTAGCTGTAGAATGTTACAATAGACAAAAACCTGTACTTGTGTTTAACGATGGTGGTGGAATTACAGAAATAGTTAATCGGTTTGTTCCGGAGGATGTGTGTAATGATGCTCAAGTTATGATTGAGCGTTTAACATTCTACAATAAGCATCCATTTGTATGGCAAGAACGTTATCATAAACAATTGGAGTTTTTTGGTTTGGAAAGAATGGAAAAGGATTATTATGAAGAGTACATCATTTGAAATGACATATTATAAATTTAAAAAACGATGCTAGGCTTAAGTCATAGAAACGGAAAATACTATTATTCAATTTTTCTACATCCTGTTTCAAGGGTTATGAAATCTGAACGTTTTATAAAGAACTTCAATTTAATTGATAACCGAACATCCGTTTTGGATTATGGCTCAGGAGATGGACCATACAAGCATATGCTCAAAACCTATTTTGACAACTATGTTTCAGCAGATTTTGAAGTAACAAATGCGCATCATAGTGTGAGGCCAGATATTTATATCAATGATGATCAAACTATTAATGTAGAGGATGAAAGTTATTCATGTGTTGTTATTTCTGAAGTTTTAGAACATGTTTACAAGCCTCATGTGGCACTCAATGAAATTAATAGAGTACTGGTTTCTGGAGGTTATGTTGTTGGAACAGTTCCCTTCTTTATGTGGGAGCATGAAAAACCTTATGATTTTCATCGTTACACCTATTTCGGATTAAAACGAATGTTTGAAGAAAACGGATTTGAAATTGTTAAGCTAGATTATGTTGGAGATATCGTAGGTGTCTCAACATACTGCTTTAGTAAGCTTTGTAGTGTTTTTTTAAAACCCTTTAGATTAATAAAACCTTTACATTTCATTCTAAAAACTATAGTTCGTATTCCTTCAATTCTGTATTATGCTCTTGTTAAAATTTCATTTGTTAAATCCTTTTTAAGGAAATACTTTGGAGAATATCCATTCGGTTTTGTATTTGTTCTTAAAAAAAACTAATCTATGCACATTAAATTTTAACTTAGCAAATTGCTTTGCAGTCTTAATTTTATGAATTTATATTTACAAATAATCCCAACTAAATAGTCTTCCAATGTGTGGTATTAATGGTATTTTTCAATTATCATCTTCAAGTGCTGACCTGAAAAACTGCATTTCCAATATGAATGTAGAGCTTGCACATCGTGGACCAGATGATAAAGGATACATGATTGATGAAAAAATGGGTTTGGCTTTGGGACAAACAAGGTTAAGTATTATTGACCTATCAAGTGCTGGACACCAACCTATGATCGATCCAGTTGGAGAAAATACGATTATATACAATGGTGAGGTTTATAATTTTAAGCTTTTAAATGATAAATTTCTTAAAGATGAGGTGTTTAGCTCTCATTCAGATACCGAAACCATTTTAAAACTCTACAGAAAGCTTGGTTTGGATATGCTTAAGGAACTCAATGGTATGTTCGCTTTTGCACTTTGGGATTCAAAAAAAGAAGAGTTGTTGATCGCAAGAGATCGTTCTGGAAAAAAACCACTCTATTTTTCTGAAATGGGAAACACTTTTTCCTTTTCATCTGAGCTTAAAGCGCTTTTTAAATTACCTTGGATTTCTAAAAATATTGACGAAAAAGTCCTCTACGATTTTCTTACGTTCAATACAGTAATGACTCCAAATACGATGTTTAAAGGTATCCAAAAGTTTAAACCAGGTCATTATATGATTGTAAACAAATCAGGTATCAAAACTTATGAGTCGTATAATGATCTTAAATTCAGAAAGCTTAATTTTTCGTCTGAAGCCGAATTGGCAGATATGGTATTTGACAAGTTAGACGAATCTGTAAGAATGCGTATGATTTCAGATGTTCCTGTTGGAGCTTTTTTGAGTGGTGGCGTAGATTCTTCAGCTATTGTCGCATTGATGCGAAACAATACACAAGAGGATATTAAAACCTTTACCATCGGATTTGAAGGACAGCCTAATTATAATGAATTAGATTACGCTGAGAAAATTTCAAAGCGATACAATACCAACCATTTTGTAAAAACGGTTACGCCAAATGATTTATTAGAGTTCATTCCCAAGATTACTGATATTTACGATGAACCTCAAGCTGATACCACGGCAATCCCAATTTATTTTATTTCTCAATTGGCAAAGGAGGAAAATATTAAAGTAGTTTTAAATGGTGATGGACCAGATGAGCTGTTTTCAGGATACAAAAACTATGAACGTTACGTAAAAACGTATCAGTATTTTAAAGCAGCTTCTAAATCTCCAAAATTTGTAAAACGTATTGCTAATTCTGTTACTACAATACTTAAACCAGGAAAGCCTATCTCTGAATTTACAAACCGTTTGTATCACAATCAGGATTTTTATTGGCCAGGTTCGGGTGGCATGAAAGAAAATGTAAAAAATGATATAATTTCAAAATCTTTTAAGCAAAGAATTAATGGACATTCATCTTACACGTATGTAGAACAACTCAAGAGCGAATATTTAGATTTCCTGAACGGGAATGCGTTTGATTATATAAATTGGTTATGTTTTTCTGGGTATAAACATGCTGTCATAGAGCGATTTTTGTTCAGGTCTGATCGTTTAGGAATGGCACATTCTATTGAGGGAAGGACTCCTTTTATGAATCATGAGATGGTTGAATTGGCATTGTCAATTCCTGGTGAGTATAAAATAAAGAATGGGGTGAATAAATACATTTTAAAAAAATCTTTAGAACGTATATTGCCAGACGAAATTTTGTACAGAAAGAAAATGGGTTTCAATTTGCCAATTCGTGAATGGGCAAGTGATACCATTTATAATGGCGTTAAAGACAACATAGAACAATTTAATAAGGATACGGATTTATTTAGTTTAGAAGAAGTTTACAAAATACTTGAATTATTAAAAAGTGGAAATATTCAATATACCAACACAGTTTGGACCATTTATTTTTTAATTAATTGGTATAAAAAGTGGTTTTAGATATAATTAGAAATGGCTACAGGTGCTATAAGTAATATCATTTGGGATTGGAAACTGTATAAACAGTGGTTTAGAACCAGAAATAATGGTTTTAAGTGGATGCTTATTGTCATTTTGGCGTTTCCTTTTTTTGCTTCTACATGGGAGATGAAAGAAACTACTGGATTCTCACCGCTTCAAGTATTAGGACTGCTCGTGTTTATTTTTGGATTCCTTTCATTTGTGAGAAAAGGAAGTACAAGAACAGGTACTATAACGTTTACATTTTACATATTCCTATTTTTATTTATCTTAAATCATCTTATGGTTTTTGGGTATGAACAATCCTTTTCCCAATTCGGAAACTCAGTTCGAGCCGTTCTCCCCTTTGTCTTATTCTTCTACTTCAGAAAATATCTAAATACTATTGTAGATATAGAAGGCTTCTTAATTACATTTCTCGTTGCATCAGTGTTTCCTATAGCGACACTCTATTACGAAATTCTATTTGATCCAATTAAAGAGGTTTACAATACTGAATCAAGAGGAGGAGGACTTCGTTTGAGTGGGTTTTATGCCGATTTGTTTGGGTATATGAGTCATTTGATATGTGGTTTTGTTTGTTATTGTTACTTCTACATTAAAAATGGGAGTAGAAAAACAAAGCATTGGATATTTGGAAACTTTGGATTCTTAGTGGTGCTCCTCATTTTTTTAATTGGTGTATATAATTTAAGACATCAAGCCTCTTGGGCTGTTGCAATATGTTTGCTTATTGTGTTTGTATCTTTTATTAGAAAAAAAGTATCACTTTTACAGCTTGTTGTTTTCTTCGTAATAATGGTAGGAGTTGGGATTTACTTTTACTTTGAAGTCTTTGAAGTGCTTTATGCAAAAGATATCAATGTGGTTGAAGGAAAAGCCGATGATACAAGAGCACTCAATGGTAGGGTTTGGATTTGGAAGCGGTATTTTGCCTATTGGGAAGACTTTAGCGTAATTTCTCAACTTATGGGTTCTGGTTTCGCTCAACATCCCAAATCTAGAATCATGATGGGTGGCGGTATGCATAACGATTATGTTAGGTTTTTCTTTTCTACAGGTATTGTTGGAATATTATGCTACATCTATTTTTTGATTACGGTATTGAGAGATTCCTTTAAGCCCGTATTAATCGAATTTAAATTTTTATTGTTAGCAACGTTTATTATTGTTGTGATGTATAGTATTAGTTCACTTCCTCTTCTTGCTTCAGGAGCAATGATGTACTTTATTACAGCAATTTTTGCTCAAACTAAAAAGAGAGGAATATGGTAAAGGTATTGTGGCTTGCACCTGCATTAAATCACTATAAGGCAAGATTCCTGAATCATTTAGCTAATGATGAACATATTCAATTGCATATCTTGTCAGGAACAGGTCGCAATAAAATGGGAGACCACGATATAGATGATCAAGATTGGGCCTTTAATCACGATCGATTAAATGTTCCTAAATCAAAATTTGGATACGCTAAATCTGTTAAAGCATTTTTAAAGAATAATGCCCATAAGTTTGATTGGATTATGATTCCTGCTGAAAAAAAGAACGTGGTCCTATTTATATTTCTTGTGCGATATTGTAAAACGCTACAAAACACTAAAACATTTTCATACAACCATCCCGTTTTAAAAACAAAAAATAAAAACTTAAAACTCTTAGATACTTGGCTAACTAAATTTTTCTTTAAACGCTTAGATCGTGTTGTGTTCTATACTAAAGAAAGTATGGAACTTGCTGTACGTCAAAACTTGATTGAAACAAAGAAGTCGTTTTGGGTAAATAATACAATAGATACCATAGAGGTTAAAAAGTATTATGATTATAATGATCCTCCATTAAATGAAAAACGAATGCTCTTTATTGGTCGATTGATCAAATCAAAACAAATCGATAAACTATTCAAATATTTTATTGAATTACAAAAATCAGTACAGGGTCTTAAACTTGAAATCATTGGAGATGGACCAATGGCTTTTGAAGTCGAAAATGCTTTAAAAAGTAATGACAATATAATTTGGCATAAATCCATTGTAGATGAAGAGAAAATTGCACCAATAATGACGCGGTCAAGTTTGGTATTTGTTCCTGGTCATTCGGGCTTGTCAATAAATCATGCTTTTGCCTATGGACGACCATATATTACATTAGAAGCAGATAAACATGGTCCTGAAATCAACTATTTAAATCCTAATGAAAACGGTTTTATCTTAGGGTCCGATTTTAAAACGAATGTTGATGTAATAGCTGATTTGCTATTAGATGACGAAAAATTACTTAAGTTCTGTAGAAACGCAAATAAAAAAGGCGAGGAGTTATCAGTTGAAAACTGGGTAAAACTTATGAAGATAAATCTGTTAGATGCCTAAAAGGAAACCAAAAATATTATTTATCGGTCCAACACCACCTCCATATTCTGGTCCAGAGTTGAGTATGCAACAATTTCTGGAATCTCAAACATTAAATGAAGCTTTTGATATAAAGTTTTTAAAAACCAACTTCAGAACCGATAACACTAAAAAAGGGAAGTTAGATGCTTCTATGCTCACTAATTTTTTCATTTTCTTTTCTAAACTTTTAAAACTGTTAATCACTCATAAAATAAAATGTGTCTATTATCCAATTACGCCAACTCAAGTAGGATGGGTTGGTCGCGATTCTTGGACTATTTTATTGAGCAAACTTTTTGGCGCAAAAGTGATTATTCATTTAAGAGGAAGCCACTTTAAGCTCAATTTTCAAGGCTTCAATGGGATGGTCAAAAAGTTAATTGGCTTCAGTTTAAAAAAAGTTGACACAGCCATTGTGCAAGCGCAATACCTTGACGATCAGTTTTTACCGTATGTACCAAAATCTAAAATACGTGTGTTGTATCAAGCAATGGATATTAATGAGTTTTCAGATAAACATGATATTGAAGTCATTGACGGAAAGATATTGGTTATGGGTCATATGACAAAGGCTAAGGGTTATACCGATATTTTAAAAATAATTCCTGACATTTGTGAAGAATTTCCTCATGTGAAATTTTATTTTGCAGGAAACATTAGGAAAGGAGAACGCGGTGTGTTTTATAATCAATATACTGGAGAAAAAATTGAATATGAAGACCCTTTTGAAGCCGAGAATAGCATTTTGAATTCTAAATACAAAGACCATTATGTGAACCTCGGAATAATAAGTGGTGATGATAAAATGAAACATTTAAAGTCTACAAACATATTTTTAACAGCATCTTACTCTGAAGGATTTTCGCGTTCGCTTCTTGAGGCTATGTCCTTAGGCAAACCTGTTGTGTTTACACCTGTTGGTGCTCATCGTGAAGTGTTTGAAGATGGGACTCATGGGTTTTCATTTATTCCAGGGCAACTTGAAGATTTAAAAGTTGCGCTTAAAAAGTTGATTTCAGATAAAAGCAAAAGAGTTGAAATTGGAATTAACAACAGAAAAAATGTTGTTGAGAATTTTTCAATCGAGAAGATCGCAGCTGATTTTAAAACCATAATTCAAAATACGTTGACGTCATGAAAACACTAATAAGAAAAATGGTGCACCACCTTGGCAACTTGTTAAGGTTTTTTCAGATGTCTTTCTTAAGAGCTTCTGGAGCTAAGATTGGAAAGAATACAATGATCAGTTTAGGAGCTAAAATTGATGTAAGACGCGGTAAAGTAACTATTGGTGATCATTGTTTAATAACACATGGCTGTTACATCTTATCTCATGATGGTGCAGCACACATAATAAACCCTGAAGATAATGGAACAGGTTATGTGACTATTGGAGATCATGTGTTTATTGGTGTGAATACTGTAGTTTTGCGAAATGTGACTATTGGAAGTCATTCTATTATTGGAGCAGGTTCCGTAGTCAATAAAGATATTCCTGAAGGCGTCGTAGCTGCAGGAAACCCAATTAAGATTTTAAAAGAATTAGATAAACCTTATAGACCATTACCTAAGGTTCATAAAAATGTAGATTAAATGCAACAACTTACGCAAAAGCTTGGTTCAGGTGATATGATTATTCAAGAAGTTCCTTATCCGCAACTTGGAAAAGGAATGGTGATCGTGAAAAATCATTATTCTATTATCAGTGCAGGTACTGAAGGATCCACTGTTGTAGCGGCTAGAAAAAGTTTAATAGGTAAAGCTAAAGAGCGTCCGCAACAAGTGAAACAAGTTATCGATACGCTAAAAAAACAAGGTCCTGTACAAACGTACAGAGCTGTAATGAAAAAATTAGATGCGTATTCGCCTTTGGGTTATAGTTGTGCTGGTGAAGTGATTGAGGTTGGAGAAGGTGTTACCGAATTTGAAGTTGGTGATAAAGTTGCTTGTGCTGGAGCTGGATATGCTAATCATGCCGAAATTGTTTCAGTGCCAATTAACCTTTGTGTAAAATTAGATGCGAATACCAATCTAAAGGATGCAGCTTACAATACCTTAGGCGCTATTTCAATGCAAGGTGTGCGCCAAGCCGATCTGCGATTAGGTGAATCTTGTGTGGTTATCGGACTAGGATTACTGGGTCAGTTAGCAGCATTGATTTTAAAAGCATCTGGTGTTACTGTAATTGGAGTTGATGTGTCTGAAGCAGCTGTCAATCAAGCTGTCAAAAACAATGTGGTCGATCTTGGATTAACCCGAAATGCAGCTGGTGCAGAAGAACAGATTCTTAATGCTACAAATGGTTATGGTGCAGATGCAGTTATTATTGCTGCAGCAACATCAAGTCTCGATCCAATTAATTTTGCTGGCGCTATTGCACGAAAAAAAGGAAAAGTTGTTGTTTTAGGTGCTGTTCCAACAGGATTTGATCGTGATCCATTCTGGTATCGCAAAGAACTGGAACTTAAAATGGCTTGTTCTTATGGTCCTGGACGCTACGATTTAAATTACGAAGAAAAAGGAATCGATTATCCGTTGCCTTATGTGCGATGGACTGAAAAACGCAATATGGAAGCGTTTCAAAATCTTATTGCAACCAAGCGAATAGATATTGCTTACCTCACCACACATGAGTTTGAGTTCGATAATGCAAAAGCAGCTTTCGATCTTGTCGTTTCAAAATCTGAACCTTTCACAGGAATTGCTCTAAAGTATGATGTAGATAGAGCGATTTCTAAAGCTAAAATCGAAACATCTGATAATAGTTCTTTAGGAAAAGTAAACATCTCATTTATTGGAGCAGGTAGTTATGCGCAAGGAAACTTGCTGCCTAATATTCCTGAATCATCAGATATAGGTAGAGTAGGTGTATTAACAAATACAGGAACAACGTCTAAACGCGTTGCTGAAAAATTCAAATTTCAATTCTGTGCTACTGAAGAATCTGATGTATTAGATGATAAGACAAATACTGTTTTTGTAGCAACACGTCATGATTCTCATGGACCATTTGTGCTTAAAAGTCTACAAGCCAACAAAAATGTTTTTGTTGAGAAACCTTTATGCTTGTTAGAGTCAGAATTAGATGAGATCATAAGTGCACAGTCTAAAGCCAAGACTTCTGTTATGGTTGGTTTTAATAGACGTTTTTCGCCTTTAACCGCCAAGCTTAAAAAAGCCTTAGGGAATAACCCAATGACCATGATCTACAGAATCAATGCTGGTGCGATCCCAAAAGATACATGGATTCAAGATGCTGAAATTGGAGGCGGAAGAGTTCTAGGCGAAGTATGTCACTTTATTGATTATCTCACTTATCTCAATGGAAGTTTACCAACAAAAATATCGGCTTCTGCACTACCTGATGCCAATCAGTTAAATGATACATTAAATATTTTGATCCAATTTGAAAACGGATCTTCTGGAGTGGTTGGTTATTATGCTAATGGTTCAAAATCTATGACCAAAGAATATGTTGAGGTATTTTCGGCAGGAATGTCTGCAACACTAAACGATTTTAAAGAGCTCAAGATTTATGGCAAAGGCAAACCAAAACGAGATAAGCTTTTAAATCAGAATAAAGGTCAGAAAGAAATGGTTACGGCTTTTGTTGATGGTCTGCTTAGTCAAGGTCAAGCGCCAATTCCATTTGAAGAAATTGTTGCAGTCACAAAGGCATCTTTTAAAGTTTTAGAATCAATAAAACGTGGAGGAGAACAGGTTGATATATAAAGTTTCAGAGAGTTTTTCCAAACTTAAAGCATATTGTGAAGCTGAAAAATATAAAGGTTGGGATCCTTATGATGGTTTGAATTCTAAAGTCTTTCAAGCCCTTCCTTTTAAGCATTGGGATTTGGCAAGATTGGCTTGGATTCAAGGCTTTAAGAGAAGTCCGATTAATTTTAGAAAACTATTACTGGTTCCAAAAGAATACAATGCCAAAGGTGTAGCCTTGTTTCTTCTAGGCTATTGTAGGTTATATAAATTAGCTGAAAGCGGTTGCGAAGATTTCGGAACTAAAGCCGAGTTGTTACAACACATAAAAGAAATCACACAATTACTTTTAGATTTAAGAAGTAAAGGGTATTCAGGATCAGCTTGGGGTTATAATTTCGATTGGCAAGCTAGACGACTATTCTTGTTTCAAAAGCATACACCTACAGTTGTGGCAACTTGTTTTTGTGTTGAAGCCTTAATTGAAAGTTATGAAATTACTAAAGATGAAACCGTTTTAAACGAAACCTTATCTGCTGCAGAGTTTGTGTTAAACGATTTGTCGAGAACACCTCATGGCGAAGGACTTATTTTTTCATATAGTATCAAAGACGGAAACAATACGGTGATCAATGCATCGTTATTAGGTGCTAAAATTTTGAGTTATTCTTATAAATATAAGCAGAATCAAGAGCACGCTGCATTAGCAAAAAAGGCTGTTTTGGCTGCATGTGATTTACAAGAAGAAGATGGTTCTTGGATTTATGGTTTGTTGCCAATTCAATCTTGGAAAGATAGTTTTCATACAGGGTTTAATCTAGATGCTATAGAAACCTATCAGCAAAACACCAAAGATTATAGTTTTCAAAAGTACATTGACAAAGGCGTGCGTTTTTATGTCAATGAGTTTTTTGAAAGTAATGGCATGCCTAAATATTATCACGATAGAACTTACCCTATAGATATTCATTGCCCAGCTCAGGTAATTGTAACGTTATCTAAATTAAAGGTTTTTCAAAATCATCATGATCTATTGTCAAAAGTTTTAGATTGGACGATTGATAATATGCAGGACAAAAAAGGGTATTTTTACTACCAATTAAAAAAAGGAATAAGCTCTAAAATTTCATACATGCGTTGGAGTAATGCCTTTATGTTCAATGCTATGGCGCATTATTTGCTTGAAATCAAAACAGCTAATTAATGGAATCTAAATCTTTAAATGGAGTCATCACTTTTGCGCCTTCTTCAAGAAAGGAATTAATGCAATATGCTTTTGATCATAAAAAGATCATGGTTGCTGTCAACGCTGAAAAAATTCTTCATGCAACAGATGATAGTCGTGCATTAATAAATAGAAATTTAGGTTATCCAGATGGTATTGGAGCTGTTTGGGCACTTCAGAAAAAAGGAATAAAAGATGTCGTTAAAATACCAGGTTGTGAACTTTGGTTAGATGTCGTTGCAAACTATTACAAAACGAAGTCGTTCTATTTGGTTGGAGGGAAACAAGAGGTTATTGATGAAACAGTTGATAAATTAAAAGCTGAATTTCCAGGGATTACAATTTGTAACTACAGAAATGGTTATATAAAAACTTCCGAAGAAGAAATAGCTTTAATAAAAGATATAAAAATGCATCAGCCTGATGTCGTGTTCATTGCAATGGGATCTCCTAAGCAAGAATTGCTCATGGAAAAAATTCAACTAGAGCATCAAGCAGTATATCAAGGTTTAGGAGGAAGTTTTGATGTTTACACAGGCAACGTCAAGCGCGCACCAGAATGGTGGGTAAAAAACAACATGGAATGGACTTACAGATTGTTGAAACAACCATCAAGAATTAAAAGACAAATCCATTTAGTGCGATTTTTTGTTAATTTGCATCTCAATCGTTATTAATTCAATTTCATATACAGTTTATGTATAACATTACTATAATTGCAGGAGCGCGACCTAATTTCATGAAAATAGCTCCTATAATCCATGCAATTCAAAAGGCTAAATCTGAAGGGTTTGCTATGGATTTTCGCTTAGTGCATACAGGTCAACATTATGATAAAAATATGTCAGGAAGCTTTTTTGATCAGCTTCAAATTCCTGAACCACATGTTAATTTAGAGTGTAGTGGTGGAAGCCATGCTGAACAAACCGCAAATATAATGGTGAGTTTTGAGCAAGAGTTATTAGCTAATCCTGCAAATTTAGTGCTTGTAGTTGGTGATGTAACCTCTACAATGGCATGTGCGTTGGTGGCTCAAAAATTGCACACAAAGGTAGCTCATGTTGAAGGCGGAATTCGCTCTGATGACTGGACAATGCCTGAAGAAATTAATAGGTTGGTTACAGATAGTATAACCAATTACTTTTTTACAACTTCAGATACAGCAAACAAAAATTTAAGAGAAAGTGGTGTTAATGACGATCAGATTTTTTTCGTTGGAAATACAATGATTGATACACTTTTTAAACAACGACCAAACTTTATTAAGCCTCAAGTGTGGACTGATTTAGGGCTTTCTGAAAAGGCTTACATTGTAATGACGCTCCATAGACCTGCCAATGTAGATGAAGAAGCTCAGTTGAAGCATATGATTGATGAAATTATTGCAAATACCAACAATTTGCCATTAGTGTTTCCTGTGCATCCAAGAACAGCTAAAATCTTAAAAGGTTTGAATATTTCTCATCCTAGGCTGCATATGGTGGAGCCTTTGAGTTATTTAGAGTTTAATTATTTGGTAGAACGTGCGAAAGCTGTTATTACAGATTCGGGAGGTATTACAGAAGAAGCTTCAATGCTTAGAGTGCCTTGTTTAACGCTACGTGATAATACTGAGCGCCCTGAAACCATTACCTTAGGAACTAATGAGTTAGTAGGTACTAATCCAAAAAACATCAAACCTTACTTGAATAAATTATTCGAAGGGAATTGGAAAAGTGGAAATGAGATACCGCTTTGGGATGGTCATACAGCTGAACGCATCGTAGATGTTTTAAAAAGGTTCATCCCTAATTGTTAATGGTCTGAATTTATGTAGTATTATCGAGATTTTATACTGTATTTACTGCACTTATTCAGAAATTTGTATCTTGCGCAATGCTATTAATCAGAGACGCGAAGAGATTCATGTCTTATAGTTGACCTTATGATTAAAACATTACTTGAAAATTTCAACCCTGAAGTTAATCCAGTTATTTGGCTGTTATGTGCCTTTGTTTTAGCATTTGTAATAGCATATCATACCTTTCCTACGATATTATATGTCGCAAAAGAAAAGCATCTTATGGATGAGCCTGATAGCAGGAGTATGCATTCTAACAAAACACCTACGCTTGGAGGAATTGGGATTTTTTTAAGCCTTGTTGTCGTGATGACCATTGTTGGTGCCTGGCTAAATACAAAAGTTTTGCTTTTAGTGATGGGAGCATTGACAATTCTGTTCTTTCTTGGTCTGAAAGATGATTTAACTGTACTCTCTGCACGAAAAAAGTTTATCGGACAGCTGTTAGCAGCATTGTTATTAATTATATTCACAGATACAAGGATTGTTGGGTTTTCTAAAATATTAGATGTCGATATTCTACCGTATTGGGTGTCTATTGGGTTTACCTTATTTGTTTATATCCTGATTATTAATGCTTACAATTTAATCGATGGTGTTGATGGATTAGCAGGTAGTATTGCGTTGCTAATAGGCGCTATTTTTAGTGTGTTGTTTTATAGTTCTGGAGCGTTGAGTTTAGCGACTATATCTGTTGCTTTAATGGGTGCGTTAATAGCCTTTTTGCGATTGAACTTTTCTTCCAAAAACAAAATCTTTATGGGAGATACAGGCTCAATGATTGTTGGTTTTCTATTAGCGTTTTTTACAATAAGTTTTATTTCGCAATCTCAAACAAATGTAGATTCTCAATATTTTAGAGATTCACCTGCATTAGCATTTGCAATGTTGTTTTTTCCATTAATAGACACACTTCGTATATTCTTTATACGAGTAGTCATATTAAAGAAAAGTCCGTTTAAGGCGGATAAGAATCATATTCATCATAGATTTATTCAGGCAGGATATTCGCATGTACAAACTACATTTACTATTGTTTTTATAAATCTAATAATTGTATTTATTGCATTTAATATGCTTCATCTCAATTTGAATACCCAAATAGGACTGCTTTTAATATATGGCTCACTACTTTATTGTGCTCCTTTTGTGCTTAAACGTGTCTTTAGTAAGAAGGGTAAAAGTGTTAAGGTCTAACGACTTTAGACTTTCCTCTTTGAGATTACTTGAAATAGATTATATTTGCTTCCTCTAATAATTTACTAAGCATATGAAATCAAAGTTCTGGATATTATTATTTATTTCTGTGTTAACATCCTGTGCTTCAAAAAAGGACCTGTTATATGTTCAGGATGCCGTTGAAAATAGTACAGCTGAAATCAATTACCAAACAATTACAATTCAACCTAATGATATTTTAAAGATTGATGTTGAAACTTTGATACCTGAAGCTTCACGAGCTTACAATCAAGGTAGTGTTGGTCAAAATGGATTAATACCTAACCTGCTGATTCTTCAACTTGAAGGGTATTTGGTAACTAATGAAGGAACTATTAATTTCCCTTCTTTAGGAGAGATATCTGTAATTAATTTAACCATTCACGAGGTAAGAGAGAAAATCAAAGATGAGCTTATAAAAGGAGGTCATTTAAAAAACCCAAGAGTTTTTGTTAGAATTGTCAACACAAAGATTACGGTTTTAGGAGAAGTTACTAATCCTGGAACGTTTGCTTACACAGAACAGAATCTGAATTTTTTTCAAGCACTTGGTTATGCAGGAGATTTAACCATTAAAGGAAAGAGAGATGATATTATTTTAATGCGTGAAGTAGATGGTTCTCGACAAATAACTCATGTTGATATTACCAATACAGATTTTATGCAATCTGAATTTTATTTTCTTAAACCTAATGATGTCATTATTGTAAATCCTAATAAACCTAGAGTTACAAGTTCGGGCTATATTAGCGACATAGCAGTGTTACTTTCTGTAGCTTCTGTAGTTTTAAGTTCAATTATATTATTATCAAGATAGATTTTATAGATGGAAGCTCAACAAGTAAATAACAATAATGCAGCATTTACTATTCTCGAGGATGATAATGCAAACTTAAAACAAGAATTTAATAGGTATCTGAGATACTGGCCTTGGTTTATCTTGGCTCTAGTAGTAGCTTTAGCAGGTGCTTATGTTTATGTGAGATATGCACCCAGAATATATGAAACCTCTGCTAAGATCAAAATATTAGATGAGTCAGAAGGTTTAGAGTTACCGACTTCAGCATTTATATTTAAACGAAAAAATATTAACTTAGAGAATGAAATGGAGATCATAACTTCGTATCTCCTTCTCGAAAAAGTTGCTAAAAGATTAAAGTTAAATACCTATTTCTATGAAGAAGGGACCATTCAAACAGCTCAAATTGCTGAACTCCCCTTTGAATTTTATCAACGTGTAGCCCCAGACAGTATTGAAAAGGTAAGTTCCTACTCTATAGATGTAGAGGAAGACAAATTTAAGGTTACTAACTTGAAGAGTAACGATGTGTATACTTTACCACATGATGTTCTTACAAATACAGATAGTATACTACCTTTTGAAATTGGTATTTATACAGAAGAATCTTATAAAGAAAGTGTAGGGAAGAGCTTTAAAGTGTTTATGGGACCTTTAAAAACTGCTGCCTTAGCATTGCGGTCTCAAATTGGAGTTGAAGCTATTGGAGACCAGAGTGACTTACTTAATTTATCTATTAAAGGAGAAAGTAGATTACGTTCAGAGAGAATTTTAGATACACTTCTTACCATTTTTGATAATGATGGTATAAAAGATAGACAATTAGTGTCTCAAAGAACAATTGATTTTATTGATGATAGATTCATTTTTCTAGCTGAAGAATTAGATTCTATTGAAATTGATAGAAAGGAGTTCAAAGAGCGTAATAATCTAGTTGATTTGGAAGCTGATGCTCAAATAGGTCTTGATATGAGAGCTAGGTCTGAAGATGAAGTTTACAAGATTGAGAATCAAATGGCAATAGTAGGTATTCTAAATGAAGCAGTGAGACCTACTGAGGAAGGAAAATTGATTCCTGAAAATATTGGTCTTCAAAATGAAAATATAACATCTCTAATTGCACAATATAATCAAGCTGTTCTTGATAAAGATAGACTTAATAATAGTGGAGGTGAAAATAATCCAACGGTAATAATCACTAAGGCAAAGATCAGTGATTTGAGACGAAATATTACTAAATCCTTAAATGGTTATAACAGACAGTTAGAAATGTCTGAAAAGCAATTGAGAAAAAGAAAAAATAAAGTCTCGGGTACTGTAGCTCAAATTCCTGAAAAAGAAAAGTTGTTAAGAGCTATTGAACGCCAACAAATGATTAAGGAGAGCTTATATCTTCTTTTACTTCAAAAGCGTGAAGAAGCTGCAATTAACCTTGCTATTACCGAGCCTTCAATTAAGGTGGTTGATTACGCCTTATCATCTTCAACTCCAAAGACTCCAAAACCTAATGTCATTTATGCCGCTGCCATTTTAGCTGGTTTTTTAGTGCCATTTGGAATCTTGTTTATTGTTTTTATGTTTGACACTAAGATTCATGAAAAAGAAGATATTCTTAGAATAAACAATAAGATACCTATTATTGCTGAGGTTCCAGACATAAGCAAAAAGGACAGGTCTATTTTTGATGACCCAAATGATAGATCTACACTAGCTGAGTCCTTCAGAATATTGAGTTCTAATGTAAATTATATGTTGCCCTTAACTGATGATAATGAAACAGGTAAAGTTATTTATTGTACCTCTACAATTAAAGGTGAAGGAAAAACATTTATAAGTATAAACTTATCCCTGGCACTCTCTAGTATGGGTAAAAGAGTCTTGTTAATAGGAGCCGATTTAAGAAACCCTCAAATTCATTCACATACTAAATTTGATAAAACGACTCCAGGTCTTTCAGATTATTTAAATGATTCTAGTGTTGATTGGCAATCGCTTCTCATAAAAGGATTTGATAAGCATGAGAATCACGATATTTTGTTGTCTGGTAATATTCCTCCTAACCCAACTAGTTTATTGACCAATTGGAGATTTGAAGATTTAATTAAGCATGCCACAGGGTTGTATGACTATGTAATCGTAGATACAGCGCCAACTGTTCTAGTAACAGATACAATGCTAATTTCTAAATTTGCAGACGTAACAGTTTATATTGCAAGAGCTAACTTTACTGATAAAAAGATATTAGGCTTCTCTGAAGACTTATATCTAACAGGAAAACTAAAGAATATGGCTTATGTAATTAATGGTGTTGGAGCAAGCAAATCTTATGGATATGGCTATAACTACGGTTATGGTTATGGCTATGGTTATACAGGCAATAAAAAGAAAAAATAAGCTCTTTTTTAACTATTAGCTAATGTTCTTAAGTGACTTACAGTGGCTTGAGGGTTCTCACTTCTGAATACAAAGCTGCCTGCTACTAGTACATCTGCGCCTGCATCAACAAGCTGTTTTACATTTTTATCAGTGACTCCACCATCAATTTCAATGAGTGTTGAAGCGCCTTTAGCAGTAATTAAAGATTTTAATTGCTTGACTTTAGAATAGGTGTTTTCTATAAAACTCTGACCACCAAAACCTGGATTTACACTCATTAAACAAACGAGATCTAAATCTGAAATAATGTCTTCTAAAGAAGCAATTGGTGTATGTGGATTCAAAGCAACTCCTGCTTTCATACCTTCTGCTTTGATAGCCTGAACTGTCCTGTGAAGATGCGTACAGGCTTCATAATGAACCGTTAGGTTATCACTTCCAAGTTCAGCAAAAGTCTTAATGTATCTATCAGGATCAACAATCATTAAGTGAACATCAATGGTCTTTTTAGCATGCGTAGTGATGGCTTTCAATACAGGCATTCCAAAAGAAATATTTGGAACAAAAACACCATCCATAATATCAATATGAAACCAATCGGCATCACTATCATTTACAAGTTCAATATCTCTCTGAAGGTTAGCAAAATCTGCTGCTAAAATTGATGGAGCAATACGTTTTACAGACATAATTAGTTTTTTGTAAAAATAGAACAAAAAAACAAACCCACGGTAATCAGCCGTGGGTTCTTTCATCAATCAAAAAACGAACAGTTATGAGATACTCAATTGCTTGAGTGTAACTGTTTGTTACTGTTATTAGGTCGTAAAAAAAGGTGTTTACTAACCTAAATAGGTCTTTAATATTTTACTTCTAGACGTATGCTTTAAACGTCTAATTGCTTTTTCTTTAATTTGTCTTACACGCTCACGTGTTAAATCGAATGTTTCTCCAATCTCTTCTAGCGTCATTGGATGCTGATTACCTAATCCAAAATACAAACGAATTACATCTGCTTCTCTTGGTGTTAAGGTTTCTAAAGCACGCTCAATTTCAGTTCTTAAAGACTCATGTAATAAATCTTTATCAGGATTAGGAGACTCTCCACTTCGTAAAACATCGTATAAGTTAGAGTCTTCACCTTCAACTAAAGGTGCATCCATAGATACGTGACGACCAGAGTTTTTCATAGACTCTTTTACGTCATTGATGGTCATATCTAATTCTTTAGCTATTTCTTCAGCACTTGGCGGACGTTCATGACTTTGCTCTAAAAAGGCAAAGGTCTTATTGATCTTGTTGATAGAACCAATCTTGTTCAAAGGTAAGCGAACAATTCGAGATTGTTCAGCTAAAGCTTGTAAAATCGACTGACGAATCCACCATACTGCATAAGAGATGAACTTAAAACCACGCGTTTCATCAAAACGTTGCGCAGCTTTAATGAGACCTAAATTTCCTTCATTAATCAAATCTGGAAGTGTAAGTCCTTGATTTTGATATTGCTTAGCAACAGAAACCACAAAACGTAAATTGGCTTTGGTTAATTTTTCTAAAGCAACTTGATCACCTGCTTTAATACGTTGCGCTAATTCTACTTCTTCATCAGCAGTAATTAAGTCAACTTTACCAATCTCTTGTAAGTATTTATCTAACGAAGCTGTTTCCCTGTTGGTAACCTGTTTCGTAATTTTGAGTTGTCTCATTTATTTGCGTTTAAAATTTGGGTAAATGATTTGTACTATTAGATTATACGTAACAAGTGCTAAAAATGTTACAAAAAATTAAAAATAATTTAAATCTTGATCAATTTTTTGTTAGGAAGGTTAATATCCTCTAGCATTTCTCTTGTGAATTTGAAATGACCTCGCGTTGTTATTAGTTTGAAATGTCTTGATTTAGCAGAACTTATGGCGTTTAAAAATAACCACTTCGATTTTAATAATCTTGGTTTTTTACTTTTGATACTAATATCAAAATAATGTGTCCTACCATTTTTTTCGGCTACGATATCTGGCGTTATTGATATGGAACTTCCTTTTTTAAGGAAGGATTTAGGAGTTTCATAACCTTCAGTGTCTGCCTTGATATTTTCAAAACCATGCTGTTCTAAATATTCAACCGAATTTTCTAAAATGTCTTTGTTTGTTTCTTTATCTACTTGTGTCATAACTTATAACATAAGAAAAATATATGGGAAAGACAAATCATTTTATGTTGTTAATAGTTTCTTAACAGAAATAGGTACAAAAGAAACCATCATAATAAATGCGCAAAGTCAAAAGCGATAAATTATCCCAAAGTTTACCGATAGTATAAAAGGATTCAAATTATCTTCCTTTCGAAATGGTCGAAGCTGATAAGCAAAACTAGGCTCAAGATTAAATAATAGGCTTTCAGATAATTTGTATTCTAGACCAATGCCTGCGTTTATTGATACTGCAGATACGTATTCGGGATTGTTTTCATTGTTTGTGGTAGCATCTTGTAATGAAAAATAACTGATGCCACCAGTGAAATAAGGACTTAAGTTATTTTCGTTTGTGTTGTACTTGATTTCTAATGGGAACTCCAAATATTTCACTTGGTTTTTAAAACGTAATGAGTCTTGACTAAAAGTATGATTCAGGTTCAAGCTTTTGATTCCTGTTCTAAGATATAATCTGTCTTTTAATTTATAACTAACTAATATTCCGTAGTTAAAAGAAGTATTATCCGAAGTTTTTTCACCAAAGGCTCCGTAATAAGATAGGGTTCCAACTGGTGAAATAGACCATTTAGATCTTTCATTCTGATTTAGAGAATCTTTGGTTTTGTTTTCATCTAGAAGCAATTCTGAAACAGAATCCTTTTCAACAGCAGTATCTAATTGTTCACTAGTAATTTGCAAACTGTCTTTTTTAGTAGCAATAGAATTGTCTTTACGTTCTTCATAATTTGTTAAAAGCTTCGAGCGCTCTTGTAATGTTTCTTTCGGATTACTTTTTGTAGATGTCAGCTTTTTATTTTTGGTGAGACTAGCTTCACTGTATTCTTTTTCAAAAGAAGTTGCATTAGGATCTTTAATTAGAACTTTATCTTTTAAGACGTTTTCATTTGTTTTTTGTTTGTTTGAATTTTTTGATGACGTATAAGATATTCTATTTTTAGAATGAATTCTTAATGAATCAGATCCCTTTGAATTTTGACTTTGCGAATTTTTATCAGCTCTAATATTTTGTTTGTCTTGTTGCGTTGATAAGGAGTTTTTAGAAGTTTCATATTGAGAAACGTTAAGGGCATCTTTAATGCTTTCAGAAGTATTATTTTTATCTGAATTCAATTGATCTTTTTGATTATTAGTTTCAGAATTTACGGTTTGATTTATGACTTCTTTTTCAATGGTATTGTAATCTTGAATTTCTGATGTATTGGAGTTGTTCAAATAAATGAAAATTGAGAATGCTGTAATACCCAAACCTATACTGAATAACCAGAATATTAAACGTCTTTTCTTCTTTTTCTTCAATAGGCTATGCTCTACTTGCATCCAAACTAAATCATTTGGGCTATCATTAAAGGACTCTAGCCTATCTTTTAAAGCTGTTCCAATGTCTTTTTTAGTTTCCATTAGATGTTAGTTTTTGTTGTGACACAAGTGAATGGTGGTTTTGCATCTTGGTTTTTAATATACATTTTGCCCTGTGTAAATTAGATTTTGAAGTACCAATACTAATATCAAGAAGCTTAGATATCTCTTTATGACTGTAATTATCGAGTTCATAAAGGTTAAATACTAATCTGTATTGTGATGGTAATTCTTGAATGCTTTTTAAAATATCATTTAGAGGTATGTTATCTACCAATGAGACGCTTATATTAGTGTCTTCAAGAATATCATTATTAATTTCTATGGCAACGTGTTTCTTTCTTTTGTACTTGTCAATAGCTTTATTTATGGTAATTCTTTTCATCCAACCTTCAAAAGATCCGCTTGCATTATAAGACTTTATCTTACTAAAAATATCAACAAAAGCATCTTGCAAGTTGTCTTGAGCTTCTTCTTTATTTTTACAATACTTTAAACTTAAAATATATAGACTATCCTTATAAAGCTCATAGAGTTTGCTCTGAGCTTTAATGTCGTTTTTTTTACAAGATTTTATAAGGTTATCTAGTTGACTCAATTTAGGTTTAATCAGATTTATTTCAATACCTAGCGAAGGTATTTCTATTCATAAAAATAGGCTCTTTCTTTGGTAAACCCTCCACAATCATTGTAAGTAGAGCTCACAGGTAAATTTAGGTCATTATAATCATAGACTGTGGTTCGGTTACAATCTTCTCTATAGATCATATTATTATTTGATATCCTCTTTATTTTGTTATACGCAGAAGGAAATAAAGTGCTAAAAGGGTTTATCATAGTGTCATAGTCATAACTTTCAAATATTTCAGATGTTGCATCATTTATTAAGTTTATGATATTCCCATTAGAATCATAAGTTAATGATATTGAGCCATTGTTTTGAGGGTTGTTAGGATAGTTGAAGAGCATTTGAGATACCAGATTATTTGTGTAAATAAATTCTACATAGCTGTCATCTTCATAGGTTTCCATAGTAATTAATCCGTTCTCATATATGTAGTTGATTGTATAAGAAACACCATTCTCATTATTATAAGTTTCACTAGTAACTTGATTGTTTGAATTATATGTAAATTCTTTTGCATAACCTCCTGAAGCTGTTAACACAGAAACATAGTTATTAGGATTGTATTGGTATGTAACATTACTTTCTGGACCAAAGTCAGTTAATTCACCATTTTGTGTGATTAATTCTGTTACCATTATCAGCTTTGGTTGGTTTTCATTTTCACTTTCATTGCTTTCGTTATTAGAGCAAGAAAAAAAGACAGTAGCTAACAGTAATAAAATGACATTAATTTTCATGGTTCATGTTTTATTGTTTTACCTATAGTCTTGAAATGTATACAAAGGTTGCGTCTATATAAAAAAAACCTTACATATAGTATGTAAGGTTTTTAAATAAGTAGATAAATTATTTCTAATTCTATTGGGTGTCTTAAAAGCTAACCTTCTGGTTGAGTTAAAATAGCATTATAAGATAATTTCCTTTATGTATTCTTATGAGCTTTAATATGTTTTTTTATTATTACTAATTATTTTGATCTTAGCTTTTTACTCGAGTTACTATGCTTATTTTTAAGTTTGATAGTGACATTTTATTATGTGAAATTAAAATAAAAACTATTCAACGTAGTATTCTCTGGTTTCCTTACTGAAATAATTCCCAGCTAAATAAAATCTAAACTCATTATTATTGGTAATATTGTTGTTGGATGAACTTAAAATTATAGATTCAGATTCACCGAAATTAGTGTTAAATGTTTCAATTGTATTAGGAGAAATACGACTTGCAGTAATTAGATTTACACCATTATTTTTAAATGGATACAATAGCATCAATGTCTTTTTTGTGTAAGTAGCCACATTTATTAAATAATATGGATTAGTGTCTGTATTTGGAATTATTTGATTAACTATGCTTGGTTCTAACATACCGCTTTGTTGAGAAATAGCAAAATCAGATTCGGTAATAAGGTTTTCATTTGCATCATAAATATATGTTTCAACATATCTGTCCTCGTCATCAATTATAAACCGACCTGAATAATAAGTACATTTGTCATTAATATCTAATACGTGTTTGCTTAGTAAATTGTCATCAAAGTTAATTCCATCATCACTAAAACTTTGTGTGGAATAAATAGTGTCATTAGTATGCTCGAACTCATACTTTGTATAAGAGCTTTCATTTGAGTTAACAACAAATTCTTCTATGTACTCAAATAATTCATTGTTATTATCATAATTAAATAGCTCTCTTTTATATAATTCTCCATCTCTAAATTCAGTTATTTCTGAAAGTTTGTCATTTGTATAAGTATAATTGAAACTCCTCTCTAAATTTGAAGAGAATCTAATACCTCCTGCACTAATTATTCTGTTATCAGTTAGTTGATAATTAGTTGAATCAATTACTAATTCAGGATTTCCATTTTGAACATCATAAAACTTAATAATAAAATTACTAAATTGAATAGATTGATCATTGATTTGCTCATCGGTGTTTTCATCTGTTGAGCAAGATGATAAAATCCCAAGTAAAAAAAATGTAACAGGTAAAATATTTTTCATTCGTTTTGAAATAAAAAGGTCTTTTCAAATATATGAAAAGACCTTGATTTATTATTTAATCTTCTTTATTATCTTGTCTTGGTTTTCGATCATCGCGTCTGTTATCACGATTACGATTATCTCTACCTTTGTTATCTCTGCCACGATTGTTGTTGTCGCGTTTCGGTCTGTCTTGCCAACCTTCAGGCTTCGGTAAGATGGCTTTACGAGATACCTTTTCTTTCTTGGTTCTAGAATCAATTCCGAAGTATTTTACATCAAAAATATCTCCCATATTAACCACGTCAGAAACATTTTCGGTACGCTCCCAAGCCAATTCGCTTACGTGAAGTAATACTTCATTTCCTGGAGCTTCCGTATATTCAACAACAGCACCAAAATCAAGCATTTTAATTACTTTTACTTCATAAATGCTACCAACTTCAGGCTTAAACATTAAGGCATCAATTTTTGCTTCTACAGCAGCAATGCCTTCTGCTCCAACACCTAAAATTTCTACAATACCTTCTTCGGTTACTGGATCTTCATTAATAACAATAGTCGTATTGGTCTCTTTTTGTAACTCTTGAATCACTTTTCCACCAGGACCAATTAATGCGCCAATAAATTCGTTTGGAATACGTCTAGTGATCATTTTTGGTGCATGATCTTTAACGTCGTCATTAGGTGTAGAAATAGTATCTGTTAATTTCTCAAGAATATGTAAACGACCATCTCTAGCTTGCATTAATGCCTTCACTAAAATTTCATAAGACAGTCCTTTGATTTTAATATCCATTTGCGTGGCTGTAATACCATCTGCAGTTCCAGTTACTTTAAAATCCATGTCACCTAAATGGTCTTCATCGCCTAAAATATCTGAAAGCACAGCATAGTTGTCACCATCTGAAATTAATCCCATAGCAATTCCAGATACAGGCTTTTTTAATTGAACACCAGCATCCATTAGTGCCATAGTACCAGAACAAACAGTTGCCATTGAAGACGAACCGTTAGATTCTAACACTTCTGAAACCACACGAACAGTGTAAGGACAATCTTCAGGAACCATGCCTTTTAAGGCGCGTTGTGCTAAATTACCATGACCAACTTCACGTCTAGAGGTTCCTCTTATCGGACGTGCTTCACCTGTTGAAAAAGGAGGGAAGTTGTAATGTAAATAGAAACGTTCTTCACCTTCATAAGATGGCATGTCAATCATATTAGCATCTCTTGAGGTTCCTAAAGTAACAGTTGCTAAAGCTTGAGTTTCACCACGTGTAAATATTGCCGAACCATGCGTTGATGGTAAGTAATCAACCTCACACCATATTGGTCTAATATCAGTAGTTTGGCGACCATCTAAACGTAACCCTTCATTAAGAGTTAAATTTCTAATCGCTTCTTTTTGCGCTTTTGCCACATATTTATGGATCAATTTTCCTAATTCGTCTTGCTCTTCTTCAGAGAATGAATTAAAAACCTCTTCTTTAATGTCGCTAAAGGCAGCACTTCTTTCATGTTTAGCAGAACCAGCTTTTGCAATAGCATATGTTTTATCATAGACCATCTCGTGGATCTTTTTTGCTAAAGCTTCATCTTCAACTTCAGGATCGTATTCACGAGTTTCTTTCTTACCAAAGGCTTCAGCTAATCTTAATTGGGCTTCACATTGAATTTTAATAGCTTCGTGTGCAGCTTTAATAGCTTCTACCATTTCTTCTTCAGAAATTTCATCCATTTCACCTTCAACCATCATTACAGAATCTGCTGAAGCACCAATCATCATATCAATATCTGAAGCGTCTAATTGTTCAAATGTTGGATTGATAATGAATTCACCATTAACGCGACCAACTCTTACTTCTGAGATCGCAGTTTCAAATGGCACATCAGATAATTGAATTGCAGCAGAAGCCGCTAAACCTGCCATAGCATCTGGCATAACTTCAGGGTCATGAGACATTAATTGTATCATCACTTGCGTTTCTGCGTGATAGTCTTTTGGGAATAATGGTCTTAAACAACGGTCTACTAAACGCATTGTTAGTACTTCTCCATCACTAGGTCTAGCTTCTCTTTTGAAGAATCCTCCAGGATAGCGTCCTGCAGCAGCAAACTTTTCTCTATAGTCTACTGTTAAAGGTAAAAAATCTACATCAGCTTGATGGTAATTGGAAACAACAGTACATAACAACATACATTTTCCTGATTGAACCACAACGCTACCATGCGCTTGTTTTGCTAATTTTCCGGTTTCGATAGAAATTTCTCTACCATCACCTAGGTCAATGACCTCTTTAAATGTCTTTGGAATCATAATTTTTAATTCTTGTTTAATTCGGTGATTGAGGTTACTCGAAATCACGAATTAAATCCTGTTAAACAATGGTCGTTGTGTTGTAGTTGTTGTTGTAAGACGTGATGTCTTGACCAATGAAAAACCTTTAGTCTTGAACTTAATCAAGATCTAGCTTCTTATTTGCGATAGTTTAAACTCTTTCGCAAGAGTTATGTATTAAAAAAAGAGGCATAAAGCCTCTTTAATATTATTTTCTTAATCCTAATTCTTTAACAATTGCACGATATCTCATGATATCTTTCTTTGTTAAATAATCTAGTAAAGCACGACGTTTACCTACTAATTTAACTAGTGAACGCTCCGTGTTAAAATCTTTACGATTCTTTTTTAAGTGTTCTGTTAAATGGTTAATACGTTCTGTGAATAAAGCAATTTGTCCTTCTGCAGAACCAGTGTCTTTGGCGTTTTTGCCGTGTTTTTTAAAGAGTTTCTCTTTATCTTCTTTTGTTAAATACATGCTAATATTATTGTAAATGATTGTTATGTACGTTGAAAGTCTTTCTTTCAAGCGGCAAATATAGTAATTTTTAATGATTTACAAGGTTTGTCTAAGTTTTTATTAGTGGATTTTAAACCTTTTGGAATGTGCTAAGTCTTAACATTATATTAACTATTAAAAATATCATTATGAACAACAAAATTTTAAATCGATACGTATTTGCTTTATTAGCATTGACGACAATGTTAACTGGCTGTAGTAAGGATGAGGATAATAATTCTGAAACAGAACTACAAACTGAAGACACAACAGAACTTAGACGTGCTGCTGAGGTTGATATTGTAGGAGAAACGATTAGCGATATTATTATTGACGCTTATGAAACTGAAGAGAGCAATAATCTTGATAGAGCAGCCTCTAATGCATCTTCGTTTATACCAAGTTGTGTCACCATAACTGTTGTTGCGCAACAAGGATTTAGAGAGGTTACTTTAGATTTTGGAACCGAAGGATGTTTAATTAATAATCACCTATTACGTGGTCAAATAGTCTTTTCTTATACAAGAGATATAGAAGCACAGGAGGTATTGATTACTTATAACTTAGTGGATTTCTATTTTGATACAAAACAAGTGTTAGGAAGTAGAACCATTTTGAGACAATTATCTAATATCAATGGAAACCCTCAATTTACGCACACGTTAGATTTAACTGTTATTTGGTCAAATGGCTTGCAGGCCAATCGTTCTGGAGAAAAAGTTAGAGAATGGATTGAAGGTTTTGGTAGTGGTGTGTTTGTTGATAATGTATTTGAAGTTACTGGAGACTGGACAACAACATTTGTGAATGGTAATACGCATACTTATGATGTATTAACGCCTTTAAGAAGAGAAGTTATTTGTAGCTATTTTGTGAGTGGTAATGTTGATGTGCAGCGCACAAATTTTGGAGGTGTTTTTGATTTTGGTTCAGGTGATTGTGATAATCAAGCAACATTTACCTTTAACAATGGTGTAGAAATAGATATTGTGTTGGATTAATTTAGTTAGTTTTTAAACTTAAAGAGCGCTCAAATTTGAGCGCTCTTATTTTTTATTGAATTATAATTTGATGAGTTTCTAGGATATCATCAAATTCTATAACGAGTGTATAAACACCTGCTATAAGGTTACTAACATTTATAGATGTATGTGTTGAAGTTGCATTTGCTTCGTATACTAACCAACCAGAACTTGTAAATAATTTGATTACTAAGTTTTGTGAATCTAAAAGTAGCCCAATATCTTGATTAGTGACTTTTACATTGAGTGTGTCGTCTGCTGGTACAGGGTAGATTAAAAATTTATCACTTGTAATACTTCCAGAGTTACTATCGCTACAATTATCATTACAATGCTTTATATCATATTCGATAGTCTTCCAATCAGACCAACCACAATCGTTTTTCATCCTTACTTTAAAAAATATTTGACCATTACATTGCGGACTTATAATTACATATTCATCATCAGAGGTAGACCAAGTGAAGTTAGACGAGATTTGTTCCCATTCCACTTCAAAAACCTCTTCATTACTAGGTAACATGTTTAGTTTAAAAGCAATATCTTCACAACTATCAATAGTATTTATAGGATCTGTAAGTCCTGTTTTAATTTTACTAACCTTTTCAATAGATATAACGTCAGGCTGCCCTATAAATATATTCTTATTAAAGCTTCTCCCATCTTCAATGATTGCAGAAACGTGTGCGTTACCATTACTTAGTGCTTTAACTGTTATGCTCTGAGTTACATTGTTAATGTCTAAAATTTCAAGGTTAGGAGATACATACCATGTTGGGTGTGAAGGTAATTTACATGCTCCAAAAGCGTAGGTTCTTATTTCGTCTATACAAAATGAAGTGTCACCATTTAAGTCGTCATTTTCTAATGGATAGTTTGGTAGTTGTTCTTCTCCTGCTAATTCTTTGAAAAGCCAATCTGCACTTTCTTTTGTGAAACTTGTATGTTGGGTGTTTTCATCATGTCCAAAATAGCTGTCAAAGTAAGTATCGTTCTTGCAAACCAAATTATAGTCTAAAGGATCTAGCCAACTTTGATCAGGATTTTTATGAGCAATTGCTGAGAAAGAGGGTATAAAGGAATGGTTAGGTCTAAACTCGCGAAGTTGCCATTCACTATCACCAGAAAAATTTGAAAACCAATAAAAGATATTATTACCAGGATACTCCCAAAAGCTTCCTCCTAGGTCATTCACTGGAGATGTTCCTAAGATTGATTCTGCGATTTCACTTTGAGCTGCAAACCATCCACCAGGAACAATATCCATATTATCTCTAGAGTTAATATTCATAGCTTGATGTGTGATATTATCAAATCCAGCTTTAAATCGAGCAATTTTTTTAAATCCTGCTGTATTAGATGGCATAAAATCACTTTCTAAGCTAGCAATATGTATATCAAAAACTATTGAACCAATCCATAAGTCTATTTCTACTCTTTGAAACCCTCTGATGTTTAGCACATTTTCACCATTATGACCAATGGTCTTACCAGTTAATGATCCGTTTACCAATGCGATTTTTCTTAAATTAAGTGGATACCCATGAGAATCGGCTAATCCATTACTCTCTTGATTGTTATAGTAATTTCTAAAGAAAAAAGAGCCATGATCATAAGTATAACCTTGTGAAGCAACACGACCGTTTAAAAATTCATCGTTAGCCAAGTAAGGAACAGATGGACCATCAAAAGGATAAAGTGGGTTTCTGTGGAATTCTATTAATTGTTGTTTTGCGGCAATACTGCCTAATTGGTTGAAGTAAAAATCATTTGCAGAATCACTTCCTGAGACAGGTCCTGCTAGATAAATTAAAGCTTGATCACCTAAAGGAATATTGGCACCAAGATGCGGGCTGTCGACACTTACCCATAATCTGGTTTTATGATCCCAATCAGGATCATTAGTTTCTTCAAATTTTTGTTCCATATAGGCTAGAGCATATCTAGAAATTTGGCCTCCCATACTTGGTCCAACAATAGCGATATCTTCATCACTATTAACTTCAGTTAATCGTTGCTTAATATGCTTGATTAGTGCTACAAGAGCAAGCGCGTTACTTTCAATATAATAGGCGCCTCCATCAATAGTTACTGTTTCGCCTGTATCTAAATTTGTTGTGTTATAAGTGGGTTGATTTACCATAATGACGTCGTAACCTTGAGCTCTTAGATTAGATAAAATATTTTGATTTTCGCCAATATTATCTGTGTATCTCATCAAATCAGTCATTGAGCGATGTCTATCTGGATCAAAAACACCATTAGAAAGACTAGCTGAGGCGCATTGCGGATCTAATTCACAGTCGCAGTCTTGAATCTTACGTCGATCACCTGGATCAAAACCATCGATGATGATCACAGGTTTGTAAACCTCTAAATCTTCATGGAAAGATTCATCTGCATAAAAAATACGATAATCAATTCTAGGATAAATCCTAGGGTCATTGTCTAGATATCCTTTAAAGTCTTCTTCTGCTGTAATAAATTGATCTTGAGCTCTTGGGTCGATAGATGTGCAAAGACCATATAAGTTACCAGCAGAGGGATTGATGGGTGTGTGATGAAAATAAAAACTTGCTTTTGTGGTTAATTCTGTGTCATCATTGTAGATAACATGACATTCAATAGTTTTAGTGCCACTCGAATAATATGGAATATTAATAGTTTGAGTATTTAGGATTCCATCCGAAATTATAGTCTGTGTATTTGATCCAAAATTCATAGTTAAGGTTTTAATGCTATTCCCTTCATTAGTAAGATAAAGTTCTTCATTGAAAATAAAAGTCACATCTAATCCTTTTAATATTGACTTTGTTGGTGATACTATTGTGGTTTGTAATTCAAAAAACGAAGGCTGTCCTGATATTTCAGAAAAGGTATCGTTTGTTTCATCCAATAATAATCCACCTGCGTTTTGATTTTCATAATTGTAATTTAAAATATGAAATGGTGTGTTTAAAATAGCAACCTCTACTTGATTGTCTTGAGTTGTATTGGCAATTCTATTTTCAAGTTCATCGAGACTAATTAATCGTGTTTGATTACTTGCATTATGTAATTCAGATAAAGCTTGTCTGAAGTATTTGTAGGTTGCAGTATTGCTCTCTTCTGTTTTGTTGAAACTGTACAGATTGGCAAATTGCGTGACACGTTCGTAAATAATTCCTGAATTTACAGAAGATTGGTTGACATTGACCAACATAGAATCTAGTTTGGTCTGAGCTGAGATAGTACTATAAAATAGTATAGCCACTATCAAAAAATGAAAAAATTTCATAATTTTGAGGGATTTTAGTTAATAAATGATGTTGATTAAAATTATATGTAGAGGCAAATGGCAGTTTGCCTCTATTTTTTTACCTATGGAAAATCTGCTTCGTCAATTGTATCCCATTTAAAGTCGAATCGCCCATTGGTTATTTGAATAGTATCGTGAGGTGTTTCAAAATTTCTTACACTTCCAGAAAAGGTTCCAGAAACTAGCCTTAAAGTGAGATCATAATTAGTGATGTTAATAATTCCTGAATTTTCGTAGGATAGATAAGTCTGATAATTCCCAACATCGTCTCGCCAAATACGACAATGCATGTAGGAGTTCTGCATACCATCAATACTAGTTAATCCATTAGATTCATCTACAATATATTCATCAATAGTGTTTTGATGAAGGTTTTGAATGTGTATAAATAAACTGGTTGTTTTTTCACTCTTATGATCATTAAGATCATATTCTTGGTAAAGAGAGTTTCCTGTTGGGTCTCCCCAAACTAAAACTGCAGGATCACTATTATTAAATGTTCCATCGCCATCACGAGGTAAAAAAAGAATATCATCAATGTAACACCCAAAAGTGTTTGCGCCTGTTTGCGTAATAGGAGGTAAGGTGCGCTCATTTGTTGGGGAAGTGTCGGTGTCGTCGTCATTGCCGCAACTAAATAGTAGGATTGCTAGCAATGCTAAATAGAGAGATTGTTTCATAAAATTGTTGTTTAGAAGACTAATATAATAAAAATATAGAAAATAATCTACATTGTTTTCATAATATTTTATTAAGGTACAAAAAAACCGCTCTTAATCAAGGCGGTTTTTTTGTCATCTTTGTTTAGGTAAGGTTTACTTCTTGATAAATCGTTTTGTGATATTTCCTTCAGAAGTTTTCATTTGAATCAAATACAATCCAGACTGTAGGCTAGACACGTTTATAGATTCAAAATTATCATTAAGCTTGATAAAGGTCCTTCCATTCAAATCTGTGATTTGTAAAGATTTGATTGTATTTAAATCTGAAGTTGAAATGTTCAAGACATTTGCTGTAGGATTAGGGAACAGTTTAATATCACTCAACTGAAGCGTGTTATTTGCGATACTTAATGTGCTTCTATCTTGTGCTTCATAAAGTGCAATCGTATCCATAAATTGATTACCAAAGGCATCAATGTCAAATTCGTTTGTTGATGTTCTAAACACCAAACTGCCATCTGAATCATCAAAGTAATAATAACCAGTTTGCGTAACAGTTCCTATATTAAATATTCCAGCAACAATAAGTGTTACGTCTAAAACCGTTTTAATTCTTGTAACACTACCACTGTAAGGTCCTAATCCAAAATCGTTAAGGTTTAGTGTTCCGTGAGCATCAACATCAGTAATAAAAGTACCAGAGCAAGTACCATTAACATTAGTGCCATCAACACTACCTGCAAATGTTCCGCTTACAGTATCTGCATTAGAATATCCAAAACTTAAAGGGAAAGTACCTAACGTTGCATTGTTAGATAAATTTAATTCTAAACCTTCTTGGGCAGCACCTGTAATAGATATTTGGTTGGCTACATCTCTAATAAACAATCTACTTTCAGCTGGAGGCATTACGTCTGTGGTAACAACTAAAACTTCAGTAGTTCCTGGATATGTGCTTTGTTCACCAGCGCTAGGTGCTACATTGGTATCGGTATTGGTGCCAACTTGAGATAGTGAGGTAAAATTCCAAGTGAC
Source organism: Bacteroidia bacterium (assembly GCA_030430385.1). Lineage (GTDB taxonomy): Bacteria > Bacteroidota > Bacteroidia > Flavobacteriales > Flavobacteriaceae > Psychroserpens. Next base: position 135,739 of record JAUIFO010000006.1, read on the forward strand.
GCTAGCACCTGAAGCACTTTCGTCTAGTAACACAGTGGAATCAATAATTGCATAATCTGTTTCAGTGTCATTGACAAACTGATTAATAGGAGCCTGAGCAAAACTAAAGTAAGAGGCAAATAATAATAATACGTAAAGTAATTGTTGTTTCATGTTTAATGGTTTGATTTATTGTTGTTTACGAATTTATATAAATAATTTAACTTATAAATAAAAAAGACCTCATAATTGAGGTCTTTGTTTAAGGTCTAAGAGGTTGATTTTTTATTAAGTCGATGTATAAATTGACTTTGTCTTTTAAATCTTTTCTATGCGTTATAAAGTCTAAAAATCCGTGTTCTAATAAGAATTCAGACGTCTGAAATCCCTCAGGTAATTCTTGTCCGGTTGTGTCTCTAACGACACGAGGACCAGCAAAACCTATAAGTGCTCCAGGTTCACTAATATTGATATCGCCTAACATCGCAAACGATGCTGTGGTTCCTCCTGTAGTTGGATCTGTACATAACGAAATGTATGGAATACCTGCATCTGCTAGTTGTGCAAGCTTCACTGAAGTTTTAGCAAGCTGCATTAGTGATAAGGCTGCTTCCATCATACGTGCTCCACCTGATTTAGAAATGATCATGAATGGAATTTTTTTCTTTAGTGCATAATCAGCAGCTCTAGCAATTTTCTCACCTACAACACTTCCCATTGAACCACCAATAAAAGAGAAGTCCATACAAGCGATAACTAAGTCATTTCCTTTTGATTTGCCTACAGCAGTTCTAACCGCATCTTTAAGATTTGTTTTTTCCTGAGCAGCTTTTAAACGATCAGGATATTTTTTTGTGTCCACAAATTTTAAAGGATCTTTTGAGGTAAGATCAGTATCTAACTCTTTAAATTTATTATCGTCAAATAATATTTCAAAGTATTCTTTACTTCCAATTCTAACGTGGTAGCCATCTTCTGGACTAACATAAAAGTTTTGTTCTAATTCTTTAGTATCTACAATTTTTCCGGTTGGAGACTTGTACCACAAGCCTTTGGGAGTGTCTTTCTTTTCTTCAGTAGACGTTTGAATCCCTTTGTCTTTTCTTTTAAACCAAGCCATGTAATTTAGATTTCGTTAATTAGTTAGTTAATGCAAATTTATAAAGTATTTACATTATTAAGGTCTTCAAAGGCCTTTTTTAATCGTTCAACAAAAGCATTTTCGCCTTTACGTAGCCAAACTCTAGGGTCATAATACTTTTTGTTTGGAATATCATCACCTTCAGGGTTTCCTATTTGCGATTGCAAATACGCTTCTTTTTCACTCATGTAATCTCTTATACCACTCATAAAAGCATATTGCATGTCTGTATCAATATTCATTTTGATCACACCATAACCAATAGCTTCTCTAATTTCTTCGACTGTAGAACCAGAACCACCATGAAAAACAAAGTCGATGTGGTTATGAGGTAGGTTATGCTTTTTAGATAAATATTCTTGTGAATTTTTTAGAATTTTTGGAGTCAATTTTACGTTTCCAGGTTTGTAAACACCATGAACATTTCCAAAAGCAGCAGCTATGGTAAATTGATCACTTATTTTACTTAATTCTTCATAAGCATAAGCAACTTCTTCAGGTTGTGTATATAATTTTGAAGCATCCACATCGCTATTGTCAACGCCATCTTCTTCACCACCAGTAATACCTAACTCTATTTCTAGGGTCATTCCCATTTTACTCATGCGCTCGAGATACCTTTTACAGATCTCCATATTTTCTTCAATTGGCTCTTCTGATAAATCAATCATATGAGAACTGTATAAAGGTTTGCCAGTTTCTTTGAAATGTGCTTCACTAGCATCTAACAAACCATCTATCCAAGGTAATAGTTTTTTAGCACAGTGATCTGTATGAAGAATTACAGGAACATCATAAGCTTCAGCCATGTGATGAACATGTTTTGCTCCAGCAATAGATCCAGCAATAGCAGCTTTTTGATCGTCATTGCTTAAGCCTTTTCCTGCATTGAATTGAGCACCTCCGTTTGAAAACTGTATAATCACAGGTGCATTTAAAGCTTTTGCTGTTTCTAAAACACCGTTAATTGAATTTGATCCAATTACATTTACAGCTGGTAAAGCAAACCCTTTGTCTTTGGCTAATTTGAAAATCTCTTGAACTTCTCTTCCAGTTGCAACTCCACCTTTAATATTATGACTCATTTTATGATTTTTATTGGTTGAAAATTAAGTGCTCAAAAATACGTAATTTTTCAATAAAAGTGACTTTTATTAGCAGATAGATGTCCTCAGAATTTACGAAAACGTTATTGTAGAAATATTAGAAAGGATAGTTTATACCAATGTTATATACTGCGTTTCCGAAGTTATAATTTTTAAACCAACGACTCCCTAAAGGTCTAGAAGGATCATAAGTTTTAAAACCAATATCTAACCTAAGTACAAAGAAGCTAAAGTCATAACGCAAACCAAAACCAGATCCAATAGCGATATCTTCAAGTGAACTTAAACCATCAAAAGTAGCTTGCTCATCTTCAACATCGTCTAAGGCATTCCAAATGTTTCCTGCATCTACAAAAATGGCACCATTAAATCTTCCAACGAGATTAAAGCGTTGCTCAGCACTTAAGGTAAGTTTCATATTGGCTTCATTAAACTCATTTGTTGAAATCGAGCTTCCAGGGCCAAGGTTATAGGCTGTCCAAGCTCTAATGTCATTAGGTCCACCAGCAAAGAAACTTTCGGCGAAAGGAATGTTATCTGAATTTCCATAAGGAATGGCAATTCCAAAATAACTTCTAATAGCGAAGACATTTTTCTTACCAAGATCCCAATGTTTTACATAATCAAATTCTGTTTTGATAAATTGAGAGAAAGGCACATTAAACAATTCGTATTTGTCATCGCTATTTTTATTTAAGTTTAAAGCTTTCGAAATTGAGGTGAAAAAGTTTCCAGCACTTTCTACTCTAAAACGAAGTATTGAAAAATCATTATCAAATAAGCTTTCTCTTCGGTCTTTTACATAATTGAAACTTGATGATAAAATAAGGTTGTCTTCCGTAAGGCGATCTTTTCGTTGCGCAATATTACTGACGTCTTGATAACTGTCGTCATCTGGTTGTAAAATTGTTGAATTCGATAAAACATCATCAATAAAATTATCTGCACCATCAGGAATGGATAAATCGTCTGATGGATTTACATAATTAATATCTTGAGCGATTTGATTTAAACGGTCAAACGAGTTTTGATATACACCGAAATAATTACTAACATTCAGGTTCTTTACAAACTGAATATTAAATAAATCAACATCATTAGTAACTGTTTTTGAGGGGAACCAATTGTAATTTAAAGATCCTGTTAATGTCTGTTTGTCTAATCCAATATTCTGTTGACTCGTTGCACCTATGGTGATCCTAGTACTGGGCGACATGTATTTTGGGATAATTTTTTCTGTATTAAAAGGAAGAAATAATCGCGGAATATTTAATCTCAGATTACCACCAAACTCAGTGATATCAAAAAACTGATCATTAGAATTTGAAGCATCTCGCGAAGCTCCAATTGATCCTAAACCAGAAATTTCAAGAGTCTCAGCACCTCTAAAAATGTTTCGTATGATAAGTCCAGTACTGGCAGTAAATCCTACCGTTTGAATGTTACTCTGCGTAACATCAAAATCAAATCCTAGATCATATTTCTTTTTTGGAGATAAATAAATATTCGCTGTTAAAGTAGTGTCTTGCTCATTTTCAATGTATTTGATGTCTGGATAATTAAAGGCTTTTAACTGACTCAAATACCTGTAAGTTCGTGTTCTATCAATATCTCTGAACACTCTATCTTTCGTTATAAAAATAGCATCTGTTAATGCTTTGGGTCTGTATTTTAATTTATTATGGCTATACAAGTTGTAATTTCCATATTGAACGGAGTCTGTTATTGGCAGATTTCTGTTTTCATAGCGATGATCGGTAAAAATGTTAACCTCTTTTATTTTATAAATTTTGAAAGGTTCTCGTGAAATAGAATCGCCATTTCTAATGGCTCTATTCTTAATAATTAATTCAGAATTTACCTTGTATCCAGGAATAATGGTATCGATATCAAATGATATGTAATCTTGACCAAAATAAAATAGACCAGAGTTTCTTAATTCTGTGGCAAGTCTATTGCGTTCTCTGGTAAAATTAGCTTCGTCAAATTGCTGTCCAGAATTAATTAATGAGCCTTTTTTGAATGTGCTCTTATACAATGAATCGATAATAGGCGACTCAATTCTTGACGATATTGTATCTAACATATACGGATTTCCCTTTGTTACTTTATAGGTAACTTTTGCTTTTTGACTGCTATCTTTTTGGACATCATAGGATGTTTCAACATCAAACCAACCTTTACTAAAAAAATATTTTCTGAGCTCTGCTGTTGTTTTTTGAGCTTTTTTATCATTATAAATTGCTGGAGGTTCACCTGTAGTCTTCCACCATTTATTGACCTTCTTTTTAGAATTTATTAAAGCTTCATATTGTTTTAAGGATAATAATTTTTTTAATCCCGTTCTTGGGTTTTCAGGGTTTCTGTACTTCGCATCTAAAATAGAATCAATGTTAGATCTGGCAATATTATAGATGTGAAGTCTAAGTGGTATGCCTAGTAATTTTCCATTAGGTTTTTGATAAATGAGGTTATTTATAGTTTCCGACTTATCTTTCTTGTCATCTACAATCACTTCAGTTTCGGTAAGTAAGTGCTCATCTTTGCCAACATTTTTCATAACATTACATGATGTTACGACAGTTGCAAACACAAAAAAACACAATATGTTAAGCAGGCTTTTTTTCAACAAAAATGGATTAGAAATGTGATGTCATTCAAATGTAATGTTTTAATGTGCTTTAGCATAACAAAAAATAGACCAAAAAAGTATTACTTTGTAAATGTAAGAGCTCTAACAAAAGTAAATACATTTTGAGTATAACAAAGAATGAGATAAAATTTATTAAATCGCTGTCGCAAAAAAAGTACAGACTTCAAGAACAACTTTTTATTGTTGAAGGTGTTAAGGGGATTTTAGAATTTTTGAAATCAGATTTCAAATTACATCAGCTATTCACTACAAAAGCTATTTTTGATGTTCATTCGACCTTAATTTCTGAAGCTGAATTAAAACGTATTAGTAGTTTAAAGTCTCCAAATACAGCATTGGCTATTTTTAAAATTCCTGTGAGTAAATCAATTTCAGAAAATGGCTTAATAATGGCTTTAGACGATGTTCGTGATCCAGGAAATTTAGGAACCATCATTAGATTATGCGATTGGTTTGGTATTGATCAACTACTCTGTAGTCAAGCCACTGTAGATTGTTTTAATCAAAAAGTTGTGCAAGCTACAATGGGATCTCTTACAAGAGTTCGTGTTGTGTATTTAGATTTAGAACCCTTTTTAAAGCAGTGTAGTCTTCCTGTTTATGGAACGTTTATGGATGGCGAAAGTATTTACAAGACACAATTTCCAAAAGAAGGCGTTATTGTTATGGGAAATGAAGCGAATGGCATTTCATCTCAAATTGAAGCCAACGTAGATCATCGAATAGGCATTCCTAGATTCGGTAAGACTAAAGTTACAGAGAGCTTAAACGTGGCAACTGCTGCAGCTATTATTTTAAGTGCGTTTAAAGGCTAAAGATATTCTTAAATTACTTTCACTAGAATTCACAAAGGCATAGAATTTGCATATCTTTATGTCGTTAAAAAAATCTTTATGCAATTTAAAACTCTCATATTAGCTTTAATTTTCTGTGTTCCATTATTAAGTATATCTCAGATTGAAGAACTCAATCCGCCAGATTACATCAAAACGATAACATTTAAAAGTCGAGATGCCCAACAAGGTGAGTTGCCAATATTGAGATTGAACGAACCATTTTATATTGAGTTTGATGCCTTAACGTCTGATGAGCCGGATTTTTATTATACCATTGAGCACTACAATTATGATTGGACCAAATCTAATCTTGTGAAAATGGAGTATATGGTAGGCTTTGATGATTATAGAATTGTAGATTACTACAACTCTTTCAATGCCTTTCAAATGTATTCACATTACAAACTGCAAATTCCTAATCAACAAACGAGAGCGCTTACTAAAACAGGAAACTATTTGTTGTCCATTTATAATGATGATAGAGAATTGGTATTTACTAGAAAATTTATGATCTATCAGCAAAAAGTTGGTGTTGGTGTTGAGGTCAAACGATCAAGAGACGTGCGTTATATTGCAGGAAAGCAAAATGTTGATATTAGAATCAATTCCGCAGATCAAAATATCAATAATCCACAGCAAACCATAAATACTGTGATCATTCAAAATAACAATTTACATACTGCAATTAAAAACCTCAAACCTCAATATACCTTAGGAAAGCAATTGGTTTACAGGTATACAGATGAAACTGCATTTTGGGCTGGAAATGAATTTCGATTTTTTGAAAACAAGGACGAAAGAGCAGCTAATGTTGGTGTTCAGTTTACAGATTTGAAAGACATCTACCACAATTATTTATTTGTGCATTCTGAACGTGCAAGTCAGCCTTATACGTTTAATCCTGATATTAATGGTAACTTCTTGGTCACAGCTATAGATGTAGATAATGTAGATGTTGAAGCCGATTACACAATGATTCATTTTGCTTTAGCCTATCCTGAGTTTACAGATGGTAGTAAAGTGTATATTTATGGAAACTACAACAATTATGCTTTAGGAGAAATGAATAGGATGGTTTATAATAGAATCAAAAAACGTTATGAAGCCGCGTTTAAACTGAAGCAAGGGTTTTATAACTTTAAATATGTTGTTGTAGATGCTGAAGGTAATTTAGATGAAGGAAAAATAAGTGGTAACTATTGGCAAACCGAAAACAATTATAAAGTTTTAGTGTATTACAGAGATTTAGGTGCGCGTTACGATGAACTTATTGGTTTTGGCGAAGCAACTTCAGTAAATATTTCAAATTAAAGACTCTTAATCGCCACCAAGTCTTCATTAACAGTATCGTATTTTAATTTTTTTCTGATGAATTGTGATGATGTTTCATCATAAAAACTACAATTCTCAATAGGTTTAGCGTATAAATGCAAACTTAATGAAGGGCCTTGTGCTACATTTTTTAACTTGTGAAAACCAATACGATCGTTCATAAAGGTTTGTTGATGAGGTTGAATTTTATGCGAGCGATTTTCAACTAAAAAATTATCGGTATCAACTGTATAAAACACTTCTTCCATTTCGCCTTCTAGAAGATATACCCAACAATCTTCGCCTTCATGACCATGAATTGAAGTTTCTTGCCCTTCTTGCCAACAAAGTAAGAGTAACTCAAATTGAGAGTCGCGATACATACAATTTCGTGTGTACTTGTTTGAAGACCAGCTTTCATAAGCACTAAAGTCTACACTTTCAAAATCAAAATTATTTAGAATCTCAGTGTAATGAGATTTAGAAGATTCCGACAATAATTGTATTAATCTTTGGATGTGTTTTGCAGATTTCAATATGCAATTAAATTATTTATGGGGATTTTATAATATTCCGAAAAAATAGGAATAAATTTACACAACGCCAAAAAAATACAATAGCAACTGCGTATGCAAAACGATATAAAATTGTTTACTGAATTGGTAGATTTTTTGCTTGATGAAGAGGTGAACAATCCTGTGGCAACTCCAATTGATACAGATAAATTATACCAAACTATCGATATAAAACTAAATGATGATCCTGTTATTGATGCCGATTTTAAATCCACGTTAAAACAGATTATCAAAAGTACGCCCAAGACAGCTTCTACTTCTTTTTTTAATCAATTGTTTGGTGGTCGCATCTCTAGAGCTACACTTGGCGATTTGCTTGCGGTAATGCTTAATAATAGTATGTATACGTACAAAGTAGCAGGAGTCCAGGTTGGTATCGAAAAAGAGATTCTTAAAAATGTGTGTGAGCGTATAGGTTACCCTTCAAGTTGTGACGGAACTCTAGCACCTGGAGGATCGATGTGTAATTATATGGCCATGCTAATGGCTCGAGATCATTTTGATACAACTATACGATATCAAGGGGTTTCAAAGCAATTAATTGCATACACTTCAGAAACCTCTCATTATTCAATCACAAAAAATGCGTCATTTATTGGTATTGGACGAGATCAAGTACGATCTATTAAGACCAATGCGAAAGGCGAAATGTTAGTTTCAGATTTGCAAGAAAAAATAGAAGACGACTTAGAACAAGGATATGCTCCATTTTTTGTGAATGCCACAGCAGGAACGACTGTTTTAGGAGCTTTTGATGATGTGACAGCGATTAGTGAGATATGTAAGGCCTATGGTTTATGGTTGCATTTAGATGGTGCCTATTGTGGTTCGGTAATATTTAGTGAAGATTATAAGCATCTTGTTGCAGGTGTTGAACATACAAATTCATTTAGTTTCAATGCTCATAAAATGTTAGGGACACCATTGGGATGCTCTATTATTGTAACGCGAGATAAAGCACATTTATACCAGTCCTTTTCTAATGATGCGGATTATTTATACCAAACTAATGATGACCTATTCAATTTAGGGAAGACCTCTATACAATGTGGTAGACGAAATGATGCCTTGAAATTATGGACCTTATGGAAATCTATTGGTCATAAAGGTTTAGAAGCGATTGTAAATCATCAATTTTATCTAGCTGAAGTTGCAAGAGAATACATTAAAGAACATCCAGATTATCAATTATACAGTTTTGATAATTCTATTTCGGTTTGCTTTAATTACAAAGGGATTCCTGCGAAAACATTGTGTACTAAACTCTATGAACATTCTCAGCTTATGGTGGGTTATGGTACATTTAGAGACGATACTTTTGTTAGGTTAGTCACTATTAATACTCAGGTTCAAAAAGAGGATGTTTTGAGGTTTTTTAAAACTTTGGAATCCTTTGTTGAAACTGAAAATTTATAGATAAACAGCACTATTTAAAGTTATACTGTTAAAAATTTGCTTTATTTCAAAAAATAAGTGAATTTAACTCAAAATTAGTTATTTTTACAAACTTAAATTCCTCACAACAATGGTTCAACAAGTCACAAGTGGCATAAAAATTTCAGTCGAAACGACTTTCGAAGGAACCTTTTATAAAAACTACAAAGTACACTTTGCTTTTGGGTACAAAGTTACCATTGAAAATCAGAGTAAAGATTCTGTTCAGTTAAATTCGAGATATTGGAAAATTCTTGATGCATTGAACAATGTTGATATTGTTGAAGGTGAAGGTGTTATTGGTAAAAAGCCTGTTATCAAACCTGGCGAATCTCATACTTATAATTCAGGATGTTTGTTAACGTCGCCATTTGGTGCAATGCAAGGCCATTACAATATGGTAAATTTTACTAATGCGAATAAGTTTAAGGTGATTATCCCTTCGTTTAAGCTAAGTGCACCATTTGCTTTAAACTAATTTTCAAAAGACTTTAAAAATTCAAATTTATATACTGTGTCATTCTGTTTGATATGGAAAAATTTGCAGTTTGAATAATGAATGAATTCATAATTCAGAGATAAGTTAATGCCTTCTATATCTACAATGTAAAGTCCGTCACAATCAATATGACCATAAGGCGAAATGCGTCTGAATCTAAATTCAGTTGACATCCCAAGATCATAAATTTCAAACCACGCTCCAGCAGCAATACCACCAAGCCATTGCGCATGATCTTGTTTTATGGCATTCGGTTTAGGTTCAAGAGTTCCCTTTAGTGAAGGATCATAACCTTTTAAACGATCAAGGAATAAACGACGATTTTCTTTACTTACAGTTGAGTTAAATTCAGAAATCTTTCCAGCTTCAGAAACAAGATATACCTTTTCTTCTGTATCTGCAATCACAACATTACCAATGGTACTTGGTGTAAACCATTTCGACTTAATTAACTTCGATTTAATTTTGGCATCAGTAAGTCCAGCAATAAGACTGTCTGTTACAAAACGTGCACAATTACAAGCATCATTAATGAAAGCGGCATATCTTATAAATCCTCTATTTTGCATATTGGTGATATGCGTTCTAGCCTTTTTATAATCAATAGCATCACACACCGAAGCATATAAATTGCCATCACCATGAGTAAGCTTTGGATGAGTTGCTAGAAATTCAAGGATCTCGTCTAAATTTTGAATCATATCATTTTTTATATGCGCTTTAATTGGGAAATGCAATTCAAAATCGGTTTCTCTACCTCTAACACGACCATTGGGAGACGAAGTAATATAACGACCAAAATCGTGGTATTCTAAAACTCCTGTAGATTTATCAATAAGCACTAAAGCAGCGTGACCAGCTCTAACATGTTTCTTGCTTCCAATTGAAATAAACCTTAGTAAAGATGAATACCATTCTTCAGCATGAGACACAATAGTTTCTGGATACGCTAGTGTTAGAATGATGCCGTTATTCATAATTAAAATTAAGGTAGCAACTTACAAAAAAATGCGCACTAATTTAACGTCCATTTAATAGTTCTTCAGAAGATTAGTCGTCAAAAAATCGTAACTTTGCAATCTCAAAATAATAACCAATTTTTAAATCAGAATTTAAGATGGGAAAAGGATTTTTTAATGTGCCAATTGCTGTAAACGAGCCAGTTAAATCATACGCTCCAGGAACGCCAGAACGCGAAGCAGTATTGGACGCATACAATACAATGTGGAACTCTAAAGTAGATGTTCCATTGTATATAAATGGGAAATATATTGAAACTGGAAACACCAGAACAATGTCTGCACCTCACGATCATCAACACATTGTTGGGTCGTATCATTTAGCTGAAAAATCACACGTTGAAACTGCAATTGCAACAGCGTTATCAGCTAGAGACGCTTGGGCGAATTTGCCTTGGGAACAACGTGCTGGAATTTTCTTAAAAGCAGCAGAATTAATTGCTGGACCTTACAGAGCAAAGATCAATGCAGCAACGATGATTGCGCAATCTAAAACTGTACATCAAGCTGAAATTGATGCAGCATGTGAGTTTATTGATTTCCTTAGATTTAATGTGCAGTTCATGACAGATATATACCATGAGCAACCAGAAAGTACGAATGATGCATGGAATCGATTAGAATATCGACCGCTTGAAGGATTTACTTATGCGGTAACACCTTTTAATTTTACAGCTATCTCTGGAAACCTTCCTGCTTGTATGGCAATGATGGGCAATGTGGTAGTTTGGAAACCTAGTGACAGTCAGATTTATTCTGCAAAGGTGATTATGGATGTTTTTGAAGAAGCAGGTGTGCCTCCAGGTGTTATAAATGTCGTGTTTGGAGATCCTGTGATGATTACAGATACAGTAATGGATAGTCCAGATTTTTCTGGATTACATTTTACAGGTTCGACCTTTATCTTCAAAGAGCTTTGGAAAAAAATAGGCAACAACATTCATAACTATAAAACCTATCCAAGGATTGTTGGAGAAACAGGAGGAAAGGATTTTATTATAGCTCACAAATCTGCAAACCCAAAGCAAGTGGCTACAGCAATTTCTAGAGGAGCCTTTGAATTTCAAGGACAAAAATGTAGTGCTGCATCAAGGGCTTATATTCCAACTAATCTATGGTCTCAGGTTAAAGATTTAGTAATAGAAGATGTGAAGTCCTTTAAAATGGGTTCTCCTGCCGACTTAGATAATTTTATAACAGCTGTGATTCACGAAGGATCTTTTGACAAGCTAGCCAAATACATTGACCAAGCTAAAGCAGATGCAGATGCTGAGATCATTGTAGGAGGAAATTACGACAAGAGTAAGGGTTATTTTATTGAGCCTACAGTAATTGTAACTAAAAACCCAAAGTATACAACAATGTGTACTGAATTATTTGGGCCAGTCATCACTATTTATGTTTATGATGAAAATGACTATTCTGAAACATTGCGTCTAGTAGATGAAACGAGTGAATATGCCCTTACAGGAGCTGTTTTAGCAAAAGATCGCTATGCTATTGAAGAAGCTACTAAAGCACTTCAAAATTGTGCAGGAAATTTCTATATCAATGATAAGCCAACTGGAGCTGTTGTTGGACAACAACCTTTTGGTGGAGCAAGAGCATCTGGAACTAATGACAAAGCTGGTAGTGCCCTTAACTTATTGCGTTGGGTGTCACCAAGAATGATCAAAGAAACCTTTGTAACTCCAACAGATTATCGTTATCCGTTTTTAGGATAATTAAAAGGGATTAGATTAAATAAAAAAAGACAGGTTGAAAAACCTGTCTTTTTTGTTGTGATAAAAGTGTTCTATTATTTAGAACGCAATGTTATCTCCAGCTCTTACTTTATTTACATTTAGAACTTCGTTGTTCGAATCTACAATCATTGCTACAATCTCTAATAACTGAGGATTAAAGTTTGAAGGAACGTTATAATCAAAATACTGTCTGTAAGTAGAGTTTGCTGTTCCAGGTATAGCATCACCTAACACGTTTGTGAAAGAATGACGTAATACATGATTATGCATAAAGTCTTCAATTGGATCGTCTCCACCATAGTATTCTGGATAGTAATTTGTTTGGTCTAATAATATACCATTTTCAAGTAATAAAACAACAAGTTTTGCACCTGATTGGTTTTGAGCAAACCCAGCATTTACCATAAATTGTAATTTATTGTCTTTAGTTGCAGAAACTATGGAAATACCATTATTTGTGTTTCCAGTAGCTTGATTGGTTACTTGTGCAACATTATTAGGCTCAGGGAAAGCCCATTCTTGAGCTCTATTAATAAAAGCAGAAGGCAAACCACTAACATTAAAAGCATTTGCCAATTGTACACCATAATTGTTTTGTAAAGGGTCTCCATTAAAAACATGTGTAGCAACTACAACAACCTTATCTGAAGCATCTAAAACCAGATCAATCGCATGTGAAACTCTTGTACAATATCCGCACCAATCTCCAGTATAATCCTCAATAAGTGCTTTTTGTGCATACGATCCAGGCGTTGTTCCATTATCATTTACCATAACATCTACAGAATCACTTGTAAAGGTGTCAAATGTAGCATAAGCACTAATCATACCTACTTGATTAGGGACAACTTTTGCACCAGTTACAGACTCAGCACCATCTCTATAAACAGTAGAAGCAGCAGTAACATCAGTTGTATTACCATCATTATCATAAGCAAGTACAACAAAATCAATACGCTCACCTAGATTGTAAGAAGCCTGAGCGGTTTCAATACCAATAGAAACTGTTACAGGTAAAATAGTAACATTAACGGCAGCACTAGTCAAGTCTTCATATTGTGCAGTAACTGCATATTGACCAGTAGTTACAGCATTAAATGCATATCCAGTAATGCTTTGACCGTTAATTAAGATTGTTGAATCTGAGGTAACGTCTGTACCTTGATTGGTTTTAACAATAAATGTGACTTCAGTACCAAAATCAACAAATTGGGCACTTGGTGTTACAATAATAGAAGTAATTCCATTTCCATTATTATTACCATCACCATCTCCATCACTTGAAGAACTACAAGAGAACATTGTTGCTATGGCAACAAAAAGGAAAATTTTAGTGAAATTTTTGAATTTCATAGTGTAATAGTTTAGATGTTAAAATTTTAAGAGTTACGAATATAAGCATATATTTTAATTTACCTAATATAATGGTATAGAGTTTGTAAAATTCTCAATAAAACTATGGTAGTTTTAAAAAAAAATTAACTTTGCTTAAATTAAATTTTAAATACTACAAATGAAAACCCTCATTACTTTTTTTATCGCTATTACGTGTGCAATGTATGTGTCTGCTCAAGATGTATTGCCTAAAATGCAAATGGAAACACTAGAAGGTGAAACTATAAGTCTAGAAGATATTTCTAAAGATGATCAATTAGTAATTGTATCACTTTGGGCAACATGGTGTGTGCCTTGTAAAAATGAACTTGATGCGATAAGTGAAGTCTATCAAGATTGGGTTGACGAAACACATGTTAAATTATATGCAGTTTCTGTTGATGATGCACGAACTGTTAAGCGAGTTAAACCCTTGGTTAGTGGTAAAGATTGGGATTATGAAATCTTATTAGACACCAATAGTGAATTAAAAAGGCAATTAAATGCGCCTACAATACCGCTAACATTACTAGTTAAGAACAATAAAATTTTGTTTAGACATTCTGGGTATACACCTGGAAGCGAAGACGAGCTTTATGAAAAGATATTAGAATTTAGCAACTAATCTATTTTACTAACTAAAACCAATCCCTATCACAATGAATCGTTCTTTAATTATAGCAATCTTGCTATGTACTCCCTTTTTTAATTTTGCTCAAGAAGACGACCAAAAAAAAGATTATGGAAGACTTAGTGGCGGTTTAGAATCTCTAATGCAATACTATGTTGATGATCCAAAAACTGGAGATTTTTTAGAAGAAGATAATTTTAGATCCAATAATTACTTAAGATTAAATTACGATTACAAAAACTTTTTTGCACACGTTCAAGTCGAATCTTATGAACCTAATGCCATTTTAAATTTCTATCCTAAGTATGTTGAAACTGATATAGGAACGTTTGCATTGGGTTATAGAAGTAAAATGTTTGAAGTGACGCTTGGTCATTTTTATGAGCAGTTTGGAAGCGGTTTAATCCTTAGAAGTTGGGAAGATAGACAATTAGGAATCAACAATTCTATCAGAGGTGCTAATGTGAAATTCAGACCTGCAGATGCTATAGAATTTACAGCTTTGTATGGAAGGCAACGTGATGGTTTTGAAGTGTCTGACGGTTCGATTTACGGATTTAATATGGAAGCTGATGTGGCTTCAATGTTAAAGTTTGAATCAACTGGACTTGACTTTGGTTTTAGTTATGTAGGACGTGATGAAGATTTAGATATTGATCATCCTGATTTTGATTCATTAACAGATGCTTTTTCTTTTAGATTAGGACTTACTGAAGGTAATTTTTATTCATCTCTTGAGTACATCATAAAGCGAGATGACTTATATGTTGAATTAGATAATTTTATTGAAAACAGATATTTTGATGGCAATGCTTTCTTATTCAATTTCGGATATGCGAAATCTGGTTTAGGAATCGATGCAACGTTCAGACGTATGGAAAATATGGCTTTTTTCTCTCAAAGAGACCAGTCTGCTAATGTGTTCAATCAGAATTTTATCAACTTCATTCCTGGCTTAACAAAGCAACATGATTATGGCGTTACAAACATATATGTATATCAAGCGCAACCTAGGCTTACGTTTAATCCACTGTTCAAATCGGGTGAAATTGGTGGTCAAATCGATATTTTCTACAACATAAAAAAAGGATCTTTACTAGGTGGAAAGTATGGGACTAAATTAGCTTTTAATTATGCAAATTGGTCTGGACTTTCTGGTGGTAACGATCAAGTTAGCCGTACTTATGAAGATCCAAGTATTTTTGGTTTTGGTGAACGTTATTTTGAGGAAATGAGCTTGGATATCAAAAAGAAATGGACTCCAAAATGGTCGTCTATATTCTCGGTTGTAAACACATATTACAATGCGAGTTTTGTTGAAGATAGACGCGGTGAAATTAATGCAACAGCTTTGGTAGGAGAGGTAACAAGAAAGTTGGGAAAAGGAAGGTCTGCTAGAGTAGAAGTATCACATTTGTTTTCAGATGATGAGCTTTCAGAACGTGCTAAGAATTGGGCTGGCGGAACATTAGAATACAACTTTAATAGTAGAATAAGTGTATTTGCAAATGACCTTTGGAATTATGGAAACCCAGATGAAGATCGTCAAGTGCATTACTATACTGTTGGAGGAAGTTTCACTAAAGGCGCAACACGTATTATGGGAACTTACGGAAGACAACGTGGTGGTTTAGTTTGTGTTGGAGGTGTATGTCGTTTCGTTCCTGAAAATACAGGATTCTCTTTGAGTGTTTCTACGTCGTTTTAAAGAATCGGGTATTTAAATTGTTCAAGAATATTTATTATTTCTAAAAATATATTCTCAGAACAGCATTCGTTGTCAAACCCAATGAAAACCTAGAGAATTTGTTTACAGTGTTAGCATCATTAACTCTGTAATAGTCATTAATGGCGTTTTGTCGATCTGAAACATTCCAAACTGATGCGCCAACTTCAGAACGAAAAGTGTCACTGATTTTGAATTTATATATCGCTGAAGCATCAATTCGTAAATAATCTTCTAAGCGCTCATTATTTGCTTTGTCAAAGTTTACAGTGTTGTCTAATATGTCATTCTCAGTAAGCGGTATAGACGTTGGGTTTCCAATTCGATAATTTAATCCTGCCGAAATATTCCAATTTTTATTACTAAAAGTACTTCCCAATGTAACAGAATGTGAGATGTCAAAATTACTAGGAAAGACATCATCTTCTAGAGTTTCAAAACTATAGGTGTTATTCATAAAAGCATAGCTCAACCAACTTGTAATGTTTTTAAACTGTTTTCGGCATAACAATTCCAATCCAAAAACATCATATTGACCTTTCTCTTTTGCAAACTCATATTTAGTAGTGAAACTTTGACTTTGAGTTGTTATACCATCTACAACTTTATAGTAAGCTTTAGCATCTACCAGCCAGCTTTTACGCTTATAGAGTAATCCTATTGATGCTTGTTTACTTTTTAAAATTGGGATACTATCATTATCGGTTAACTGCCAACGCCTTTTCTCAATGCCCAGAAAATCATTTTGAAAATTTACAATTTGAGATGTGCTTTGATGTTTAAATTCGCCTTGAACTTCAATTTCAATATGTGTGCCTATAGATTGACGAATATTTAATCTTGGTTCAACAATTATAGTTTCAAATGGAGTTAAATAATTTGCTCTAACACCTCCCTTTATTGAAAAATTAGTAGTTCTGTACCAAGCTTGAGCAAAAGTTGCATGTTCTCGTAACACTTCTTCATCTCGTCTTACTAAACGCGGCAAATCAATGTCATTCAAATTGATGACTTCTGTTTCAGTAAATTGGTAACCAACGTTCAGACGCCATTGTTTTAAATCTAGTCGGTTGTCTAATTTGATACTGGTTTCGGAAACTACATTTTCTTGCAACTGAACTTGGTTATTCACAACGTCAGCATTTGTAGCACTTAGTTTATAATCGGTCTCGTAAATATCTAAGATGCTTTTAAAGGTATCGCTCCAAGCTTTATTGTAATTGATACCAACAGCAATACTATTTTGAGAGATGCTACTGCGTTTACTACTAAGTAAACCATTAATTGTAGCGGTCTCGTCAAAGCCTAAGTCATTATTGATTATTATAAAGTTGAGTCTAATACGATCACGGTCTGAAGGTTTATATAGCCAACGCAACGCGGTATCATAAAAATCAAACTCTTGATTAGAATTGGTTTCAGCTTCGGTATCTTGAGTTACTCTATTGAAATAGGCATCGTATGTTGGTGTGCCTGTAAAATCATTGATAGATTTTCTGCCTGCTATTTGTAATGACGACTTAGAACCAATTGGAATGTTTGAAAATAATTCAGCATTTAAAAAATTAAGTCCGAAAACACCATTGAATTCTTGATCAACCTGTGTATTGGTTTGCATGTGAATAGTTCCAGAAACACCATCGGTTAATGTTACATCCGAACCATTATTAATCACATGTGCAGATTGGGTCATTAACGGATTAAAGCTCGAAATGAGTCCGAAAAAATGACCTGTTTGATACATTTTTATATTGTCCCAAAGGATTAAATTCTGATCGTTTGATCCACCTCTTATATTAATATTTGAGACCGTTTCATCAACACTCAATATACTTGGCAATGCCTGTACAGTTTGCAATACATCTGTTTCAATTAGACCTGGCAATAGACTAAACTGACTATAATCGATGGAGGTTGACCAGTCTTCTCGTTTGTCAATACCTTTCACGAGGTACGTTTCTATGAGAACAGGAGCTATGTCTTCTTGATGGATTTGCATTAGAATAGCAGTACAATCTTGTAAGTTAAATTGATTTGCTTCACGTTTTATAGTCTTGAATCCAATATGTCTAATGGTGATAAGGTCATTAAGCGACTTTAATTCCATTTCAAAGTAACCATCTGAATTGGTTATAGCATATTCTGATTCACTTGTCACAGTAGCACCAAAGAGAGGATTTTGAAATTCTTCATCTTTAATATAACCACATAAGGAGATGCGTTCATAAATGGTATAAACGCGTTCACTTATCTTTTCAAAAATTAGACGAGTTTGCTGTTCGAGATTTTTTATTTTTTCTGATAAACTTAATTGAGGCGCTAATGGAGTTACAGTAATCGTTTTTAAAAGATTACTTTCATAATTAAAAGTGATAGAATGTTCTTCTGAGATGTCTTCTAAAACTTGAAGTAAGGTTACTTTTGGACTAGAATTTTGCGCATGTAATGTGTATAAACCAATGAAGCATAAACAAATATATATGTAATGTCTAGCGCTGTTCATCCTTAATAATGACCTCGTTAGTATTCAAAATGGTATAAGTCAAATTAAGGGGCTTTGTGATAGATTTTAAGGCATTTTCAAGATTGTTGTGTTCAAAAGCTCCAGTAAATTTTATGTAGGTGTCTACTGGATGTTGCATTGTGATATTATAGTGTTTCTCAAGTTCTTTGAAAACAGCATTTAAAGATGCATTTTCAAATACACTCATATCATTTAACCAATAAGGCTCTCTAATAGGTATGGAAGATTTTTGACCATTACCAGAAACTAAGACAAGTTCAGTTCCTGCAGGTAACTTAACAATTTGATTATCATAACTAACTTGAACCAACCCTTCGTAACAGGAGACTTTAAACACACTGTCTCTAGAAAAGACATTGAATTCAGTCCCTAAAACACTAACGGTTCCAAATTTGGTATTAACGTCAAATTGTTTCCCTTTTTCAACATCAAAAAACGCTTCGCCTTGAAGTTCTAAAACACGCTCGTTGTTCCAATTTTCACGGATGTATTCAAGTTGGGATAACTCGTTAAGTTTTACCCTTGAATTATCAGGTAAGGTTATTGTTTCATTTTGAGCTATTCCTGTATGAATTGCATTTGTTTGAGGTGTGTTTAAAATATAAAATAATCCAAATCCAATAACAAAAATGGCAGCAAGGCTAGAAACAATTTTTATCCAACGTGTTGAACTGGTTTTCTTAGAAATTAATGTTTTCTCTAATACATCAAACGATGAAACCTTCGCATTGATGTTACCATCAAATCGTTTCGCTTCTTCAATGATTTCCTTATAAAGATTAGCATCTTCTAGAGCCTCAAAAGCTTCAGAATCGGCTTCAGAAAGGTCATTGTTTAACCATTTTTGTATTAACTGTTCTTTGTCCATAACATCGTGTTATATTCTTAAAACAACTTTAATTATCATTGTCCCAGAATTATTTTTGATTTAACTCTTTAAGTTCGGTTTTGAGCTGGTTAAATGCAGCATAGATTCTATGTTCAGCCACTTTTTTTGTAATCCCTAAAATTTCGGCTACTTCTTTATGTGTTTTACCATCAACTTTATTCAACAGAAATGCTGCTCTTTCATTTTCTTTTAATTTAGAAAGGGCCTGTTCATATCGTTTAAGGAACTCTTTTTTGCGCAATAGAAATTCAGGAGATTCATTGGTGTAATCCTTAGGTTTTACTTTTTGATATTTTAAAACGACCTTCTGATGTTTTACTTCATTAAGCATCATGTTATTGGCAGTAGTGTACAAATAAGATTTAGCAGTTTCTGGTTTTATTTTATCGCAGTTTTCCCATAATTTAATAAAGGCATCTTGAACTTTATCAGAAGGGTTTAAAAGATCACCATATTTATAATATAATATATTGCTCAATGTTTGTGCATACTTTTCATAAAGCTTAGAGAAGCGAGCTTTGTCGCAGATGTCTTTAAATAGAGAGGTGCTCATTGAAAGAATTTTCTGTTAAATTATGTATTTTTTTTTAATTCGATTGGGACATACTAATTTTAAGTTGTTTCAATAATAAAGTGTAAAACCTCATATATTATTAATGACAATTATTTCAATGCATAGCACATCAGAAGTTATTTCTAAAATCACTTTGCTTAAAAAAGAGGAGATATTTCATTGTAAGAGAAAAATTAAAAAATTAGAGGTATTACTTGAAAAAGAACATAGTTCTATTAATTTATATAAATACAAACAAGCTAATGAAAGACTACATAATTTAAAATCTATAATTATAGATCTTCAATTATTACAGTTAAAAGCTAAACATAAATTCTAATTTTTCTTGGGACAATATTAAAGTCAGTTGTTTTAAGAATAAAGGGGCTAATTTTAGATAGTCTATTTTAAGAAATACGAATCAAAACCATATAATCATGAAACATTTAAAACCAATTATGCTATTAGTCATAGGAGTGTTACTCACTATGTCATCTTGTAGAAATGAAGACGATTTGAATATTGAACCACCAGCAGAAGAAACGATTGAAGCAAATTCTGTTGTCGCTAATTTATTGTCAAGAACAGCCTCTAATGATGGTTCTGAAGACAATATAATTGATAATGCAAGCTGTTTAAGCGTTCAATTACCTGTTACTGTAACGGTTAATGGTGTTGAATTAGAAATAAATGATGAAGATGGTTATGAAGATATTGAAGATATCATCGATCTTTTTGATGATGATGTTGATGCAGTGGTAATCTCTTATCCTGTGACCATAATTTTAACTGACTTTTCTACGGTTGTCGTTAACTCTGATACCGAATTAATTGCCCTTGCTTCAGATTGTGTAGGTGAAAATGAGGATGATGATGATATTGAATGTATTGACTTTCAGTATCCAATTACTGCTTCAGTTTATAATGAAAACAATGATTTGATAGATACTATCACAATTAACAGTGATAATGATATGTATGATTTTATAGAAGATCTTGATGAGTTTGCTGTTGTAACAATAAACTTCCCAATAACTGTTATTTTTTCTGATGGAAATACACAAAATGTAAACTCAATTCAGGAACTAGCAAATGCTATTGAAGCTGCCGATGATACTTGTGATGAGGATGATGATAACGATTTTGATGATGATGATTGTGATAATTGTTCAACCAATGACTTAAGTACGTTGTTTGCAGATTGTGCTGAATGGACTGTAGATAAATTAGAGCGAAATGATGATGATTTAGAAGATAATTATGTTGGTTATGTATTTGAGTTTAATAGTGATGGGACAATTTTAGTGACCCAAGGTGCCAATACATTTAATGGAACATGGGAAGCTTCTGGCTCTGGGAATAATATTTCTGTAATGATTGACATTACTGGATTACCAGATTTTAATGACACATGGAATCTTCACGAATTAGAACAAGATGACGACGACGTTGAGGTAGATTTAAGATTGGGTGAGGATAGATTAAGGTTTGAAAGTGATTGTGATACAAATAATAATTCAATTGACGATGCGGCATTAATTACAGCACTTACATCTGGTGATTGGTATGTGACTTACTTTTTTGATGACACAGATGAAACAGTAGATTTTGCCGATTATACCTTTAATTTTTCATCAGACAATACAGCAACAGCAACAGATATGGGCGGAACCACAAATGGTTCATGGTCAACGGGTTCTGGAGATGAAACAGATTTAGAATTGAATTTGAATTTCGGACCAAATATACCTTTAGATGAACTTGCAGAAGATTGGGATGTTCTTGAAGTTACTAATGATATTATTAGACTGAAGGACGTTAGTGGTGGTGATGGAACAGAAGATTTTCTAACTTTTGAGCGTACGCCTTTTGATGGAGGTGTAGATGATTCGTCATTAGTTACTGCATTAACCACAGGTGATTGGTATGTGACTTACTTTTTTGATGACACAGATGAAACAGTAGATTTTGCCGATTACACCTTTAATTTTTCATCAGACAATACGGCAACAGCAACAGATATGAGTGGAACCACAAATGGTTCATGGTCTACGGGTTCTGGAGATGAAACAGATTTAGAATTGAATTTGAATTTTGGAGCAAATATACCTTTAGATGAACTTGCAGAAGATTGGGATGTTCTTGAAGTTACTAATGATATTATTATACTGAAGGACGTTAGTGGTGGTGATGGAACAGAAGATTTTCTAACTTTTGAGCGTACACCTTTTGATGGTGGAAATGGTGGTGATGACTTAGAAACCATTCTTATTGATGGTTTATGGATTGTGGCATCCTATTTTGAAGATGCAGATAATCAAACTGCGAATTATGCTGGTTACCAATTAGACTTTAGTATGGATGGAACCGTTATGGCTTCTGATGGATCTAACACTAATAATGGTACTTGGTCAGTTTTAAGTGGTGGTAACGTAATGAGTTTGGATTTTGGTACAGATCTACCTTTTGAAGAATTTAATGATGATGACTGGGATGTCCTTTCGGTATCAAGTACCGAAGTCGTTATTCAAGATGTGAGTGGAGGCGGTGGAGGAACCGATACACTTACCTTACAAAAACTTTAATCTAAATACATGAATTTAAAATATAAAATTATGAGAACAGTATTTAATTTTGGATTGTTATTAATGTTAAGTTTTGCATTGATGTCTTCTATGTGCTCCAATGATGACGATGATGGAAATCCAAATAATAACAGTCAGCAAATAGCAGCAATGAATGATATCGCGCAATCTGGTTCTTGGCGAATCACAAACTTTAATGATTCAGGTCAAAATGAAACATCCGATTTTAATGGTTACAATTTTACCTTTAATTCTGATGGTTCAATTGTAGCAGCGAACGGATCTAACAATATGACAGGAACTTGGTCTATAACAGATGATAGTAATAGCAGTGATGATAGTATTAGTGATGATGATATAGATTTTAATATCTTCTTTTCAGTGCCAGACAGTAATAATTTTGAAGACCTGAATGATGATTGGGATATATTATCCATTACAGCTACAAAAATCGATCTAATAGATATTAGTGGTGGCAATGGTGGAACCGATTTGCTCACTTTTGAGAAAAACTAGAAGTTTTTAATTAATCAAGTAATCCTATTTTCTGCCCTAAAATATTTGATTAATAGCAGGCCAACCATGATTATCATGGTTGGTTTTTTTAACTATCCTTTATATTTCAAAGGCAGATGCACAACTTTTTTGGTTTCAAAAAAATCTTCTTTGAAATAGTCACTTAAATTATAAATAGTAGCAGTTCTATAAATTTTTAATTCCTCAGTTAGATCACCACCTTTTAAATATAAAATACCATTTTTAAGATCGTGATTTTGAGTTTTAGAAATTTTTTGCTTCACCCATTTTACAAAAGCTGGCATAGCAGTTACAGCTCTACTTATGATAAAATCAAATTGTGCATCAATTTGCTCAACTCTGCTGTGCGACGTTTTAACGTTTTTGAGTTCTAAGGCATTAACAACTTCATCAACTACTTTAATTTTTTTTGCAATGCTATCAACAAGGTGAAATTGTGTTTCTGGAAACAGAATGGCTAAAGGAATTCCAGGAAATCCTCCGCCAGTTCCAACATCTAAAACCCTGGCTTGAGGTTTAAACTCTATCACTTTTGCAATTCCTAACGAATGGAGCACATGTCGTAAATAGAGTTCGTCAATATCTTTTCTTGAAACAACATTAATTTTTTGATTCCATTCCGTGTAAAGTCCCTCAAGTTTTTGAAACTGTTGCAGTTGCTCAGGAGTGAGATCAGGAAAATAAGTAGTGATCAATTTCATGTTCAGACTTTTCAACAAAAGTATGCAATTTTATGTGTACATTTTAACGAACTTTAATAGATTCCGACATTCTTTATTTTATATATTTGTCACTTCATAATATGAATAATCGTTTTTCGTTACTACTTAAAATGCCTTCAATATGACTAAGCAAACGCTCTCATTTTCAAGAACAGATTCTGCAAAGTTTTTTAGAACTCTCAATAAACGTGTCAATAATTATTTCAAAGAAAATAATATAAAGCGCACTGGAAATTGGAAGATTTGGGTAAAAACTGTTGTGATGTTTACCATGTTTTTATTACCCTATTTTTTAATACTTACGCTTGATATTCCTGGATGGCTACAACTTCTGTTTACCGTTATTATGGGTGTTGGAATGGCTGGCGTTGGAATGAATGTGATGCACGATGGTAATCATGGATCTTATTCAAATAAAGAGTGGATCAATCGCTTGATGGGAAGTAGTATCTACATCTTGGCTGGAAATGTTTATAATTGGAAAGTACAGCATAATGTGTTGCATCACACTTATACGAATATTCATGGTCATGATGAAGATCTAGAGGCTGGTCGAATTTTGCGTTTTTCTAAGCATACCAAATGGCGTAAGCACCATAAATTCCAACATTATTATTCTATTTTATTATACGGTTTATTGACGATTAATTGGGCTATTACTACAGATTGGATGCAAATGAAGCGTTACATGAAGCGTAAGTTATCCTATGGAAAAATGCCAAACCCAGTACTTAACTGGAGTAAGTTGGTAATATCGAAAATCATTTATGTGGCTATCTGGATTGTACTTCCTATGCTTATACTTGATATTGCCTGGTGGAAAATATTACTCGGATTTTTCATTATGCATTATGTAGCAGGATTGATTTTAAGTGTGATTTTTCAATTGGCTCATGTGATGGACGAAGCTGAAATGCCGCTTCCTGAAGAAAACGGAACAATGAAAAATACTTGGGCGATTCACCAGTTGAAAACTACGGTGAATTTTGGTGCAAAAAGTAGAATCATTAATTGGTATACAGGTGGATTGAATCATCAGGTGGAACATCACATTTTTCCACATATAAGTCACATCCACTATGGTAAGATCTCTAAAATTGTTAGAGAAACAGCCAAAGAATTCAATTTGCCTTATAAAGAATATAAAACCACTAGAAAAGCAATAATTGCACATTTCAGATTTCTAAGAGATATGGGTAAAAAGCCTGTCTTACAAGCCTAATAATTGGTTCTTAATATGAGTATACTTTCAGATCGCGTATTGAATATGTCTACGTCTGCTACTTTAGCTATGGCAGCTAAAGCAAGAGAATTAAAAGCAGAAGGAAAAGATATCATTGGTTTAAGCTTAGGAGAACCAGATTTTAATACACCAGATTTTATTAAGGAAGCTGCAAAGCAAGCCATTGATGATAATTATAATTCGTATACTCCTGTAGATGGTTACGTAGAGTTAAAGGATGCCATCATCACAAAATTCAAAAGAGATAATGGACTCCATTATACATTGCCACAAATTGTGGTGTCTACTGGAGCAAAACAGGCCTTAGCCAATGTGGCTGCTGTAATTTTAAATGCTGGTGATGAGGTGATTTTGCCTTGTCCGTATTGGGTAAGTTATAGTGATATTGTCAAGGTTAATGGAGGTGTGCCTGTGGAGGTTAAAACATCTATCGATAACGATTTTAAACTCACTCCAGAACAACTTGAAGCTGCAATTACGCCTAAAACTAAAATGATATGGTATAGTTCGCCGTGTAATCCTAGCGGTTCTGTTTACAGTCAACAAGAATTAAGAGCTTTAGCAGATGTACTTGTAAAGTATCCTAATATTATCGTAGTGTCTGATGAAATTTATGAACACATCAATTTTGTTGGCGATCATGCAAGTATGGCTCAATTTCCAGATATGTTTGATAGAACGGTTACTGTTAATGGTGTATCTAAAGCCTTTGCTATGACAGGTTGGCGTATTGGGTATATTGGTGCTCCAGCTGAAATTGCAAGAGCGTGTAATAAAATGCAAGGTCAAGTAACTAGTGGTGCAAATTGTATTGCACAACGTGCTGTTATTGCTGCTTTGAATGCTTCGCCTTCTAAGGTGAAATATATGATTGATGAATTCAAAGAAAGACGTTCATTGATTCTAGGGTTGTTGAATGAAGTTCCAGGTTTTAAAACTAATGAACCAGAAGGTGCCTTTTACGTGTTTCCTGATGTGTCTTATTATTTTGGAAAAACAATTCAAGGTGTGACCATTAATAATGCTTCAGATTTTTCAATGTGTTTACTAGAACACGCTAATGTAGCTACAGTAACAGGTGATGCTTTTGGTAATCCTAAATGTATCAGAATTTCTTATGCTGCTTCGCAAGAGCAAATTATAGAAGCTGTAAAACGAATTAAAACATTACTGTCTTAATTCGTTTTAAAACCTATTAGATAGATAAGTATAAGCAATACGGTTATTCCAATTATTAACTTCTTAATAAATAACTTTCGGTTTTCTCTTCTAACACGTCTTCTTATGCGTCTTAGTACGTGAGGCTGTAATTTAGGTAATACATAAGGTTTGTAAGACTGCTTTTTTGAGCCTCCACCATTCATTTTTGAAAATGGCTTATGATTATTGCTTCTTAAAAGTTTTCTATTGTTTTTAAGTGTAACATTCATAAATGAAATTGAGCCCATAATAAGGATTCATTATTCTGAAGATGTTCAGAGTTGTCAGTTTAATTTTGAGTATATAATGCTAGGATGTTACTTATAACATCTTTAAAACATTACTGAAAATTATAAAAGATAGTTTTGAGCTTCAACCTCAATCGTACCAGTTAAAGGACCTTAACTAGCACTTAAGATTACATTATAAATGCTAGTGCGATAACAAAAACAGACACTTTTAAAAGCGTAGCAACACTTGAAGTAAAATGGTATTGTCTGCTTTTTACGCGTTGTTTAATACCAAAAATTGAATTCGAATTAGAGTGCTTCATATTGCACTTTACAACAGATTTGTAATTTGAATTTAGTAAACCTTCTGGTCTAACAAATTCGGTTGTTGAGTTACTAAAGGGTAACGGTTCTAAGTCTTGAGTTACTAATAATTCCATGATGGTTGATTTTTTTTGATTACAATAATATGACGCATATCTCTAAAAAATGTTACAAGGGTATTATGTGTAAATGCTTAAAAATCAACTGTAAAATTCCAGAAGTATCTATAAATACTAAGAAATTTTCAAATTGTTAAAATTCAAAAATTTTTAAAAATTTATCTGTTTCTCCAGAAAAAAGGTGTGAGTAAAATTAAAACAGTAAAGAGTTCAAGGCGGCCAATTAACATTAAAAAAGCAGACCATAATTTACCAAGAGCAGGAAGCGCTTCATAGTTGTTAACTGGGCCATAATTTCCAAGTGCAGGACCAACATTACCTAAACTAGAAGCCGATAAACCAATAGCAGATTCAAAATCAATTTGAAACATTGAAAACCCTAAAGCGCCTACAATGAATGATAACATATAGAGGATAAAAAAGCCTAGAATATTGAATACAATTTCACCGCTAACCGCTTTTTTGTTATAGCGTACAGGTAATATGGCATTAGGATGTAAAGCACGTTTAAATTCAAGAAATCCGTTTTTAATCATGATCATATGACGTACCACTTTAACACCACCAGAAGTACTTCCAGCAGAACCACCTAAAAACATCAATCCAAAGAAAAATACCACTAAAAATGGGGTCCACAAGGTGTAGTTTGCTGTTACAAAACCTGTTGTTGTAACGATAGCCAGTACTTGAAATAAAGCATGTCTAAACGAGGCTTCGCCTTTACCATATACCATGGGATGATCAATGGACGATATAGAAAAGTCTGCTCTAAAATAAATTATCAATGCAGCAATGATGGTAAATAAAGCGATAAACTTGAAGTATAGTTTAAACTCTTCATCACGTATGGCTTTTTGAACCTTTCCTTTGAATGCAAAATAACTGAGTACAAAATTTGTTCCTGCTAAGAACATGAATAAAATGATAATATACTGTATGATTGGTTGTCCATTCCAATAGGCAATACTTGCGTTTTTAGTAGAAAACCCTCCAGTAGACAAGGTACAAAGCGAATGATTGATAGCATCAAAAAAAGTCATTCCAGCGACTTGCAATAAAATGGTTTCAGCAGCAGTATAACCAAAATAAATAAGCCATAAACGTTTAGCAGTATCAGTAATTCTTGGATGTAATTTGTCAGCATTAGGTCCAGGTGCTTCAGCCGCAAAAAGCTGCATACCTCCAATACCAAGTAAGGGAAGTATAGCAATTGCCAAAACAATAATTCCCATACCTCCAATCCAATGGGTTAGACTTCGCCAAAACAAAACGCCTTCAGGGATTGATTCAATGTCATTTATAATGGAAGCACCAGTTGTGGTGTATCCAGACATAGTTTCGAAGAATGCATTTGTAAATGTTGGAATAGAATCCGTTAAAATATAAGGAAGTGTCCCTGTTAACGCCATCACAATCCAACCAAAAGAAACCACGAGATAGCCTTCACGTTTATTGAGTTCTTTTTTATGCTTTCTGGTGGTTAGCATTAAAACACCACCTATAACAAGGATAATGATTCCTGAAAGAAATATATTAAGTGTCACACCATCTTTGTAGATCAAGCTAATTAATGCTGCGAGCAACATAAAACCACCATTAAATAACAGTAGTAATCCGAAAAAGTGAAATATGATTTTATAGTTAAGTTTCATATCACATCTAAAAGAAAAACGCCTCTACTTTTGTAATAGATCTTGGCAAACAACAAACGACGACTTTGTCGCCTTCCTGAATTTGAAAGTCACCCAGAGGGATGATTCCTTTTTCATTTCTGATGACACCACCAATGATTGCAGATTTAGGAAATTCTAAATCTTTGATCGGTTTTTTAGTGATTTTTGAAGTCGATGAGTTGACTTCAAATTCTAATAACTCAGCATTCATATTACTCAGTTTGGTCATCGCTAATACTTCTCCTTTTCTAATATATCTGAAAATATTATTAGCAGCCAGAAGTTTTTTGTTGATTAACGTGTCGATACCAATAGATTGCGAGAGCTGGTAATAGTCCATATTTTCAACAAGCGCAATGGTTTTTCTAACACCTTTTGATTTCGCTACCAGGCACGACATGATATTTGTTTCGGCGTTTCCAGTAACCGAAATAAATGCATCCATTTCGCTGATGCTTTCTTCTTCAAGGAGTTCTACATTTCTTCCGTCTCCATTAATTACCAAAGCATTAGGTAAGTCGTCGGCAAGATCAAAAGCAATGTCTTTATTTTTTTCAATAATTTTTACATTGAATTTGCTGGCACACAAATCTTTGGTGGTTTTTTCACCAATATTACTACCGCCAAGAATCATCACGTTTTTGATTTCAGTTTTTACACGACCAGACAATTCAAACAATTCGGCATCACCACCTTCAGAAGTAATAAATACGACTTTATCACCTTCTTTAAATTGTGTGTCGCCTCTTGGAATGATAGTATATTGTGTTCCGAAGCGTTGAATGGCAATAGGAACAAAGTGAAGTTCAGGAAATACTTGCGCAGCTTCTCTAACAGATTTTCCAACAAAATCTGCAGTTCTTGAAAGGCGTAAGCTCAACATAGTTAGTGCGCCATCTTCAAACTGATAAGTGTCATTAAAGCCATACTGGTTTAATAGCAACTCAATTTCAGAAGCCGCTAACGCTTCAGGAGAAATAAGCTCATCAATACCAAATTTGGTAAATCCAACATCGTCTTTATTATCAATAAATTCAGAATTTGATATTCTGGCAATGGTTCGTTTAGCACCTAATTCTTTGGCGAGAACACAAGCTGTAATATTTGTAGTTTCAGAAGAAGTAACAGCAATAAAAAGCTCTGAAGTATTGATTCTAGCCTCTTTTAAAATAGCAATTGAAGTAACATCACCTTTTATAACTCTAATGTCCAAATGGTCATTAGCATAGGTTAAGTTATCTTTATTAATATCAATAAGTGTAATCTCCTGCGATTCGTAAGACAATAGTTTTGCCAAATGAAATCCGACCTCACCTGCACCTGCAATAATGATCTTCATCTAATACGTGTATTGAAAAAACATACAAATATACTACATTATTATGGCAATAAAACGAAATATTAAGTGATAATAATTGATTGTATAATTTCTTAATTCATAATTGAGAGTTGTCTATATTTGCAAAAAAAATGCACAGTGTCAAAAGTTAAGCCATATAAAGACAGCGATTTAAATAAAAAAGCGCAAGTCACTCAAATGTTTGATAATATTTCTAAGGAATATGACGGACTTAATCGTGTTATTTCGTTTGGAATTGATATTAAATGGCGAAATAGAGTGGTCGATATTGTTGCTAAAACAAATCCTGAAAACATACTTGATATCGCTACTGGAACTGGAGATTTGGCTATAAGTTTGTCTAAAACGTCTGCCCAAAAGATTGTAGGTTTAGATATTAGCGATGGCATGCTGGAAGTTGGTAGAAAAAAGATCAATGCTAAAAATTTAGACGATAAGATAACGATGGTTATTGGTGATTCTGAAAACTTACCTTTTGAAGACAATACCTTTGATGCCATTACTGTAGCCTTTGGTGTAAGAAATTTTGAAACACTTGAAAAAGGGCTTGCTGAAATTTTTAGAGTGCTAAAACCTGGTGGTGTTTTTGTGATTTTGGAGACTTCTGTGCCAACTAAAACACCATTTAAACAGGGTTACAATTTTTATACTAAATATATTTTGCCTACTATTGGTAAATTATTTTCTAAAGATCAATCTGCGTATTCCTATTTATGCGAATCGGCTTCGGTATTTCCTTTTGGAGAAGCTTTGAACAATATTTTGCGTAAAATTGGGTTTATTAACGTTGAAGATCAGCCTCAGACTTTTGGAGTAGCTACTATTTATAAAGCTTCAAAAGCCTAATGAATCTCATATGAAGAAAGTATTTGCAATCTTAGCCTTATGTATTGTGTCGCAAACTGCGAGCGCACAGTTGTTTAGTAGAGAGAAGATTAAAAACAACGAAAATTTTGACAAAGCCTTTTTGTCTTGGGGTTTTTATCTTGGTCTGAACAATTACGATTATCAATTCAATTATGAGCAAGATCTGAAAGATATTCTTGTTGAAACGAATGTCGGATTTAGTGTTGGATTGATCTCCAATATGAGAATTAGCGAACATTTAGATCTTAGATTTGAACCCGGATTATTTATTACACAACGTAATGTTATGTATGATCCAAGTTACTTTGATGGAATAGAATTTAACGATTCTGATCTCATGCGAGAGGTGAAGTCGACCTATGTGCACTTTCCGTTACTTTTAAAAATCTCTACAAAGCGCATTAATAATTTTAAGCCTTTTATTATTGGTGGTATATCTTCAGCCATAAATTTATCTAGTAATGAGGATAATCCAGACGATAATAGTGTTGGACAATTTAGAACCAAGAAAAGTGTGGCTTTCTATGAAATTGGATTCGGAATTGATTTCTACAACCAATGGTTTAAGTTTTCACCATCAATTAGAGGTGTGTTTGCAATGAACGACGAAATTGTTCGTGATGTAGATCCAAATAGCCCTTGGACTAGCAATGTTACAACAATGAAAACACGAGGCATTTTCCTTAATTTTACCTTTCAATAAACACCTTACATAACCATACTTTTGCTGTAGGATTACTTCAATTTAAAGACAGCTATTTATTTTTTATTTAGAATCAATAAAAATAAGCAACTTCCTATATGTGACACGTTTTTATAAGTTTTTTAATTCGTATTTTTGCACCGATTTTTAGACAACTAATTTCAATAATAAGCGTATGTCAAAAGACATTAAAATTAAAAAAGGTCTAGATATAAAACTTATAGGTGAAGCTGAAAAATCAGTAGAACAAGCCATTATAAGTAATTTCTGCACTATTAGACCTGAAGATTTTCACAGCGTTATTCCAAAATTAATATCTAAAGAAGGTGCTACTTTAAAAGTTGGTGATGTGATCTTTCATGATAAAAACATCGAAGACATTAAGTATGTATCTCCTGTTTCTGGAACTGTTGTAGAAATTCAAAGAGGACCAAAACGTCGTATTGACGCCATCAAAATTCAAGCTGATAAAGAACAATCATTCAAAGATTTTGGAACTTTAAATGCTAATGCTGATGCTGAAACGATCAAAAAACGATTATTAGCTAGTGGATGCTGGCCGTTTATAAAGCAAAGACCTTACGATGTTGTTGCTAATCCTGAACGTTCACCTAAAGCTATTTTTATTTCAGGTCACAATACAGCGCCTTTAGCAGCCGATTTAGATTTTGTGCTTCAAGGTAAAGAAGCCGAATTACAAGCTGCAGTTTCAGCCATATCTAAATTAACAGAGGGTCAGGTTCACATTGGTGTGGGATCAAACAATTCTCCTTTAGCAGGATTGAGCGATGCAGCTACGCATCAAATTTCAGGACCACATCCAGCTGGTAATGTTGGCACAATGATCAATAAAATTAATCCTGTTAATAAAGGCGAAACAGTGTGGACTGTTAACGCACAGGATTTAGTGATTATTGGTGAGTTGTTACTTACAGGTAAGTTCAATGCCGAGCGTATTGTTGCATTAGCTGGATCTTCAGTTGAAAAACCAAGATATTTTAAAACCAGAATCGGAAGCGAAGTGGCTACAATGATTTATGATCATGGTGTTGAAAAAGATGGTAACGATCGTATCATTTCTGGAAATGTCTTGTCTGGAAAACAACTAAAACCAGATGGTTCTTTAGGATATTATGATAATTTAATTACTGTGATTCCTGAAGGTGATGATTATGAATTTTTTGGTTGGAATAAACCAATTTTTAATAAGATCTCTACCTCTAGAGCATTGACATTCTCTTGGTTAACGCCTAAGAAGAAATACGATTTAAATACCAATACCAATGGTGAACATCGTGCTTTTGTAACCACAGGAACTTACGAAGAAGTATTTCCACTAGATATTTATCCATTACAAATTTTAAAAGCTTGTAAGTATGAAGATTTAGATGAAATGGAAGCTCTTGGAATGTATGAAGTTGCTCCTGAAGATTTTGCGCTTACTGAGTTTGTATGTGTGTCTAAACAACCACATCAAGATATTATTAGAAAAGGTTTAGACTTAATGCTTAAAGAGATAGGATAATGGGTTTAAAAAGTAGTTTACATAATTTAAAAGAAAAGTATAAAGGCAAGAAAATGGCGCCTGCGTTTAACGCAATCCATACCTTTTTATACTTACCAAACGAGACCACTCATAACGGAACTCATATTAAAGTTGCCGATGATTTAAAACGTACGATGAATACGGTAATCATGGCATTGGTCCCTTGTTTAATCTTTGGAATGTTTAATGCTGGATACCAGCATCACATTGCACTTGGTCAAATTGAAGCCTCTAGCGGTTTTCTTGGGTCTACGTTTTGGACTTGGGACAACCTTGTAGTAGGATTGTGGCAAGTACTGCCTTTAGTGATTGTTTCTTATGGTGTTGGATTAGCTGTTGAATTCTTATTCGCAGTTTTAAAAGGACACGAAGTTGAAGAAGGTTACTTGGTAACTGGTATGCTTGTTCCTTTAATTGTACCTGTAGATATTCCATTATGGATGCTTGCTGTTGCTGTTGTTTTTGGAGTTGTAATTGGTAAAGAAGTATTTGGTGGTACAGGAATGAATATTCTAAATCCTGCGTTAACCATCAGAGCTTTCTTATTCTTTGCATATCCTACGTGGATGTCTGGAGACAAAGTTTGGGTTCATGGTGCTGTAGAACGCGACCAAATGATCGCAGCTGGTGAGAACTTAGATGCAATTTCTGGTGAGACAATTCTTGGTAGCTTAGCTCAAAATAAAGCTGCTGGTTACGAAGTTATGGATATGTTCTACGGAATTATTCCTGGATCAGTTGGAGAGACTTCTGTATTACTCATTTTATTAGCTGGATTATTCTTGATATTTACCAAAATCGGAAGCTGGAGAATTATGTTGTCTTCAGTTATTGGTGCTTTAGTCATGGGATTGATTTTTAATGGTGTAGTGAGTTCAGGATGGATCACAGAATCTAGTAAATTCTATGGTTTAATGAGTACTGAATTCTGGCATCACTTGCTTATTGGAGGTTTTGCTTTTGGTACTGTATTTATGGCTACAGATCCTGTAACTGCGTCACAAACCAACAAAGGAAAATGGATCTATGGATTCTTAGTTGGATTTATCTCAATTATGATTCGTGTATTCAATCCAGCATACCCAGAAGGTGTAATGTTAGCTATATTATTGATGAATGTTTTTGCACCTACAATTGATCACTATGTGGTTCAAGGTAATGTGAAACGTCGTATGAAGCGTTTAAAAGTTAAAACTGCTTAATCATGGAAAAGAGAACAGATAAAAATTCATATACTATCATATTCGCTATTGTGATGGTACTGGTTGTTGGAACTTTACTTGCTGGTTTAGCGTCTTCGCTCAAGCCTCGAATAAGTGAAAATCAAAGACTTGAAAAGCAACAAAACATCTTATACGCAATGGGTATCAACAATAATGATGATACTAGTGCTAATTTCATTGCAACTGAAAATGCTGAAAAGCTTTTTACTGAAAATGTAGAAGAGCAAATGGTGTTAACATCTAAAGATGGAAAACTTGTAAGTCAGATGACAAGACAAGAATATATGGATGCCAATAATGGTCAAGAGCCTTATTTAATTGACGTAAAAAAGCAAAAAAGTAATGCTAAAAATGGTGAAGGAAGACAACTGCCTTTATTTATTGGAAAGAGCAAAGATGGTAATACAGTGTATGTAGCTCCTATATATGGTAAAGGACTTTGGGATGCAATTTGGGGCTATGTTGCTATGGATAAAAACATGGTAGTTCAAGGCGCTTACTTTGATCATAAAGGTGAGACACCTGGATTAGGTGCTAACATCAAGCAACGTTATTTTATGGATGATTTCATCGGTGAGCATTTATTATCTGCTGATGGTGCCTTCAAAGGGATAACTGTGGCAAAAGGAAATGCCGATCCAAAGAACAACGACAAAACAGATAATGAAGTAGATGCCATAGCAGGTGCTACAATAACAGGTGATGGAGTTTCAGCAATGATTAAAAGTGACTTGAGACTTTACAAACCTTATTTTGATAATTTAAAAAATTAAGTAAGACTATGGGACTACTTTCAAAAAAAGACGCCAAGTTAATTACAGATCCGTTAGCAGATAATAACCCAATCACCATTCAGGTTCTTGGTATTTGTTCTGCTTTGGCAATTACTGCTGAATTGGAAGCTTCTATCGTGATGTCTATTTCAGTATTGTTTGTAATGGGAGTTGGTAATGTGGTGATTTCGCTAATGCGAAATATCATTCCTTCTAAAATCAGAATTATTGCGCAATTAATTGTTGTGGCAACTTTAGTGATTATAGTGGATTTAGTACTCAAAGCGTTTGCTTATGAGTTAAGTAAAACATTATCAGTATTTGTTGGTTTGATTATTACCAACTGTATCATTATGGGACGATTTGAAGCGTTTGCCTTAGGTAATGGACCATGGCGTTCGTTTTTAGATGGTATTGGTAATGCTGCTGGATATGCTGTAATACTTATTATCGTAGGATTCTTTAGAGAATTGTTAGGTTCTGGGACGTTATTAGGAATTCCAATTTTAGGAGATCCTATCGAAAAAACTGGACTATACTCTATAGGTTACGAAAACAACGGATTTATGTTATTATCACCAATGGCATTAATCGTTGTCGGTATTATCATTTGGGTACAACGAACTAGAAATAAAGACTTAGTAGAAGACTAATAATTAAGTTAGCAGTAGATCAGTCGAGTAGGCAGTTTTGCGACAGATGACTGATAACTGAAGACCGAAGACTTATAAAAATATGGAACATTTAGAATTATTTTTTAAATCAATATTTATAGATAATATGGTATTTGCCACGTTCTTAGGAATGTGTTCTTACTTAGCAGTATCTAAAAAAGTATCAACAGCTGTTGGTTTAGGAGCAGCAGTAATTTTCGTATTGGCAATTACAGTACCTTTAAACTGGTTATTAGATCAATACATTTTACAACCAGGCGCTTTAACTTGGTTAGGTCCTGAGTATGCAGATTATGACTTAAGCTTTTTATCTTTTATCATGTTTATTGCTACCATCGCTACAATGGTACAATTAGTAGAGATTGTTGTTGAGAAGTTCTCACCTTCACTGTACAATTCGTTAGGGATCTTTTTACCATTAATTGCTGTAAATTGTGCGATTTTAGGAGGTTCTTTATTCATGCAATCAAGAGAAATTGCTTCTTTCGGATTGGCCTTAAATTACGGAATTGGTTCAGGAATTGGATGGTTCTTAGCCATTTTAGCGATTGCGGCTATTAGAGAAAAAATTAGATATTCTAACGTACCACCAGCATTAAGAGGTTTAGGAATTACATTCATTATCACAGGACTTATGGCTATTGGTTTTATGAGTTTTGGCGGAATGTTAACTGGAGGCGATGAAGAAGGTGCTAAAAAAGAAGACTCTACAGCTCAAGTGGAAACTCAGATAGAAGATAAGAAAGATTTAGCTAACAATATTAAAATTGAAGAGTAGTATGATATTTCTAGAAGCAGGAACAATAGGAACAGTAGTCGCTACAGTAGCAGCATTTTTATTGGTAATATTAATACTGGTTGCTTTACTACTGTTTGTAAAACAAAAATTATCACCATCTGGTCCAGTGACCATCAAGATTAATGGTGAAAAAGAAATACAAGTAGCCTCTGGAGGTACATTATTATCAACACTTGGTGCTGAAAAAATATTTTTACCATCAGCTTGTGGTGGTGGTGGGACATGCATCCAATGTGAATGTCATGTGTTATCTGGTGGAGGTGAAGCTCTACCAACAGAAACACCTCACTTCAGTAGAAAAGAGCTGCAACATGGAGCACGCTTATCGTGTCAGGTGAAAGTAAAACAGGATATGGAAATCACCATTCCTGAAGAAGTATTCGGAATTAAAAAATGGGAAGCTGTTGTTGTTCGTAATTACAATGTGGCTTCTTTCATCAAAGAATTTGTTGTTGAAATTCCTGAAGATATGAACTATAAAGCAGGTGGTTATATTCAAATTGAAATTCCACCTTGTGAAATCAAATATTCTGACATTGATATTACGGCGCATCCTGAAGAACACGAAACTCCAGATAAGTTTCAAGCTGAATGGGATAAGTTTGGTTTATGGCCTTTAGTAATGAAAAATGACGAAACTGTTGAACGTGCTTATTCAATGGCTTCTTACCCAGCTGAAGGACGTGAGATCATGTTAAATGTACGTATTGCAACACCACCTTGGGATCGTAGTAAAAATGCTTGGATGGACGTAAATCCAGGTGTGGCATCATCATACATTTTTGCGCAAAAGCCTGGTGATAAAGTGGTGATTTCAGGACCTTATGGTGAATTCTTTATTAATGAATCAGAAAGCGAAATGCTTTATGTTGGTGGTGGAGCAGGAATGGCACCAATGCGCTCGCATTTATACCATTTGTTCAGAACTATTAAAACTGGACGTAAAGTAACCTATTGGTATGGTGGTCGTTCAAAACGTGAGTTGTTTTACATCGAACACTTTAGAAAATTAGAACGAGACTTCCCTAACTTTAAATTCTACATGGCACTATCTGAACCATTAGAAGAAGATAACTGGAAAGTTAAAAAAGATATTAATGATGAAGCAGGAGATGGTTTTGTTGGATTTATTCACAATTGTGTAATTGATAATTATTTAAACCATCACGATGCTCCTGAAGACATTGAATTGTATTTCTGTGGTCCGCCATTAATGAACCAAGCTGTTCAAAAAATGGGTGAAGACTTCGGAATTCCTGATGAGCACATTAGATTCGATGACTTTGGAGGATAGTAGTATACTTTCAAAATAGAAATTCACAATATAAACCAACTCTTATGAGTTGGTTTTTTTTATGACTCAGAATTAAAACCCATGTTGTCTTTTTATTAATCAAACGTTAATTTTCTGATGGTTAATACGAAACGATTTGTAATTGACGTTTCATAGTTATGAGAAATCTGCTTTGCATAAGTTTAATTCTATTTTTTATAGGTGCTGGCGCGTATCAATTTAGACCTGTTCAACGCATTTCAAATACTGTATTAGCAAGTGTTGAAACGCCAAGTTTAGTTAATAAGCAAAGCGCTACAATTTTTGAACGCGTAGACCTGCCAAATGGTTTTAAACGTGTCGATTATCCAGAAGGTAGTTTTCAAGATTACCTTAGACATTATCAACTCAAAGCCTTTGGTAGCAAGATTATTAACTACGACAATTCACATTACTTTTGGCAACGTGGTCATATTGGAATTCTCGAAATACCAGTCCCTAAAAACGGATTGCAACAATGTGCTGATGCATTGATAAGAATTCGAAGTGAATATTTATGGGATCACAACAGAAAAGACGAGATTGGGTTCAACTTTACGTCAGGCCATTATTGTTCATGGAAGCAGTATTCTGAAGGGTATCGTCCTAAAATTAATGGAAGCAAAGTTACATTTTATAAAACAGCGAAAGCTGATACTTCAAAAGCAAACTTTTACAAGTATCTAAATCTTATTTATACCTATTCAGGAACCTTATCGCTTTTTAATGAATTGCCTTCAGTAGCTAACGCTAAAGATCTACAAATTGGTGATATGCTAATTAAAGGTGGGACTCCTGGTCACATAGTTATGATTTGTGATGAAGCTATTAACGATAAAGGTGAAAAACTATTTTTACTTTTTCAAGGCAACACACCTGCTCAAAGTGTGCATTTGGTTAAAAATCTTCAAGATGCTAGCATATCACCTTGGTATCAACTCGAAAAAGATACAGAAATCTCTGTTTCTAATTACACCTTTGATCGTGCAAAATTTGTGAGATTTAAATAAGTATTGTCATTCCTGCGAATGCAGGAATCTTTTTTATTGATCGTACTATATTGTATTTTTGCACAAATAAAGCTTAACCGCTTTGGCGTAAATAAAATGAGTAAACCACTTTCAAAACAAGAACTTCATAATTTGGCGATGAATCACGTTGGCAAAGATCTAGAGCAACGCGGATTTGAATTTGTAGCCATTAATAGTCAGTTAAAAAAGCATCCACAATTTGTTTGTATCGATAAGAACAGTCAGTACTTTTTTGTGATCGTAAGAGCTGTAATGTTGCCAGAAAATCCTAATAATTATGATATTGTCTGGATGGAAACTTTTAAGAAACATGCGATGAGTAAAGATGCTAAGGTACTCTATGCTGGTGTTGGTTTAGGGAATCCTAATGGTGAAGATCTGCCTGTGTATCTTAATGAAGATTATTTGATAGAATACAACGGAATTCAGGTGGTTGAAACACATCTTAATTAAAGCTTAGACTATGAAAAATTGGTATTCAGAACGACGTATTCAACAAAACTTCAATATAGTTCAGAGCAAAATCAATCGCAATCATAGTATTAAGACTTTACTCTTTTTATTTGTATTCATTGCAATCTGTTCATGTAAACAAGATAGAAAAGAAAGCAATTTTAAACTTGATCAGGTTCGAAATATAAAAATCTCTGGTCCTGTTTTCGGCACCTCTTTTTCTGTTATCTATAATGGTAATGTGCATTATGCCAAACAATTTGATAGCCTATTCGCAGTAGTTAATCAATCGATGTCTACGTACATACCAGATTCAGATATTTCAAGGTTGAACAATAATGAAGAAGTCACTTTAGACGAACATTTTATTAATGTATTTGAAGCATCAAAAGAAATATACCACGAAACTGAAGGTGTCTTTGATCCAACTATTGGAGATGTTGTTAACGCATGGAGTTTTGGAGCAGATAAGCATGAATTCATAACCGATAGCACTACCATAGACAGTTTAATGCGTTTTGTAGGATTGGATAAGGTCAAGTTAATTAATGGAAAGATTTCCAAACCAAAAGGAACTTATATCGAATTTAATGCGATTGCAAAAGGCTATGGTGTTGATGTTTTAGGTCGATTTTTAGAAGGTAAAGGCATTCTCAATTATCTAGTTGAAATTGGCGGTGAAATTCGAGCTAGAGGCATCAACAAAGAAAAAGAAACAGCTTGGAAAGTTGGTTTAGATGAACCTCGTTTTGATGGAGAGCAATCGGTTTTTAAAGCAATTACGCTTACAGATGTGAGTATGGCAACCTCTGGCACCTATCGAAAGTTTAAAGTTGATGACAACGGTAATCGCTATGCACATATTATCAATACTAAAACAGGTTTCCCTTCAAAGACTAATATTTTAAGTGTCTCTGTAATTGCTGAAGATTGTATGACAGCTGATGCTTATGCTACTGCGTTTCAAGCTATGGGAATTGAAAAGATTAAGCAATTTCTTCAATTTCATAACGCATTGAAAGTGTTCTTGATTTTTGAAAATAATGATCAAGAACTTGAAACTCTAAACTTAAATAACTTTCCAATCAACTAGTTTTTATAGCTTAAAGAGAGCTAGTTTTATATCATTTTATAGAAGGTATACAACAGTTTAGCGAAAATTTTAGCAATCTCGATTTTTCTTACAAAGTTTGTGTTATTTTGTAGTTCATTTCTGATATACCTACTATCAGGTATTTTAATTTGCTCCCAAGTAATTTATTTTTGAATATGGATATTCGATTATTGTTTATTGCTTTTTGCTTAAGTGTTTCTACAGCTTTTTCTCAAACTGACGTCGAAATGGGTTCCGTCTACATCAATAGAGCCGAACAAAGTTATTTAGATAATGATTTAAATGAAGCTATTTCAAACTTTGATAAAGCGATGCGTTATATCAAAGAAGTTAAAGATAGTAAAGTGGCAAGGATAGGTACTTTAATTAGTTTTAAATTGAATGACCTAAGTAAAGCAGATGTTTTAGCAAAGCGTTATTTTGATCTGAACCCTGAAAAAGACACTGAAGAATTTAAAGAAATGTTGGAGTTGAGAGTGACGATTATGGAGGCTTTAGAAGCTAGAGCTATTGCTGAAAAGAAAGCCTTAGAAGCTAAAATAGCTAAAGAAAAAGAAGCGCGAAGAATTGATTCATTAACCACTATTTGGAACAACAAGGCAAAAGAATTTTTAATCGCTGCAGATAGTGTTGGCGATTTCAATTCATACAATATTGCTATTTATAAAGTAGCAGACAAATTAGGACTTATATCTGAAGTTGGAGATGTTATTTTAGAAGCCAATACCTATTCTCATGTGTTGTTTTTTGACGGCTTTTACATTTTTATGAATGATGACCTGAAACCAACACGCTTGTATTGTTTCAATGCACAATTAAAAGAAGGTTATAATTTGCCTAATGTGAGTGAGTTTAATGCTGAAGCCTACGATTATGGTAAAGTAATGCTTCCGAGAGAAAATGGAATCTTAATTACCTATCCGAGTAACAGTAATGATATTGCTGTGTTTGATCTTAACACAAGAAGATTTATGTATGATGAGAACAAAAAAGACTTGCTGAAGGACTTAAAAAAGAATGATATTATAGAACGTTATAATAGTGATCTTCAAATTAGATTGAATAAAGAGTGGTATGATTTAGGAACAACTATTGGAGGAGGCTTTTATCCAGTATTCAATGGTAAGTCCTTAAAAGGCTTTTTAAGTACCTCTAATGGTAGACTATTTGATACCGAATATTACCAATACTTTGGACCATTTTGTAATGGACGATTCCAGATTGTCGAAAATGGAAATTCCCTTTGGATGGATGCCGAAGGGATTAAATTTGATACTATTGATGACAATACTGGTCAATATACAGGGCATTATAAATTTGTCAAGGAAAACACTAACCATTATCGTATTGTAACTAAAGAGGGTGAGAAAGAAGTCTTTGTAAAAGGTGAAAAGCGCTTCCCTAAGCTTGACGATTTTTTAGAGCAACACCCAAAGTAGTTATTTGTAAACCTCAGGAATTAGTTCTCCTTTTACAAAACAATAATGTTCAATTTCTTCTTCTGAAAGTTAAGCAGTTTAATTAACGTTTTCAACCTTAAATCCTATTAAAAAGCATTGTTCGTTTTTGGTGTGTTTTTTTGTTCCAGAAATCCAAAAAGGCTTTTTAGAAATATTTCATTTCTGTTTAAATAGAAATTAGCATCTTGCATATATTAGAACCCAATCATGCAAAAAAACCTCTTCATCCTTTTAAGCCTATCAATTTCTTCGATTATTTATGCTCAGGAAAAAAATCAGCAATTAGATAGTTTATTACTTAATCTTGAAACCACTCAGCAAAAAGACACTTTAAGGATTAATAACCTTATGGCACTTTCTAATTACCATTTTTTAAAAGATATTGAAAAGTCTGTGCCTTATGCTACAGAAGCAATTGGTATTGCTCAATTTTTAAATGATTCTTTAAAAACTAGTGTTTTAAAGACAGAATTAGCAAGGATATATGTTACAAGAGGTTTGTTTAAAGAGGCACTAGTACAATGTTTGGATGCTGTTACTATTCTTGATAGCATCAAAGCTAATCCAGAACAAAAAATTCAAGCTCAAAATATACTTTCTACAGTATACAGAGGCTATGGTAACAACGAAAAGTCTTTAGAAACAGCCTTAAAGGTAGTTGAATTATCTAAGCAGCTTCCCGTAGATGATAAAACAGTACGATATTATTACAATTTAGGGCAAACGTATACCCAACTGAAAGATTTTAAAAATGCCGAAAAGAGTACGCTGAAAGCTTTAGAAATTGCTAAACAAATAAAAAACAAACATTTGGAAATGATTATGACATCTGTTTTAGGTGACTACTACAAAAATACAGGTGATTATGATAAAGCTATAACAATTTCAAAATCATCAATACCATATTACAAGAGTAAAAAACAAGATAGAAATTTAGCATCTTCATATAGAATTTTAGGAGAATCAGAATCACTAAAAGGAAATTATAAAGCCGCTATACCTTATTATGAAAAAGCTTTAGAGATTTATGATCGAACAGGTAATTTACATTATGCGAAAATCACAAATCAAAATTTATACATAGCATACAGTATTATAAAAAATAAAGAGAAGGCTAGTTTAGCCAATCAGCGTTATAATGTTTTAAAAGATTCTTTAGATTCAAAAGAGCGAAAAGAGTTGTTAGCAGATATGCAAACCAAATACGAAACCGATAAGATTAAATCTGAAAAAGATATAGCAGAAAAACAACTTCAAATCTCCAATTTAGAAATTAGTAAAAACCGAAATTTATTTATTGGATCATCAATTATAGCTGCTCTAATTTTACTATCATCGTTAATTTATTACAGCCGATTTAAGGCTAAAAAACAAGCCGAAATAATCACATTAGAATTAAAAGAAACTCAAAAAAGACTCGCTGTAGAAAAGCAATATAAGGACAGTGAACTTAAAGCGTTGAAAGCGCAAATGAATCCGCATTTTATATTTAATGCCTTAAATTCTATTCAAGATTATATTGTATTAAATCAAAAGCATCTAGCAAGTGATTATTTAGGTAAGTTTGCCGATTTAATAAGAAATTATCTTCATTTTAGCGATACTGGATTCATTTCGATTCCTGAAGAAATTCAGAACCTAAACCTGTATTTAGAGTTAGAAAAACTTCGGTTTGAAGATGCCTTAGAATATAATTTTAATATTGAGAGTACAGCAAATTCCGAAACCATAAAAATACCAACAATGCTCATTCAGCCGTATGTAGAAAATGCCTTAAAACATGGACTATTACATAAAAAGGATAACCGAAAATTAAGCATTACCATTTCAAAACCTTCAGAAAAAATAATACAATGTATTATTGAAGATAATGGGATTGGCAGAGAAAAATCGAAAGCCATAAATCAAAAACGCCAACAGCAGCATAAATCGTTTGCATTAAAAGCAACTACAGAACGTTTAGATTTACTTAACTATGGCAAAGAGCGAAAAATTGGCGTAGAGATTTTAGACTTAAAACATAATGATGAAGCTACAGGAACCAAAGTGATTTTAAACATACCAATAGTAAATACATAAATATGAAGGCTTTAATTATAGACGA
This sequence comes from Bacteroidia bacterium, assembly GCA_030430385.1. GTDB lineage: Bacteria > Bacteroidota > Bacteroidia > Flavobacteriales > Flavobacteriaceae > Psychroserpens. Next base: position 179,786 of record JAUIFO010000006.1, read on the forward strand.
CGAAAAAAAAGCAAGACAAGTCCTCCAAATATTGGTAGAAGAAAATTGTCCAAAAATAACCACAATTTTACAGGCCGATAATTTAATGTCTGGCGTAGAATTAATACAACAAGAAGCACCAAATATTGTGTTTTTAGATATTGAAATGCCAGAGCATTCGGGTTTAGAAATTTTAAATTTTATAGAAAAAGAAGTTCATAATTTCGAGATTATTTTTACAACGGCTTACAGTGAATATGCCATACAAGCTTTTCAATTATCTGCAATAGATTATTTATTAAAACCAGTAAGACCAAGTCAGGTAAAAGATGCAGTAGATAAAGCGGTTAAATTTTTAGGGAGATCACAAATCAATAAGCGCTTAACAGAATTAAAGAGTAGTTTAGAAGATGCTAATTTTAAAAAGATAGGTTTGCCTAACAGCAACGGAATAAAATTCGTAAACTTTACAGATATCTTGATGCTTGAAGCAGATGGCATGTATACCAATGTTACGACACTGTCAGAGGGCGATATTTTAGTAAGTAAACCTTTAAAGTTCTTTGTAGACTTGCTTCAAAATATTAAAATGTTTTATCGTCCGCATCGTTCATTTTTAATCAATCTAGCATTTATTAAAGAGTATATTAAAAAAGATGGCGGTTATATTGTAATGGAAAATGATAAAACAGTCTCAATTTCCAACGAAAAAAAGGAAGAGTTTTTAACCTTAGTACAAAGTATTTAGCTTTAAAAGTCGAAAAGCCCATTTCAGAAAGTTGCCTTTAAATACATTTACATTTAAAGGCATTTTTGTTTTCATATTAACAATAAACCAAATTAAAATGAGAACAAAATTACTTATGTTATTAATCTTTACTGGTTGTTTATTTGCGAATGCACAATGGAGCCAGGTAGGAAGCCCTCAGTTTACAAATTTTACAGATAATGTTGCTTTATCATTTCATCCTATAAATGGAAGACCTTATGTTGTATATAATGATGTAACAGATGGTAATAAACCAAAAGTGATGCGCTATGATGGCACAACTTGGGTTGCTGTTGGAGGAACAATATCCAATATGGCATCGGCTAACCATGCTATTAAATTCAATCCAGTAACAAATGAACCTTGGGTAGCTTACAGAAGAACAGCAGACGACCAGATGGATGTCTATAGTTTTGATGGTGTAAGCTGGGTTGCTAGAGGTGTTAATCTTAATTATGGCTTTACAGATAACCCATTTCAAATTCAATTTAACTCGAGTGGAGATGTAAGAGTAGCAGGAAAAATAACCAGCAAAAAGTTAAGAATTATTCAATTTCCTGGTGGTACATTATCTGGTTCTGCACTAGAAGAAGTTTTAATTAATTCACCTCAATATGTTTTAGATCATAATTACGATTACGTTAATTACAACGATTATTTTGTTGCTTATGCTGGTACAGATAACTCTAGTGTTGTTGGAAGAAAACCTGTAGGTAGTAGCAGTAATGTTGCTAGTTTTGATATGTATGCCTATATAGGTGGAAGAACATTACGAAACATTTCAGGAATTAACAATAAGACATTAGCAGCAGCTTATAGAGTGAATGGGTCTATTGAAGAGATTTTGATATTTCAAAACACATCATTAGTTAGTTATTACAATACCACCAAAAATGTGGTTAAGTTTAGAGAGAATTTAACTAACAATAAAAATTATTTAATGTACTCTGATGTTTCAGAAAATTTGTCTTTTAGTATCATAAATGATAATGGTACAATTAGTAGCTCGTTACCAACACCAGGTGTTTCTACATCAAGCGCCAGTTTTTTTGCAGAGATGGAAATGAATCCTACTACAGGTAGTATGTTTATAGCATATATGGACTCTGGAAAGTTATCAGTACAAGAGTTTACACCTGCACCAACATTATCAAGAATATATGTAAATGCTAATGCTGCTGGAGGAAATGGTAATGGTGATTCTTGGGCAAATGCAACAACAGATTTACAAACAGCAATTCAGTCAGCTGGAACAACTACTTCCGAAATTTGGGTAGCTTCTGGAACTTATAAACCAGGAAGCGGTAGAACCGATTCATTTGATATCGATATAGATGGACTTCATATTTATGGTGGGTTTAATGGTACAGAATCTTCAATATCAGAACGCGATATATTGGCAAATCCAACTATTTTATCTGGAGACTTGAATGATAATGATTTAGGACATGGTACAGGTACAAGAGGAGACAATTCGTATCACGTAATGCAAGTATTAAATGCCGATAACGCAGTGATTGATGGATTTAAAATTATGTATGGTCATGCCAATGGATCTGGTACAAATGGTTACGGTGGGGCTATTAATATTGGAGGTCAAACATCCAATTTAAAAATTTACAATTGTGAGTTTGATGAAAACTTTGGATTAGCTGGAGGAGCAGTACGCTCATATTTGAATAATGATACAAGTATGACCTTTCAAAACTGTATATTTAATGACAATTTGAGTCGCTACGGTTCTGGTTTGTATTTTCTTGTAAATCAAAATAGAACAGTTACATTAGATATGGTTAATTGCTTGTTTACCAATAATACGTCTTATAATGTTAGTGGTTCAGCTTTAGGCTATACAGGAAGTTCAGCTTGGATAAGAGCAAATGATTCGGGTTCTAACCTAACGACAACTATCACCAATTGTACTTTTGCAAACAATGAAGATATTGGAACATACTCGAGTTCTCTTAAAGGCACTTTAGCATTAAGTAGGAGGTTAGACGGAAATAGTACACACAATGCAACTATAAACAATTCAGTATTTTATTTCAACGATCAAGGTGCATCAGGAGGTGTTGGACTTTCAGTAAATCCAGGACATGTTTCTTATCCAAATACGGTTTTTGTAAATAATTCTATCAGTGAAGATAATTTTAACAACTTATCATTCTTGACCAATACATCAAATGCTGATCCATTATTTACTGATGTAAGTAACAACGATTTTACCTTACAATCAGGATCGCCAGCAATAGATGCAGGAGATAATAATTTAGTGCCATCTGGTATTACAGCAGATTTATTATTTAATCAACGTATACATAACGCTACAGTAGATATGGGAGTTTATGAGTTTGGTGCTAATCCTACTTTATCCAATGAAGACTTTAGTTTTTCAACGGATTCAATTGAAGTCTATCCAAATCCAACAACTAGTATTATAAATATTAAAACAACGTCTAAAATAAAATCTGTAGAAGTTTATAATGTTTTAGGCACAAAAGTAAGAGCATCAATCTTAGCTAGTGTCGACCTTTCGGGCTTATCAAATGGGTTCTACTTAGTAAAAATTAATACTGAAACAGGTAGCATAACAAAACGTATTATTAAAAAGTAAGAATTATTTACCATTAAATACTTTAAGAGGAAAGTCTAAAAAAAGACTTTCCTTTTTTATATAACTCGAATCAAAATAAGCAACCAACCAATAACAAAAAGTAAACCACCAATAGGCGTAATTGGACCTAAGAATTTTAATTTCTTTCCTTTAGCATCACTCAAAACCAAACCGTAGATACTAAAAGAAAAAAGAACAATGCCTAAAGTGAAGCACCAGTACATTACTGAAGTTGAAAACTGAAAGTTAAACCCAAGAAGTAGCAAAACTAGAGCATGATACATTTGATACTTTACACCAATTTCAAAACTTTTAAGCTGGTCTTCGGATAGTATTTTCTTTAAGGCATGAGCACCAAACGCACCAAGTATAATGGCCAACATTCCGAATAATGCTCCTGTAATTATGAATGTCTGTTGACTCATTTCAATCTATTTTTTATAAACCACAGGAATAAGTTCTCCTTTTGCTAAACAATAACGTTCAATCTCTTCTTCTGAAAGTTTAGCAGTATAATCGACTTCTACAACCTTAAACCCTACAGATCGTAGTTTGTCAAAATAATCACGACCATAGACGCGAACATGGTCGTACTGACCAAAAATTTTGGCGCGTTCTTTTCTATCCGTAATGGTGTGATCTTCAAAAGTTTCAGCTCTTGATAGATCCTGAGGGATTTGAAATATACCATAGCCTCCTGATTTCATCACACGATACAGTTCTTGCATCGCTTTCGTGTCATCAGGAATATGTTCTAGAACATGATTACATAAGATAACATCATAACTATTATCTTCAAACGGAAGGTTGCAAATATCGGCTTTAACATCAGCAATAGGTGATTCTAAATCGGTTGTCGTATATTCTAAATGCTTCAATTGCTTAAAGCGTTTTAAAAAGCATTGTTCTGGAGCAAAATGCAGTACCTTTTTTTTTGACGAAAAAAAATCAGTTTCATTTTTAAGATACAACCAGAGCAAGCGATGACGCTCTAAAGACAGCGTTGATGGTGATAAAACGTTATTCCGTTGATGACCATAACCATAAGGTAAAAAGGATCTAAAATGTTTGCCATCAATTGGATCTGTATAGGTGCTGCCTTCGAGAAAAAAAGCAATAATTGGGCGTACAATGTAACTTAATCTAATTAATAAAGGCCTTGGAATTATATTCAGTATGAGTTTGAAAAGGCGTTTCATGTTATAGCACTAGAGCGTCTTGCCTAAATTCGTCTTCTTCATTACTTTCTATGCCAAGTGCTTGATGTACATAAGCAAACGTCGATAAGATTTCAGGTTTGCCGTCGAGTAAAGCAATATCATGCTCAAAATGTACGCTTGGTTGACCATCTTTGGTGACAATGGTCCAACCATCTTTTAATTGTTTTACACGATGGGTTCCTCCATTAATCATTGGCTCAATAGCGACTACCATTCCTTCAATGAATTTTTTTCCACGACCTCTTCTGCCATAATTTGGCATCTCTGGATCTTCATGCATTTTACGACCAATACCATGACCCACTAGTTCTCGAACAACACCATAACCATGTCCTTCACAATAATTTTGAATAGCATAACCAACATCACCAACACGATTTCCGAGTTTAAATTCTCGAATACCAATGTAAAGTGATTCTTTGGTAACTTGGATCAATTTTTTGGTTTCCGGAGCTACGTCACCAATTTCAAAAGTGTAGGCATGATCACCATAAAAGCCATTCATTAAGGCACCACAATCAATAGATACAATATCACCATCTTCTAATGGTCTGTCTGTAGGTAAACCATGAACAACAGCATCATTTACACTACACAACAAGGTTGACGGACAATCATATAAACCCAAGAAACCAGGAACTGCGCCTTGATCTCTAATAAAAGCTTCTGCAAGTTTATCTAAATAATTGGTAGTCACACCAGCTTTAACTTCTTTAGCAAGCATGCCTAATGTTTTAGAAACTACCAATGCACTTTGGCGCATCAATTCAATTTCCTCACGTGTTTTTACTATAATCATGGTCTTAAAATATGTGCAAAGATACTCAAAATTAAAAATTATTTCTTTTTACTGAACGATGATATTTGGCAGTTTTTCGTGCCTATTTGTGTTTTATCTTTGACATATAATTAAAACTGAAATTATGTATAAAACATTCTCCGCTGAAGAAGCCTTAAAAGTTGTTAAGTCGAATGATAAAGTCTATTTACATGCAGCGGCAGCAGCTCCAACAATCTTAATAAAAGCGCTAACTGAGAGACATGAAGAATTGAGAAATGTGGAAATTTGTCAATTGCATACTGAAGGTGAAGCGCCATATGCGAATCCGGAGTATAAAGAAAGTTTTCATGTGAATTCATTCTTTATTGGTAAAAATGTAAGACATACATTAAAAGCTGGTAACGGATCCTATACACCTGTTTTTTTGAGTGAGTTGCCAAAATTGTTCAAAAAGAATATTGTAGATATAAAGGTTGCTCTTATACATGTTTCGGTGCCTGATCAACATGGTTATTGTTCTTTAGGTGTTTCGGTTGAAGCTACTTTAGCTGCAATTGATAATGCAGACCATGTTATTGCTCAAGTGAATAAACAAATGCCTAGAACTTTTGGAGATGGAATCATTCATGTTTCTGAAATTGATGCATTCGTCGAGGTTGACGAACCTTTACCATCACATCCTGTTACCGAACCAACTTCAATTGAAGCTAAAATTGGTGATTATGTTGCCGAATTAATTGATGATAGAAGTACCCTTCAAATGGGAATTGGAAGTATTCCAAATGCTGTTTTATCGCGTTTACACAATCATAAGGATTTAGGTCTTCATACCGAAATGTTTTCAGATGGTGTTATTGATTTAATACTAAAAGATGTCATCAACGGAAATTATAAAGGTGTGAATCCTGGACGTGCTATGGCAACTTTCTTAATGGGATCTCAGCGTTTATACGATTACGTGGATAATAATCCATTTATTGAAATGCGATCATCCGATTTTGTAAATGATGTATCCATTATCAAGTTAAATCCACGAATGGTCGCTATAAATTCAGCCATTGAAGTTGATGTTACTGGTCAGGTGTGTGCAGATTCAATTGGTTCAAAGATGTATTCTGGAGTTGGCGGGCAAATGGATTTCATTAGAGGCGCATCATTGAGTGACGAAGGAAAAGCTATTATTGCTTTACCATCGATTACCAAAAAAGGCATCAGTAGAATAGTTCCATCTCTTAAATCTGGAGCTGGAGTAGTAACAACAAGAGCACATGTGCATTATGTAGTCACTGAATATGGTGTTGCCAATCTTTATGGGAAAACCATAAATGAACGTGTCAAGTCTTTAGTGGATATTGCGCATCCCGATCATAGAGAGGCCCTAGATCGTGCGTATTATGAAATGCTGTAATTATTTGAAAAGTCCGAAAAATCCTTTTTTTCGTTTGAGTGGTTTTAAATCGGGTTCTTCGTTAGTAATGAGTTGGTAAACTTCTCCCCATCCAAGGATACCACCAATGTTTCTGTCGTCAATGTAGATGTCGGCATAAATTTTCCGACTTACAGAATCATCATATTTTTCTTCAGGGAAACTTTGATTTACAGCATAAAATGTAATCCCATTATCTTTACAAAACTGCACAGCTTCCTCAAGTTTTTTACCACTTCTGTAGGTCCATAATATAAGTCTATGACCATCGTGTTGCAGTCGCTTCATGGTTTCAAATGCAAAGATTCTTGGTTTTCCAACCTTTGGATAAGCATCTTCTACAATTGTGCCATCAAAGTCAATTGCTATAACTAATTTATCTAGAAAGTGATTAGGATGATTCATATAGCGTGTAAAAATACAATAAATATCAAATTAACTAAAGCGTTACTAAAGACTTTTGAGTCATAGCTTCAGGTTGTGCTATACCCATTAATTTTAATATTGTAGGTGCGATATCACCAAGAATACCATCATGAATTGTTGTTTTATCATTATTGATCAATATAATAGGCACTGGATTTGTTGTATGAGCAGTATGTGGTGTTCCATCAGGATTTATCATTGTTTCGCAATTACCATGATCTGCAATCAATAAGGTAGTATAATCGTTTTCAAGAGCAGCTGTGACGACATCTTTAACGCAAACATCAACAGCTTCACATGCTTTAATGGCAGCTTCCATAACACCTGTATGTCCTACCATATCACCATTAGCAAAATTCAAACAAATAAAATCCACATCACCTTTTTGAATTTCAGGCACTAAAGCATCTCTGAGTTCATAAGCACTCATTTCGGGCTTTAGATCGTAAGTAGCTACTTTAGGCGAATTTCTTAAAATTCTGGTTTCACCTTCAAAAGCATTTTCATTACCTCCAGAAAAAAAGAAAGTAACGTGTGGGTACTTTTCGGTTTCAGCAATTCTAATTTGTGTTTTTTGATGTTGCGCTAAAACTTCTCCAAGAGTGTCTTTTAAATTGTCCTTATTGAAGATCACGTTGATACCTTTAAAAGTCTCATCATAATTGGTCATGGTCACGTAATGCAAATCGAGTTGATGCATGTTTTGCTCATGAAAGTCCTTTTGTGATAAGGCTTCAGTGAGTTGTCGACCTCGATCCGTTCTGAAATTAAAAAAGATAACAACGTCACCATCTTTTATTGTGGCTACAGGCAGATGATTGTCATCAACCATAACAATAGGTTTTATAAATTCGTCTGTGGTGTTATTGTCATAACTCTCTTGTATGGCTTCAGTAGCATTTTGAACAAGCAGACCTTCACCATTAACTAAAGCGTCATAGGCTAGTTTTACACGTTCCCAACGTTTATCACGATCCATAGCATAATAGCGTCCAGTAATTGACGCTAATTTTGTTTTGGTTGCTTTGATATGCGATTCTAAAGATGTTACAAATCCGAATCCAGATTTTGGGTCAACATCACGACCATCTGTAAAGGCATGAATGAAAGACGATTCTATTCCAAAGTCATTAACAGCATCAACTAAACCGAACAGGTGATTGATGTGAGAGTGCACGCCACCATCACTAACCAGTCCTAAAAAATGTACAGGTTTATTGTTGGTTTTAGCATATTGCAGTGCTTTGATAAGAACAGGTTCGTTGTTGAGTGTTTTGTTTTCAACAGCTAAGTTTATTTTTACTAAGTCCTGATAAACAATTCGACCAGCACCTAGGTTCATATGTCCAACTTCACTATTTCCCATTTGCCCTTCAGGAAGTCCAACATGAAGTCCGTCAGTTCTCAGTGTGGCATGAGAATATTTTTTATAAAGCGAATCTATAAATGGTGTGTAGGCATTATCAATTGCTGACACTTTTGGGTCTGGAGACATTCCCCAACCATCTAATATCATCAATATTACTTTCTTGTTCATAAGTACGAGATTAGATTTCAAAGATAAAAGTTTCAAACTCTATTTGCCTATATCTAAATACAAAATAATGTGTTTTACATTTTTATTAACGAATGATTTAAAGACAGTTAGAGGTTTTATTGAAATTATGAGCTTGTTAACAGATTTGTTTCCAAATAGTTAAAAAAATGTTATTTACCAATTTGTAGTGTAACACTTATGAAATATTATCGTCTCTTTAGTATAATCAAAAAACAATCAATTAATTTAAAATCTTTCATCATGAAAAAATCAGTTATTATTGTTGCAATCGCAATGACATTTTCAGTAAGTACTTTAAATGCAAAAAATGTAATTAGTAATGTTGCAACTTATGAAGTTGCAGTCGTAAAAAAATCAACGGTTAGCCCATTCTGCATGTCTATTGTAAAAGGAGACATTGAAACCGTTCAAAAATTAATCGACTTAGGAGTAAATGTAAACAAGACATCTAACGGACTTACGCCTGCAATGTATGCAGCAAAGTACAATCGTTTAGATATCTTAAAACTTTTAGTTGAAAATGGCGCTAAATTAAAATTGAAGTCACCAAAAGGTTTAACAGCTAAGAAAATGGCTAAAGCTTCTAATGCAAAAGATACCTTGGCTTATTTAGAAAATTTAGATGCCTAAAGAAATGTCATTATCAATATGACAATTATTTGAGTTAGTTAGTTGAAAGACGCTTTAGTTTTCTAAAGCGTCTTTTCATATTTAGAAATAGATTCTCTAATTTTTTCAATTCTATTCTCTGGATCTGGATGCGTACTCTGAAATTCTGGAACACGGTTTGGTCCTGCGGCTGCTTTTAAAATTTCCATAACGCCAATCATTTCATTTGGATCATATCCAGCTCGCATCATAAAACGCACACCAAGATCATCACTTTCGAGCTCGTCACCGCGACCATTTTTTAATAATTCACCATTTCCATATTGTTGGGCAACACCACCTAAATCAACAGAAGATGCTCCCATTGCAATAATTTTCCAAAAGTTCGCATTTGTAATTCTTTCATTAGAGTGTTTTCCTAATACATGACCAATCTCGTGACCTAACACACCAGCCAGTTGATCTTCGTTTTCTAACTTCGAAAACAAAGCATATGTGATAAAAATTTGTCCGCCAGGTAAGGCAAAAGCATTAATTGTATTTGGGTCTGAAAGTAAATGAAACTCGTACTCGTAAGGTGTTTCTTTAGCAATACTATTACTAATGAGTTTGTTACCTACATCGTCAACAAGGGCTTGATATTGCGTATTAGGATGTAAGCCACCATGTTGCTGTGCCATTCCAGGAGCACTTTGTAAACCAATGGCTATTTCTTGTTCAGGTGATAACGATATGGCTTGCGTTCTTCCAGTGTAAGGATTAACTTCCTCTTGACTGCATTTTCGCATGTATGCAAATGCTACAACAGCAAGTGCAATAAATATTCTGATTTTAAAATTCTTTCCTCTCATGACTTCGTGTATTAGTGCTTTAAATTTACAAAAGTTCAGGATTTATATCCAATATGTTTTGATCTAAATAGGTTTTAATGAATGATTTACTAAAATGGGAGTGACCTAATAAGTTCTCACTTGCTATTATATCTGGAATATTTAATTTTAAATAGTCTTTTAAATATACTTTTGAAAGTGGTTTGTAACTGTAATGCCAAGGTTCATATTTAAATCCCTTCCTGTCAGCATCATTAGTATAAACTAAATGAAACCCAAAGGAAGCCGCATGATCATCCATCCAAAGTTTTAATGCTCTAAAGCAGCCTCCTTCTTCAAAATGACGCGGTTGCAAGACAGAGTTTGGCTGACTTACATTAGCGTCGATAATATCTAAGTCAGTTCCCCAATGATGCCTTGACGTTCCTGGTATGGTTGAGTATGCAATAATATTCTTAATACTTTGTTCAGGCGTTAATCCTTTATTAATAAATCGGTTGTATTTACGAGTCCAAATACGATTTTGATGATCGTAGCCTCTATAACTAGACACCACTTGAATGTTAATGTCACTTTTTAAAGCCGCTTTTTTTAACTGCTCAAAAGCCAGATGAGCTTCTAATCTCAATTGATAGCCATTTCCAAAAAGTTCAGGATTTCCTTTACCTATAAGTTCTTTATAAGGCAGATTTGTCACGTCATCCTGAGAGGCCAGATGTGGTGTAGCAGCTACAAGGATACTAGCTGTGATGCTTTTTTTTATGAAATCTCTTCGATTCATAAGAGTAGTTTAGTATGGGTAAAATACTAATTTTTTGAAAACGTGATCATCTATTTGAGCAAACTCAAATCTGTTCCAGAGCTTACTTCGTAAGGCATCTTTTGATGCTCAAAAATACGAGCTTGAAGAGGGCCTTCAAGAATGACAGTATCATCGTCTACTTTTAACCAACTGCCTTCTCTTAAACCAACCACAGGTTGTGTATTAAAAGCATGAAACTCTTTAATTCGGGTTTCTCGTGTTTCACCTTTGTGCGTACTTGTTGGGTCTGGATCTAAGTAATGCGGATTGATATTAAAAGGCACAAAACCAAAGCTCTTAAAACTTGGTGGATACACAATTGGCATATCATTAGTTGTATTTACAGTAAGGCCACAAATATTACTTCCAGCACTAGTACCCAAATAAGGCGTTCCAGACAGAACAGCAGCTTTAATCGTTTCTAGTAAGTCGTTTTTATACAATTGGTTCACTAAAACAAAAGTATTTCCTCCACCTGTAAATAGACCTTTGGCATTTTTAATTGCAGCTTTTGGGTTTTCAAACTCATGAATGCCTTTAGCTGTTTTTCCAATCTTAGAAAGTGCTTTATTGACATTGGAGGTGTATTCGTCGTGTGTAATTCCACCTGGTCTTGCATACGGAATGAATACAATTTCAGAAGTGTCTTTGAAAAACACCTTGAGTTCATCTAATAGGTATTCTAAAGGTCCGCTTCCATGAATCGTTGAGGTGCTGGCAATGATTATCTGTTTCATATGTTATGATTCCTGAATTAGTTGTAAATTTAAGTAATCGCTTAATTTAACAAAAGTTTACAAGCGCTAATATTGAATAAATATGAAATAGCGCTTATTTTTATAAGAAATTCCAACCCATGAAAAGAGCTGTAACATTACTATTATTTTTGACTTGTTTTATGTCTGTAGCACAAGACATTAATCGTGTTGTTGTTGAAGGCAAGATTATTGTTGAAGGAAATGACATTGAAGGAATAACCGTTTTTAATACGTCTTCAAATAAAGGTACTGTCACTGATAAAGATGGAACGTTTACCATTGCAGTTGCTTTGAACGATTTTATTGAAATTAGAGCCCTTCAGTATCAGAATTTTGATCTGACCATTAATGAGGATATTATAAAATCTAAGCGCATGCGCATTTTCCTTATTGAAGAAATTAATAAACTTGATGAAGTTTTGGTCATGACCAAAGGACTTTCAGGAGATTTAAACACAGATATTGAAAGTGTCAAAACGTTCAATCCAAAACTAGATGCGTTGTATTTTGGGATCAAACGAAGTGATGAATATGAGTTTACAGATGATAACAGAAGTGAGATCAGTAATATCGCTATGCATTCCCAGTCGCAAACAATGGTTAACGGACTCAATATCATCAATGTTGTGGATCAATTGCTATTGCCTTTGTTTAGGTCTGAAGTAAAAGATAAAAAAGCTGCTGGCATCGCAGAAGTCCCTGTTACAGCGATAAAGTATTATTTTGGAGCCTCATTTTTGGTAGAGAATTTTGGAATACCAGAGCATCGTGTCGAAGAATTTATACGTTATGTTGAAGATGATGACAGCTTTGATTTTAGTTTATTGAATGTTGGTAAAGAATTAGAATTCCTGGAAGTTCTAAGTCAAAAAAGCAAAACCTTCTTAGCAAATTCCAATGTCAAGGATTAATGAAAATGCCATTTTACTTTTTTGCCTTATTCTATCATCTCTAGCGTTTTCTCAGCCTACTGAAATTTTAGGAAAGGTTTCAGCAGCATCAGATATTGATCGCATTCACATTATTAATAAAACAGCAAACAGATTTACAGTGACTAATGATGATGGCGAATTTCAAATTAGTGCGTCACTTAATGATACCATTCAAGTGTCTGCAATTCAATACAAACCTTTAGAGGTTGTCATTAAAGAAATTCATTTGCAATCGAAGTTTATAGCAATTACACTTTCTGAAAAAATTACTGAGTTAGATGAGGTCGTCGTTGGAAAAATCTTAACAGGCGATTTGCTTTCAGATATTGAAAATAGCGATGCTAAACGCGATATAAACTTTTATGATCTTGGTATTCCTGGTTATACAGGAAAGCGCCATACACAATCTGAAAGACGCTTACACGATGCTGTAAATGGAGGTGGATTGGTGCCTTTGAATCCGTTATTGAATTGGATTTCGGGACGAACAAAAGAACTAAAAACCCAACTGGCCAGAGAAAAATTAGATGATGCTATGGATACGGTTGCATCTAAGTTTTCAGAATTATTATTCGCTATAGAAAATTTAGAAACTTCGCAACGTTCTCAGTTTTTCTATTTTGTTGCGGATGATCCAGAATTTTTACGCCTCAACAATCTCAAAAATGATTTGGAGATGTACGAGTTTCTTCAAAAGAAATTAAAAGCATTTAAAGCACAACTTGAAGAGGATTAATGCCATAGTATTCATTATTTTATTGGGTTTAAGCATCAATACAATAGATGCGCAAACCAAAGTCCTTAAAGGGCAAATTGTAGCTAGTTCTGAACTTGAAGGTATTCATGTGCTAAATCTTTCAGCTGAAGAATATACAGTTAGCAATTCAAAAGGCGTGTTTTCCATTGAAGTGGCAATAAGGGATTCTATTCTAATCTCAAGTATTCAATACATTCCAAAAACAATTCAAATTACTACTACCGAAATGAATACCGACACATTAGTTGTCGTCCTAGAAGATAGAGTTAACGAATTAGATGAAGTTGTTGTTGGAAAAATACTGACAGGCGATTTGAATTCTGACATAAAAAATAGTGATGCTAAACGCGATATTAATTTTTATGATGTAGGTATTCCAGGCTATACAGGAAAGCCTAAAACTCAAAAAGAACGTCGACTTCTTGAAGCCGATGGTGGTAAGTTTGTGTATTATTATGGCTTGGTTGCAACCATAAATATTCATAAAATATTAAATAGAATATCAGGACGCACCAAAAAACTGGAAACTTTAGTACGACTTGAGCAACAAGATAAATGTATGCATGCTACTATCTCAGAACTATCAGATAATTTGTTTGGCCACATCACTATTGATGATAGCTTAAAAACAGAGTTTTTTTATTATGCTTCCGAAGATCCTGAGTTTCTCAAGATATGCCAACAAGAAAACGACCTTAAAATGTATGAGTTTTTAGTGCTTAAATTATTGAATTTTAATGAACAGTCCCTAACCAAAACAGATTAAAATCGTTGCTTCTAATTAAAATAATTAGCTTGTGTTTTTAGTTTTAAAAACAAACAACTTATTATATTTGCATCGTGATACAATTAGCTGCATTTTTATTTATAGGAACTACAGAGGTCATGTTCATACTCGTGATCGTAGTCTTGGTTTTTGGTGCCGATAAAATTCCTGAAATAGCAAAGGGATTAGGTAAAGGTATGCGTAGCCTTAAAGATGCTTCAAAAGATATTAAATCTGAAATCAAAAAATCTTCAGAGCAACCTCCAATTGATACAAGTGCTGCTGAAGAAATTTCCAGAGAGATTAACAGTGTCAAAGATGATATAGAAGACCTGTCTGGTTCAGTAAGTCGCGGAAGAAAATAAGTTTTTCACATATTTTGTTGGTATTTATTGTTAGATTCTTAAAAATCTAACTTTTTCGTTTGTAAATATTTAATATATTTAGACTTCATTAACCAACTCTATTAATCCATTATGAGAAAAATTCACATTAAATTAATGGCTATAGTACTTCTCGTTGTAGTATCCTGTAGCAAAGAAGACAACTTTATTGACCAAGAAGAAGAACAAGTTGTATTTCCAGATGAACCTTTAACCGTTCCTCAACTCAATGATCAAATTACAAGCGCAATTCAAGATAAAGGCGATTTTGATTGGAGTAAGGTGGATGCGCATTTTTTATGGAGTGCTGTTATCCATGGAAATAATATTTTATCGATTGGTTATGGAGCCGAAGGAGAAAGTTTTTCTGTGGAAAGAACGCCTGCTATTGAATCTAAAAAGAACAAAGTCATCAATACAGTTTTGCAATATGAAGATGTTAAACTCGAAGACCTTAAGTATGTAGAACATGAGATCATCAATGTTGTAGATGTGCATGTTGAAAAGATTGAAACTATCATTGCGCTTAAAAAACTAGCTAATGTTCGCTACCTTGAACCAAATGGTTATAACCAATTTACCTTTGGAGATGATCCATTCCGTTCTAGTTCAGGATGTAGTAAAAATGGAACGTCTATAAATGCATCACATTATTCTACAATCGCACCAAACAATGCTCAAGTTTCTTGGCACTTTGATGAACATAATATCCAACAGGCTTGGGGTTTAAGTACAGGTTCTGGAGTTACTATTGGTTTGATTGATACAGGTGTATCACAGTCGCAAAGTTTACTCAATAGTTCTGGATTTAATGATGGATATTCAAGCGGACGCTATGTTCAGAAATATGGAACTTTCATCGATTCTTGGTGGTGGTGGTCTAGCAATTACGATGGACCACATGATAAATGTGGTCATGGTACTGCAATGGCTTCTACAATGGCAGCTCCTAGAAATGATAATGGTATGCCAGTTGGTGTAGCTTACAATTCAAATCTAGTGGCTTATCGAGCTACGGAAGATGTGGTTCTTAATGATTACCACGAACGAAAAGGTGTGTCTGATGCCTTAGTTCAACTTGGTAATAGAAGTGATGTTAAAATTATATCGATGTCTATTGGCTATGTTTGGTCTATTGGAAATGTAAAAGATGCTGTGAAATATGCATACAGTAGGGGGAAATTGATCTTTGCTGCTGGTGGAACGTCTACGAGCTTCACCAATGGTTTTGGTGTGATCTTTCCTGCGACGATGAGTGAAACCGTTGCTGTAACTGGAGTAGATGATGGTTCAAATTACGATAGATGTGATACCTGTCACAGTGGAAGTAAAATTGATTTTACAATCGTTATGGAAGGCGATAACAATACAAGTAAAGCGCCTCCAGTTTTAGGGTTTTATGATAATCAAAGACGTTACACAGGAGGATCTTCTGTAGCGACTGCAACAACAGCTGGAATTGCTGCTCTTGTGTGGTCGAGACATCCTAGTTGGACTCGAACTCAGGTGTTGAACCGATTAAAACAATCAGCCGAATTTTATCCTAATAAAAACAGCAGTTTTGGATATGGAAATATTGACGCACTACAAGCAGTTCAATAACACAATTCTATAACATGTAAAAAATCCTTCTCAGTATTTGAGAGGGATTTTTTTATGCCAATTTCCGACTTACTGTTAACCCATCTCTTATGGGTAAAACTACAGTTTCAACCCGAGGATCTTCTTTTAAAAGCGTATTGAATTCTAACACTGCTTTAGTGCTTTTATCTTTTTCGTTTAGTGGAGCAATGACCTTTCCGTGCCATAATACATTATCAGAAATAATAATACCTCCAGGATTGACTTTTTCAATTACCAAATGAAAGTAATTTGAATAATTAGGTTTGTCGGCATCAATAAAAACAAGATCGTAAGTTTTATTTAAAGTAGGAATGATATCCAATGCATTTCCTAAATGTTGCTGAATTTGAGAACTGTAATCAGATTTATCAAAATATGCCCTTTGAAAATCTACAAGCTCTTCATTGATGTCTATAGTGTCGATACTTCCGTTTGGTAATAATCCTTCAGCTAGACAAAGTGTAGCATAGCCAGTAAACGTTCCTAGTTCTAAAATGTTTTGAGGTGCTTTTAGCTTTGAGATCATGCTTAATACACGACCTTGATACGGACCACTTAACATAATGGGTTGTAAAATTTTCTGATAGGTTTCTCTGGTAAGCTGCTGAAGTAATTTAGGCTCTTCCTGTGAATGGGCTACTATGTATTGGTCTAATTGCTCTGGTAAAAAATGCATGATCTTGAGTATTGAATTACAAAGAAAACGATTTTGGTTTAGAATAGTCCACTAATACGATGTTCAATTAATTTCCTATCTTGTATAGGCTAATTCCATTTTGTATGCCAAATTGGTTGTCCATTGTACTTATTGTTCTAGCTGTTTATGTGGCTATAAGTATAGCGTTGTATTATCTTCAAGACTACATGCTGTTTAAGCCAGAAAAGCTTCCCAGAGATTTTCAGTTTGATTATGACAATCAAGACACCAAAGAATATAATTTGGAAACACGTGATGGCGCAGTTATCAATGGGTTGCGTTTTTTTCCAAAAGGTGAGAGTAGAGGTGTTGTTTTGTACCTAAAAGGAAACTCTAAAAGTATCAAAGGCTGGGGAAAGTTTGCGGTAGATTTTACGAGACACGGATTTAATGTGTTAATGGTTGATTACAGAGGCTTCGGAAAAAGTACTGGAAGACGTTCGCAGAAAGCTATTAAACGAGACTTACAATTGGTTTACAATAAATTGAAGGAATTGACCACTGAAGACAGAATTATCCTTTACGGACGCTCTCTAGGTTCTGGTTTTGCTGCAAAACTCGCGTCTATGAACGATCCTAAAATGCTAATTATGGATGCGCCTTATTACAGTCTCACAAAAGTTACTGCACGATATGCTCCATTTATGCCTTTATCGTTATTGCTAAAATATCCATTACCAACCTACAAGTGGTTGCGTTATGTTAGATGTCCGATTCATATCATTCATGGCACTCACGATAAATTAATACCTTTTAAAACAAGCGTCAAGTTATCTCAAGTAAATCCTAAATTAACTAAGCTGCATCCAGTTATTGGAGGTGGTCATAAGAATTTGAATAATTTTGAATCGTATCATCAAATGCTCGATGATATTTTAAATGTTCAACCCAAACAAATTGATTTAGAAACGACCAGTATCAATGTCATCCATACCTCAAAACCGACTAAAAAGAAGGCTTAAACGTTTTCTTAAAATACTATTCATACTTTATGTTATGATTACAGCATCATTATATTTTTTGCAAGAAAAACTCTTGTTCTTACCTACAACTTTGGCTCAGGATTACAAGTACGAATTTCAATATCCTTTTGAAGAGGTCTTTCTAAATCCAGATGAAAATACTCGTATTAATGCGATCCATTTTAAGAATGAAGAACCAAAAGGCGTGATTTTATATTTTCATGGAAACGCTGGCGATTTGAGTCGTTGGGGAATTATTGGTGAGCATTTCGTTGCAAAGGGTTACGATGTGTTCATTATGGATTACAGAACCTACGGAAAGAGCAAAGGGAAGTTATCTGAAGCTGTATTTTATTCTGATGCTGACTATTGTTATGATTACCTTCTGAAAGCATACAATGAAGAAGACATAACGCTCTACGGTCGATCTTTGGGAACAGGTATCGTTACTTATTTGGCTTCAAAATACCAACCTAAACAGGTTATTCTTGAAACACCATACTATAGCATCTTAGATGTTGCTAAAGAACGATTTCCTATGTTTCCTGTGACGTATTTGATGCGTTACGAATTTCCATCACACAAGTTCATTTCAGAAATTACTTGTCCGATCACAATGTTTCATGGTACTGAAGATCGCATTGTGCCTTACAGTTCTGCTCAAAAATTATATGAAGTTGCTCCAAAAGACCTTACAACATTTATTACTATTGAAGGAGGTGAACATAATAATTTGATAAGTTTTGAGGCTTATACAGATACGATAAAATCCCTATTGTTTTAGGTTAGTATTACGCAACTCATTCTAATATCTACTTCACGTAACGAGCACATTGCTTTACTCATTATAGCTACCATGTTTTTGTATACAGTTCTACTTTTAGACTATTAAAAAACGAACAATATGAAAACAAAAACGAAATTTTTTTTGGCTTGTACAGCTGTTGTAATTGTTACTGTTGCTGCCATTATTAAGAACGAAGAACTTGTAGTCAATAATCAAGTTGCAGAAGTTAGAGAAGAAGGTTGTGTGTTTATGACCACATTTGGAGAAGAATCCTCAGAGGGTTATGCTAAGTATAAAATAAGTAAAGACGTACAACCTGTTGTTGATGACGGATTACTATGGTTGGCTAAAGCCCAACTTGAAAATGGAGGTTATGGTGCAGGAAGTCATAGCAGACAAGGAGAAATGAATCCGCATGCTGTTAATGCAGATCCTGCTACGACGTCAATGGTTGCTATGGCATTATTGCGAAGCGGAAATACACTTCAGAATGGATCTTACAAAACGCAGTTGCGCAATGCTCTAAATTATTTAATGGATCAAGTAGAAAGTGTTTCAACAGATGATGCGTTTATTACTAAAGAAACTGGTACACAAATTCAAACCAAATTAGGTAACAATATCGATGCGGTGCTCACCGCTCAGTTTTTCTCTAATCTGTTGAAGGAAGATTTAGATAATAGCACTAAAAAACGTGTAGAACGCTGCTTAGATATTTGTGTTGATAAAATTCAAAGTGCTACAGGTAAGGATGGAAGACTCAAAGGTGCTGGTTGGGCTGGTGTGCTTCAATCAGGATTAGCAACTAGTGCATTAGAATCAGCACAATCAGTTGGAGCTACATTAGACGAAGTTGTTGTTACGAGTCAGAAACAATATTTGAAAAGTAACTTTGATGAAGAAACAAAATCAGTTAAGACTACTGATGGCGCAGGAATCATTCTGTATTCTGTAAGTAATTCTGCGAGAGGTTCAGCTAAAGATGCCAGAAAAGCTAGAGAACTTATTCAAGACGCAAAAGCTAATGGCAAATTGAAAAAGGAAGACAAAGTTTCGGTTGAAAATCTGCAAGAAATAGGTGTTTCTGAAGCAGATGCTATAGCGTATACGTCATCGTATAATATTTACAATGCTTCAAAACAAACCGCTCAGCGTGATAATGTGATGTCTGGCTTCGGAAACAATGGAGGTGAAGAGTTCTTGAGTTTTCTTCAAACAGGAGAGTCCATGGTGGTTAATAATGATTCTGAATGGAAAACTTGGTATGATGATGTGTCAGGACGCTTGATGAAGATTCAGAATACAGATGGCAGTTGGAACGGTCACCATTGTATTACTAGTCCAGTATTCTGTACAGCAACGAGTTTGTTAATACTGTCTATTGAAAATGATATTGAAAATTTGAAACAAACTGGTGAAGGATAATTGTTTTTCAATATCAAAAAAAGCTTCAGAACTACTCTGAAGCTTTTTGTTTTATAATGGTATTCTTTTAATTATCCATTCGGATTTAAAATGGCATCAATGCGTTCTAAAGCATCTGCAATGTGAATTCTACTCATTGAGTCTGCACCACGAGCAGCGCGTAACTGACTGCGTAATGATTTTAATTCAGCTCTTACAACAGCTCTAATATCAGACTGACTAGTATTAACAGCAGTAGATTTTTGATAGCCACCAAAAGCAGGTGCTTTTCTTTGGTTTTCTGCAGTCATCAAGTATCCTAATCTATCGATATGCGCACGCTGTAAATTACGTCTGTAAGTATCTATACGACGACCAGTTCTTAATTCACTCCAAATACCTCTGCGTAAATCACGCATCATATCTAACAAGGCATAAGCATCTCTTCCGTTGTGCGTTTCACCTTCAGTGAGACGTTGCATTTTACCTAAGCTCAAAATGTTATTCAAAGTACGAACTTGTAATCGTCTAATACGATCAACAGATCCAGAATATTCAATTCGGTCAAAAATGTTTTTATCGATCAACCATTCTGGCGTTTCAAATAAATTCTTGTGAAGAAAAGTCATTGCACGCTTTTGATGAGCTTTAGCAACAGGAGTATAAACTACACCAGCATCATCAGCAACTTTATGGTGCTCATACACACCAGCAATGTTATTTGAAACATGTCCCATATATCTGTTAAACTGAGAGATGACATGTCCATACATTTCTTGTAGATCGTCATAATCTTCACCAGCTTCAGTAGTCCATTCAATTAGATTAGGAACAATACGTTTCAGGTTTTTAATTCCGTAATCACTTGCTAGCATCGCATCATCACCAAGGTCTTCTGTTTGTGAACTTGGATCGTGAATATCACCAATTTGCTGATGACCAAATCGATACATTGGATCTCCTGCATGTGCTTTGATCCATTGATTTAAAGTTGCTTTTTCTTCTTCAGCAGTTTTTCCTAAAATTGGTCTGTAACCCCATTCGATAGCGTATTTGTCATATACACCAATGTTTGGCATTAAAGCTACACCTTCGTCACCTGGTTGAGCCACATAGTTAAAACGTGCATAATCCATGATAGAAGGCGCTGTTCCATACTTTTGCGTAAAGGCTGCATCACGCAATTTTTCAACAGGATAAGCAACACTACTTCCCATATTATGAGGTAAACCAAGCGTATGACCAACTTCGTGAGCTGATACAAAACGAATTAATCGTCCCATAACTTCATCTTTAAATTGTGGACCTTGTGCATCAGGATTAATTGCTGCTGTTTGTACAAAGAACCAACCTCTTAACAGCGACATCACGTTGTGATACCAATTGATATCACTTTCTAGGATCTCTCCAGTTCTTGGGTCACTAACATGAGGTCCATTAGCATTTGGAATTGGAGATGCTAAATAACGTACAACAGAATATCTTACATCTTCAGGACTCCACTCAGGATCTTCTTCAGCAGTTGGAGGATCTTTAGCGATAATAGCATCTTTAAAACCAGCAGCTTCAAAAGCTACTTGCCAATCTTCAATACCTTGTTTGATATATTTGCGCCATTTTTTCGGAGTGGCTCTGTCAATGTAATATACAATTTGCTTTTTAGGAACAACAAGTTCACCACGTTTGAACTTTTCAATGTCTTCATCTTTAACCTCTAATCTCCAACGGTCTAAATATTCAACCGTTTTACTTTTTTGCTCTTCTGAACCATAATCGGTTTGTGTACTTGTAAACCAGCCAACACGTTCGTCAAAATAGCGACGTTTCATAGGGTTTTCTGGTAAAAGTATCATGGAATTATTGATTTCTATAGAAATGCTTCCAGTACTGAAATTTGATGGTGGTGCACCAGCTGCATAGGTTTTTACATGACGTGCTTCAATATTTCTTGGGTAACTTTTGATGTTTTCTATAAACGATTTATCGCTTTCTAAA
The DNA here is from genome assembly GCA_030430385.1 of Bacteroidia bacterium. Classification (GTDB taxonomy): domain Bacteria; phylum Bacteroidota; class Bacteroidia; order Flavobacteriales; family Flavobacteriaceae; genus Psychroserpens. The sequence goes on from JAUIFO010000006.1 coordinate 201,864, forward strand.
CGTGTTACTTTGAAAGGTCTTCTTCTAAATACAGGAAGTCCTAACGACTTTACATCTTTTTGAAATAGTGGTGATGCATCAATCACAGTACTTGTTGAGTCTTTGCCAATGGCTTTAATTGGAAAGGTAAACAAAACAGGTTCAAAATTTGAATTAGCAACAGCTTCATTAACAGGAAGAGAATCTGCAGCAAAAACGTTGTAAGATACGACTCTAAGAACCACTTTTTTACCTTTCTTTTCCCAGCGTAAAACTTGTTCGTTTTGCTTTCCACCACCAAAGCCTAAACCACTTGCTGTTTTAGCAATACGTGTCACCATAAGCATTTCGCGATCAAACAATGAATCTGGAATCTCATAAAAATACTTATCGTCTAAAGTGTGAACCGTGAAGAGACCTTCATCACTTTTTGCGTCTTTTGTAATGACTTTTCCATAAGGTTGAATGTCATTTTTACCAGGCTTTTTAGCTGGTTTTTTTGCGGCAGCTGTGGTAGCCCCTTTTTTTGATTTGCTTGCTTCTTTAGTTGAAGAACAAGACACCAAAAAACAAATCGATACTATAACTAGTAGTTTAGAGGAAAAATGTTTCAAAATGTAAGTGTTTAATGAATTAGAACGTGAAAATAAGAAATAGTAGACTAGTAAAGGGTTTAATAGCTGGTTTTAATACTTTTTTAACGAAAAAAAGGAACTTCAAAATAGTATGTTTTCAGTCTATTAAAGTGTGTCTAAATAGGACAAGATTAAATTAATACCTTCATCATGATGAATTGTTGTTCCTATCCATGGCATTGTGATGCCAACTTGAAAGTCTGAAGCCATTCTATTTATAATACTATTCTTTCTTGCAATGATATTAGAATCCTCTAAATTGGTTTCAAAGCTTAATCGTAAAATTGATGGGGAATCACAAATTCCGCCATCGGTATGGCAGTGCGCACAGTTGATATCAAAATAAGCTCTAGCGCGCTCTTCTAAAGAATAATTGATACTGTCATCCCATTTTGGAAGTTGGTTTACTAAAGAAGGATTATCAAGGCCTTGTAGAAAATTGTTATTGATTAAAGTTTGTAACTGATTTTCACCATTAAGTTCAAAATTTAATGTTCTTAATTTTGGTCCGATTGGATTTATTATGTCATTGTTTTGATGACAAGTAAAACATTGTGAGTTTGAAGGTATTTGATAATTTATAGATGTTTGAGCGCCTGTTTGATCAATCCAAGTAATTGGAACGATACTTCCATCATAATCTAAGACAGCTTCAGATTGGTCTTCATTCCATTTGTAATTTCCGGCTTCCCAATTTCCATCAAGTTTAATTAAAAGCCGCGTTTCAATTATGGTTTTGCCTTGACTTAAATCAGTTTCATTGTTATGGTAATAGAATGTCTTCGCGATAACTGTGTTGTCGGGAAATATTGGTAATCCATCTCCATTGTATGTTAGTGAAGTCCCATTTGGTAAAGCGATGAGTCTTTGTTTGTGCGCATAATCTGAAAACAAAGCAGAATGGAGTTTGTATTCAAATGTTTTTGAACTTGGGTTCAAATCACTCAAGTTACCAGTAAATAGATTTAACTCAGAGAGGTTGGGTTTAAATTCAGCAATAACATTAGGAACTTCAATTGCTGTATACGTGTCATCATCAGAATTGCAACCAAAAAAGAGGCTGAATATAAAGAGTAAAATTAAAAATTTCTTCAATGAAAACGCTTTAGTTAATCTGTTCAGCTAAAATAGTAAATATGAAAAAAACCGCTAAAAAGCGGTTTGTAATTTTTTCTAATCTTCTAGAGATTGCAGATAATCAAGAAGTAAATCGATACCTTCATCATGGAGAATGGTTGTTCCAATAAGTGGCATTCCATACTGTGGGATCAAGTTTTGTATTCTTGCTTCTATACTATTTCTTCTTATATAAATATTAGTTTCTTCAAAAGGTGTTTCGTAGTCGAGTCTTAAAATTGATTCGTCTTGACAAAAACCGCCTTCTGTATGACAATGTGCGCAGTTTACATCCATGTATGCTCTAGCACGTCTGTCAAGACCTAGGCTAACGTCTTCCCAATTTGGTAAGTCTTCAACAGTATTTGGATCGGTTAAACCAGATAACAATCCATGGTCTATTAATGTTTGTAATTGGTTAGATCCATTGACATCAAAGTTTAGCGTTCTTAATTTTGGTCCAATAGGTGTACGTTGTGAGTTATTACTATGGCAGGTAAAACAATCTGTACTTGATGGGACTTCGTAATCAATATTTTGCGATTCTCCAGAATCATTGATCCAAGTTACAGGAACAACTGCACCATCAGTATCAAATGTAGCATCGGTTTGCGCTTCGTTCCAAATGTAATTACCTGTTTCCCAATCGCCATTTAGTTTAATTAAAATCCTAGTTTCTATGATATTCTTTCCTTGTGATAAATCGGTTTCATTGTTGTTATAGTAAAATGTCTTTGCTATAACAGTATTGTCTGGGAACATAGGGAGTCCGTCTCCATTGTACATCATTTGTTCTCCTTGAGGCAAAGCAATTAAGCGTTGTTTGTGGGCATAATCTGTAAACAAAGGCGTGATTAAATCATATTCAAAGGTGTTTGGACTCGGAGTTAAATCGTTGAGGTTTCCAGAAAATAAATTTAACTCAGAAAGGGTTGGTCTAAATTCTGGGATTACTGGCAAGACATCAGTAGTAAAGCTAAACACATCAGAATACATGCTTAAATTATCAGAAGAACAAACCACTTGAACATATACGTCGTAAGTAGTTTCAGGATCTAAGTTCATCAAATCAGCTGTTGCTGCTGTTTCAATTAGAGTTGTTCCAGAGCCAATTGCAAATCCAGATTCTCCATATTCAACAAAATAAGAACCAGCATTGTTAGGATCTGTCCACGTAATGGTTGCTGAATTTGTCGTGATATCACTTACTTGAATGTTGGTCGCTTTATTACAAGCGTCTACAGTATCATCATCATTATTACATGCAAAAACTGTAAGAACGATTAGGGCTAAAAGACTTAGTTTTTTCATAATTTGGGTCAATTTTTTTTCTGATAAATAGCAAACGCAATGTAATAAAAAATCGCTATCATCTGGTTATTAAATCGTTGTTTTGTTGATTTTTAGCTTTTAAATAAAGTTTTTGGTCTAAATCTATTTGAATTCAGAAACCAATAATGCATGATCTGAATGTTTAGAATAGTATTTGTATAAATGCTTTGGTTGGTGCAATTTGGAGAGCCAAATATGATCTATTTCTAAAAGCGGCATACCTAAAGGCCATGTTGCAGTAAATCCGTTATTGTAATGATGGAAACTATAATAATCGTTAGTGTATGCATTAAAGTGTACACTTTCAAAAGGCGTATTAAAATCACCTACAATGAGATCTACATTATGAGTTTTAGCACATTGTAATAAAAAATCTATAGGCTCTTTTTTATTAATAGGGATGCTAGCTGTTAGATCTGTAATGATAAGGTTATAAGTACTTTTTTGAGTTGTAATTTTTAGAAGATTAATTTTATAGCGATCCTTTAAAAATTCATTTTTTGTATACTCTATATCACCTGTTGAAGCAACGAGCATTGCTCCCATTAAGATCTTGAAATCATAATTTGGTAATGTTAGTTTTAGGCTGTCTAGGTTTTTTAAAATTGTGTGAGGTGCTTCAACAAAAGCTAAAATTTCTGGTTGATGTGTTTCAACTTGATTTGAAATATAAGCCACTGGAAGCCTATCGCGTTTTGCAAGATTCCAATATAGCACTTTGGAATGTTCTTCATTAGAATCTATTTTTTCCGATGTTAAATAATAACACTGCATCCAATGAATTCCCAGTGAAATCACACAAGTTAAAATTGCAAGTCTAAACCATTTTTGCTTACGAACAATGATCAATAAAATCAAACCAAAACCAAGTAGTATTGGGATAGGAGTAGCATAAAACAAAATACTCAACGGAAAGAGGTTATCTTTAATGAAAAAATGAACTACTAATAAAAAAGCATATCCAAAGAGGAGATATGTTTTAAAGTTTTTTTTGATATGCTTGATAAAAAGCATAATGATTTAAATTATGTCAACAAATAAACCATTATCATTTTTAGTAACCTTAGCTACTTTTTTACTTGTTAAACCTTTGATGGTTTTGTCCCATTTTTTATTACTTAATCCAGACTGCGATTTTAAATAGACCAAGTCAATAGGTGAATTAGCTTTTAGTAATTCAAAAACAGCTTTTTCATCTTCAGTCATTTCAACCTGTTTCTTTTCAGGTCGCATTTGCGGGAAGAATAACACTTCTTGTATGGATTGGTTGTTGGTTAAGAACATGATTAATCGGTCCATACCAATTCCCATTCCAGATGTTGGAGGCATACCATATTCTAAAGCACGTAAGAAATCAAAATCGATAAATTCTGTCGCTTCATCATCACCTTTTTCTGCCAGTTTTAACTGATGCTCAAAACGCTCACGTTGATCAATAGGGTCGTTTAACTCTGAATAAGCATTAGCAATTTCTTTTCCGCAGACCATCAACTCAAAACGTTCGGTAAGGTCAGGATTATCACGATGTTCTTTACACAACGGACTCATTTCCTTTGGGTAATCTGTGATGAAGGTCGGTTGGATGTAATTGCCTTCGCATTTTTCACCAAAGATCTCATCAATGAGTTTGCCTTTACCCATAGTATCATCAACTTCAATTCCCATATCTTTAGCAGCCTGACGAATAGCGTCTTCAGATTTTCCAGTAATATCAAACCCTGTAAAATGCTTGATCGAATCTGCCATTGTAACACGAGCATAAGGCGCTTTAAAATCGATTTTATGATCACCAAAAGTTGCTTCAGTAGTGCCATTTACAGCAATAGCACAATGCTCAAGTAGGCGTTCACAGAAATCCATCATCCAATTGTAATCTTTGTAGGATACATAGATTTCCATCGCAGTAAATTCTGGATTGTGAGTACGATCCATGCCTTCATTTCTGAAGTTTTTCGAAAATTCATACACACCATCAAAACCACCAACAATAAGACGCTTTAAGTACAATTCGTTTGCGATTCGCATATACAACGGAATGTCTAAACTGTTGTGATGCGTTACAAAAGGTCGCGCTGCCGCACCTCCAGGAATGGGTTGTAAAATAGGTGTTTCGACTTCAAAATAACCAGCATTATTAAAAAACGAACGCATGGCATTGAAGAGCTTTGTGCGTTTCACAAACACGTCTTTAACATGCGGATTTACAACTAAATCTGCATAACGCTGTCTGTAACGTTGTTCAGGATCTGTAAAAGCATCATGCACTTTACCTTCACTATCCACACGAGGTTGCGGTAACGGTTTTAGCGACTTGCTTAACAGAGTAAAGTCTTTTACCATAACGGTTTTTTCACCAACTTTGGTTGTGAACAATTCACCTTCAACACCAATAAAATCACCGATATCTAACAACTTTTTGTAAACATCATTGTATTTACTTTTGTCGTCTCCAGGGCAAATCTCATCTCTGTTGAAATAGACTTGAATACGTCCTTGACTATCCTGAAGCTCTGCAAAACTTGCACTTCCTTGAATTCTACGAGACATTAAACGACCAGCAATAATCACCTTTTTACCCTCTTCAAAATCAGTTTTAATCTGTTTTGAAGTATGATCTACAGGAAATAAATCTGCAGGATAAGGATTGATATTTAAGGCTCTTAATTTGGCGAGTTTGTCGCGTCTTACTAATTCTTGTTCTGAAAGCTGCATGCTACGTTATATTTTGAGCAGCAAAATTACATTTTTTGCAAGACTTACGATAGCTATTTTATAAGAATATTAAGGTTTTAATTTAGCTTCAAGGATTTCAATTCTTCGCGAATATCGGACTCGTAAACTCTAAATCCTGGATTAGCAATCTTAAATCTGCTTTCATCTAGGATTTTGATCAAAGCCATATCAAATTTTATCTTAGCTTCTGTTCGGTTTGACAAGCCTTTGTAAGCTAAACCCATATAATAGTAGGTGTCTGGAATATCTGCATTTACACGTAACTGTTTTTTAAACATAGAAATTCCTTCAGCGTATTGTTCGTTTAAAGTGTATAGTAGACCTAGTGTGTGATAATCGGTTAAATTAATATCGTCTTCAGAAGTGTTAGTTACAAACTCCTCAATCACTTCAATCCCTTTATTGATATTACCTTGCTTTGCGTAAGCTAAACCGAGAATAAGTTTCATATCCTTATCACCTCCAGGTGTTTGTTGTAAATAAGCCTTTGGGAGTTTGTAATAGCGTTCTAAATCATTAATACACAATCTATAGTTTTTATACTGCCAATACCAATAGGCTCTGTAGCACAAGTATTCTCGAGGTTCTAAAGCAATGGCTTTATTTAAGATTTGAAGTCCCTTAGATAGAAATCCACGCTTAAAATAAGGCACTGATTTTTCATAATAGGCCCAAGCATATTTTGGTCCTATAGCTATCGCCTTATCAAATAGTTCTTGTGAAGCGCGACTACCTTGAGGGTATTCAATAGCCTTGTAACTCAATTCACATGCTTTGCGTTCGCCAGAGCCTTCTGGATAGATATAACAATTTGGTTGTGTAAAACAGGTTAAGCTACATAACAAAAAAATCATAAAAATAATTTGTTTCATATCAATTCGAGTTTGCCATTAGTGAATTTAAGTGTGTAAAAAGAATAGCCATCGTAATCTTGATCTTTGTAAACAGGATGCTGCCATGCGTTTAAGGAACTGAAACTATCACGAATATGTGTTTCTAATCCATCAGGAGCAGACGTGCTTTTGAAATTATTATCGAGTATTTCCAATCGTAATCGTCCAATTTGGTTGTTGCAATTAATAGCAAATCGTACGATGATGTATCCTGAAAAGGCTTGAAATTCTTGTTTTGCGATGTACTTTTTGCGGATGTCTTTTTCCAAGCCTTTTGTTCCATTTTGGTACTTGATCAAGTTGCGTTTATGAAGCACTTGCTCTGCGTTACAAAATTGAAAATTTGGATCGTCTAATTCTGCATCAAAGATTGTATCTCCAATTTGATCTGGATAGAGAATTCTTTTGGAGTCTGAATCTGCGCAGCCACAGAGTAGTATTAGAAAAATGATAAAGCGCATTTGTTTCAAATGGTATTAGTTCTAATGACTTTTAAGTTATCCTTTAAATCCTGATTCTCTGGAAAACGATTGACGGCTTTCTCCAAGACTTTAATCGCTTCATCTTGAAAATTATTAACACCAAGTGTGTTTGCTAAACTCATGTAAGTACGTGGTTCTTCAGGAAATAGATCTACATTCAATCGGAACACAGCAATCGCAGCATCGTGTTGATTGGTTGAATACAAAATACGTCCATAGGTATTTAACTCATACATGCTTGATACGTTTCCTTTAAATGATTTTATCAGCTTTTTTTCTTTTTTCTGTAAGCCATTTAAGCCATCATTTTTGAGGATGTTATGGATTGTTGTAACAATTTGATAATTAGATTTGTAGTTGTTTTTGGTCACAATGTTCAGTATGTCTTTTTCTAAAGATTCAACAGGTTCTTCAACAATTCTGTTCACTTCTTTTCGGTCCTTATAAAAAATGAAAGTCGGTACACGATGAATGTTCAATCCAGCTTCATAGTGATTCGGGCTTTGCTTATACATATAAGGTTTTCGGCTTAGCGCAATGACATTGAGTTGCTCTTCAGGAAAATTGCAGGCTTCCAAAATCTTGTAAAATCTTGGTACTTCACGTTTGCTATCACCACACCATGTTCCCATAAATAAAGTGATTTGAAAATCTTGTAAATGTTCTTTTAATTCTTGAATTGTGGCTTCATCTAAATCGTAGTCCTCATAATTTTTAGAAAACCATGAATTATAGCCTTCTGAAGTCAATCCAGTTTTATTGATCTTTCCCAAAAGGAAGGGAGTTTCGTCATCAATAATAATTTCTTTGTTGAGGTCTTGGGCGTTCATAATTGAAATACCCAAGACCAAAAATAGAAGTGTAATGTAATGTTTCATAGGTTATAGTTTTGAAGCAGTTTTGGCTAAAACCGTTCCTTTAATTCGAAGTTTTTTTTGTGGTTCGTCAGCATTTGACATTACTGTAATGGTTTTAGAAAAAGCACCAACGCGATTCGTTGCATATTTAATGTCAATTGAAGCGGTTTCGCCTGGCTGAATAGCGTGTTTCGGATAGGTAGGAACAGTACAACCACAAGAAGTTTTTACTTTAGAGATCACAATTGGAGCGCGACCTCTGTTGGTAAATGTAAAGGTTCGTTGACCATCTTCATGTTGTGCGATGGTTCCATAGTCTATGACTTCTTCTTCAAAATGAAATACACCAACGTCTTTGTTTTGAGCAAAGCTTAATGTTGCGATAAATAATAGTACAAGTGTTGCATAATGTTTCATAAGATGTTGTTTTTTGATTAATACCTCACAAACATCTAGAAATACACAAAAAAATAAGGACTATTATAGGTTGGAAATAAGTACTAGTACCTGGGTTGAATTTTGTAATTACTTGGAAAACAGAGATTTTAGTTCATCCCTAGAAGTCACATTTAACTTTCTGTACACGTTGTTGACATGCGTTTTTACAGTGCTTACACTTACAAAAAGCGCATCAGCGATGTCTTTGTTAGAATTGTTTTGCAATAAAAGTTCGAACACTTTTTGTTCTTGGTTGGTTAACTGCTCTTTTATTTGCGTTTCAATTTTGGTGTTTTGTTTCTTCAACTTTTTATAATACCAAAGGTTGAAAAGTAATGAGACAATTAGAAGCGCAATTACAATATAAGTCCAAATGGATGACGAATCAGAAGAAGATTCAGAGAGAATAAATCGGTCTGAGGATAATTCAGATTGGTATTGTTTATAATACTTTGAATTTGGATAAGAATTTTCTAATCTAACTAGTAGCTCATCGTAGTAAGGATTGTCCTTTACATCTTCTAAATAATAGCTGTGGAAAGGATTGCCTCTATCTGATAAATATGAATAAATGTAGAGTTCAGCCAAAGGCTCATCTAATTGTTTGCCATAGTCCTGAAGCGTTTTGAACCATTTTTTATTGTTCAATTCACGATTGGCTTTGCTTCTAAATTCAGCATAGGCAAATTTCATTTCTTCTTTTAAAGAATCTACTTTAATAAACGCCGTAGTTTTCGGGTTAGTAGATTCAATATCACAAAACATTTGGGCTTCAAATGACAAAGGAAACTTAATACTATCTGTGTTTTTTGCTACAAAAAGAATGTCACGACTATCAGCACAATGGCCATCAAAGTGATTGCTATTCTGATTAAAAGTTTCACAATTATCAACGTGGAGCTTATAGATTTTTTGTTGGGATTCTAACGGATTGCCTTCAAACTTGAAATACCCAAGAGAATCAGCAGATACTTTAGAAATAATTTGTTCATCATTTATGCCATCAAGCGTGCGATAATCTTCTATAACAGAAAGATATACTTCATTTTGCCAGCGTTCATTATCAATATAGCCTTCAAACACATGTTGCGCATTACTTGTTGTAAGGCAACCAAGGCATAACAAAAAAAGAATCACAATTCTCATAGCACTAAACTACTATATTTTATTTGATTTTAAAATCATGGACAGACTTAACTTCTAACTGTAACAAACTCAAAATAAAAGCGTCACATAAGTACATCAATCACCTGTTTGCTCAAATCGCTTTTATGACAGGAAAAATATAATTATGAGTTTTTGGAGAGTACTACTTGCCATAATTTTCCCACCATTATCTGTTATTGGGAAAGGTTGTGGTTCAATTTTTATCGTGTTTTTATTGTGGATTTGCGGATGGGTTCCTGGTGTTATTGCAGCATTAATTATTCTTAATAATCCTGAAAGATAAAACCGTATCTTTGTGTTTCAATTTTAAAATAATTAAGATGAAACGAATTATTCTAGCCTTATCAGCACTTTTTGTATTAACAAGCTGCAATTTCACCGAAGAGATCACTTTCAATGAGGATGGTTCAGGTGAATTTATCATGAGTTATGATATGAGTGAAGTGATGAAGGCATTTGAAGATATGGGAGGCGGACAACAAAAGTCGGAGGAAAAAGAAAAAGTAAAAATGGATAGTGTCGTTTATTTTAAAGATCTACTCGTTGAAAAAGCCGATAGTATTGCGCAACTTCCTCAAGAAGAGCAAGAGCAATTAAAAGCTTTGGAAGATGTGGTTATGAAAATGAAAATGGATGAAGCTGAAGGTGTTTTTGATTTCGGGTTTGGAGCTACTTTCAAAAGTTTAGCAGAACTTCCTCAAGCTTTAGAAAAAATTGATCAAGCCAAGAATATGAATTCTAAAGGCAATCCTCAGTTTTCTCAAATGGATGAAAGTGCAGTAGCTCAAGCTTCTGAAAATATGTTTGAGTATGTAGATTTTTCATACGATGGAAAGACCTTCTCTAGATTTTTAAAGAAAGATTTCAAGCAATCTAAAGAAGATATTGAAAAGTTAGACCAGGAGATTTCCGAAATGGGAGAATCAAAGGAAATGTTTGAAAAAATGAGTTATACTTTGATTTATAATTTCCCAAAGCCAATTAAATCGGTTACTAACGACAATGCTGTTATCAGTAAAGATGGGAAGTCTGTCACTGTAAAAATGAATTTTATTGAGATGATTAGAAAGCCTGAAACAATGGCTTTAGATGTGGTTTTAGAAGATTAAGTTTTGAATAAAGCAATCATACTAGAAGATCTTGGTAACAAGGATTTTAAGCAAACTTGGGATTACCAGGAAGAACTCTTCAAAGGTATTTTAGACACCAAAATCAAGAATAGGCGAGAAGCCCTCAATCTTGAAACGCGCAATTATTTTTTGTTTGTAGAGCATCCTCATGTGTATACTTTGGGTAAAAGTGGTGATAAAGAAAATCTATTATTATCTGAATCTCAGTTAGCACAAAAAGGCGCTTCATTTTACAAGATCAATAGAGGAGGAGATATCACTTATCATGGACCAGGACAAATTGTTGGTTATCCTATTTTAGATCTGGACAATTTCTTTACCGATATTCATAAATACTTGCGTTTTCTGGAGGAAATGATCATTTTAACACTAGCAGAATATGGTTTAAAATCTGAACGAAGTCCAGGAGAAACAGGTGTGTGGTTAGATGTAGGAACGCCTTTTGCTAGAAAGATTTGCGCGATGGGAGTGAGAGCAAGTCGTTGGGTAACCATGCATGGTTTTGCATTGAATGTCAATGCCGATCTAGGTTATTTTGACAATATAATTCCTTGTGGCATTAAAGGGAAAGCGGTAACCTCTCTTAACGTTGAATTAGGGTTAGATAAGGTAGATGAATCTGAAGTAAAAGAAAAACTCTTAAAACACTTTAAAACGCTATTTGATGCGGAGTTTGTAAGTGTTGCAGATACACAGTCTTAGTAGTATTATTAAGATGTCTACCAATGAAATTCTCGGTTCTTAACGGAAACGTTTTCAGGAACGTAAATATCAATTATTTTGGTGTTTTTTGTTGAAAATTGCTTGTGACGAAATTCTAAGATCATTAAGGTGTCACTAAGCTCAATAATTTTAAAGAATTTATAATCCTTATCTAAATGCATTAACTCCTGGAGGTTTCCGCCTTTTAGTTTGATGTATGGATAATTATCATCATCGTGATATAGTGACCAATTGGTAGATAATGAAGCACCACAATCTTCGTGATCTGAATTATTATCTTTTAAAATATCTGTATTGAAATAGGTCGCTCTGTAGGATAGGAAACAATCGCCCATATTCATGCGAGTTTTGTTGTTATATCGTCTGGCGAGTTTCCATGTTTTTGAAGAGTCACCAGCAATGAGTTGCTTAGTGTTTTCAGGTAAAACAAAAGGAGGTTTAACATCACTTCCACAAGAAGTGAATAAAATAGTAATAGTGATTAAGAGGAAATAGTGTTTCATAAATGTTTAGCCTTCTTCATTAAAAAAGACCTTGTAAAAATGCATTTTCTTCTCTTCATCATAACCACGTTCTAGATATTCTGAAGACGCATCAGGCGCATCAACATCAAGTTTAATCTGAATATGTGTGTCTAATTTTATTTCGGTCTTTATTTTTTGCTTTTGTTTCTTGAGCACGATTTCAGAGACATCAAATTGATTTCTAATCAATATGTTATGATCGGTTTCGTATGTTTTTTTATAATCTTCAAACAGTTCTAAAGCATCACCTTTTTCAAAAATATCTTCTTTAAAAGTTTCAATGTTGATCACTTCGTGTTCTTTGAAGAAATCAACCGTTTTGGCTAAAAAATTACTTTGCTCTTGTCCGCCAAATTGAGGCTGCATCACATCTTTTGAAAAATCACGACACATTTCTATATAGTTTTTAGTGTGCTCGTTAGAATCATCAGGATATTTAACATTCAAAAAGTGTTTAATCCAATATTGCGCATCGTAATTGTTATGATCAACACTCAAAACTATTTTGCCTTCCGTATCAGCAGCATTCAAAATCAAACAGCCTTTATCGACCTTCTTGGTTGAAATCCCTTTTTGAGTGATAAGGTCATAACTGCCATTTTCTAAATAGGTTTGAAAAAAATGCGATTTGTTTTCAATTTTAAATATACCAACAGCATTTGTTGAATAATCTTCATACTGAATATCATCAAACAGACAAATAAGAACATCTCCTGTTTTAATTTGTGATGAATTAGATTGCTCAAAAAGATGCGCTACAATATGCTTCGAAATGGCTATAAAATCGGAATCATCATTTAGTAAAGTAGAAGCGTAATTGTTAATCTCGTTGAGTTCTACATTAGAGTGATGATTAAATCTATACGTTTCAGCAATACTCCCAAAAGGCCTTAAAAGATAAGGTAAAATGAGATCGTAACTCATTTCATCAAAGTCTAATTCTTGTTCAGAAAACGCATTTTTAGTACTGTTGAATTTGTTGCCAACCTTGTGAAGAATACACTTAGAAATGGACGCTTTTGTTCGTTTAATCATAATCTAAAATTGAATGGTACAATACTAATTAAATTGCTATAAAATGTAAAGAAAAACACCAAAGAAAACTTTGGTGTTTTAATGATTGGGGACTTGAGATTTGGTTGCCTTATTGCTTTATGAATTCTACTCTTCGGTTTTGTGCTTTTCCTTCTGAAGTAGAATTATCTCCAACAGGTTCTGTTTCACCTTTGCCTTCGGTTGTCAATCTGTTATCAGAGATCTTGTAAACCGAAACGAGCGCTTGTTTAACAGCTTCAGCACGCGATTTAGATAATGATAAGTTTGAAGCATCATCACCATCGCCATCAGTATGTCCTACAATTTTTAGTGAAATACTTTCATCTTGCATCAATACCTGAGAAATTTGCCTAATGATTCCGTATGATTGTGTTTTGATTTTAGATGAACCTGAATCAAAGAGAATACCATTGGTAGAAATACGACCTTCAGTCATTAATTTTCGTCTAAGGTCAACGCCTCCTTCAGCAATTTTTAAATTCTGAATGAAAATGCGCTCCTCACCATCTCGCAATCCATAAAGATTAAATTTAAGATGCGAAATCGCTTTGTTTGGTGCCATTAATTGAGGAATATCAATATACTTTGTTTGGTTAACCCATAATCTGAAACGACGTTTGTTTACAGCGATAGAGATGTGAGGCTTATTAAGAACAGCACTTCTAATATCACTCTGCAGTTGACTATTCACAATGACTTGGCCATTAATTTTATTACTTACACTAATATTAAAAGCGCCATATTGACCTAAAGGAATCGTAGCACTAGCGCTATTAGATCCTGCTCTAAAAGTATCATTGTCATCAAGTGAGATGATTAGTTTTGAAGTGGATGATGTTTGATTTCCTAAACCAGAAGTAAGTAAATCAAATTCAATCGTGTATTCTTCAGGTAGTGCTTCAAGAATGAGAGGAATGTATTGAATATTATAACCAGACTTCATCTCAAACCAATTGCCTCCAGCAGCATCAATTCGTGCTATTTCACCAGAACCGTTAGTGTTCCATTTGCTTGGGAAGTCACCTACAAAATCCTGTGAAAAATTATCAAAGAATAAGAGTTTGTCACCTGGGACAAAATCAAATTTACCTAAAATCTCAAGGTTGTCAGAAATGTTTGTTGGAGCAGGTGGAGTGTCAGGTTTAGGCGGTTCAGGTGTGTTTGGAGCTCCCGAAGAATTGTCAGAATTTGTGTTTTGATCATTTGAGGACTCGTCATCTTTATTCTCACGTTCTCGCTGACCTAATAATAATGCTTTAGCAGTTTTTATACTATAATTTAAAGCCTTCTTGGCTTTATTCATTTGCAGTGTGGCCTTTCCTTGTTTTAAAACACCAACACCATCGAGATCACTAATAATGTTTGGAGCACTTTCGCTAAGTGCAGTCATTTCAACGAGTGCCTCTTCTAAAACATCAATGTCATGATCATCAAGCGGTGTTCCTGCTTTTGCATAACCATCATACTTGTATACTTTATCATAAAGATCAAAGGATTCTCTTACAAATTTGTCAACATTATAAACACCAACAGTACTTTTGGGTCTTTTAATACGTTTTGTTTGAGCTTCAATTGAGGCGCTGGTAATTAATAATAATGTGATGAAAGTGATTTTTAGAGAGACATATTTTTGATATGACATGGTTTTTTAATGGATTGATTGTTAGTGACTTTAAAAGTAATCAATATTAAAAATAAATGCAAAACTGATGTATAGGTAGATAAGTTTGCTGTATTATTGGTAGGAAAAATAGGATGCTTAATTTAACTTATAAACAATGAGACTTTTGTCATCTCCTTTAACAATAACTTCAATAGAATTATCATTGTCAATATCGTTCATTTCAATGGCTGAAGTTCCATAAACAGGAAAGTTAGGAATAGACTTTGCCTGACTGTCAAATAAGTAAACTTTTTTAGCTTGTTTGTCTGTAACGCTAACATAGATCTTATTATTGATATAGAAGATTTTAGGATTGGTATAATCTCCAAAATCAAGCGTGATGGTGTTAGATTTAATCGTCAGTTTATTGTCTGATAAAGCTACTAAGGTTTTGCTAGTTGTTGAGAGCGAATGATTAGGGTTAAGGTTTAAATTTTTCCGTTTTATGGAGCCACTTTGATTAACTTCTAACAACTCTCCTTTAGTATTAGTGGTTGAAAATTTATTGTTGTATAAATAAATGTCGTTGTTAGAAAAATCAATCGATGCTTTAACATCAATACGTCTTCTACCTACGCGATCTAAAATTTCTAATCGGTTTCCATCTTTAAATACAATGTAGTCCTTTCTTCCAATTCTGAAATGTTTAGGTTGAGAGTTTATGTTTGATTGTGCGTTCTTGTATTTGAATCCGCTGACTATTTTTCCTTTTTGATCATACATCAACACATTTTTACCTTGTGTGACCATTAAGCGATACTTTCGTTTTTTGTCATAATCAAATACAGAAAGTGGCTGTGTGATATCATCGTTAAATGATAATGGAAAAGGCGCTACATTTTTACCATTTCTGTCTAAAACATAAAGTTTGTTCTTTGTAGAAAAAGCTAATTGTAATCGTCCGTTTTTATAAATATCGATTTGTTCAATTGAACCTAGGATTTTGCCATCTAGCTGTTTTTTCCAAAACACTTTTCCTTGATCAGAAATGAGATATAAATTGTTATTGATGTCTTGTAGCGCAATATCGTTTTTGTTATTTGTGTGATTTTTCAAAAGCTGAATATCACCCAAAATAGGTTGATCTATACTGATATTAAAATCTTCACTAACAGCATTGTAATTTGATCTTGATTTAGAGGTTTTAAACACCGAATGCACATGAGCAAAATCACTATCATAGACAAATTGAACTGCTGAAGATTTATAATTGTTAAGGTCTACTTTTTCAGAATGGTCACCAAAGTTAAGATCACTCATTAATTGCAAGCCTTTCGGATTTGCATAAGTTAGTATGGAAGATTCATCACTCAAGTTATTCATGATCTCTTTAAAACCAGAACTTTCAGAAAGTGTTGTGTTGTTTTGAATGTTTGAAATGATGTTTTCCAGAGACGTACTATTGTTAGAAAAGATAAAATAATCTTCCAAATTCATATAAAAATCCAGTTGATGTAATTCAAAAAAAGGTGAAAATAAGTTTTCAAGTGATGCTGAATTATCAAACTTATAGATGTTGACAGATCGGAAAACCGAATGCACTTCTTGTGGTAAGTTTTCAAAAGTACTGGTTGGATCAATAGATTTTAAAATGACAGCTTCATTTGATTCAGATTTTACATAACCTGCTTCAGTAAGTGTTTCAAAAGGGAAAGTTTGATCAGAAATAGAGTCTTTAGAGGAGTGTCTATTGAGTTGGTCTTGAAATAGTTTGGCGTCATTAAAAGTTAAGCTCACAAAATAATCTGTATTTGATGGAGCTATACGATGAATAGAATTTTCTTGAGGAACGGTGTTCTTGAACACGTTAATCAAACTTTCGGTTGAGTCATTTGCCTTGGTAATGCCGTTTGCAATAAGATCGTTTTGATTGATATCAACATCAAGAACCAAATAATCTGAAAATGAAGCATCATTTGACGCAGGATTAAGAAATAGTTTTGGTTGAAATTGATTATTTTCAAGATTGACAATTATTGAAGCCGATGTATTAGGTTTAGACATCTGCATTAACTTTTGAAACTCTATGTTTGAGTCTGAGGTTTGAGTTTGTAATGCTGATTTTAGTAATTTTAGTCTATTGGTCACAAAAAAGAAACTGTCAATTTGTGAAGCATAATATAGTGTGTTATCAATTTCTAATTTTGAGATTGTTTCACGTTCACTGGTAATTGTTTCAGAAACGAAATTTTTAATAGAATCTGTCAAAAAAATAGCAGAATCATAATGTGTAATGACGCTGGTTTCAATACTATCATTGCTGTCTTTTGAAAACGCAATCAAGCAATCACTTGTAGGTTTTAAATACTTTAAAAATGAGAGGTTCGATTCAAAATTTTCAACGTTGGTGTAAGTTTTGAGGTTTTGAAATAAATTGTTGTTTTTTGAGCTACTTCGTAAATTTTCAAGCGAGTTACTTTTTATAAGCAGCGAGGTGTTTTCGGGAATATAAGTGTATATATTTGAAGCCGACTTTTTATCATTTTGACACGCAAGGCAAATCAATAATAAAAGCGCAAACAAACAACGGTTTTTCATAAACATGAGGGTTTTTACAAATATAAAAACTTAGAGGTTTAATTTGAGTTGTTCAGGAAATAATCTAAAAGATTTTCTGTGATATTTGGTGATACCATATTTTTTGATGGCATTGCGATGTTCTTGAGTTGGATAGCCTTTGTTTTTTTTCCAGTTGTACATTGGAAATTCTTCGTGAATTTTAGCCATATATTCGTCTCTGTAAGTTTTAGCTAAAACGGAAGCTGCGGCAATTGATAAGTATTTGCTATCGCCTTTGATTATGGTTTGATGCGGAATGTTATCAAAGGGCTTGAATTTATTACCATCAACAATAATGAATTCTGGTTTTGGATTTAATTTTCCAATCGATTCATGCATGGCTAAAATGGAAGCATTTAAAATATTGATTTTGTCTATGTCATCTTGAAAAATATGTTGAACTGCAAAAGAAATCGCTGAAGATTCGATAATAGGTTTTAGAAGTTTTCTTTTGGGTTCAGAAAGCAACTTTGAATCATTTAAGATGGTGTTTGAAAAATCATCAGGTAAAATAACTGCTGAAGCAGTGACAGGACCAGCTAGACAACCTCTTCCGGCTTCATCAGTTCCACATTCTAATTTTAGATTCGAAAAGTTACTTAAAAGGCTCAAATTGTTAAAGCTTAAATAAAGTTAAAAATTTAACGCAACCTTTTGTAAAGATATGCATCTAAACAGTAGTAAAAGCATCAATTGTGCAATAATTTAATGAACATTTTTAATTGTCAGCTTGTTAACATTTTTTTGGCAAAAATACTTGTTTATTTAATATATTATTAAGATGTTTGCGCTAGACTAACTCAAATAATTGTTTTATGAAATTAAAGTTAACATGGTTAATGACGCTATTTATGGCGTTTGTGATGCAATTTTCTTTTGCACAAGAGAAAACAATCACAGGGACAGTTACATCGGCTACTGATGGTTTGCCATTACCTGGTGTGAATGTAATTGTACAAGGAACTTCAAGGGGAGTTCAAACAGATTTTGATGGTAATTATTCTATCAATGCAAGTATGGGAGAAACTTTAGTGTTCTCTTTTATAGGTATGAAAGAAGTGACTGTTGTAGTTGCTACTAATAATACCATTAATATGGTAATGGAAGAAGATGTAGAAACTCTTGAAGAAATTGTCGTTGTAGGTTTCAGTTCTAAATCAAGAGATGAACTTACTTCTGCGGTTGCAAACGTTACCAGTGAAGATTTACAAAAAATTGCACCTTCTGTAAGTATTGATAACATGCTTCAAGGTGTGGCTTCAGGTGTTCAGGTAACTGCTCAAAACGGTAAGCCTGGTCAAACGGCCTTCATTAGAATTAGAGGTATCGGTTCTATTACAGGAGGTAACCAGCCACTTTATCTTGTGGATGGAGCTCAAATGAGAGAGAATGATGTAAATGCGATTAATCCAAATGATGTTGAGTCTGTAAGTATTCTTAAAGATGCAGCTACAACATCTATCTATGGTGCTCGTGGTAGTAATGGTGTTGTTTTGATTACAACTAAACGTGGTAAGAAAGGACAAGACGCTGTTATCAAAGTTAGCTCTAGACTTGGACGTAGTAGAAGAATCAAAGATAATTTTACTATGATGAATGCTCAGCAAAAGCTTCAGTATGAAAGAGAATTAGGTGTTGGAACAGGTGCTTCGATTTCTTCGGATGCTGAGTTACAACGTTTAATCGGTTTAGATCATAGCTGGGAAGATGACTTACTTCAAGATGGTCTTCAGCAATCTTTCGCTATCAACATTTCTGGTGGTCAAGAGCGTATGAGATATTTCTTCTCTTTAGGTTATGATGAAGATTCAGGTATTATTAAGGATATCTTTGGATACAACAGAACATCTGGTCGTTTAAATGTAGATTACGATGCAAAAGATTGGTTAACTGTTGGTACAAGTTTAGCTTTCTCAAGTATTGAGCAAGGTGATCCTAGAGATAGAAACAACGTACAGAACCCGTTTAGAGGTATTTACGATTATAACCCATACGAGCCATTCTTAATTTTAGATGACAATGGAAATCCTGTGCTTGACGAAAACGGAGATACACAGTTAAACCCAACATCTGCTGGTTATCCTGTGTCAAGTGAGTTGAGAGAAAACTTAACATCTCGTTTCAATCACAGATTCTTAGGTAATATTTATGTTGACATTAAATTAACGGATAACTTAACGTTTAGAACTCAAGGTTCTGGTATCTATGATCAATTTAGAAGACAAAACTTCTTGATGCCTGGTTCAACGCTAGATTTAATTGTTAATGGAGGTGTGCCAACAGGTAGTAGAACAGATAATGGTTCTTTTGATTGGACTTACACTTGGTTAAACAAGATGACGTATACAAACACTTTTAATGAAAAGCATAATTTAGAAGTTACTGCATTAACAGAATACATTAGAAATAACTTTAGATCTTATTCTGCTAATGGTGATGGATTTGCTATTGGAGGACCAAGAGTACTTGATGTAGCTGCTACTCCTGATGCAGTTGGTGGTACAAGATCTGAGAATTCATTATTTTCATTAGCAGGTTTTGTAGATTACAACTACGACAACAGATATATCGTAACAGCGAGTTTAAGACGTGATGGATCTTCAAAGTTTGGACCTGAAACTAAGTATGGTACATTCTGGAGTGCTTCTGTAGGTTGGAATATTCATAATGAAGCATTCTTTAACAGTAGTAAAATTAATACGTTAAAATTAAGAGCATCTTATGGTACTTCTGGTAATGACCAAATTGGTAACTACCTTCCAATTACAACTTATACTAACGTAGCTTATAATGGATTAACATCTTCAGTTGCTAACAACTTTGGTGATCCAGCTGTAGGTTGGGAGCAAAACGAAAACTGGGGTATTGGTTTAGAGTTTGGAATGTTCAATAACCGTTTAAGAGGTTTGGTAGATTATTACAACAGAACAACTTCAGACTTATTATTAAACCAAACATTACCTAACACAACTGGTGCATACGGAATTACTGGTAACTTAGGAGAAATGGTTAATAAAGGATTTGAATTTGAATTAGCTGGAGATGTAATCAGAACAGAAGATTTCAGATGGACATTAAACGCTAACTTAAATACGTATGATAACGAAATTACTAAGTTAGTAGATGTTGATGATCCAAGTACTCCAGATATTAATGAGAGTGATTTATTTACATCAGCTAACTTCTATACAATCCTAAGAGTTGGAGAAGAAGTGAACACGTTCTACATTCCTCGTTATGCTGGAGTGAATCCTGCTAATGGTGAAGCATTATATTTAGATACTGATGGAAATGTTACAAATCAAGTTGATGGTAATGATGTTGTATTATCAGGTAAATCTCCTTTCGCTGAAATGGATGGTAGTTTTGGTACTAGTATTCAATATAAAGGATGGGATTTAAATGCTAATTTCTACTGGAAAGTTGGAAATTACATTTACAATTTACCAGAGCAAAATATGCTTGCAGATGGTGATGGTATCGAAAGTCAAAACCAAAGATTAGATGCGTTCAACTACTGGAGAAACCCAGGAGATACAAATGTATTACCAAGACCTTCATCAGCTGGTTTTGCGGCTAACGCAAACCAAACATCTGATAGATTCTTACAAAAAGGTGATTACATTAGATTACGTTCATTACAATTAGGATATACATTGCCTTCTCAATGGACTGATGCTATCGCGTTAGATCAAGTTAGAATTTATGCTGCAGGAACAAACTTATGGACATACGCTCCTGAGTACAAAGGAGATCCTGAAGTAGGTATTGGTTCTGGTGAAACTCAAACAGCGGCTGTAGGTACAATTCCAGGTGAGTTCGCTTTATATAGTTACCCAACTACAGCGACTATCGCTTTAGGTTTTGATATTCAATTTTAATACATATGAAAAAGATGAAAAAATACATATTTTTATTTTGCACGCTAGTAAGCTTAACATTTACTACATCGTGTGACCAAGACAATTTAGAGTTATTACCATTTAACTCTGTAGTTGAGGAGACAGCACTTCTTACGATTGCTGACTTCGAAAATGCTACAAACGGTTTATATTGGCATATGATTCAATCAACATATTACGGAGCTGATTTCATGTCATTTCCAGATGTGTTGTCTGATAACCTGATTATAAACCTAGATGCAAGACAAACACAAAGAGCTATCTTTGAGTGGAGATACAACCCTATTACTACAAGAGCTGGATTTATGTCTAGATCTTATCGTGTAGCTCAACAAGCAAATTTTATTTTAGAAAATTTAAGTGTTTTACCTGACAGTCCAGAAAAGGATAATGTTGAAGCACAAGCGTTAGCTGCAAGAGCTTTAACACACTTTCATAATTGTAACCTTTTCGGGATGATACCAACACAAGGTGCTTATCCTGGACAGTCATCTACTGCTAATGCGGCATTAGGTACAAGTTTAAACTTTACTTCTGATGTAAGAGAAGAGATAGCAAGAAGTACAGTAGAAGATGTTTATGCTTCTGTAATTGATGATTTAGAAGAAGCTAAAGGAAAGATTTCTGCTTCTAATGATATCGGTAGATTTAACTTAGAGTCTATTAATGCTTTACTTTCTAGAGTTTATTTATACAATGGACAATGGCAAGCAGCTATTAATGCAGCTAATGAAGTAACGACTCCAGTTACATCGTTTAGTGATTTTGCTGGATTATGGAATGATTCAAATGATGGAGGTGTTTTATTTAAGTTAATCAACAGAGATGCTGATACTGATATTTCTACAGGTGTACCTTACAGCCAGACACTTACAGGCGGTATCTTCTCTGAGTATGTTGTTGACTTTGGATTAAATAACTTATATGCAACTCAAGATGTAAGAAGAGGTGCATACATTGATACTTCACCTTTTGATGGTGGTCCTGAAATGAACCACGTTGCTAAATGGTTGGAGAGTTCAATCAACGCTGGATCTGGTGTACTTGACATTAAAGTTGTTAGAGCAGCTGAAGTTCAACTTAATAAAGCTGAAGCATTAGCTAACATGGGAATGGATGGTCCTGCATTAGCAGCATTAGATTTAGTTAGAAGTGAAAGATATGTAGCTATACCTGGTGGAGGTGAAACAGGAGATGCTTTAAAAGAAGCTATTCAATTAGAAAGACGTTTAGAATTAGCGTTTGAAGGACATAGATTCTTTGATATTAAGCGTCAAGGATTACCAATTCAAAGAACTAACGCTGGTGAGTTTGCTGATGGTACTGGTACACCACCATTTGAATTAACTTTACCTGCAGGAGATTGTAGATTTGAATTACCTATTCCTCAGGCTGAAATTAATGTAAATAGTAATTCTCAGCAAAACCCTTGCTATCAATAAATAAAAAAAATAGATTATGAAAAAAACAATATTAATTTTATCAGCTGTTGTTTTATCTTCATTCATGTTTTCTTGTGATGAAGATGATGACAGACATGTATACGATGAAGGTACGGTAACTTATTTTACTGAGACTGTAGGTTCGTTATTCGTAACCTCAGATAACCCAAGCGCAAGTATTGAAGTAGTTACAACAACAACTTCTAGTGCCGCTAGAACTTACAATATAGAAATCGATAACGATGCATCAACAGCACAATCAGGTGTTGATTATACATTGCCTGCTACAACTGTTACAATTCCAGCAGGTTCTTACTTTGGATCATTTGATGTTAATGGTATTTTTGATGGAGCTTTAGAAGAAGGCTCTACGCTAGTAATGCGATTAACAGGCCCTGGTATTGGAGGTTTCGATAACGAATTCTCTTTAAACATTTTTAAATTATGTGAGTCAGATCTAGGTGGTACGTATTCTGTAACAACTACTTATGGATTCCACGATTTCTTACCAACTTTTGATGTCAATACTATGGAAATGGAAGTTGAAGCTCAAGGAGGAGGAAGCTATTTTGTACAAGATTTCTCTGGAGGTCTATACAATGGAGGTCCTTACACTGATGCTTATGGAACTGGTGCTACAAGTATGGATGTTATTTTCCAAGATATTTGTGGTAACATCTCTTGGACAGGTCAAGCAGATCCTTGGGGTGACATTCTAATGAATGGAACTAATGAAGTTGATGCAGATACTGGAGTTATCACGATCAATTGGTTATGTACTGGATACGGTGAAAATGGAGAATCTATATATACTCCACTTTAATTAATTTAAAACAAATAATAGTATGAAATATATATTAAATTTTAGACTTCTTTTCATCGCTGCATTATCTGTAGTAGTATCATGTGATAGCGCTGATGATGATTTTAGTTATCTTGATGATAGACAATCTGTAGCTTATTTTGCACCTGGTAACTCTGCAACTTTATTAGTTGAAGATGGAGCAACAAGATTTGCAGATGTTCAAGTTGCAGTTTCAGAAGCTAAGTCTTTTGAAAGAACTTATACAATAGCAGTTGATCCTAGTTCTGAAGCAGTACAAGGTGTAGATTATATGTTACCAAGTACAACATTTTCTATTCCTGCGAATTCTGTTGTTGGAACGTTTCAAGTAACATCTGGTGACTTTGCAGCGTCAACTTTAACTGGTAAAACAGCTAGATTCAGTATTTCTGAGATTGAAGGATCAGATATCTTACAAACTAGAAACACATTTACGCTTACTGTTATTAGATTCTGCCCTATTCCTGATACCTATATGGTAGGTGACTATGCTATTGCAGATGTTGCAGCTACAATTGGACCTGGAAATGGTACTGAGAATTTTGCTGCAGGAACAGTTACTTTAACTACAACTGCAGACCCAACAGAAAGAGTATTTATGTCTCCTACACTTCCAGCTTTTAACACTGAGCTAGAGACTGTAGTTTTAAGTCTTAGTTGTGGTGCCCTTAAGTTTAGTGGTGTAGATATGACGCTTTCATGTAACGGAGGAGCTTCAGCATACGTTTTCGGTGAAGATACAGAAGCTGGTAACACTTATGATTTAGCTAACGATAACAATTTTACAATTGTTTATATAGAAGATCCTAATGGGTCATGTGGTGGTCCATATTCATCATCATTTTCTCTTACAAAACTGTAATTATAAGTTTTAAATATTTTAAACGTCCAGATGAAAAATCATCTGGACGTTTTTTATTCTATATAATTTTATTATCACTTTTTTAAGATATTCTATTAGTTTTAAAAGTATCTTTGAAGCCATGAAGAATAATTCTTTTCTTTTTATTGTATTAGTTTTTTGTTGGTTTTCTTTTTCCCAAAATCCTGATAAAAGATTACAAGTTCAAGAACAAAATCAGTCTTTTGTTGATACGTCTTCAATTAAGTCCAACTCAAGTGGTAACAATATCTATGATAAAAAGGCAAACATTGAGCAATATTTAATTGTTTCATCATTACGAGATTCAAGTTATGTAGATACAACACTTTCAATCAAAAAAGACTATAAGTTTAATTATTTAAGAAAGGATAATTTTGGCCTCATTCCTTTTTCTAATATTGGCCAAACTTACAACACTCTCAACAAAGATTTTTCCCAAACACGAGCACTACCCATTTTTGGAGCTAGAGCTCGCCATTTTAATTATATGGAAATTAATGATATCAATTATTATTATGTTCCTACACCATTAACAGAATTATTTTTCAAAACAGCCTTTCAGCAAGGGCAAGTACTGGATGCTTTTTTTACTGTAAACACGTCTCCTCAGTTCAATTTTTCAATTGCTTATAAAGGATTAAGATCTTTAGGTAATTACCAACATATTTTAACTAGTACAGGTAATTTAAGGTTTACCACTAACTTTCATACAAAGAATAATAGATATAATGTAATAGCACACATCACTACTCAAGATTTACTAAACCAAGAGAATGGCGGCATTACAGATGAAGATGTCGAAAATTTTAAATCTGGGGCAGAAGATTTTTTAGATCGTGCAGTTTTTGATCCTCAATTTCAAGATGCTGAAAGTATTTTAGTGGGTAAGCGATTCTACTTACAGCATGAATATGAAATAACAAAACCAAGTGATTCACTTTCGAATAAATTAAAAGTTGGACAAACAATTTATTTTGAAGACAAATATTATCAATTTGATCAGAACAGAGCAAATGAATTTTTTGGGGATGCTTTTGTTGATCAAATTGTTGACCGAACAACTTTAGAGAATTTTTACAATAGTGTCTATTTTAATCTTAAGAATAAACTAGGAGATTTTAGAATAAATCTTGATTATTCTAATTATAACTATGGTTATAATAGCGTAACAGTAACGGATGATGCGTTTATTCCTAATAGAATTGTCGATAACACGTTTTCTCTTGGAGCTTCTTACAATAATAATTTTGGTA
Organism: Bacteroidia bacterium; assembly: GCA_030430385.1. Lineage (GTDB taxonomy): Bacteria > Bacteroidota > Bacteroidia > Flavobacteriales > Flavobacteriaceae > Psychroserpens. The sequence goes on from JAUIFO010000006.1 coordinate 227,475, forward strand.
AACTTAATCTTTCTACACAATTTCAAACCAATATATCAGGAGCATTTGATGGTTATTTTTTTAAAGCGAATTTAAGATACCCAATCAATCCTAACATAGATATACATTCTGAAATTAATTATAGCTCTTATGCTCCAAATTATAATTTCCTGTTATATAAGAGTGATTATATCAATTATAACTGGAATAACATTGATGCTTTTGAAAATTTAAATGTTAGTAATGTAATGCTTAAAGTTGAAGCTCCTAAACTAGTCAATATTAGTTTAGATTTATCCAGCATTAATAACTATACTTATTTTTCTAAGGCTAGTTCAATCGATGCAGTAAAACCTTTTCAAGCTGACAAAAAAATAAATTTAGTTAAGATAAGAGTAGATAAAGAATTTAATGTTGGAAAGTTTTCTCTAGATAATTCTGTTCTATATCAAAATGTGGTTGATGATAATGAAATATTAAATGTGCCTCAATTTACAACTAGAAATACAATTTATTATTCTAATGATTTTTTTAAAAAGGCACTGTTTCTTCAAACAGGTATTACATTTAATTATTTTACTGAATATTACATGGATGCTTACGATCCTTTGTTAGCTGAATTCTATATCCAAAATAAAATTAAATTAGGAGGCTACCCAAGGTTAGACTTTTTTATTAATGCTAAGGTAAGACAAACAAGAATCTTTTTTAAAGCTGAACACTTTAATTCTGCTTTTACAGGTTACAATTATTTTTCTGCCCCAAATAATCCATATAGAGATTTTTCTGTTCGTTTTGGACTAGTATGGAATTTTTTCTTATAATTTTTCACTGTATAAGATTCTGATACTAAGCTATTGTGGTATTAGATTTAGAAATAAAATAAAAAAAGGTTAAAAAAGGTTTGGAATAGATAAGAAAAGGGTTTTATATTTGCCGGCTCAAACGGCGATATTTTTAGAATAATTACTGGTTGAAA
>JAUIFO010000007.1 GCA_030430385.1 Bacteroidia bacterium
GGCTCACCTCTTACCATTCCGAACAGAGAAGTTAAGCCCATTTGCGCCGATGGTACTGCATTTGTGGGAGAGTAGGTCATCGCCTTTTTTGAAAGTCCTTCATTAAATTTAATGAAGGACTTTTTTTTTTCAGGAATTAAGATGTGAACATTTAAGAATTATTAATAAAAAAAGCATCAAAATCTAAATTTTGATGCTTCTTAATATGTAAAGTAATAAATGTTAACTTTTTATAACACCTCTAGAGATTACTATTTTTTGAATCTCACTAGTGCCTTCATAGATTTGAGTGATTTTTGCATCTCTCATTAACCTTTCTACATGATACTCTTTTACAAAACCGTTTCCTCCATGAATTTGAACAGCTTCAACAGTTTGTTCCATTGCTACTTTTGAGGCGTATAGTTTTGCCATAGCACTAGACATGTCATGATTCTTACCTTGATCTTTTTCCCAAGCAGCTTTCATTACTAGCATTCTTGCTGCTTCAATTTCTGTATGCATATCAGCAAGTTTAAAAGCAATGGCTTGATGGTTACATATTTCAGTTCCAAATGCTTTACGTTCTTTAGAATATTTTAAGGCTAACTCATAAGCTCCTGATGCAATTCCAAGTGCTTGAGACGCAATTCCTATTCTTCCACCAGATAGAGTTTTCATAGCAAACTTAAATCCAAAACCATCTTCACCAATTCTATTTTCTTTAGGTACTTTTACATCATTGAATTGTAGTGTATGTGTATCACTGCCTCTAATACCCAATTTATCTTCTTTTGGACCAATATCAAAGCCTTCCATTCCACGTTCAACTATAAAAGCATTAATTCCTCTGTGTCCTTTTTCTCTGTTAGTTTGCGCAATCACTAAATAGACATCACTTCGTCCACCATTAGTAATCCAGTTTTTTGTTCCATTAAGCACATAATGATCACCTTTGTCAATAGCAGTAGTAGCTTGAGATGTAGCGTCACTTCCGGCTTCAGGTTCACTTAAACAAAACGCACCAATAAATTCACCTGTTGCTAGTTTTGTCAAATATTTTTGTTTTTGGTCTTCAGTACCATAGGCTTCAAGTCCATAACAAACCAATGAATTGTTAACCGAGACCATAACTGAAGCTGAAGCATCAATTTTTGATAATTCTTCCATAATCAATACATAGGAAATAGCATCCATACCACTTCCTCCGTATTTTGGATCAACCATAATACCCATAAAGCCTAAATCTCCCATTTTTTTTACTAATTCTTGAGGAAATTGTTGCTTTTCATCTCTTTCTATTACTCCTGGAAGTAATTCAGTTTGCGCAAAATCACGAGCTGCATCGCGAATCATAATATGTTCTTCGGTTAAATTAAAATCCATTATTGATATAAATTATTGATTTGATAAAAAATGATGTCAAAGATAATTCTTTATTGGTATATTTTCAATATAGATTCCTATTTTTACTGATATGTCAAACATAGAATACAATATACTTGGCGTAATGTCTGGAACATCTCTTGATGGTGTTGATTTAGTGTATGCAAATTTTAATAAATCTAATTCATGGACATTCAAAATTTTAAAATACGATACAATAAAATATTCAAAAAAGTGGCATAACCTCCTAATGTTTTTAGTTGAGCAACCAATTGATGTAATTCAAAAATTAGATGAAGAGTATACAATTTATTTGTCTGAAATTATCTCAAAGTTTATTCAAAAAAATAGCTTAACAAAAATTGACGCTATCTGTTCGCATGGACATACAGCGCTTCATAGACCTGAAGATAAAATCACCCTTCAAATAGGTAATAAAATGCAATTAGCTAGCCTTTTAAAACAAACAGTAGTATGTGATTTTAGGGTTCAGGATGTAAAATTAGGAGGACAAGGTGCTCCGTTGGTTCCAATTGGAGATCAACTTCTTTTTGGTGAGTATTCCTATTGCCTTAATTTAGGTGGTTTTGCTAATATTTCTTTTGAAAACAAAGCCAAGAGAGTAGCATTTGACATTTGTCCAGTTAATATAGTCCTTAATCATTATTGCAGAAAGATTAATTTCGAATTTGATTTTAATGGTGAGATTTCTTCAACAGGAACTATAAACCAAAATTTATTAAATCAACTAAATAACTTAGATTTTTACGGTAAGGATTTTCCAAAATCTTTAGGGCTAGAATGGGTTACACAAAGTGTTTTTCCTCTTATTGATTCATTTGATCTTAAAGTTCGTGATGTTTTAAGAACATTTACTGAGCACATTGCAATACAAATTAATAAAGTTTTAAATCAAGAGCGTAATAATTCTGTATTGATTACAGGTGGTGGTGCTCATAATTCCTTTTTAGTTAAACGTATTAAATCTTTATCTGAACATAAAATAGTTCTTCCTACAAAAGAGATTATAGATTATAAAGAAGCCTTAGTGTTTGGTTTATTAGGGATTCTAAAACTCAGAGGAGAAATTAATTGTTTAGCGAGTGTGACTGGATCAAAACACGATCATTCTTCTGGAATTATTTATCGTTAGCCCTTATTTTTAATGTGTTTAATTAAGAAGGATACTCAACTTGTGTTTGTAATTAAGACCATTTTAAATGCCTCCAAAAAAGATGCATTTAGACTAGAATAATTAAATGTTATTTTTATTATAATAAAGTGCCTTTACGTTTTAATGCCACTTTTGTTTTTTATATTTGTCGAAACTTAACTAACAGAAACTCTTAATGAAAGATTTACTTCAATCGTACGAAGACAAAGAGCCCGAAATCGTATTTAATTGGAAAGATCCTGAAACTGAAGCCGAAGGCTGGACTGTAATAAATTCTCTTAGAGGTGGTGCAGCAGGAGGAGGAACGCGGATGAGAAAAGGCTTAGATATGAACGAAGTATTATCACTTGCCAAAACAATGGAAGTGAAGTTTACAGTATCAGGTCCCGCTATTGGAGGCGCAAAATCTGGAATTAATTTTGATCCTCGAGATCCAAGAAAGAAAGGAGTTCTTGAGCGCTGGTATAAAGCTGTTTCTCCGCTTTTAAAAAGTTATTACGGAACTGGTGGCGATCTAAACGTCGATGAAATTCATGAAGTCATTCCTATTACTGAAGAAAGTGGTGTGTGGCATCCACAAGAAGGTGTTTTTGAAGGACACTTTAAGCCAACACAAGCCGACAAAATTAATCGAATTGGTCAACTAAGACATGGTGTTATAAAGGTTTTAGAGAATCCTAAATATTCTCCAAACGTTTCTCGTAAGTATACTGTTGCAGATATGATTACTGGTTATGGCGTTGCTGAAGCTGTAAGACATTTTTACGACGTACATGGCGATTCTGTTGTTGGTAAACGTGCAATTGTTCAAGGGTTTGGAAATGTTGGAGCTGCTGCGGCTTTCTATTTAGCGCAAATGGGAGCTAAAGTTGTAGGAATTATTGATAGAGTAGGTGGGCTGATCAAAGAGGAAGGCTTCACTTTTGAAGAAATTACACAACTATATTCTAATAAGGATGGTAACACTTTAGTAAGTGATCATATGATTCCTTTTGAGGATATGAATGAAAAAATATGGTCTTTACAAACTGAAGTATTTGCACCTTGTGCAGCTTCTAGACTCATTACCAAAGACCAAATTGATTCTATGATTGAGACAGGGTTAGAGGTGATTTCCTGTGGAGCAAATGTACCATTTGCTGATAAGGAAATATTTTTTGGACCAATAATGGAGCATACTGATAATAAAGTAAGTTTAATTCCTGACTTTATTTCTAACTGTGGAATGGCACGAGTGTTTGCATATTTTATGGAACGTAAAGTGCAAATGACTGATGAAGCTATTTTTAATGATACCTCTAATACCATTAGAAATGCCATCAAAAAAGTATATGATAAAAATCAAAGTAAAACAGGAATTAGTGCTACAGCTTTTGAAATAGCATTAAGCCAACTTATATAAATTTATAATGGAAACCGTAATCATTTTAATTTTTGCCTTAGGATACTTAGCAATTACTGTAGAGCATAGTATCAAAATCGATAAGCTCATTCCAGCCTTGGTTATGATGGCTATTTGTTGGGCTCTAATTGCTTTAGGAATTGATTCCTTTCCGCAATGGTTTGATTCTGCAAATCATGGTCTGGTTGACGGGTTTGCTAATCTTGGGCATGATTCTAAAATGCACATTATGGAAGAAACCTTATTGCATCATTTAGGTAAAACGGCTGAGATTTTAGTGTTTCTATTAGGTGCAATGACCATTGTTGAAATCATTGATTATTTTGATGGTTTTTCTACCATAAAAGGATTTATAAAAACCAACAGCAAGCGCAGAATTTTGTGGATATTTGCCATATTAGCTTTTATTTTATCAGCAATTATAGATAATTTAACGGCAACAATTGTACTTATCTCAATCCTTCAAAAGATTGTAAAGGAAAGAGATGTTCGTATTTGGTATGCTGGTTTAATTATTATTGCTGCCAATGCTGGAGGAGCATGGTCACCTATTGGTGATGTAACTACAACAATGCTTTGGATTGGAAATAAAGTGACTTCAGGCAAGTTATTTATGTATTTATTTGTTCCTTCATTACTATGTATGATTGTTCCTACTTTAATTGCCTCATTTATGCCTGCCTTTAAAGGAAATCTAGAAAAGGTTGAAGATGATTCAGATAAACCAAAAAATAAGTTTAGTTCTACAATGCTCTACTTAGGTTTGGGAGGTATTATTTCTGTACCAATCTTTAAAACGGTTACACATTTACCGCCTTATGTTGGGATGATGCTGGCTTTAGGAATCGTTGCTATTTTTGCTGAAATTTATAGTAATTCAAAGTTTGCACTTTCTCAAATTGAATCAGAAGAACATCAAGAACACGCAAGTCATAGTCCTGTACATCATTCTTTATCAAAAATTGAATTACCAAGCATCTTATTTTTCTTAGGAATTTTAATGGCTGTTGCAGCCTTAGAATCTTTAGGGATCTTATTTGGCTTCGCTGGAACGCTTCAAGAGACTATGCCAATGTTAGGAACTGAACTTCATGGAGAAGGCGTCTCAGACTTAGTCGTGTTACTTCTCGGAATTGGATCGGCTGTCATAGATAATGTGCCTCTAGTTGCTGCAAGTTTAGGAATGTTTTCTGAACCAATTGATAATGAATTATGGCATTTTATAGCCTATTCAGCTGGAACAGGAGGTAGTATGTTAATCATAGGTTCTGCAGCTGGAGTTGTGGCTATGGGAATGGAAAAAATTGACTTTTTCTGGTACCTGAAAAAAATTGCATGGCTAGCTTTCGTTGGCTTTATTGTTGGTGCTGCTGCATTTATGATTACGCGAACTTTATTCTAGATCATATACTTTGTGGTCTAATTAGACGTTATTACACTAATTACATTAATTTCAATACACTATTTATATGATATTTTTAAGTAGTATTCAAGAAGGAACTGAATTAATAACCGATTCAGAATCTACTGAAAAAACACTATCAATTATCGAGCTAATAGGAAGTGGTGGTACTGCAGGTCAGATCATCATTGCACTCTTGTTTGTCCTTTTGGTTGTGGCAATTTACATCTATTTTGAAAGATTATTTGCCATTAAAGCGGCTTCAAATGTAGATGCTAACTTTATGAATCAAATCAAAGATCATGTTAGTAATGGTAAAATTGATTCTGCTCAAATGCTATGTGCTCAAGTCAATTCTCCTGTCTCTCGATTAATTAATAAAGGAATTACACGCATTGGTAAGCCTTTGGAAGATATCAATACTGCTATTGAAAATGCTGGTCGTCTAGAACTATATGGATTAGAAAAAAATGTCAGCATTCTGGCTACAATTTCTGGTGTGGCACCTATGATTGGTTTCCTGGGAACAGTAATCGGTATGATCTTGTCTATTTTTGAAATTGCCAATTCTGGCGGACAAATCGATATTAAGCAACTATCTGATGGATTATATACTGCTATGACAACTACAGTAGCTGGACTTATTGTTGGTATTGTTGCCTATATGGCATATAATCATTTGGTTGTAAAAACGGATAAAGTTGTATATCAAATGGAAGCCAATTCTTTAGAATTTTTAGATCACTTAAATGAACCTATCTAATGAATATTAGAGGTAGAAATAAAGTTACTCCAGAATTCAATATGTCATCGATGACAGATATTGTATTCTTATTATTGATATTCTTCATGCTGGCTTCTACTTTGGTAACAACCAATGCGATCGATATTCTCCTTCCGAAGGCAAGCGGAAAGACCGAAAATAAGAAGTCTGTTGCAGTGAGCATTACTAAAGACTTGAATTATTACATTGATCAAAAACTTGTTGGACAAAGTGTTCTAGAAAATGAACTCATTAAACGTTTAGCATCTCAAGACCAACCAACCATTGTTTTACGAGCTGAAAAAACAGTCCCTGTAGATAATGTAGTAAAGGTTATGGATATTGCTAATCGCAATAAGTTTAAAGTCATTCTAGCAGTTAAGCCAAATAATTAAGAATAGTTCGGTACGACATTTGCGTATCACTACATATTATGAAATACTTCAAAACCAAACATGAACGAAATTCGGCCAGAATTACTGCTTTGATTACAGTAATACTAATCTTATTGTTGTTTGTTGTTGGTAAGACCTATATGGATCCTCCTGAAGAATATGGTGTGGCTGTTAATTTTGGTAATTCTGAAGTTGGTAGTGGTGAAATCCAACCTACTAAACCAGTTGCCTCTAAACCAAAAGAAGTTGTTAATCAAGAACAAGTAAAAGAGATACCTCAAGAAACGCAACAAACAAATTCTCCAGCTGAAAATGTTTTAACTGAAGAATCGGAAGCATCTTTAGCAATAAAAAAAGCTAAGGAAGAGGAGGCTAGAACTAAAGCTGAAGCAGAGCGTATTGAAAGAGAACAACGAGAGGCTGAAGAGCAACGTCAACGTGAAGAGGCTGATAAGAAAGCAAAATTGGATGCGCTTATTGGAGGTGTAAGTAATTCTGATGGACCAGAGACTAATGGAGAAGGTCCTAATGATGGTCCTGGAGATAAAGGTGAATTAGATGGCAACCCTTATGCACCGAGTTATTTTGGAGATCCTGGAACTGGTTCCGGAGGAAAAGGATATGGTTTAAATGGAAGAGGCACTGCTACCTACACTAAAGTTATTCCAGATTGTCAAGAAGAAGGTAGAGTTGTTGTTGAAATTCATGTAAATCGTTCAGGAAAAGTTATCAAAGCTACACCTGGAAAACAAGGGACTACAGGAGATGCTTGTTTATATAATGCAGCCAAAGAAATTGCACTCTCTCATAAATGGAAAGCCGACTCCAAAGCGCCAACAACTCAGATTGGTTGGGTTAAAATCGATTTTACTTTAGGTCAATAATCTATGAATTATAACGATACTGTCAACTGGATGTTTAAGCAGTTACCGATGTATCAAAATCAAGGTAAGTCAGCTTATAAAGTTGATCTATCTAACATCAAACGTTTATCTAACCACCTCAATAACCCTCATCTTAAGTTTAAAAGCATTCACGTAGCTGGAACTAATGGTAAAGGTTCTACAAGTCATATGCTTGCGTCGATACTTCAGGAAGCAGGCTATAAGGTTGGACTATACACATCACCACATTTAAGAGATTTTAGAGAGCGTATCAAGATCAATGGTAATGATGTAAGTAAACAGTTTGTCATTGGCTTTGTAAAACGGAACTTCAATTTTTTTCAGAATAACAGTTTATCTTTTTTTGAAATGACTGTCGGAATGGCTTTCGATTACTTTGCTCAAAAAAAAGTAGATATCGCTATTGTTGAAGTTGGTTTAGGCGGTCGATTAGATTCTACTAATATTATAACGCCAGAAGTTTCAGTAATTACCAATATTGGTTTTGATCATGTGACATTTTTAGGTGATACCTATCAAAAAATAGCGACAGAAAAAGCAGGAATCATTAAACAAGACGTTCCAGTGGTTATTGGAGAGACTCACGAAAAGACCAAAGATGTATTTAATGATATCGCAAAACAAAATGAATCTTCAATTTATTTTGCCGATCAACTTGTTGATAAGACATATTCAAGTGATTTAAAAGGAAGCTATCAAAGCCGCAATATTAAAACAGCTCTTCAAGCTATTCATGTATTGATGCAGACTACCAACTTTAAGGTTTCTGAAGCACATATTAAAAAGGGTTTGAATCATGTGGTTTTTAATACAGGATTAAAAGGACGTTGGCAAATTCTTCAAGAGAAACCTAAAGTAATCTGCGATACCGCTCACAATAAGGAAGGTTTAAGCTATGTGATGAACCAATTACAAAAGGAATACTTTAAGACATTGCATTTTGTATTTGGAGTGGTCAAGGATAAGGATCTTGATGCTATTCTACCATTATTGCCAAAGCAAGCTGTGTATTATTTTTGCAAGCCTAATGTTGCTCGTGGTTTAGATGTTGAAACACTAAAATCTGTTTTTATAAAAAATGGGTTCTCAGGACATGCGTATCAATCAGTTAATGAGGCTTTTGATACTGCAAAATCAAATGCATCTAAAGATGATGTAATTTATGTAGGAGGGAGTACTTTTGTTGTTGCAGAAATTATTTAATTTTTTTTCAAAAAAGCTTTTGCGAATTAAAAAACTAGCCTATATTTGCAGTCCAATATTTAGGGCGCGTAGCTCAGTTGGTTCAGAGCACTTGGTTTACACCCAAGGGGTCAGGGGTTCGAATCCCTTCGCGCCCACAAAAAAAAGCAAGCTATTTAGCTTGCTTTTTTTATTTTAATATAGTTAAGCTAAATACAATCTAGTATTCTTTCCAAAGCCATACCACGCGACCCTTTTATTAAGATATTGCTTTGCGCTATAGGATGGGATTTTACAAAAGCATTTAAATCATTAAACGTTTTAAATCTCAATACCGATTTAGAAGTTCCCATAGTAGTGTAGAAATTTTCTCCAACAAGGAAGATGTGGTCAATATCAAATTTTTGAGCGTATTCAGAAATATATTGATGTTCAATATTTGAAGTGGCTCCTAGTTCAAACATATCACCTAAAATAGCAACTTTTTTTGGAGCATCAAGCTTTCCGAAGTTATCAAGTGCAACCACCATACTAGATGGATTGGCATTATAAGCATCTAAAATAATCTTATTACTGTTTTGCTCTATGATTTGAGATCTGTTGTTATTAGGAATGTAATTTTCTATAGCATTAATGATATTTTTTTGGCTAACATTAAAATGTAAGCCAATAGTTATAGCCGCTACAATATTATTATAATTGTAAGCTCCAGTTAAATTTGAATTTATAATTACGCCATTAAATTCAAGTCTTACATAAGGATTGGCATCAATAAATTTAGTTTGGTCACCAAAGGTTATTATCTTATCGTAATCTCCTAATTGTTGTAATTGTAAGTGATCATCGTTATTAACAAAAATGAGTTTATTGTGATGTTTTAAATGGTCATATAGTTCAGATTTTCCTTTAATAACACCTTCAAAACCACCAAAACCTTCTAAATGCGCTTTTCCAAAATTGGTAATCAACCCGTAGTCTGGTAAAATGAGTTCACTCAAAAATTCAATTTCTTTTTGATGATTGGCACCCATTTCTACGATACCAATTTCGGTTGCTGATGTAAATTCCAATAGGGTTAAGGGAACACCAATATGGTTATTTAAATTACCCTTTGTGGCAGTTGTTTTGAATGTTGTTGACAAAACAGCATTTATAAGTTCTTTTGTAGTTGTCTTACCATTACTTCCTGTTAATGTTATGATTAGTGTTTTTAAGAACTTACGATGAAATGTTGCCAAACGTTGCAGTGTTTTAAGAACATCATCTACAAGAATACAATTAGGATTGGTTTGATACGTTTCTTCATCTATTATGGCAAATCTTGCACCTTTATCTAATGCGTCTCTTGCAAATTCATTACCATTAAAATTTGCTCCTTTTAAAGCAAAAAACATACAGTTTGAAGAAATTTTTCTTGTATCTGTGCATATCTTTTCGCACTCAAGAAATGCTTGGTGTAGTGTTTCAATAGTCATAAAATAAAAGTAAATAAAAAAGTCCTAACGATTAAGTTAGGACTTTAAATTATCTAAAATTAGATTTTAATTTCGCTTTTTTCCGCCTTGAGATTTAGAACCAACTCTAGACATAGCACATCTAAATCCAATGTAATCTGTTGCCATATCTTGTGGGAAGTATCTACGTTGCGCAGGATCAATCCAATAAGCTCTATCTCTCCAAGAACCACCTTTGTAAACTCTTACTTCGTCATTGATTAAAGATGTTCTTTGATCTGATGTGTCATATTCTTTTACTAATTTACCAGAAGCAGAATCTACATCAATACTATGTCTTGGTGAGTTATACATTTTCTTAGTCATTGCTAATTCACTTTCTTCACCTTCTTCTTCATCAAAATCAGTAGCATAGTTTCTAGAAGATCTCGTATCACCATCTCTAAAGTTTCTGTTATCACTTCTTTGGAAATTAGTTCTCAAATACGTTTCGTTTTCATCAATAGGAACTTGTAAGATCTCTCCAGGAAGGTTTCTTGCTATAATTTGACCATTACTTAAGGTGTCATAAACAATTTCTTCAGGTGTTACAACTTTAACTGTACCATCTTCATTAATTGAGTTTTTCGTATAAACATTACCTCTATAGTAGTTGAAATCACTAAATTCATCATCAACTATTGGTCGGTATACATCGGCAACCCATTCTGCCACATTACCAGCCATATCGTATAAACCATAGTCATTAGGCTCATAGCTCATAACTTCAGCAGTAATATCTGCACCATCATCAGACCAACCCGCAATTCCACCATAGTCACCTTTACCTTGCTTAAAGTTAGCTAACTGGTCACCTCTGGTTTTTCTTTGACCTGATCTTGTATATTGACCATCCCAAGGGTATTTTTTACGTCCTCTATAAACATTATAGCTTCTTAATTCACTTAAACCTAAAGCAGCATATTCCCATTCAGCTTCAGTTGGAAGTCTGTAATCAGGAGAAATTAAACCACTTTCACGTCTTGCGTACTGATTAATAGTGTCACCAGCAGCTGTAACTGTTGGACGTCTTCTTCCTTTTTCAGGATTTATAATACTATCATTTCCACCATAGGTAAGCGTTGGTGCATTGATATAAGTATCTGTATTGAAATTACTGTCTGCAGATGAAGTTAAATGCGAATCTCTCTCTAGGTAACCAGCATTTTGTAAATCCATCTCTACAACTCTATCAGTTCTCCAGTTAGCAAATTCAACAGCTTGAATCCAACTTACACCTACAACTGGATATTCACCATAACCAGGATGACGTAAATAGTTTTCTGTCATCATTTCTGCATAACCAAGTCGATTTCTCCATACGAGTGTATCTGGTAATGCACCTTGATATATTAATCTGAAATTTTCTTCTTCTGGAGGATAGGTTCTTTTAATCCAATCTAAGTACTCTGTGTACATTTTATTGGTAACCTCTGTTTCGTCCATATAGAAAGATTGAACGTGCTGCTGATTAGGAGAATTGTTCCAATCATGCATGACGTCATCTTGTACTTTTCCCATTGTAAAAGTACCACCTTCAATAAACACTAATCCAGGGCCTGTTTCTTGTTCTTGAAATTTGTCATTGTACTGAAAACCACCATTTTTGTCGTTGATTTTCCATCCTGTAGCTCGAGAACTGTTCTTATCTCTTGAGTTTCTGCTACATCCAACAATTGTTAAAGATATCATTAGGGCTAATAGTATCCTTAGGTTTAAGACGTTTTTCATATCCATACGTTTAAGTAAGCTAATTATAATTTTAGAGACGCAATATAGCAATTAAAGAGAACTTAACAACATTTTTTAGCAATTTCATGTAAAAAAAGTTGCATTTCATCCTGTTTTTCGTGCAATATAACGGACTTTTTATCAGTTTATCGATGTATTTTGACTTTAATAACGGTTGGTTAAATGAAATATTGTTGTAATTTTGAATAAAAAATTGAAGCCTTATAATAACACAAAAATATAGGCGTTATTGATACTATGAAAAAACTATTACTCATACCTTTTTTTGTGTGCGTTATATGTAGTTTTGCTCAGCAAAAACAATTTTTAGTTGATTGGCAAGACTCTAGAATTCTCAAAACAGAGACTTTTCAAATAGAAGTGCCTTCCTTCAGCAAGGAACATTTTAGTTACAGTGATGATAAAGGCCTGCAATTTATTGCGCAATGGGATGTTTCAACACCAATCAATGAATCTTCAGTCTCATTAACTAACGTTTATTACAGCACCATTAGTAATAGCGAGTTAAAATCACTTTCCATAGCACTAATCCCTTCAACTCCAAAAGTAAAACTATCTAATAGTATTGATAGAGGTCAAGTTTCTGCTTTTCTTGAGATGTATCCCATTATAAATGATAATGGTGTATTTAAAAAGATCACCTCATTTACAGTAAATTACTCGAATGGAAGTTTAAATAGGAGTGCTGCAAATATTCAAGAAATCACCAATTCAGTATTAAGCTCTGGATCTTGGAGACGATTTTATGTAGAGCGATCGGGTGTTTTTAAACTCACCAAAAGCTTTTTAGAAAGCATTGATGTTAATACAGATGTAGATCCTAGAACTATTAAGATTTATGGTAATGGTGGTGCTATGTTACCTATGAGAAACGATGAGTTTTATCCTATTGATCTTACTGAAAATGCTATAAAATTTGTAGGTGAAGAAGATGGTGTTTTTAATGATGATGATTATATTTTGTTTTATGCTGAAGGGCCTACAGGCTTTAATGAGGAAAGCATCACAAATATTAATGCGTATTCAAATATTTCAAATTACTTTGTAACCTTTGGTGGATCTTTTGGTAAGCGTATACAACCAATGGTTCAACCTCAAGATGCTTCAGATTTTACTATCACTACATTTCAAGACTATAAATTTCACGAAGTTGACGAATACAACATAGCTAAGATTGGTAGACGTTGGTTTGGAAACCGTTTTGATGTTGAAGATACCAAATCGTTTTCATTTAACTTTCCAAATTTGGTGACTGAAGAAGAGGCCATTTTTAAAATTTATGCAGCTGCGGTTTCGGTTTCTGAAACGGGAACTTCAATGTCTGTTAAAGTCAATAATAATGATATCACGACACTCGGATTTAACGCGTTATCTGACGGTGTACTTGCTACTGGAGATTCTTACGAAGGTACTATACAGCTTAACTCGCAGGATGTTGTTGTTGACTTAGAGTATAATAATAATGGAGTGCCTTCTTCATTAGGATATTTAGATTTTATATCTATTGAAGCTACAAGGGAACTAACTTATACTGGTGGACAATTACCTTTTCAAAATAAAATTGTGCAAACAAATCCAGGTGTTGCAGAATATATTATTTCAAACAGTTCTAATGTAAGAGAGGTTTGGGATATTACAGATAAGTTTAATGTCACTAATGTTTTAAATGTTGATCAAGAGAGTAACTTTTCTTTTAAAGCAAACTCTGGAGAGCAAAGACAATACATCGCAATTAACAATCAGAATGTATTCCAACCAGAACGTGATGGAAATACATTCATAGCCAATCAAAATATAAAAGGAACTATTTTTCAGAATAGTCAAGGTGAATTTGAAGATATAGATTACCTTATCGTTACACCAAATATATTCCTATCTCAAGCCGAACGCCTTGCAGAAATCAATCGAAGACAATACAATCTCAATGTGAAAGTGGTAACCTTACGACAAATTTACAGAGAGTTTAGTTCTGGAAATCAGGATATTGGTGCAATAAGAAATTTAGTAAGATATATCTATAATAATGCAAGTTCGCCAGATCGAAGAATTAAATACGTATGTACGTTTGGTGATGCGTCATTTGATTATAAAAATCGAATTGCAATTCAATCTAATTTTGTGCCTACGTGGTTTTCTTACAATAGCTATAGCTTAACAAGTTCTTTTGTGTCTGATGACTTTTATGCTATGATGGATGACAACGAAGGCGATATGACGACATCCAATAAAGCAGATATTGCTGTTGGCCGCATTTTGGCAAATTCACCTCAACAGGCAGTTCAACTAGTCAATAAAATTGAAGAATATTATGATATCATGTCTTATGGTAGCTGGAGAAATAATATCTTAATGATTTCTGATGATGTTGATCTCGGAAGTTTTGAAGGCGAATTACAACAAACTACAGATGATATTGCGACTATCATTACCCAGGAAAAACCTTTTTTAAATGCGGTTAAAATTCACTCTGATGCTTTCTTACAGGAATCCTCATCTGCTGGTGAACGCTATCCTCAAGTTAATAAAGCTATTAGAGATGCTATTGATGTTGGTGCTCTTGTTGTAAATTATTTTGGACATGGTGGTGAAGATGGGCTGGCTTCTGAACGTATTTTTGATAAAAATGATTCTCAAGAAGTCGCCAATGCCTGTAAGTACAATCTTTTTATCACAGTGACTTGTGAGTATACAAAATTTGATGATCCACTCAGGCAAACAGCAGGTGAGTTTACCTATTGGAATACTCGTGGAGGAGCGATTGGTCTGGTTACCACAACACGACAAATATTTGTGAGTCTCGGACAAGCATTTAACGAGATTATTGAACCTTATTTGTTTGCGTTCGGTTCAAATGATTATCCTTCAGTAGCTGAGGCTTTGCGTCAATCTAAAAATGATCCTGGTATTAGTAGTAATAATCAAAAACCTTTAGTGTGGTATATAGGAGATCCTGCAATGAAATTAGCATTTCCTAAACCAAGTGTAAAACTTACAGCTGTTAATGATCAGCCAATAGGCACGAATACTGATGTGCTTCAGGCTTTAGGTAGAGTGAAAATGTCTGGAGAAGTTGTTAATGAATCTGGAAATGTGTTGTCTGACTTTAATGGCTTGTTAACTGCAACAGTTTATGATAAGGAAATTGATAGACAAACACTTAATAACGATAATCAATCCAATAATGGTCAGCCTGTTATTATGGATTTCAAAACACTTGGAGAGGTCATCTTTAAAGGTCAGGCAACGGTTTCTAATGGTCAATTTGAATTCGAGTTTGTCGTTCCAAGAGATATAGGTATTCCTGTTGGTCCTGGAAAAGTAAATTTTTATGCGCAACGAGAATTGCCTTTGGAAGATAGAGCCGGATCAAGTTTTGATATTCAGGTTGGTGGTATAAATGAAAATGCAGAGGAAGATAATATTGGTCCTCTTATTAACTTGTTTATGAATGACGAAAATTTTGTAAATGGTGGTATTACAAATGAGCAACCAACACTTATCGCCAAGTTGCAAGATGATAATGGGATCAATACAGCAAGTGGTATTGGTCATGATATTGTAGCCATACTAGATGGCGATGAAACATCACCTTTTGTACTCAACTCATACTATACTGCAGATGTAGATGATTACCAAAACGGGACAGTGAGCTATCCATTTAGAGATTTAAAACCTGGAAGACATACCATCAGCTTTAAAGCCTGGGACGTATACAATAACTCTTCTACTTCCGATATTGAGTTTATAGTATTCGATAAAGACCAAGAACTTGTAATAGATAATGTCCTTAATTATCCTAATCCGTTTATAGATTACACCGAATTTTGGTTCAATCACAATAGTTCCGATGTTCTTGACGTTTCAGTACAGATATTTACAATATCTGGAAAATTAGTGCGAACGCTAAACGGTCAAACTAATGGAGGAAGCAAGGTGACAAGCTCCTTATCTAAAGACATTGTTTGGGATGGACGAGATGATTTTGGTGAAAAAATAGGTAAAGGAGTTTACATCTATAAACTAAAAGTGAGATCTAATCGTTTAAATAAACAAGTCGAAAAAATTGAAAAACTTGTAATACTACAATAAAGACTTATATTTGCTAATTCCGTAGTAATCTGAAATTACCGGAAACAATAAAAAGAAAAATGAAAAAATACATTTTAGCCCTTATCACAATTTCATTGTTTAAAGTAACAAATGCCCAAGAAACAGTGGTCGTGCCTCAAACAGATTCAAGAGTAATCACGACAGGTGTGCCATTTCTTTTAATTGCATCAGATGCTCGTGCTGCTGGTATGGGAGACATTGGTGTTGCAACCTCTGCAGATGCTAATTCTCAACAATGGAATCCTGCAAAATATTCATTCTCTTTAGCTAAATCTGGAATAGCGGTTAATTACACACCTTATTTAAGCCGTTTAGTTAATGATATTTTTTTAGGAAACATCACTTACTTTAATAGACTCAACGAACGTAGTGCTTTTGCAGCTAGTTTTAAATATTTCAGTCTTGGTGAAATCGAAATCGTTCAAGATGAGTTTTCTGAAGCTTTAATCGAACAACCTAACGAGTTAACTATTGACGCATCATATTCATTGCGTTTAGCTGATCAGTTTTCTATGGCTGTTGCCTTACGTTATTTACGTTCAGATTTAAGAATTCAAGCGGTTGATGCTAATGCACAAGCTGCGAGTTCAATTGGTGTTGATATTGCTGGTTTTTACCAAAGTGAAGAAGAAGCTTACAATAGCTTTAATGGTAGATGGAGAGGTGGATTTGCAATTCAGAATTTAGGTCCGAAAATTAAATACGATGATGGAGGTAGAGAAAACTTTTTACCTACAACTTTGAGATTAGGAGGTGGATTTGACTTTATTTTTGATGACTATAACAAGTTAGCTGTAACGGCAGAGGTAACTAAATTACTAGTGCCAACACCACCAGAATTAGGAACACGTTTCACTTACAACGAAAGTGGAGATACTCCAGGATTTCAAGAAAATGAAGATGAGGTCTTAACAGAAGAACCAAATTATATCATTGCTGGTCAAGATAACGATGTGAGTTTTGCAAAAGGAATCTTTCAATCGTTTGGAGATGCTCCAGGTGGTTTTAGTGAAGAACTTAAAGAATTTACATGGTCTTTAGGTGCAGAATATACTTATCAAGATTCTTTTGCCTTTAGAGCTGGATACTTCAATGAAAGCGAAGAAAAAGGTGCGAGAAAGTTTTTTGCTCTAGGTGCTGGGTTTAAATACACAACTATTAATATTGATCTTTCTTACTTATTTTCAGCATCAAAGGTTCAAAGTCCGTTAGAGAACACCTTGCGTTTTTCTTTAACCTTTAACTTTGGCGATAATGAATATGATGAATATTAGAATAATATATAAACGATTAACTAAAACTATTGTCTTAAAGCAATAGTTTTTTTGTCTAAAGCCATATCGTATGAAGGATATTAAAATTGAATCTACATTAACAGTCTATGATAACTTTGATGAACTTCCGCAGGATATTGCAAACTTAATGCAACATGCTATTGAAGCGCGAAAAAATGCTTATGCACCTTATTCTAAGTTTTATGTTGGTGCTGCAATTTTACTTGACAACAATGAAGTTGTAACAGGTAATAATCAAGAAAATGCGTCATATCCTTCTGGTCTCTGTGCAGAACGTACAGCAATTTATTATGCAGGTGCTAAGTATCCTAAATCTAAACTGTTAAAAATGGCATTAACTGCAGGTTCTAATGAACATCAAACTATTACTCCAATTCCTCCTTGTGGTGCATGCAGACAAGCTATTGCAGAGTATGAAGTGAAACAAGATCAGCCTATAGAGATTTATTTTATGGGAGAGACAGGAAAGGTGGTAAAATCAAATTCTTTAGCAAATTTATTGCCTTTAGGATTCGATCGTAGTTTTCTATAACGATTTCGTAATAATTTTACGTTTTTCAGTTTTTTCGTTACTATCTAAAGTGTTATTTTTGTTATTCGCTTATCCTAAATTAAACTCAGGGATACATTTATTTTACTTAACAACACTAAATTAAATGCAAAAAGTAACAAAAGAGGTTTATCTCAAATGGTATGAAGACATGCTGTTTTGGAGAAAGTTTGAAGACAAACTTGCTGCAGTATACATTCAACAAAAAGTAAGAGGGTTTCTACACTTATATAATGGTCAAGAAGCTGTATTAGCTGGAGCACTCCACGCAATGGATCTTTCAAAAGATAAAATGATCACTGCTTATAGAAATCATGTTCAGCCAATTGGTATGGGAGTTGATCCTAAACGTGTTATGGCTGAGTTATATGGAAAAGCTACAGGAACATCTCAAGGTCTTGGAGGTTCAATGCATATCTTTTCTAAAGAACATCGTTTTTATGGTGGTCATGGAATCGTAGGTGGTCAAATTCCTCTTGGAGCTGGAATCGCTTTTGGTGATAAATACCATGGTAGCGATGCAGTGACTTTATGTTGTTTTGGAGATGGTGCCGCACGTCAAGGATCACTTCATGAAACCTTTAATTTAGCCATGCTTTGGAAACTTCCTGTTGTTTTTGTTTGTGAAAACAATGGCTATGCTATGGGAACTTCAGTTGAACGTACAGCAAATCATACCGAAATTTGGAAGTTAGGACTTGGTTACGAAATGCCTTGTGGTCCTGTTGATGGTATGAATCCTGTTAAAGTTGCTGAAGCTTTTGATGAGGCTATTGCGAGAGCGAGACGAGGTGATGGACCAACATTCTTAGAGTTGAAAACGTATCGTTACAGAGGTCATTCGATGTCTGATGCGCAACATTACCGAACTAAAGAAGAGGTTGAGGAATACAAAAAAATCGATCCAATTACGCAAGTGAAAGATATTCTATTGGATAAGAACTATGCTACTGAAGATGATATTAAAGTCATTGATAAGCGTGTCAAGGATTTGGTAAAAGAATGTGAGAAATTTGCTGAAGAGTCACCATATCCAGACAAGAATGTTATGTACGACGCAGTTTACGAACAAGAAGATTATCCATTTATACAACACAAATTATAAGCTATGGCTGAAGTGATTAATATGCCACGTTTGAGCGACACTATGGAAGAAGGTACTGTCGCTACTTGGTTGAAAAAGGTTGGAGATAAAATCGAAGAAGGTGATATTCTAGCTGAAATTGAAACCGATAAAGCTACAATGGAGTTTGAGTCGTTTCATGAAGGTGTCCTACTTCATATTGGTGTACAGGAAGGTGAAACTACTAAAGTTGATGAACTACTTGCCATCATAGGTGATGAAGGTGAAGATATATCTGGATTGTTAAACGGCAACGCTTCTAATGTTAAAGCTGAAGATTCTGAAACGTCTAGCACAGATGAGACGTCTGAATCTGTTGAAGATGAAAACCAGAATGAAGGTAATGAATCTCAAGAACTTCCTGAAGGTGTTACTGTAGTAACTATGCCTCGTTTAAGCGACACTATGGAAGAAGGCACTGTGGCGTCTTGGTTAAAACAAGTTGGTGATGAGGTTGAGGAAGGTGATATCCTTGCAGAAATTGAAACCGATAAAGCTACAATGGAGTTTGAATCGTTTCAATCGGGTCATCTATTATACGTTGGTCTAAAAGAAGGTGAATCTGCTAAAGTAGATGCTTTGTTAGCGATCATCGGACCTGAAGGAACAGATGTTTCAAATATTGCCAAGAACTTTAAAATCACTGGTGCTAAAGACAATAGTGTTGGTGAGAGCAAACCTGAAGCATCTAAAAAACCAGTAGAAACCAAAACAGAGGAGCCTAAAGTTGTCACATCGAGTACTTCGACTACACTCAACACAGGCTCTGTCGAGACGTCTTCAACGTCTTCGTCCTCAGGTAGAATATTCGTTTCGCCTCTTGCTAAAAAAATAGCCGAAGAAAAAGGCATCAATTTGTCTCAAGTTAATGGTAGTGGTGAAAATGGTAGAATCATAAAACGCGATATTGAAAACTTTACACCTTCAACACAGGCTGCATCTGTTGGTAAATTTGTGCCAACGGGTCAAGAAGATTTCGATGAAGTTCCAAATTCTAACATGCGTAAAGCCATTGCTAAAAACTTAGCAAAATCTAAATTTACTGCGCCACACTATTACTTAAATGTGGAGTTTGATATGGAAAATGCGATTGCCTTTAGAGCGCAATACAATTCGCTTCCAGACACAAAGATTTCATACAACGATATGATTGTCAAAGCTTGTGCATTGGCATTAAAACAACATCCTCAAGTAAATTCGCAATGGTTTGATGATAGAATGAAATTGAATAACCACGTGCATATTGGCGTAGCGGTTGCTGTTCCTGATGGATTGGTTGTTCCTGTTGTGAAGTTTGCTAATGAGCAAAGCTTAACACAAATTGGAGCGGCAGTTAAAGAATATGCTGGAAAAGCTAGAAATAAAAAACTGACCTTAGATGAAATGGAAGGCAGTACGTTTACAATTTCTAACTTAGGTATGTTTGGTATTGAAAGCTTTACATCTATTATCAATCAACCTAATTCTGCAATATTATCTGTTGGTGCTATTGTATCCAAACCAGTTGTAAAAGAAGGTAAAGTAGTTCCTGGGAACACTATGAAACTTACAATGGCATGTGACCATAGAACAGTTGATGGTGCTACTGGTGCGCAATTCCTTCAAACCTTGAAAGGCTATATTGAAAATCCAGTGACGATGCTCGTCTAAAATAAAAGTCATTCCGAGCAAAGTCGAGGAATCTATCTTAATAAAAACATCCTGATTTGCGAAATACAAGTCAGGATGTTTTATTTTTATATAATTTTTACAAAAGATCTTATAAACTTTAAATTCGATATGATGAAAAAAATAGCTCTACTAGCATCTGTATTATTGTACTTGTCTTGCGCTTCAAAGCAAACAATTTCAGCGACTAACGAAGAAAATTCAGAGAAAACAGTTGTTAATCTTGAAATTACTGAAGATGATATTAGAACGAGTATGACTTATTTGACTTCAGACGAGCTTGAAGGTAGAGCCACAGGAACTGAAGGTATAGAGAAGGCTGCTGTATTTATAGAGAATTACTTCAAAGCAAATCATATCAAACCTTATTTAGATAGTTATCGCGACCATTTCGAATTTAAAAATAGTAGAAGCAAAACACCTGATGAACTTATCAAAGGGTTTAATGTGGTTGGTATGATTGAAGGTAATGATCCGCAATTAAAAGATGAGTTTGTGATTATTGGTGGTCACTATGATCATATTGGTTTTGGTAAAGAGGTTGATGGCGATACCATTGCAAATGGAGCTAATGATGATGCGTCTGGAACAATTGCAGCCATGGAAATTGGCAGATATTTCGCTAAAACAAAACGCAATAAACGAAGTATTTTAATCACCTTGTATTCGGCTGAAGAATTAGGATTGATTGGTTCTACTCATTTGGCAGAACGTCTTAAAAAAGAAGGATTTAATGCCTACACCATGATCAATTTTGAAATGATTGGTGTGCCTAGAGCTGAAGATCAAGTAATGGCTTATATAAGTGGTTTTGAACGTTCTAATTTTGCTGAAACATTGAACAAGTATGCAGGAGAAGAAGTTATTGGTTTCTTTCCTAAGGCTAAAGAGTTTCAGTTGTTTTATAGATCGGATAACTTTCCGTTTTATAAAGAACTCAATATTCCAGCGCAGGCTATTTCAACGTTTGATTTTACAAATTATGACTACTACCATCATGTAGATGATGAGGCCGACAAAATGGATTATAAGCATATGGCTTCATTCATAAATAAAATGATTGTAGCATTCGAAGGTATGATGAATGCCTCATCTAAAGAAGTTAAAATGTATGAAGACTAAAAATATCATTATCACTGGAACCAGTCGTGGTATTGGTTTCGAATTGGTGCATTTATTTGCCCAACAAGGTCACAATGTCTTGGCACTATCTAGAAATGCAAAACCAGTTGCAAATCTTAATTTTGATAACATTAAGTCTTTTGCTTTTGATTTGTGTAAGACGAGTGATTATGAAAAAGTGTCTCAGTTTATTGATGACGAATGGTCTCATGTCGATATTTTGATCAATAATGCTGGTTTACTTCTGAATAAGCCTTTTTCTGAAACATCATTTGATGATTTTCAAAAGGTTTACCAAACAAACGTTTTTGGCGTATCTGAATTGACAAGAATCGTTCTGCCATTTATGAAGAGTGATGGTCATGTCGTGACAATTAGCTCTATGGGAGGTATTCAAGGAAGTATGAAATTTCCTGGACTAGCAGCCTATAGCTCTAGCAAAGGTGCTGTGATTACACTTACCGAATTACTTGCTGAAGAATATAAAGATTCTGGTCCGCAATTTAATGTGCTGGCCTTAGGTGCTGTGCAAACAGAAATGCTTAAAGAAGCGTTTCCAGAGTATCAAGCACCAACAACAGCGAGCGAAATGGCAGCATATATTCTAGAGTTTTCTTTAAATGGCAATAAATATTACAACGGAAAAGTACTTCAGGTTTCTAATTCTACACCATAGATATGCCAAACTATAAATGTGTCATTTTTGATTGCGATGGTGTGCTTGTTGATAGTGAGCCCATTGGGAATCAGGTTTTAGTTGATATGGCTAATGAACTTGGTGCTAATATTGATCTCAACTATGCCTATAAAAATTTTAAAGGTCATAAAATGCAATACTGTGCAGATCAGGTTGAAGCTTTAATTCCGCATGCATTGCCAGATAACTTTGTCTCAGAATATCGCAGAAGGAGTTTTGAAGCTTTTAAAGCTAATATCCAAGCAGTAAGTGGTGTTTCAGACTTGTTAAACAATTTGCCTATTCCATTTTGTGTCGCTTCAAGCGGACCAGAAAATAAGATTCGGTTAAATCTTGAGCTTACTGGATTACTTCCTTTTTTTGAGAAGAATATCTTTAGCTGTTATACC
Organism: Bacteroidia bacterium; assembly: GCA_030430385.1. Taxonomy (GTDB): domain Bacteria; phylum Bacteroidota; class Bacteroidia; order Flavobacteriales; family Flavobacteriaceae; genus Psychroserpens. Next base: position 22,788 of record JAUIFO010000007.1, read on the forward strand.
ATTCAGAAATGGAAGCCTAATCCTGCAGTTTTTTTATGGGCTTCTGAAACAATGGGTTTTAAGCCTTCTGAATGTATTGTGATTGAAGATAGCTTAACAGGTGTACAAGCTGCCAAGAATGGAGGGTTTGATGTGATTGGATATGCTGCCCATGATTATCATAATGAATTACAATCTGAAGCAACTTACGTGTTTGACTCAATGAATACTATTCAAGAATTCTTGATAGATTAACATAGTGATTTTTTTAAGTAATTAGTATCTTTATAAAAAATTGTTTCCTTTGAAAATCTATACGCGTAGTAGGAAGTTAAACCTTGTGTTTCGATGTCTTTTTTGCTTGTGCTTTTACATGAGTAATTCGCAAGTATTCGATCGTGTTGAAGTGGTTTCAGGTTTTGGTGATCTTCAAAATAATAATGGTGTTGCTGTGGTAGATTACGACAAAGATTACGACTTAGATATCTTTGTAGTGGCTGTAAAACAGGATCAGAATATTGAGCCTACTTCAGAAAGCAAACTCTTCAGAAATAATAATGACGGAACGTTTACAGATGTAACCCAAGAAGCTGGTCTAACAAATTTATTTCCAGCAGATAACACCGAATCGTTTCTGGGCCTTGAAGGATTTAAACATGGTGTCTCTTTTGGGGATTACGACAATGATGGCTATCCAGATGTCTTTTTTACACATTCGTTTAAAGGACAACTTTTTCATAACGAAGGTGATGGTACTTTTATTGAGGTGACACAAACAGCAGGTTTTGGTAATTTGAATAGTTGTAGGAATACTGGAGCGACTTGGTTTGACTATAATAATGATAGCTTTTTAGATTTATATGTTAACGATTGGGACGAATGTGGCAGTAATACCTTATATCTCAATAATGGCGATGGAACTTTTACAGATGTGTCAATCATTACTGGTATTGAAGCTACCGAAGATTTAGCAAGTTATGTGGCCTTTCCTTTTGATATTAATAACGATAATTGGATGGATCTTATCGTGACTAACGACTTTAATGATCCCAATAGCTTGTTTACAAATCAAGGCGGAACGAGTTTTGTTGACCAAGCTGCAATCTACGGGTTGGATAGTATGTTAGATGATATGGGAATTACTGTTGGCGATTATAATTTAGATGGAAATCTGGATTTCTTTTTAACAGGAATTGATGAAAATGCTTTGCTGAGAAATGATGGTAATAATTTCTTTATCGAATCGTCTCAAGAAAATAATATCACTGAAACAGGTTGGTCTTGGGGAACGCGTTTTGCCGACTTTGATAATGATGGAGATGAAGACTTGATCATTGCCAATGGTTATGAGTTTGAAGGCAGAAGTACCGAACGTAATGTGTATTACCAAAATAGAATCATGGATGGTGAACAAGGTTTTGACAATAAATCTTCAACTGTTGGTTTTAACGATTTGACAGTCAGTGTTGAGGTTGCTGATTTTGATTACGACAATGATGGAGATCTCGATATATTTTTAACCAACTCAGATCAAAATTCATTTTTCTATGAAAATAAATTACTGAATTTTGATGAGCCTGTTACTCAAAATTGGTTCAAAGTTCACTTGCAAGGTACCGAATCTAATAGAGATGCAATCGGAACCATTCTAACTATTACTACTAGTCTTGGGTCTTTTAAACGGTATTACACAGGTGTCGGATTTATTTCTCAGAGTTTGAAACCTGTTCATTTTGGCTTAGCAGGTGAAAATTCTATTGAAGAACTTCAAATTGAATGGCCTACTGGATTGATTGAAACTTACCAAAATTTTGATGCTAATACCACAGTACTTGCTATTGAAGGTCAAGGTGTTGAAACACTAGATATTTCGCCAAGTATTAAAATTTATGGTTGTATCGACCCCAATTCATGTACTTACAATCCTGATGCTACATTAAATGATGGAAGCTGTACGTATCTTGAATCTGGTCAAATCTCAGGCAACACTAATTCTGGATTTTTTAAAACCGAAACATATACTTACCCTCTCACATCTGGATCTTCTTCAGTCTGGGAAGTGATTGGAGGCGAAATAATTGAAGGACAAGGCACTGGAAGTGTCAAAGTAAAATGGGGTTTGAACGAACAAGGTGTCTTAAGTGTTAAAGAAACAAATGGTGTGTGTTTTAGTTTAGACGAAAGCATAACAATCACACTTCATATTAATGATTTACCAGACGATGTTTCTATTGCTAGAGTTTGGAATGAAGCCTTATTGGAGGCCATCAGAAACGACTTTGCAAGACCTACGGTTCATGCTAGGAATTTGTTTCACTCCAGTGTTGCAATGTATGATGCTTGGGCAATTTATGATGATGAAGCAAGACCTTATATGATAGGTAATGTTTTAAATGGTTTTGAAAGTACCTTAGAAGAATTTATTCCAGTCGAAAGTATTCAAGCTTCAAGAAATAAGGCTATAAGCTATGCGATGTATCGTTTATTAACGTATCGTTTTCAAAATTCACCTAACGTTGAAGAGTCGCAAAGACTTTTCGATTTAATTATGGAGCAATCAGGATACAATATTGACAATGCTACATCTACAGTATATGAGTTTGGAGACGCAGCAGCTCTTGGGAACTATATTGCTGAAACCATTATCGCTTATGGAAATCTTGACGGTTCTAGAGAACTGACTCAATTCGATAATGGCTATTATGAAACCATTAATGTAGCTTTGGCTCCTGCAGTTCCAACAACAGATTTAATGCAGGACCCAAATCGTTTTCAACCTTTGAGCTTAGATACATATATAGACCAAAGTGGTAATCTAATTCCAGGAACAACCATTCCTTTTTTAAGTCCAGAATGGGGCAATGTATGGCCATTTGCTATGACTGAAGATGATAATGTTAGTTACACACGTGATGGTGATACTTACACGGTTTACAACGATCCAGGAGCACCTCCATTATTGAGTGATACTGAGAATAATGCTTCAAGTGATGCTTATAAATTTGGCTTCTCACTTGTGTCAATTTGGGGATCACATCTAGACCCTAGTGATGGTGTGCTTTGGGATATTTCGCCAGGAGCTTTAGGAAATACCAATATTGATAACTTTCCTACTGAATATGAAAATTACCCTAGCTTTTATAACCTTATTGAAGGAGGAGATGTTGGTACTGGCCATGCAATGAATCCGATAACTGGAGAAGCATATGAGCCAAATATGGTTCATCGAGGAGATTATGCTAGAGTCCTTGCAGAATTTTGGGCTGATGGTCCAGATTCCGAAACGCCTCCTGGTCATTGGTTCACCATTTTAAATTATGTGAGTGATCACGAACAACTTGAAAAACGATTTAAGGGTGAAGGTGAGATTTTAAATGAATTAGAGTGGGATGTGAAATCGTATTTTATTCTTGGTGGTGCGATGCATGATGCTGCTATTTCAGCATGGAGTGTTAAGGGTTGGTACGATTATGTAAGACCAATTTCTGCCATTAGGCATATGTCACTTTTAGGTCAGAGTACAAATGAAAACCTAGAGAATTATCATGTTGGAGGAATACCATTACTTGATGGCTATATTGAAGTTGTTGAAGCTGGTGATCCTCTAACAGGATCGAATAACGAACATCTTGGTAAAATTAAATTGTATACTTGGCGAGGACCAGATTATATTGGTGATGAAGCCACAGATGTTGCTGGAGTGGGATGGATCTTAGCTGAAAATTGGTGGCCTTATCAACGTCCAACTTTTGTGACGCCTCCTTTTGCTGGATTTGTCTCTGGTCATTCAACCTACTCAAGAGCAGCTTCTGAAGTATTAACCCGACTAACTGGTAGTCCGTTTTTTCCAGGAGGTATTGGTGAGTTTGTTGCTAAGCAAAATGAATTTTTAGTGTTTGAGGATGGACCTTCTGAAGATGTAATACTGCAATGGGCTACATATCGCGATGCTTCAGACCAAACGAGTTTGTCTAGAATTTGGGGAGGCATTCATCCTCCTGCAGATGATATTCCTGGACGACTTATTGGTGAGAAAGTAGGAAATCAAGCCTTCGATTTTGCAGAACCTTATTTTAGTAGTGAGGTTGAAACTGAGGTTACCGAATCTCAAATCGTGTTTCCAAATCCAGTTACGAATTTCCAAGTAACCGTTACAAACACAAACCCATTTGATGAATTTCTGCTTTTTGATATTAGAGGTCGATTAGTGACCATCATCAATACTGAATTTAATGAATCAAACAAGCGAACTAAGTTGACCTTTCCACAAACTGCAAAGGGTTTGTATGTTTTGAAAGTGAATGGCAACACTACAATGCTGTTGATTGGAAATGCTAATCAGTAATAAAATTAAATACGATCTCATCTGATTATGCAAAGTATTTTAGACGATAGAATTCCTCAGAAGGCAATACCTCTTGTGTCGCAATTGTTAGAAGATGACCATCTCATAGTTAAAATTAAGAACGAACGTAAAACACGACATGGTGATTATAAGCGTTTGCCAAATGGAAAACATCAAATTACGGTCAATTCAAATTTAAATCCTTATCGTTTTTTAATTACTCTTGTGCATGAGATTGCTCATTTTGAAGCGTATAAGCGATATGGAAGAGCAATCAAACCGCATGGCATTGAATGGAAACATACGTTTCAACATTTGATGTTACCGTTCTTAAACCCTAATGTATTTCCAATAGAACTATTACCATTGTTGGCAAAGCATTTTAAAAACCCTAAAGCTTCAAGCGATACAGATGCTAATTTGGCTTTAGCTTTAAAACAATTTGACGAACCTAACGATAAAACTTATATTTTTGATGTGCCTTTCGGACAACACTTTAGGTTGTATAATGGTAGAGTGTTTAAAAGAGGTCAAAAACGTGTAAAACGCTTTGAATGTGTTGAAGTTAAAACAGGTAGGTTATATTTGTTTAATCCAAATGCAGAGGTGGAGTTATTAGATAATTAATATTTAGTCACCATAAGTGAAGTCGAAAGATCTTTATGTGATGTTTCGCTTTTGTTTAAAGATGACTGTAATTTAAAAATATGAATAAAAATTATTATGCCATTTTAATGGCTGGAGGAGTAGGCTCAAGGTTTTGGCCAGTGAGCACTCAAGATTTTCCTAAGCAATTTCATGATATGCTTGGTACAGGTGATACGTTAATTCAAAAAACGTTTAACAGATTGTCACAGTTAATTCCGAAGGAAAATATATTCATTCTCACAAATGAGCGCTATAACGATCTGGTTTTTGAACAGCTTCCTGAGGTGACCAATCGTCAAGTTGTTTTAGAACCTGCAATGCGTAATACTGCGCCATGTATTTTATATGCAGCTCTAAAAATTCAGAAAGAGAATAAAGACGCAGTTATGATTGTGGCACCAAGTGATCATTGGATAGAAGATGAAGCAGCCTTTACTCAAAATGTACAACAGGCTTTCGATTTTTGTGCTCAAAATGATGCTCTAATGACTTTAGGAATTCAACCTACATTCCCTAATACAGGTTATGGTTACATCGAATTTGATAAATCAAATTCTTCAGAAATTAAATCGGTGAGCCAATTTCGCGAAAAACCTGATTACGATACTGCAAAAGCATTTCTAGAACAAGGTAATTTTTTATGGAATGCTGGAATTTTTATGTGGAGTGTTTCTAGTGTTGTCAAAGCATATCAAGCTAATCAACCTGAATTATATACGCTGTTTGAAAAAGGAATTGACGTCTATAATACCGATTTTGAAGATGATTTTGTAAGAGATAATTATGGCAAGGCCGAAAATATTTCTGTTGATTATGCTATTATGGAATCTTCTCAAAATGTATTTGTGCTTCCTGCAACTTTTGATTGGAATGATCTTGGAACTTGGGGAAGTTTATACGATAAATTAGATAAAGACAATTCCACAAATGCTGTAGTGAATGCGAAAGTGCTTGCTGAAGATGCTTCAGGGAATATGATAAGAACAGCATCAAATAAAGTTGTGGTTGTTGATGGGCTTCAAGATTATATTATTGTAGATAAAGACGAAGTTTTGCTTATCTTTCCTAAGACAAAAGAGCAAGATATTAAAAAAGTACTCCAAAAAGTTAAGGATACATTTGGTGAGAATTACGGATAATTATGAGCGAAGAAAGTAAATTTAATTTTTCTGAAGCTGAAGACGAGGCTCAGATTAACAAGGATAAAGCTGTAGAGCAATCTAAGGAAGCGGTAAAGAAAGATGCGCAAGGTCTTTTCCAAAGTATCAAACAGTTTATGACTGATTTGTTAGACTTTAGAGATGACACCGATAGAGATGCTACAATTCTAGCCATAAAAGGTGATATTCCTTTTAAAGGTGCCACAGCATGGATTTTGGTGTGCTCGATTTTTGTGGCATCCATTGGACTAAATGCCAATTCTACTGCAGTAGTTATTGGCGCCATGCTTATTTCGCCCTTAATGGGTCCGATTTTAGGTATTGGAATGTCTATTGCCATAAATGACATTGATACGTTAAAAAAGTCGCTAATCAATTTAGCGACAATGATCGTATTGAGTTTAATTACGGCATTCTTGTTTTTTTGGTTGTTTCCGTTAAGTGAAGACACCTCAGAACTTTTAGGGAGAACAAAACCAGACATTAGAGATGTACTTATTGCCTTTTTTGGTGGTTTAGCCTTAATAATTGCGCGAACCAAAAGAGGAACTATTGCTTCGGTTATCTTTGGTGTTGCCATTGCCACAGCGTTAATGCCACCATTATGTACTGCAGGTTATGGTTTAGCTAAAGTGAATTGGGAATACTTTAGAGGTGCCATGTATTTATTTACAATTAACACCATGTTTATCGCTTTGGCGACTTTCATCGTGTTGAAGGTATTGCGTTTTCCTATGTTGCGTTATGCGAATTCAAAAAAACGTAAACGTATTGCGCAAATTGCTTCAGTTTTAGCAATTCTAGTAATGATTCCTGCTGGATTTACATTTTGGGATGTACTCAAAGAAAGCCGATTTGAAACAGCTGCAAAATCGTTTATCAATACCGAATTAGAAACACTGCCAAATAGTAATTACATTAAAAAGAATGCTAATTTCATTTACAGTCCAGATGATCAATCTATTATTGAACTCATTCCTTTTGGAACAGATGAAATATCAGAAGATACGCGAAAGTTATTAGAAGCACGATTTAATGATTCTAAATATGTACCATTACTTGGAGCGAAACTTTCGGTAAACCAAGTAAAGAATAGAGCGATTAACAACCTTGAGTATATGGAAGAATTGCGAACTAGAGATTCTCTTGATCTGCTATCACAAGGTCAGAAAATTTCTTATCTGGAAGATCGTGTACGAACCTTAACACGTTTAGAACGTGACCAAATTCCATTTCAAGAATTAGTGACTGAAGCTAAAATAAATTACGATAATTTAGAATCGATATCTTATTCAAAACGCATTACCTCTAATTTTTCTGAAATAGATACTTTGGCAATATTTAGTTTTAAATGGGTAGATTCACTTACCACTGAAGAACAAAAAACTAAAGATCTGGTAAAATTAAGATCCTGGTTCAAACAGAAATTAAAAGTCGATACATTGGTTGTTGAATAAACTACTCGTTTTCTTCAATATACATACGTCTAACCTTTTTGAATAATTCAGAAGAATATACAAAGTTGGTCACAGCTTCATTATCTGTTTTGAAAATAGTTTCCTTAGAGCCTTCCCATGCTTTGTAGCCATCTTTTAGAAACACAATCTTTTCACCAATTTCCATAACAGAATTCATGTCATGAGAATTAATAACGGTGATAATACCATATTCATCAGTGATCTCCTGAATAAGGTTGTCAATAACAATGGCTGTTTTAGGGTCTAAACCAGAATTGGGTTCGTCACAGAATAAATATTTAGGATTATTTACGATCGCTCTGGCAATAGCAACACGTTTTTGCATTCCACCTGAAGCTTCACTAGGCATTTTATTATGTGCATCTGGAAGATTCACACGATTCAATACAAAATTAACACGATCTTCCATTTCGCTTTTACTTTGTTTGGTAAACATTCGAAGTGGAAACATCACATTTTCAGCTATGGTCATTGAATCAAAAAGCGCACTACCTTGAAATACCATTCCCATTTCGGCTCTTAAGTTTCGTTTTTCGTCATCACTTAATTCAGAATAGATCTTGCCACTGTAAGATATTGTTCCAGATTCAGGAGTAAATAAACCTAGCAAACATTTCAAAAAAACAGTTTTACCAGAACCACTTTGACCAATTACAAGACTTGTTTTGCCTTTTTCAAAAGACGTACTAATGCCTTTCAAAATATGAGCATCTCCAAATGATTTTTCTATGTTGTTGACTTCTATCATTAACTTAAAAGCATCGAGGTTAAGATGTAATTTAATAAAATAATCATCACACTAGTCCATACAAAAGAGGTTGTACTGGCTTTACCAACTTCTAAAGCACCACCTTTCATATAGTAACCATAAAACGATGGAATTGTTGCAAGAACAAAAGCAAATACAATGGTTTTTATAAAAGCATAAGTAATGTGAAACGGGATAAATTCGTATTGAATACCTGTGATGTAATCTTCAAGTGTGCTAAAACCACCATAAACACATGCAGCCATTCCACCTATAATACCTAAAAACATAGCAATAGAAATTACAAATGGGTACAGCATTAGCGCAATAAACTTTGGAAACACCAAATAATTCAAAGCATTGATTCCCATAACTTCGAGCGCATCAATTTGCTCAGTCACACGCATTGTCCCAATGCTTGATGTAATGAATGAACCGACTTTACCTGCCATAATAATAGAAATAAATGTAGGTGCAAATTCTAGGATAACCGATTGTCGTGTGGCAAATCCAACAAGGTATTTAGGAATTAAAGGGTTGTCAATATTTAAAGCAGTTTGAATGGTTACAACACCACCAACAAAAAATGAGATAAAGGCAACAATACCTAAAGACCCAATAATTAGATCATCAATATCCTTCAAGATTAGTGTTCGCATTACAGACCATTTGGTTGGCTTGCGAAACATTTCAGCAATCATGAGAAAGTAGGTGCCAATATTATGAAGGTATTGCATAGTTCAATTTGATATTGCTAAAGTAAAAAAACTAATCCTATTTAACCTTAAATTTAAACGTCGATGTCTTAAAATCTGTATTTTTGAAAACTGTAAATTGAAGAACATGATAAAGAATCTATTAGCCTGTATAACTCTATCAATTTTTGTGTTTAATTGTAAAGCGCAAAATCAAGTTGTTTCAGAAACTGTTTCAGAAATAAAAAGTATGCAGGATGAAACGAGTAAGCCAAAACTTATTGTAGGGATTGTTGTTGATCAAATGCGTTATGATTATTTAACGAGGTTTTACAATAAATATGGTGATGGCGGATTTAAACGTTTGATGAATGACGGTTTCAATTGTAGAAATAATCACTTCAATTACATACCAACTTATACAGGACCAGGACATGCTTCAGTGTTTACAGGAACAACGCCAAAATATCATGGTGTTATAAGTAATAACTGGTATGATAAAGTGGAGAAAACGGAAGTGTATTGTGCTTCCGACGCATCTGTGAATTCAGTAGGTACGACAAGTGATGCTGGTAAAATGTCTCCGCATCGTATGTTAACAACGACATTTGCTGATGAAAACCGATTGTTTACTCAAATGCAAGGGAAAACTATTGGAATTGCTTTAAAGGATAGAGGTGCAATTTTACCAGCAGGTCATACCGCTAATGCTGCTTACTGGTTTCATGGTAAGGACGAAGGGAAATTTATTTCGAGTAGTTTTTATATGAATGAATTACCAAAATGGGTTTCAGATTTTAATACCTCAGAAAAAGCTGCATCATATTTTAAAGTTTGGGATACCTATTATGACATTTCAACATATATCGAAAGTGGAAGTGATAAAAATACCTTTGAAGGTGGTTTTAAAGGAAAAGATGATGCTACATTTCCTTATGATCTCAATGCTCTTAAATCCAAAAATAGAGATTATGATATCTTAAAGGCCACACCTTATGGCAATAGTTTAACAACAGATTTTGCCATAGCAGCCATTAGAGGAGAGCAACTTGGTAAGGATGAATTTACTGACGTGCTTACACTTAGTTATTCTAGTACAGATTATGTTGGTCATAATTTTGGTGTTAATTCTAAAGAGATCCAGGATACGTACATAAGACTTGATAAAGACTTAGAGCGGTTTTTAAATCTTCTAGATAACGAAGTTGGAGAAGGGAACTACACCGTTTTTTTGACATCAGATCATGGCGCTGTTGAGGTGCCTTCATATTTGCAAACCTTAAAAATTCCATCAGGATACTTAAATTATAATGATAGGAAAGCCCAGTTTTTAAAGTTCTTGACAGCGTCTTATGGAACCACAGATATTGTAGAAGAAGTGAGTAATAATCAAATCTTTTTTAACAAAGCAAAAATCAAAGAACTCGGTTTAGATCTTCAGCAAGTAGAGCAGGATTTTGTTAATGAACAGATTAGTTATGCGAACATTGCTAAAGTCTATACTGCAACAACAATGAACAGTACAAATTTTACGACTGGAATTGAGATGCTCTTACAAAACGGATTTAATCAAAAACGTTCTGGAGATGTTATTGTTGTTGATGATATTGCTCATATTGCCTATGGTAAAACGGGTTCTACTCACGGAAGCGGTTTAAATTACGATACACATGTGCCTTTGTTATTCTTCGGAAAGGGAATCAAGAAAGGACATACTTATGAGAAAACTGTAATTCCTGATATTGCGCCAACAATTTCAGCGTTGTTAGGCATCAGTTTTCCTAACGGAAGTACTGGTCAGCCATTATCATTTGTAATTGACTAAATTTTGAATAAACGTACACTATCTTATATAATAGCTTTTCTTCTCATTCTTATTGTATTTGGTTACGAATATGTTTTAGAAGATGCCGAAAGTAAAGATCAAATTGAACAAGGCGCTGAGGTCAAAGCTGAAACAAATGCCTATTTTTTACCAACAAGTACTACAGGGCAAATTGTACACCATGAATATTATTCATTGTCTTACAGCGAAGCGCATGAGCAAGCCGAATGGGTAGCTTATGAATTGAAGGCATCACATTTGTCTAATACAAATTTTAAGCGTCCTTATTTTGAAATCGATAAGGCTGTATCAACTGGAGCAGCACATTGGCGCAATTATAAAAATTCGGGCTACGATAGAGGACATCTTTGTCCAGCAGGAGATCGACGCTTTAGTAAAGCTGCCCACGATGAAACATTTCTAACCAGTAATATTAGTCCGCAAGAACACCAATTTAATTCAGGAATTTGGAATACGCTCGAACAGAAAGTACGATATTGGGCAAAAAAATATGATGGCGTTTATGTAGTCACTGGTGGAGTTTTAAATGGTGAAATGAAACGTATTGGTAGCGACGATGTAAGTGTGCCGAATCAGTTTTATAAAATTTTAATTGATACAAACTCAGGACGTACTAAAATGATTGCATTTTTGATGCCTCATAAAGATTCTAGCAGACCGTTGTATGAATTTGTTGTTTCTGTTGATGAGATAGAGGCATTAACAGGAATTGATTTCTTTCCTCAACTAGAAGATGATATTGAAAATGAATTAGAGACTTCTACGAGTTACAAGAATTGGAGTTTTTAGTTTTGAGGTTGAGGTTAGATAATGTCATGCTGATCGTAGTCGAAGCATCTTTACTTTTTACAGGAGTTTTTAACATAATCGCCAGTCAAAGCATCTTCAATTTATCTAAATTGATTTTTATTTGAATTTTTCAAAGATTCCATCCCATCTTAGCTTTCTAATAAAGCGTCCTTCATCTTCGGAAACGATATGATCTATTCCTGATTGTTTCGCTCTAAAGTAACCTTTTATATAGTTTATAAATAAGGGTAAGTTTCTTCTTTTGAAAGCCATTTTTAAAGCTGTTATAAAGGTTAACCAAAAGCCATATCGCATTTTAAAAAGCGCTTCACCTTGAAGATATTTTGAATGCTCATTATAACTGTGTCCTGTAGGTTTTAGATGTTTAACCTGTAAATTCTGGTCAACAACAACGTTCCACTTATAATATCTAGCCAATAAGGTGTCTACAGTATCCCAACCAATAGAGGGTTTTATTCCTCCAATTGCTTCAAAGCAAGCTTTTTTGTAAGCTTTAAACGGACCTCTTACATGGTTTTTGTTTGAGATGTTTTCATAGACCCAATGGTCTTCTTTTTTTATGAATGCCAAACCTCCAGCAATTCCAACTGAAGGATCAGATTCAAATATATTGTTAATCTGTTCCAGATATATTTTTGGTAAGATAATATCGCCATCAAATTTACAGATCACGTCGTAGCTTTGATCTAATTTTTCATAACCCTTATAAAAAGCATTGACCACCTTACTTCCAGGAATATGATGGGTTGATGATGTATGTCGTATAGAAGTAATCCATTCAAATTGAGCGCAATAGTTATTAATGATTTCAGGTGTGCCGTCTGAAGAATTATCATCTACAATAATGACTTTGTTAGGAAGGTAAGATTGTGAAACAATAGATTCTAATGTTAATCCAAGCGTGTTTTCTTCATTATGTACTGGAATAACAATATAAAATTTCATAGACATCTCTTGTGACGATACATTAAATAAACTTATGGAGACAGTTTTAGGACTTTATTTTTTCAGCATACACTATATAATATCTTGGCGTAAACCATCGTAATATAGGCCTTATTCCAATTTTTTTAGTAGGATTGGTCCATTTTTTTGAATCTATAATTTTCCATCCTGCTTTTTCTAGAAGCCAATCAAATTGCCAATCTTCAAATTCATGATAATGACGATCTCTCAAATCTGTTTTACTTCTGTAAGCAGAAGCAAACCACAATTTTAATGGAATACTTGCAACAAGTTTATCTGCTTGAATTGATTGTAATACAGTGAAAGGTGAGAGTAGGTGCTCAAAGATTTCGAATGCTGTAACAACTTCAGCCTTTGATGTTTTTATTTCAGAAGTATCAAGATCTAGGTCAATTCCAGAAGTATTTTCGACAGTAAACCCATGATCTTTTAAAATGTCTGAAAACGGATTTTCAACACCTAAGTCTAATATTGACTGAGAAGTTTTTACATGATGTTTTAAAAAATCAAGTGTAATTCTATAGCGTTTATGAGGAAATTTACCTTCGTACATTATGTAATATTATCGTAAGACGTCTTAATTCCTTTTATCAAAGCAGAACTAAAGCCTTGATGCTCCATTTCGTTTAAACCAGCAATAGTACATCCTTTAGGTGTTGTTACTTTGTCTATTTCAGCTTCAGGATGATTTCCTTTTTGTAATAACAACTCACTAGCACCTTTAACAGTTTGTGTCGCAATCTCAGTTGCAGTCTTAGCATCAAATCCAATTTCAATACCTCCTTGAATCATGCCTCGTATAAAACGTAATACATAAGCTATACCACAAGCACCTAAAACAGTTGCTGCATCCATCAACTGTTCGTTAATGTGAATGGTTTTTCCTAAGGTGTTAAATATTGAAATAACATCATTAGTATGTGATTCCGAACTCTTTTGAGTTGCTATACACGTGATGGATTCATTTACAGAAGATGCTGTATTTGGCATAGCTCTGTAAACGGTTGGAGTAGATTTTAAATGTGAATTTATACTGTCAATCGAAAAATCACTAACCACAGAGATCAATAGATGTGAGTTCGTTATGGATTTTGAGATATCTTCCAAAACACTTGCCATCTTATAAGGTTTAACCGCAATAATGATAATATCTGATTGCGATACAGCTTCACTATTGTTTGAACTCACTCGAACACCTTTAAGTTTAAATTCAGAAAGTAAAGCAGTTTTATGTCTTGTGATCGTTAAATTTGAAGGTAAAAAGCCACTAGAAAGTAATCCGTTAGCAATAGCCTGACCAAGATTTCCTCCTCCAATTATTGCAATATTTTGTTCCATTATCAGTATTTGTAAACAATAGCGTTGATGTGCATTCCTGCACCAACACTAGCAAAGATAATGGTATCTCCTTTATTGAGGCGATGATCTTCTAATTTATTATTAATGATCAAATCATACAGGGTTGGCACTGTTGCTACCGAACTGTTTCCAAGCTTATGAATACTCATTGGCATAATGCCTTCTGGCGCATCAGTTTTAAATAATCTATAGAAACGTTTGATGATAGCTTCATCCATTTTTTCATTTGCTTGATGAATCAATATTTTCTTAACATCCTTAATGTCTACACCACTTTTATCTAGACAAGCTTTCATAGCTTTAGGGACGTTACTTAAGGCAAACTCATAGATTTTTCTTCCGTGCATTTTAATGTAGCGTGTATCTTTACAAAGTGCTTTATTATTTGAATTTCCGAAAAACAAGTAATACGCTTCGTCATACGTGAACGAAGCACTTTCATGTGCTAAAATACCACCTTCTTTATCTGAAGCTTCTACAATGGAAGCTCCAGCACCATCAGAATAGATCATAGAATCTCTATCGTGCTTATCAACCACACGTGATAAAGTTTCGGCACCAATCACTAAACATCGTTTGGCCATTCCAGCCTTTATAAACGCTTGCGCTTGAATGACACCTTCAACCCATCCAGGACATCCAAATAGAATGTCATAAGCAACACATTTAGGGTTTTTGATACGTAAACTATGTTTGATTCTTGAAGCTAAACACGGCAAAATATCACTTTGAATGGTGTTTGCTTTTACGTCACCAAAATTATGAGCACAGATGATATAATCTATCGTTTCTGGATCAATGTCGGCATCATCAATAGCTTTTTGAGCCGCTAAGAAACCTAGATCAGAAGCTGTTAGAGGATCATCGGCATACCTGCGCTCTTGAATTCCCGTAATGGCTTTGAATTTATCAACAATAATTTCATTTGGATGATTGATGGAAGTACCATCAGCATTTAAAAATTCATGCTGATGAAAATCTTCATTTTTTTCAATTAAAGCAGGAATATAACTTCCAGTTCCAGTGATACGAATTGACATAACGACGTGTTTTTAATTCAATTTACTAAAATAGGGATTTATATTTTGAAGCCTATGGAATCAAATAAATATTGTTGATTTTTAGGGAATTAACAAAAAAAGCGCTTCAGATTTAAATTTATATAAAAATACCCTTGAAAAGCAAGGGTATTAATAATCTTATGTAAGGTTAAATTTATTAGACATCCATATAGTCTTCAATTGGCGCACAAGTACAAATTAAGTTTCTATCACCATAAGCATCGTCAACGCGACGTACACTTGGCCAAAATTTGTTGTCTTGAATATACGCTAACGGAAAGGCTGCTTTTTTTCTAGAGTAAGGGAGATTCCATTCGTCATTGGTTAGCATATCTAAGGTATGTGGTGCATTTTTCAGAACATTATTAGGCTCATCTTTAGTAACGCTTTCAATTTCAGCTCTAATTGAAATCATGGCATCACAAAAGCGATCCATTTCTTGTTTGCTTTCACTCTCTGTAGGCTCTATCATCATTGTTCCAGCAACAGGGAAGGATACTGTTGGTGCATGGAATCCGTAATCCATGAGTCGCTTGGCAATATCAACAACTTCAATACCATGCGCTTTAAAAGGTCTGCAGTCTATAATCATTTCATGCGCAGCTCTTCCAAGTTCACCAGAATATAAAGTGTCAAATGCACCTTCCAAACGTGTTTTAATATAATTAGCATTTAAAATTGCCGCTTCAGTAGATTTTTTAAGTCCGGAAGCACCAAGCATTTTTATATAACCATAAGAAATTAAACAGGCCAATGAGGATCCAAAAGGAGCTGCAGAAATTGCTGTTATGGCTTGTTCACCTCCAGTTTTTACAACAGGGTTTCCAGGCAAGAAAGGAACCAATTGCTTAGCAACACAAATTGGACCAACTCCAGGACCTCCACCTCCATGAGGAATAGCAAATGTTTTGTGTAAGTTAAGATGGCATACATCTGCTCCAATATTTCCAGGATTTGTTAATCCAACTTGAGCATTCATGTTTGCGCCATCCATATAAACCTGACCACCATTATCGTGAATAATCTTTGTAATGTCTTTTATAGACGCTTCATACACACCATGTGTAGATGGATAGGTCACCATCAATGCTGCTAAATTATCTTTGTGAAGTTCAGCTTTTTCTCTTAAATCATCAACATCAATATTACCTTCGTCAGTAGATTTAGTAACAACAACTTTCATTCCTGCCATCACAGCGCTTGCTGGATTGGTTCCGTGAGCAGATGATGGGATAATACAAATATTTCTATGATGATCACCACGTGATTTATGATAAGCTTTAATGACCATAAGTCCAGCAAACTCACCTTGAGCACCAGAATTAGGCTGTAATGATGTTCCAGCAAATCCTGTGATTTCTGTAAGTTGATCTTCAAGAGCTTTAAGGACTAAGTGATAGCCTTTGGCTTGCTCAATTGGTGCAAACGGATGGATTTTTCCCCATTTAAACCAACTTAAAGGGAGCATTTCTGAAGCAGCATTCAACTTCATCGTACATGAACCAAGCGAAATCATTGAGTGATTTAAAGCCAAATCTTTACGCTCAAGTTGTTTGATATAACGCATCAATTCTGTTTCAGAATGATGTGAATTAAAAACCGATTCTTCAAGAAATGTCGATTGACGTTTTAGTGTTTCTATTATAGCATTTCCTTCAGAAATTTCAGAAATACTAATAGGAGTTTTTCCAGTGTGATTAGCAAAAATTGAAATGATGGTATTTAACTCATCAATAGTCATTGGTTCATTTACTGAAATCACAACATCAGAATCACTAGGATAGAAGAAGTTCATTTTGTGAGCTTCAGCAGCTTTTTTGATGGCTTTAGCATCAGCTTTGATATGAATGGTATCGAAATAAGTTGTATTCTTTAATTCAAGGCCTAAATCGTTTAACGCTTTAGTAAGTGTTACCGCCTTATTATGAATAGCATTAGCAATATATTCCAGACCTTTCGGACCATGATAGACAGCGTACATTCCAGCCATAACAGCCAATAATACTTGAGCTGTACAGATATTTGATGTGGCTTTGTCACGCTTTATGTGTTGCTCACGTGTTTGTAGTGCCATTCTTAACGCTCTGTCACCATTGGCATCTTTTGTTACTCCAATAATTCTACCAGGAATATCACGTTTGTAAGCTTCTTTTGTAGCAAAATAAGCAGCATGCGGACCACCATAACCCATTGGGATACCAAAACGTTGCGTTGTTCCAACCACGACATCAGCACCAAATTTACCTGGAGCTTCAAGCTTAACTAAGCTCATTATATCAGCAGCTACAGCCACTTTTATTCGTGATGCATTGGCACGTTTTATAAACGAACTAATATCTGTGACTTGTCCGTATTTTCCAGGATATTGAAGGATGGCTCCAAAAACATCTTCAGAAAAATCAAAGTCATCCTCATTACCAATGACCAATTCAATACCTATAGGATTTGCTCTTGTTTGAAGCAAAGACAAGGTTTGAGGAAGCATGTGTTCTGAAACAAAAAATTTGTTTACACCTGCTTTTTTCTGATCTCTTTCACGAACAGCATATAACAAACTCATCGCTTCAGCGGCAGCAGTACTTTCATCTAAAAGTGATGCATTGGCGATTTCCATTCCAGTAAGATCTGTGATCATGGTTTGAAAATTCAATAAAGCTTCCAAACGTCCTTGGGCGATTTCAGCTTGATAAGGTGTGTAAGCTGTGTACCATCCTGGATTTTCTAAAATATTACGTTGAATTACAGCAGGCATTATGGTTGGATGATAGCCTAAACCTATGTAAGTTTTAAATACCTTATTTTTCTTAGAAAGGTTATAGATATGTAATAAGTATTCTTGCTCACTCATTGGTGCATCCAGATTAAGATCTGAAGATAAACGAATGCCATCAGGAACAGTCTCGTTGATCAATTGCTCAATGGAATCTACACCAATAGTTTTTAGCATTTTCTCTTGGTCAGCCTTTCTAGGACCAATGTGGCGAAGTGAAAAATCAGCGGTATTCATTAACGTTCTTTTTTCTAAAATTTAATGTTGCAAAATTAAGGAAATATTGACCTTAAATTAGTATTGAAAATGAAACTTTTCAACCAATTGAATCGGTTATTAACAGTTTCTCTATTTTTGTGTAATGCGTTTACTGAAACCTTTATTTGAATTTTACATTAATAGTAGTATTCACGTGGCATTAGCTGTAGTGGCAATGACAGGTATTACCTATTTGGAATTTGAATTGCCATTAGATATCACGCTGTTGTGTTTTATTGGATTTGCGACAATAACAGGATACAATTTTGTGAAGTATTATGGCTTGGCAAAATTTCATCATAGACGTCTGTCAAACAAGCTAAAGGCTATTCAAGTGTTTTCATTGTTTTGTTTTATAGCAATGTGTTATTTCTTATGGTATCTCAATACGCAAATTCATATAGCTATTTCTGTATTTGGAGTCATTACATTTTTGTATGCTATCCCACTTTTACCAAATAGATTGTTTGTAGATAAGGCTAAGAAATTACGAAGTATTGGCGGACTTAAAATTTATATTATTGCTTTAGTTTGGAGTGGTGTGACAGTTATATTGCCGCAATTGAACGATCAATTTGAATTGACCGATGATATCTTACTAAGCACGTCGCAACGTTTTCTATTTGTAATGCTGTTGATGCTTCCTTTTGAAATAAGAGATTTAAAGTACGATAGTGTGAAATTAGCAACTATTCCGCAACGAATAGGCATAAGGAAAACTAAAAGAATTGGACTTGTGTTGGGTGTTTTAATGTTGGTCTTAGAATTTTTTAAAAATACAATTTCTAGGAGTCATGCCTTATCATTAGCATTAATCGTAATATTGACATTGGTGTTTTTAAAGTATGCTAAGAAAGAGCAAGTGAAGTATTATAGTTCGTTTTGGGTGGAATCAATTCCAATATATTGGATTATACTTTATTGGTTGTTTAATTCTTTTTGAAATTGCGTCTTGATAGCATCTAGTTCAGTGTCATTTAAACAGTCAACTTCCGAAGATTTCATAGCATCTGTCAAGGCTTTATTTTTCTTTGTGTAATTCCGAGTTACTTTGCACCAAGTTAACCTAATCGTTAATTTGATACGTTCCCATAACGTAGCTTCGCCATACTGACTTTTATCGCAAATATGATGTGCTTCCTCACAAGAAATAAACAAAAAACTCTTTTTCATTTTGTTAAGTTTATAATCAGATTACTTAAAGCCAGTTTTTTTGCATGCATTCAGCCATAGCAACTCTGGCTCTATGTATGATAACCCATAAATTAGACGCAGTAATGTTTAATTCATTACAAATAGCTTCAGTTTCATAATTTAAAATGGTTTTCATTTTAAATATTTTAGCTTGTTTTTCAGGTAATTTACTCAAACAATCATAAATAGCATCACCCAATTCAGAATTTTCTATAGTGTCTTCAGCTGTTTTATCAAACGGATCAGCAACACGTTCTTCTAACCAATCGCCTTCATTTTCATCCGAATTGTAGGTCATTCTAACTTCAGCTTTACCTTTGTTAGAATTTATTTTACGATAATGATCAATGATTTTACGTTTCAAAATTGAGATTAACCAGGTACGTTCGCTAGCATCACCTTTAAAGTTTTTCATAGACTTTAGACCAGCTATAAAGGTGTCTTGAATAAGATCTTTAGCAGTATCTCGATCACTTACACGTGTTATCGTATAGTTGAATAGGTAATCAGAGTACAAATCAATCCATTTATTAGGATCTATGGTGTGCTTAGGCATTGGTGTGTTTGTGCAATTTTCCTTTCAAAAATAAGGAATAAAAATGTATTATGTTAAACGAGAATTAAGCTTTTGTAGCAGTAATCAAATAATAGCCAAAACTGTTTAAATGTAATCCTGAAATCAAGGCGTAAAAGGATCCTTTTAAATTATGTAGACTCTCACGTTTTAGTGATTTTGTTTGGAATAGTTGTTTTAAAACAAAACCAGCTATTGCAAAGGGTACGTGCAATACTGAAGGTGCTACGTGAAGCGAAATGTTTTCAATCGTAACATCTGAAAATCCGTTGCATAGTAATACGTCTCTATACTTATTAATGTCTTCTATTCGTTTTAAGTTCCAATGGCTGCACAATTTTTCGTATGCGTATTTGCTGCCATAACAGAGTTTAGAAGGCGATTTTTTTAGAAATGCATCTGCAATGACCAATCGCCCTCCAGGTTTAAGAATTCTGTGAGCCTCTTTAATAGATTTGATGTCATGACCAGAGTGACAAAAGCTTTCAATTGCTATGGCACTGTCAAATGAATTTGATGTGAATGAAGTCTGATTATAATCTTCTTTAATAATGATTCCGTTTTCACCGCGAAGGCGTTGATTGCCTTCTTTGAGTTGAAACTCAGATAAGGTAACGCCATAAGCAATAAGGTTTTTAAAGTGTTTTAGTGCATAACGCATTGTACTTCCCATACCACATCCTAAATCTACCAAACGATGTTTGTTTGAGTGAATATTTAAACGTTTCAAAACTTGTTTGTTCATCTCATTGAGCATAGTATCTCTTTTGAACGGATTGGTTTTAAATGGAATGAAATATCCAAAGTGCATATTATAATCGTTACTCCAGAATTTATAATCTTCTGTGGCTTGATTGTAGAAATCAATAAGTTCAATTGTGTTCTCTTGATTTTTTTTTAATTGTATTGAATGTGTAGTCATAATGTTGAAGCTGATATTAGGTAATGAAATCAATCAAAATTTTGAGTATTTATGAGTTGGTTTTTTTGAGATAAATAAGTTATGATTACAAAATAGAAGCCAATAATCATTGGACATACCAAAAACAGGCTGATAAAGTAATTGTCTAAATTTGAGAAGATGGATAGTAATAAAATTACAAGAAGCCATAATACAATACTCAACCAGTAGCCCTTAATACACTTTGTTGTTAGTGTGCTTAAGGCTTCTATTTCAAGTGTCATTTTTATAGCAAATATGAGTTGAGTTATTCCTAAACCAATTTGAGCAAGTGCGCCTAATATTGGTTGAAAAATGTATAATCCTATAATAGTTAGATAGATTACTGTGTTTATTCGATGTATAGTCTTCATTTTTATATGTTTTAAACTTTCAGAAAAAATTGAAAGTATAGTTTAAAAAAATTATTTGATCAATTTGATCAGTGATTTTGTGATCCAGTTTTGTTTTTGACTTACCAGCTTGTTAATCATTGTATCTGCATTGAGTGTTAAGTCATGTAACGCTCTAGTTTGTTTTATAAGTTCTTTTGTGTGCTCAGTACCATCATTCTTAATAGAGGATACATCATCTAAAACTTTTATGACGGGTTGAATTTCTCTTCTACTGCGTTCTTTCGCAATAATTCGTGTTAATTCTTGCACATCCTTTTCTGTAGTAAAATACTCCTTACGTTCACCAGGAATGAGTTCTTTGGTCACAATTCCCCAATCCATCAACTGACGCAAATTCATACTTGTATTTCCTCGTGAAATATGAAGCTCTTCCATAATGTCTTCCATAGACAAAGGCTTTGTTGAGATAAAAAGCAAAGCTTGTATTTGAGCCATTGCTTTGTTAATTCCCCAAAGCGAACCCAGACTTCCCCAAGTACTAATGAACTTTATTTTTGCGTCTTCATATGTCATAGTACAAATATATAAAAATTTTTAAACTTTCAATAATTATTGAAAGTTTAAATTGTCTTAGATGATATCAGTCGTGTTTTGATTTTTATTTTTCAATCAATCCAGCACGACGCAATAAGGCTTCAGGTTGTGGTGCTTTTCCTCTAAAACGCTTGTACAGTGTCATAGGATCTTCAATGCCACCTTGCGATAAGATGTGATCTTTAAATTTTTTTGCAACCGTTTTATCAAAAACGCCTTCTTCAAGAAAGTATTCAAAAGCATCTGCATCTAAAACTTCGGCCCATTTATAACTGTAATACCCAGAACTATAACCGCCTTGAAAAATATGTGAGAAGGCTGTGCTCATACAATTTTCAGCGACATCTGGATATAATTTTGTGTTTTCAAAGGCTTTTAATTCGTGTGATTTTACAGAAGTAATCGTTGAAGGATCTCCAGAATGCCAACTCATATCTAACAATCCGAAACTCAATTGTCTCATAGTTTGTATACCTTCATTGAACGTTGCTGAAGCTTTTATTTTTTCTATAAGTTCCATTGGTATGGTTGCTCCTGTTTCATAATGTGTGGCAAATAATTCTAAGGCTTCTTTTTCATAACACCAGTTTTCTAAAACTTGACTTGGCAACTCTACAAAGTCCCAAAATACACTTGTTCCAGATAGGCTAGGATACGTCGTGTTGGCCAATATGCCATGTAAGGCATGACCAAATTCGTGAAACAAGGTCGTCACTTCATTAAAGGTAAGGAGCGAAGGTTTGCTTTTTGTTGGTTTGGTAAAATTACAAACGATAGAAATATGTGGTCTGCTGTTTTCGCTATTTTTAATGTATTGCGGTTTGTAAACGGTCATCCAAGCTCCATTTCGTTTTCCAGCTCTTGGAAAGAAATCAGCATAAAAAATAGAGACTAAATTGCCATTGGTATCGGTCACTTTGTAAGTAAGCACATCATCATGATAGGTATCAATAGTGTTGATCTGCTCAAATTTGAGATCGTATAACCGTTCAGCTATTGTAAATACGCCATTAATGACATTTTCAAGCTTGAAATACGGTTTTAATTGTTCGTCATCTAAGCTGAATAATTTCTGTTTTAATTTTTCAGAATAGTATGCACCATCCCATTTCTCAAGACGATCAATACCATCTAAATCTTTTGCAAAAGCTTCAAGCGTTTGAAATTCACGTTCAGCAGCTGGTTTTGCTTTTTCTAATAAATCATTCAAAAAGTTTTGAACATTCTCTGGCGATTTGGCCATACGTTCTTCTAGAACAAAATGTGCATGACTGTTATAACCTAATAATGTTGCGCGTTCAAACCTAA
Organism: Bacteroidia bacterium; assembly: GCA_030430385.1. Taxonomy (GTDB): domain Bacteria; phylum Bacteroidota; class Bacteroidia; order Flavobacteriales; family Flavobacteriaceae; genus Psychroserpens. The sequence continues at coordinate 45,877 of JAUIFO010000007.1, forward strand.
GTTTAGCAATCTCTAAAACATTGTTTTGATTGTCAAAATCATCACCTTTAAAAGCTTTAGCACCTGCTGCAATAGCTAATGTTTTTCGCAATTCACGATTGTCAGCATAGGTCATAAATGGAATATAACTCGGATAATCTAAGGTAAACATCCAACCTTCTTTACCTTTAGATTCAGCAAGTTGTTGTGCGGCTTCTTTTGCACCTTCTGGTAATCCTGAAAGGTCAGAAACATTAGAAATCAACATTTCAAATTTGTTGGTTTCGGCTAGAACGTTCTCTCCAAATTTTAATTTTAACTGACTTAACCTTTTGTCGATAGTTCTTAATTTCGATTTGTCAGCCTCATTTAAATTTGCACCATTACGAGAAAATCCTTTGTATTTTTTTTCTAAAAGCGTGAGTTGTTCGGTATTTAAATTGAATTGTTCACGCTGTTCATAAACCGCTTTCACACGCTTGAACAAAGATTCATTTAGGGTAATATCATTACTAAATTCAGAAAGTAAAGGTGAAACTTCTTGTGCGATCTTTTGAATGGTTTCGTTAGTTTCAGCACTGTTTAAGTTAAAAAAGATACTCGATAAACGGTCTAGTTCTTCTCCAGAAAATTCTAAAGCAGCAATGGTATTTTCAAAAGTTGGTTGTTCTGAAGCATTTGCAATTGCATCTATTTCAGCTTTAGCTTTTTTGATGGCAAGTTGGAATGCAGGTAAATAATCTTCATTCTTAATTTTTGAAAATGGAGCAGTTTGATATAAGGTCTCAAAAGGAGCGTTTAATATTGACATAAATTATAGATTAGTAGTACAAATCTCACATTGTTTAGTAGATACCTTACAATAATGTTAATTGTGAATTACTTTGTTTATTAATTATTAAATTTTTTTGAAAATCTCTCAAAATAAATAGTATTTTCGTGTCAATTATTTTCAAAAGGAGTTAACCAACTCTATACAAATAATTGATTAATAGCGCAAAAACCTCGTTTTAGACGAGGTTTTTTTAGTTTAAATCTTTAGACGATTCAATCACTTTAGTTTTTAGTCCTTCTTTGTAAGTAATGATAGCATCTTGTACATTTTGATTTGATGCACCAATAATTTGAGCCGCTAAAATACCAGCATTTTTGGCACCATTTAAAGCTACAGTTGCCACAGGAACACCTCCAGGCATTTGAAGAATTGATAATACAGAATCCCAACCGTCAATAGAGTTACTACTTTTCACTGGCACACCAATTACAGGTAAAGGGGATAAGGATGCAACCATTCCAGGAAGGTGCGCTGCACCTCCAGCACCTGCAATGATAACTGATATGCCTCTAGTGTGAGCATGCATTCCAAAGTCGAACATTTTTTCAGGTGTTCTGTGTGCCGAAACGATGTCGACATACACATCAATATTTAATGCTTTTAATATGTCAATGGCATCTTGCATAACAGGAAGGTCACTTTTACTTCCCATGATTACTGCTACTTTACTCATAATTACTTACTAATAACTTTAATTGTTTGTTTTACTTGTTCAGCAATGCTTCTCGCTTTACTTAAATCTTCGTTAACAATAGTAACATGTCCCATTTTTCTAAAAGGACGTGTTTGTTTTTTTCCATAAATGTGTGGTGTAACACCATCTAGAGTCATGATGGTATCAATATTTTCATACACTACATCTCCAGTATGACCATCGGCACCAACAAGGTTCACCATCACACCTCCAACTTTACTATCGGTTCGACCAAGAGGTAAATTTAAAATAGCTCTAATATGTTGTTCAAACTGAGAGGTATAACTAGCTTCAATAGTCTGGTGACCAGAATTATGAGGTCTTGGAGCAACTTCATTTACTAAAATATCATCATTTTCAGTCTGAAACATTTCCACAGCCAACAAACCAACATGATTAAAAGCATTTGATGTTTTTAAAGCCACATCAATAGCCTTTTGAGCAATATCATCAGGAATTCTTGCTGGACAAATTACATATTCAACCTGGTTCGCTTCTGGGTGAAATTCCATTTCAACAACAGGATATGAACTTATATTACCATCAGCAGATCTGGCTACAATAACTGCTAATTCATTTTTAAAAGGAATCAAATCTTCAGCAATGCATTCGCCTTTAGGCAAGCCTTCTAAATCTGATAGTGATCGTATGATCTTTACACCATTTCCATCATATCCAAATTGAGCAGCTTTCCATACAAAAGGTAATTCCAAACCTCCATTGGTTATAGCATCTTTAATTTCAGACAGATAAGCAAATCTTGTAAAATCTGATGTTGGAATGTTATGATCTCTGTAAAATAATTTTTGAGTTGCCTTATTTTGAATTGTACGAAGTGTTTTCGAAGACGGAAATACAGTTGTTCCTTCTTTTTCTAAAGCTTCGAGAGCATCAACGTTTACATTTTCAATTTCAAAGGTCAAGATATCGACTTGCTTCCCAAAATTGTATACATCATCAAAATTCATCAGATCTCCTTGAACAAAATGATTGCAGGAAATTTTACAAGGCGCTGCATTGCTAGCATCCATAACATGCGTAGTAATATCAAATTTTCTCGTGGTGTAAAGCATCATTTTACCTAGTTGTCCACCTCCTAGAATTCCAAGTTTAAAATCTGAAGAAAAGTACGTCGTCATTATATTTTGCTAATAGAGACTTTATTGATTATGTAATATATCAAACTGAATATTTTGATTTCACAAAAATACACTAAAAAAGGAAGAAATATTTAAAATCGTAATTGGAAAATAGACAAACGTAAATCAAATCCTTATCTTTGTTTTTCAAAATTTAAAAACAAGTGATTAAGTTAAAGGATTTATACTTTAAAGCCTTTATTTCTGAAGCCGAAATTGATGCAGCTGTACAAAAAATGGCAGATCAAATAGCTGATGATTTAGGAGATGATATTCCTGTGTTCGTTGGAATATTAAATGGATCATTTATGTTCGTAAGTGACTTTGTGAAGAAATATCCTAAACCATGTGAAGTCACTTTTATAAAGCTTGCTTCTTACGAAGGCATCAAATCTTCTGAAGACATTCAACGCTTAATTGGTTTAACACAAGACCTTACTGATCGTCAAGTCGTTATTCTTGAAGATATTATTGATTCAGGGAATACTTTAGAAGAAGTGCACCGCATTTTTGAAAACGAAAAGGTAGCAGATTTGCACATTGCAACACTCTTTTACAAACCTGAAGCTTACAAAAAAGATTATAAACTACACTACGTTGGTATTGAAATTCCTAATAAATTCATTGTTGGTTACGGACTCGATTATGAAGGCTTAGGTAGAGATTTACCATCGGTATATCAATTAAAAACAACACAACACATGACTAATCTAGTGCTATTTGGTCCTCCTGGTGCAGGAAAAGGAACACAAGCAGAATTTTTAAAAGAACAGTATAACTTAGTGCATATTTCAACTGGAGATGTGTTCCGCTTCAACATAAAAAACGAAACCGCTTTAGGAATGTTAGCGAAGTCCTTTATTGATAAAGGAGAGTTGGTTCCAGATCAAGTGACCATCGATATGCTTAATGCTGAAGTAGAAAAAAATTCTGATGCCAACGGATTTATATTTGATGGTTTTCCAAGAACCAATGCTCAGGCTAAAGCCCTAGACCAATTAATGGATAGTAAGGATTCACAAATTAGCGCTATGATTGCACTTGAAGTTGATGATGAAGTGTTGGTAAAGCGCTTATTAGAGCGTGGAAAAACCAGTGGTAGAGCTGATGATGCCGATGAAGCTGTTATTAGAAATCGTTTAAAAGTGTATTACGACGAGACTGCTGTGGTTGCCGATTTTTACAGAACCCAAGATAAATTCATCGGAGTTAATGGCGAAGGTTCTATTGAAGACATCACAGAGCGTTTATGTAAAGTGATAGATACACTTTAGTTAAAACGTTTATTCGTTTAGTTGTTTAGAAGACAACCAACTAAGCAACTTCATAAAGCAATTAAACAGAAACATGACCGAAGGAAATTTTGTTGACTATGTAAAAATGCATGTCTCTTCTGGAAAAGGAGGACAAGGTTCTGCGCATTTGCATCGCGAAAAATATATTGAAAAAGGTGGTCCAGATGGAGGTGATGGTGGACGAGGAGGTCATGTCATCATCAAAGGCAATGCAAACCTTTGGACCTTACTTCACTTAAAATTTAAGCGTCACGCTAGAGCAGGTCATGGTGCACATGGTTCTAAAAGTAGAAGTACAGGAGCAGATGGTGAGGATGTGTATCTTGAAGTGCCATTAGGAACTGTAGTTAAAGATACCGAAACCGACGAGATACTTTTTGAAATTACGGAAGACAAAGAAGAAAAAATTGTTGCTAAAGGTGGTCGAGGCGGACTAGGGAACTGGCATTTTAAGAGTTCTACAAATCAAACACCTCGTTATGCGCAACCTGGAGAGCCTCTTGAAGAAAAAGATATTACCATTGAGCTTAAGATCCTTGCTGATGTTGGTTTAGTAGGATTTCCTAATGCTGGAAAATCAACTTTATTGTCTGTCATTACTGCTGCAAAACCAAAAATTGCTGATTATGAATTTACAACGCTCAAGCCTAATCTAGGGATTGTTAAATATCGCGATTTTCAAACCTTCGTAATGGCAGATATTCCTGGTATTATTGAAGGCGCAGCCGAAGGAAAAGGTCTAGGTCATTATTTTTTAAGACATATTGAACGTAATTCTGTATTGCTATTTATGATTCCAGCAGATGCAGATGATATCAGACAACAATATGATGTGCTTTTAGATGAATTACGACGCTACAATCCTGAAATGTTAGATAAAGAACGTGTTATTGCTATCACCAAATGTGATATGTTAGATAATGAATTGAAAGCTGAACTTAAAGCTGAATTAGATGCAACGCTTCCAATACCTTATCATTTTATTTCCTCTGTAGCGCAAATGGGACTTACAGAACTCAAGGATGATCTTTGGAAAATTTTGAATGATTAAACACCTTAGTTAATGCGAGAAAAGATCAAGCAAATAGTAGAGATCAACGATAATAAGTTAAGTCGCTATTTCTCGTTTTTCATTCAGGCATTGATTTTAATTTCTATCATTACGTTTTCGGTTGAAACAATTCCAGATCTTAAGCCTCAAACAAGATCGTTGCTATATGGTATAGAAGTCTTTTGTGTGATTGTTTTTACTATTGAATACCTTTTGAGAATTTTTGTGGCTGATAGTAAACCAAAGTTCATTTTTAGTTTTTTTGGGATTATTGATCTACTAGCTATTTTACCTTTCTATTTATCTTTTGGAATCGATTTACGTTCTTTAAGAGCATTGCGCTTTTTACGTTTGTTTAGAGTACTGAAACTTGTGCGTTACAATCGCGCTATGAATCACTTTACGCGTGCAATAAAATCTGCTAAAGAGGAAATTCTATTATTTGTTTTTATCACATTGATGCTCATTTACTTCTCTGCTGTAGGAATATACTACTTTGAACATGAGGCGCAACCAGAACATTTTTCTTCTATTTTTGATAGTTTATGGTGGGCGATTATTACATTAACGACCGTTGGTTATGGTGATGTATATCCAATTACAGTTGGAGGTAAGGTGTTTACGTTTATCATACTTTTAATTGGTTTAGGAATTGTAGCTATTCCTACAGGAATTATTTCTTCAGCTTTAACGAAATCTATTGATGACAAAAAATCTGAATAAATTACGATTCCTGTAAAAGATACGATTGCTATCTATTTTACCTCAATTCTCACACCTTCACTATGACTACTAAACTCAGGAGCATACATACTTTGAATTGTAGTAATGCCATTGCTCATTTGACCACTGTTTGTCACACGTAAGTCGTATTCAAACACATAAACTCCTTTAGGTAAATAATCAAAAAAGAAATTAGTTGACGCGTCTTTTGTGCTTTCATAATAACCTAATCCGTCTTGCCATTTGTAAGAAGACAAGACATTTATTGGCTCCAATCCTGAAGCACGCATATCTTTCATATGAATAAATTCCATATCACGATCACTACGTAATTCTATACGAATACGAATAAGATCTCCAACGTTAAGATTGGTGCCCTTTGAAATTTCAGAAATTTGCACACCTTGATCTGTATTGGTTTTCTTAAAGAGTTTTTTCTTTAATGATAATGGTGTTTCGGCTGAAGTAATTTTATCCAAATCTTCAAAATATTGCCAATATAAACTTCCCCAAGCAATACCATTTCCTTTTTTATTCAGTTCTACAGAAGCCATTGCTGGATTGATCTCTTCAGCATTCCAAGACGTTTTGTAATATCCTGTTCCTGCTTCAACTTCCACATCTTTAAGTTGTGAAGGCGTAATAGCGTATCCGCCAACAATCACATCTACCATACCTGTAACACTTCCATCCGAAGAAGTGTTAGTACTTAACCAATCACTACCTTGAAGTAATAAGGCATAAACAGCAGCAGCTGTAGATTTAGTCGTATTCCATTGGTTGGTTTGCTTATGTTTTAACAACCATATTTTTAGGTTGTCAATGGTTTCAAGGTGTTGCGCTTCAGTCATAAGCTTACCACCAATTTCAGAGAAAACCTCAATCATTAAGGCTTGAGTTTCAATAGGAGCTTGGTACCAATACCACGAATTGGTATTGCTTTTCCAATACATGCCTAATTCTTCAGAAGTGATACTAGTTTCATCCAAAGACCTTAAAATCTTTTGAGAAGTTTCCGAAGCATTGACTCTATGCATGATCAAAGCCATCAAACCTTTACTGTACAAGGGTTTGTTTAACCAATAGGTTTTGATTTGATCATAGTAATAGTCCATAATTTTAGCAACATTGCTCGATGGTTTCTCGTCAGTTAAAAAGCTTCTTAAGTACAAGTATTGCAATTGCGAATTGGTTAAATGATCTTTAGATAAATCGGCTTTAGGTTGGTATCGCTTAATGTCTTCATATTCTTTCACGAACTCAGCATCTAAATAAGTCAAGGCTTTATTGATCATAGATTCCAGATCTCTCGACTGCGCTCGAGATGACATATCGACATCTAAATGATTCAAATGCGCAAAGCTAATGGCAATATGTTGGGTGATTTGACGATTTGGTCTTCCACCATTGAACCATGCCCAAGCACCATTAGAAAGCTGATTGCTTTTGAGTTTTCGTTTTGAGGCTTCTAACTCATAGGTCATTTTATTTAAGTCAAATAGTAACGCAATTCGTTTCTTTTGTTCCGTTTCGTTTTGAGCATCACGTAACCAAGGCGTCTCTTGAATGATGATTGACTTTAATGCTTCATTCTTTTCAAGGTTTGAAATGAGCACGTCTGCAGATTTCCATTGTTCAAAAACAGCCTGAATTTTAGGATTTGAATTGGCAATATGCGTTGCTAAAGCATTGGCATAATAGCGACTAAAAGTTTGCTCATTACATTCGTATGGATATTCCATTAAATATGGTAACGCCTGAACAGCATACCATACAGGATTTGAAGTCATTTCAAGCGTAAGCTTATGATGCTTTAAAGTGGACGTTGAGGTTTTCGAAGCGTCTAATGTAGCCAGCTTATCTAAAGTAAAGGTTCGCGTTTCATTACTCTTGATCCACATTGGCAAGGTTTCGGTCACTAACATTCTGTTCGTAAGTGTAGGAACTGTGTGTTGTTCACCATCACTAAAATCGCCAGCTTGCGCTATGAATTTGAGATCAACCAAATCTAGATCCTCTGGAATGATCATAGACCACTCAACATTAATATTTCCTTTTGCAGGAATTGAAATTGTTTTGGTGACTTCGAGAGCCTCAGTCACGAGGTCATTGGTGATGTCAGTATTAGTTAGTGTATTGTGTAACTGTAGTCTGGCTTTTCCATCTAATACTTTATCTGTTAAATTTGAGATCTTACAACGTAGTGTAATAGAATCACCATGTCTTAGAAAACGTGGTACGTTTGGTATGACCATCAATTCTTTTTGAGTCACAGATTCTAAACTAGTCACAGCACTTTCCATAGTTTTGGTATGCGCTAATAGCTGAAGTTTCCACTTGGTTAAGGCTTCAGGAGAGGTGAAACTAAAACGCACCTGACCTTTTTCATCAGTTTGAAGTTGCGGAAAGAAGAACGCTGTTTCCTGAAGGTTTTTTCGGATTGGAATTACATCAAGTTGCTTTTGTGTTTCTGGCGTATCATTTACATACATGTTTGTTAAACCGTTTACTACAGAATCACCAGCAATTATTTTTGCTTTCTTCATAGTAATAAAATATCCAGCGTCATTTTCACTGGGCGCTTCCAATGCCATTTCTTCTAACTCTACCGCAGTATCTTCAACCATTTCAATTCCAGAGGCGACACCTTGTAACCTTCTGTAGTAGCGAATGTTTCCAAAATACAACCCAAACCAATTTATCTGGTCGTATTGTTGTCTGGAGAAGTTATAATTTGAACGTTCTTGTTGATACACTCTAAATCCTCTCACGCCAAAACTATGATTGGCATTAACACCAATTTTAGCATAATAGTTTGGTGTGGCAATAGGATTGAAATTCCAACTATGCGATTTGAATTGATCCAAAGACATGTCATACATACTTGCTAAAATTTCAGAAGTAACTTGTTCGCCTTTTGGACCTTTGATCTTAAAACTCCAAGTTTCATCTGATCCAGGTTGTAACTTATCTCTAAAGGTTTGCGTTTCAATTTGTAAATCGCTTTTTGGATAAGGCACGTTAATTAAAAGGGAATTGCTTTCATAACTATTAAAAACGGAATAACTGTAATGAACCGCAAATCCGCCAACATCCTTATCAGTCACAGGAATGGAAATCACCTTTTTAGTGTTAGATAAATGCACAATAAAAGTGTTAACAATCTTCTTGTTTTTCTCAATTATAACAGTTGCTGTTAGATCTTCAGCAGAAGATCCCAAAGTTAGCTTAACCGTATCGTCAGCGTTATAGGATGCTTTATCTGTTGTTATACTGAACAATGTATTATCTGCTAGTTGCTTGTCTTTTGGATGATAAACAGTTGCTCTATGTTCTTCAGTAATGGTTTGACCAAACTTATCTTTTGTTTCAAGTATGAAAGTATAAAGTCCAGAATCCCAAGACTTCATATTACCAAGATCTATAGTTTTTGCAGTTTCAGTATCAAACGAAAATTCCTTGACTAGCTTTCCTTTTTTCCAGTAAATTGGGTTTTGCTCATTTCCGTAGGATTCGTAAGGAAACTTATTTTTGAATTCTTCAAATGAAACCTCTTGATAATCTGGAGCATTCCATGGTCGCTTTCGTAACACACGATCTGGAGCATTCAATTTAAAGACTTTAATAGTGCCTTCTGCTGGAACAAATTCACCATTCAAGTTTTGAGTTGTTATACTAATTGTCTGATCCTTTTTGGTTTTGTCTAGTTGCGTCTCAGTAGTTAAATGTGCAACCAGAGTGTGGTAACCAACATTAATTAGTGTAGAAGCGCTTCTAGTTTCACCATTTATATCTGTGACATCTGCTGTGACCTCATATTGATAAATTGGTAATGATGTTTTATCTGAAGTCGCATCAGGAATCGCCACGAATGGAATTTCAAATTGCCCTTTATCATCTGTAGTGGTTTCACCATAAGCAATTTCTTGTGGTTCATTTTGAAACCAAGGACGATACCAATAGTACCATCTTGGATATTGTACTTTTCTTACCACTCTATAAGTCACTTTGGCGTCTGAAATTGCACTTCCAGCATAAGCTAAAGCTTCTCCTTTTGCAACCACAGAATCATTAACCTTATATGTTTCAGAAACGGCATTAAATGTTGTTTCAAACTTCGGACGTTTATATTCTTCCAAAGTAAAATAATGATGATCTCGTATAGAACCAACAGTGCAATAAATTTCAATGTGGTACTGTCCGTTTAAACCTGAAGTAGGCAACACAAATTCACCAGCTACAGAACCAAATTCATTAGAAACTAAATCTAATTCAGATAGTTTCTCACCATTAACATTGTACAGCGTAGCAAAAACAGTTTCATCTACCAGAGGCTCAGAATTTCCTTTTTCTCCAGCAATTAAAATTGATTTGAAATATACTGTTTGACCTGGTCTATAAATACTTCTATCTGAAAACAAAAAGGATTTGTATCGTGTTTTATTATCGTTATGATCGTAATAACGACTACTGTAAAAATTGTCAAAGTAAGCAGATTGCTCACCTTTTGAAAGATCAAGACTCAACCTGTAATAGTTTGAAGTCTTTTTTGTAAAACGCACTTCACCTTTTTCGTTACTGGTCATCGTCTCAGTACGATAGGAGTTTTTATAATTTGTAGTGTATTTAATTTTTGCAGTCACGCTAGAAATAGGTTGACCATTTTGCCTGTCTATGATTTGAAAAATCAAAGCATCTTTTGTTGAGGTTTCAACAACTGCAAAATTAGTAACTTGAATAATTTGAGTCGCAAAGGTTTGTGCTTCATTAGCTGCTTTGGCCAAAACTATGTAATGTCCGCTTTTTAGTTCAGGAACAATGACTTCTGTGCTATGACGTTGATAATCAAATTCATTTTTGAGCTTACTCGTCCATTTTGTGGTAGCAGATCGTTTCCTTAAAAATTTCAGTCTCGCATTGGCATCATAAAGTTTTTCAAAATCGTCAATCTCCTTTTGTGTAACTTTAAAGACCTCAAAATTGAGCGTGTCGAGATTTGCATATGAGATTAAGAATTTTGAATACTGCTGAACTGGAATAACAGTTTCTGCAGTGATTCCAATTGAGCTTGTCTTTATTTGAGACATTAAATTTTCACACTGTTGAGCCGCTTTGCTTTTTGGGAATTTGGTAATTACAGTTTGGCATAGGTCAATGGCCTCTTTTAGTTTCCATCTCGGAGTTTCATTAGAAACAGGATCGTATTTGAGACCTTGTTGTTGCCATAGCGACGCGAGTTTAAAATCATATAATCCAGAAGCTTCATAACCTTTAAATCGCTTGCTTGAGGCTTGAAGTGCTTCTTGGTAAACTTCATCTTTATTATCAAAAGTAGCATGTTGGTATACGTATTCTAATCGTTGCAGATCCACATCTATTAAGGCGTCTGGATTTTGGTCTTTAGCATGAAAGCGTATTAAATCCTGATAAATTTTTAGGGCTTGTAATTGTAAGGATGTTGAATCTCTTGAAACCAAATCGGCTCCTGTAAAGGCTTTTGTTGGTCCGAGTAAAATCGGATTATCAATTTTAAACGCATAAGACGGTTTTGTGATGCTGTTTTCTGAGGTTTTAAAAAACTGAAGTGCATTATGACTTAATAGATCAAATACCGTTGGTCTATAATGCTTTGAATCCTTTTGTTGGTTTAGTATGGTGTTGAAACGAGACAGTTCTACTTGCTGAAGAATTAGTCCGTTTTGCAAAGAACGATTATAGTAGTTTTGGATGTTGTTAAACAGGGTTTGTAAATCCCAAGTTCTAAAGTCGTCATCAATTTTTTCACTGGTATTGGTACGCTCGTAAAACTGGTAACGATGTTGATTAAAATATTGCCAATACATTGTAGCCAACATGTTTTCAAGGATGTTCTTAGTTGGCGCTTGGCTTTCTTCAATTTTAGATTTAAAAGTGTTTATAATCTTAAGCTGCGCGTCTTCTTCCAGTATGAGTAAGTATTTACTTTTATGAAGTAAGGCTTTGATTTCTTCGGAAGAGTTGTTGTCTTGTTTTGCTTTTTCGGCAATAGAAGTTACAACTTGCAAAGCAGATTTGGGCAAACCTTCTTTTTCGTATTTCGAAACTTCAGCCCATAAGGCATTATAATCCTCAGTTTGACCGTTTGAGAATTGAGCAAAACAAATGAGCATAAATAGACTAGTTAATATTTTCATTAGTAATTATTTGTTGCGCAATGTAAACGCTAATTCATATTTATAACATAACAAATGCGTTGATACTGCGTTTGATTTAGTGAAGTTATAAATTTTAAGTGTAAACACGCTATCTTTGTCTATTCAAAATCAAAAACAATACCAAGACTAAACATACAGAAATTGTATACTAGTATAATTCAATATAAAACAATTCAACAGTTTGTAATACAGCTTTTTAGTGTTGTAATATTTTGTTTGCCTATACTAAGTTTAGGGCAACAAGCGTCGCTTCAAGAAGCGAAACAACTTATGCAACTCAAAAAATTTATGGCTGCAGAATCTGTTTTAGATACTTATGTTGAAGCACAACCTGATGATCTTGAAGCAATAGAATTATTAGGAGACTCTTATGGGCAACAAGAAAAATGGGATGATGCTATTGAAACTTACAAGAGGTTAACAGAGCTCAAACCCAAAGAGGCTAATTATCATTACAAGTATGGTGGCGCTTTAGGTATGAAAGCCTTGAGCGTGAGTAAAATTAGAGCAGCAACATTTATAGGTGATGTGAAATCTGCCTTTTTGAAAGCAGCCGAATTAGATCCTCATCATATTGATACGCGTTGGGCATTGGTGGAGCTATACATGCAATTACCTGGAATTATTGGCGGAAGTAAAAAAAAGTCACTTCAATATGCTGAAGAGTTAGAAGCCCTTTCTGAAGTTGATGGTTATCTAGCCAAAGGCTATATTTATGAGTATGATGATGAGCCAGAATTAGCTGAAACGTATTACAAAAAAGCGATTAAGGTTGGTGGATCATTAACATGTTATGATAAGCTCACAAATCTATATGAGACTCAAAACAAACCCAAAGCAGCTATTTCAAATATTGAAGACGCGCAACAACATCACAATAGAAATGCCTTGCATTATCAAATAGGAAAAGTTGCTGCAGAATATAATGTTGAATTAGATAAAGGCGAACAATGTTTAAAGATCTACATCAAAAATTATTCGCCAGCAGATGGAGTTCCTAAGGCATGGGCAAACTACAGACTTGCACAAATCTATAAACATAGAGGAGACAAATCTGAAGCGATTACTTACATAGATAAAGCCATAGAAGCTTTGCCTAAACTGAAGGTTTTTAAAGAAGAAAAAGACAGGATATTACAGCTTTAAAAATGTTCTCAATACGTTTTTTAAGACTCGAGATGCGTTGTGCTTTCAATTTCCAATAATTTTATTTCTAAATGCATTTCAGGATTAACTATCTTTACTGTAATTATGGATTTGCTAACTAAACTTGAATTAACACCACAGACGCACCATCAAATTGATTACCAATCAAAGGTGATGTTGTTTGGCTCTTGTTTTTCTGAACACATTGCTGAGAAATTAGAGTATTTTAAGTTTCAGAACCTAAGCAATCCTTTTGGGATCTTATTTCAACCATTAGCCATAGAAAAGCTCATTACCAGAGCAATCAATGAAGACCAATTTACTGAAGACGATTTATTCTTTTTGAATGAGCAATGGCATTCATTTGATGTGCATTCTGTTTTGAGCACTTCGTCTAAAGCCGATCTTTTAGAAACCTTAAATACTAACTTAAAGCTTACACATAACTATATAACGGAATCAAATCATCTGGTTATAACTTTGGGTACAGCCTGGTCTTACAGGCATATTGAAACAGATGCATTCGTCGCGAATTGTCATAAAGTGCCTCAAAAACGGTTTCTTAAAACACTTTTACCAATTGATGTGATTTCAGAATCGTTGCAAGCCATCGTTGCTTTAGTAAGATCAATAAACTCAAACATTAATATATTGTTTACAGTGTCACCTGTTCGACATCTCAAAGATGGTTTTATTGAAAATACACAAAGTAAATCTCATCTTATTAGTGCCATACATCAAGTGGTTGATGCTAGAAAGCAATTGTTTTATTTTCCTTCTTATGAAATTATGATGGATGAATTACGAGATTATCGCTTTTATAAAGCCGATATGATTCATCCAAGCCCTGTAGCTGTAAATTATATCTGGGAAAAATTCCATTCAGTATGGATTTCTGAAAAGAGTCATTCTATTATGCAAGAGGTAGATGTCATTCAAAAAGGCTTACTTCATAAACCGTTTAATCCTAAATCTGATGCACATAAAACGTTTCTAAAGGATTTAAAAAACCGTCAATCCCTTATAAAATCTAGGGTTTCGCATATCGTATTTTAAATATACGTCATTTGTCGTATTGTATACGCTTCTATTTTAGCGCAATTTTGTCTCAGTATAAACCATAAAATTATTCAACAATGAGACATTTTAAAAATTTCATGATTTTATTCATGTCATTAACCTTAGTAACATTTACATCATGTTCTAGCGACGACGATTCAAGCGGTGGAGATGATGGAGGAGGCGGAAATGGTGCTTCTAACGGAACTTTAGTTGCCAAAGTAGATGGTGCAAACTATCAGTCAATGGCAATCTCTTCTTCAGCTACTATTGCTAACAACGGTCAAAATTTACTGATTATAGCATCCAATAGCGAAGGGAAAGCATTTTCTATGTCAATATTTGGATACGCTGGAGTAGATACATATGAGTTCACTGGAGCTACTTTAAATGTATTTAACACAGCATCGTATTCTGAAACTGATGTAGACTTAAACAATCCGCAAAATTCAACAACAGAGTTATGGCAAGCACCTTACGATGATACACTTGCTGGTACGCTTACAATTACTGAAGAGACAGACACAAAACTTAAAGGAACTTTTGAGTTTACTTGTAAGAATGTTGGTGGAGACCAAAGTGTTAAAACCATTACACAAGGGTCATTTAACTTAAACAAGCAGGTTCAACAATAAGCATAGCTGTTATGAAAACGCTATTGATTCAATTACAGAGTTTAGTGGTAGTTGCATTCCTTATGAATGCAACTACATCACTAGCTCAAAAAGCAGAAGCGCCTGATTATAGTTACGAGCTAGGTGCTAAAATTAATGAGATGACAATTACTGAGGGAGGTACAGTAGTTGTAGCTACAAATGACGGTTTGGTTGGGATTAAACCTGGAACGAACGAATTGTTATTTAACTTCACTGACTATGGTCGTGTTAAACCAGAAGAATTATTTTACGTACCTCAAGCGCCTTACGTTATGGTTGGGCAAACTGGTTTTGCAAATCTGTCTTCAAAAAAAGCTGTTATAGACTACATGTCTGGTAAAATATTATTTACTACCGAATCTAAAAAATGGAAACAAGTCTTTACTTGTGACGTTATGATGCCTCAAAACAAATTAGTGGTGAGTGGTTTTCAAAAAGGTGGTGATAAAGGTGCCAATGTGACGCCAAAAGTTGCAGTTTATGATTTAAATACTGGAGCAGAAGATTATGCCTTTTTCTTAGTTAAACCTGGAAAGGTGACTATGAGAAACTATGCCGTTACAGGTAGGCCATTATTATTAAAAGACAAATTATTAATACCAACAAGTCAAGGTATTATAGCAAAGAGCAAGTCTGGCGAAACGCTGTGGGAAAATAAGATTAAAAATGTCAACTGGATGACAACTAATGTTGATGAATCTGATATCTATGCGTTTGCTAAGACAACTAATTTAAAGAATACAAGAATTTATAAAGTAAATCCTAATGGTAGTGAAGCTTGGACAGATGAACGTAAGGTAAAGGGAAGCGTTTCTAACTTTCAAATTTTGCCTCAAGGTTTAGCTGTAGTAAGTGATGTTGCAGGTGGAAGCGGAACCTTTGCTGCTAAATCTGAATCTAAGATCACGATGTTTAGTGCTTCAACTGGTGAAGACCTATGGGAAAAAGCACCAAAGACAAAAGGTTATGTTCAGCATTTTTATATCATGGATGATGGGATTTTATTCGGAATTGGATCTGGAGGAATCAATAAGATTTCTTATGAAGGTAATACTTTATTCAAAAAACCTTTAAAAACTGGAGAGAATATTTTAACTATGGCTGAAACGCCTCAAGGCTTGATCTATATTACTTCAGAAGATGCCAATATTGTTAATCTTAAAACAGGAGATCAGGTTTGGAAAAAACCTTTAAAGTATAAAAGAGCAAGTGCTGTAAGCTCAGATTATGATGCTAAAAACAATCGTTATTTGATAAGTGCAGATGATGAGTTATTTGCCATAGATGAAAATAGTGGTGATGCGACAACCTTAGCAACCTCTAAGTTTGAAGGTAAAGAAGATCCAACTGGTGTTGAAGTTAGAGATGGAGGGATTTTACTTACTTCAGATCAAAATATGATGCTACTTGATTGGCAAGGTGAAACATCTTGGCATGAATATTACAGAGCTCCTGGAAAAAGTGCTTTTGGAGCAATTTTGGCTGGAGTAACAGCAGTAGCAGCAGCTACAACAGCAGCAGCTTCATACAATGCAGCTAACCAAAACAGAAATCGTTTAGGTCAATACACAAGCAGAGGTCAGCGTTATGCCGACTTAGGAGATGGTATGGCAGCGGCTGCAGGTGCTTCTATAGCAGAAATGTTGAAGCGATTTAAAGCAACTTCTGCTACAGAAAATGCGCAGTTTATCTTGACTAAACTTGATGATGGCGTTGGTTTAGTAAAATTAAATAAGGATACAGGTGCCTTGGAAAAGGAAATCGTATTAAAAGATAAAAAGCCTGAATATGAGGTAGATGAATTTGGAGGCTACCTATATTACAAAGCAAATGACAAGACCATATATACCTACGATCTTAATAAATAAATCTTGTTGTTGAGATTATGATTAGGCGTAATATTTGTAGGATTACGCTTAATCTTTTTTAATTGCAACTTGTCGAAAAAAAAAGAGCACAAACTCATTATGTTATATATTCGTTTTGCTATTAATCAATTTTTTAAGAAAGCATCAGAAAATTTTGTTGTTCCAAAAAACAACGCAATTCTGATGCTTTTTTTATGTTTTAAAATGAATGTTTTGCGTTTTCTTTCCTGTATTGTGTTTTTTATTTCGTCTATTACGTTTTCACAAAACTTAGACAGTCTTCTAACTGTAGCACGTCAAACTAAAGACGATTCTACCAAACTGCGACAGTTAAACAAAATCGCGTTTAGTTATATTTTTAACGATGCCGACAAAGCTGTAGAAATCATTAAAGAAGGAAAACAGCTCGCTAAAGCCAAGGATTTTAATTTCAGTTTGGCTGAACTAACCAATACACATGGTATTTATATGGATGTGACTGGACAGTCAGATTCAGCAAATTACTACTTCAATAAAGCTTTAAAACTTAGTCGTGATCACAACTTTCAATCTATTGAAGTTATGTGTGTCAATAACCTAGGAATGTTTCATTGGAACCGATTTGAGTTAGATGAAGCCTTGACATACTTTTTTGATGCTCTTAAAATGAACGATATTGATGGTTCTCCTAAAGGAGAGAGCGTCTATTTAAACAATATAGGCTTAATCTACCAAGAGATGAGTTTATTTGAAAAAGCGTTAGAATACCACGAACGTGCCTATGCAATAAGAGACTCACTGGATCTCAAAAAAGATAAATCTAGCTCATTGAATAATATTGGTATTAATTTGAGAGAACTTGGTCGTTTAGAAGAGTCTATTGCTGCCTATAAAAAAGGAATAGACATTGCTAAGAGCTCTAACAATCTTATCGATTATTATAAAATGTTGGACAATCTAGCTAATGCTTACAATGATGATGGACAACTGGAACTAGCCATTAGCTATTATCTCAAAGCTTTAGATAAACCTGAAGATCTCAACATAGATGAGAAAAGTGAAATTTGGGTTTATAGCAACTTAACATCATTGCATAATCAAATCAATGAGCCAAGAAAGGCATTGCAATATGCGAATAAAGGATTTGATCTCATTAAGAAATATCCTCATGTAGAAGGTAAATCTGCTGAATTGAATTTGCACACTGCTGAAAGCTATTACATGCTTAGGCAATATAATAAAGCAAGAGCCTATACCAATAAGTTTATAACGTTAACAGACTCTGTGTTTTCTGAAAAAAATGCAAAAGCGGTTGCAGATCTAGAGGTCAAATACGATACAGAAAAAAAGGAAAAAGAAATCTTGTTGCAACGTGCCGAATTAGCCGAACAAGAATTGGTCATCCAAAGTAAGAATTATCAAATTTATGGTATCATAGGTTTGGCATTAATTCTAGGACTTATTGGGTATTTGTTTTACAATCAACAAAAATTGAAAAACAAACAACTTCTAAAAGAGAACGAACTTAAAGACGCGCTTATAAAAATTGAAACTCAAAACAGACTTCAGGAGCAACGACTCAGAATATCAAGAGATCTGCATGATAATATTGGTGCACAATTAACTTTTATTATTTCGTCTATTGATAACTTAAAGTATGGTTTCGATATAAAGGATGAAACTCTTAAAACGAAATTAGATTCCATTAGTGCGTTTACTTCAGAAACTATTTACGAGCTACGTGATACCATTTGGGCGATGAACAAAAATGAAATTTCATTTGAAGATCTTCAGTCTAGAATATCTAACTATATAGATAAAGCGCATCTTTATGATGATCACACCTCCTTTAATTTCGACGTTGATTCGAGAATAAATCTTAATAAAACATTTACTTCAATTGATGGTATGAATATCCATCGCATTATTCAAGAAGCAATTCATAATAGTCTTAAACATGCTAATGCTAGTGAGATTAGTGTTCGTATTGAACCTCTTGATGAACGGTTGAAAATTTCTATTGTAGATAATGGTGTAGGCTACCAATCGCAAACTGTTAAAAGAGGAAACGGACTCAGTAATATGAAAAAACGCGCTATTGCACTAGGTGGAGAAATCACATTTATCTCTAATGAAACAGATGGGACTCAGGTTATCTTGAAAGTGTAATTTTTCAGGAAAGTTGTATCTTTTACTTCGCTTTTAATCCCCTTAATTATGAACAAGAATATTGTTGTTTGTTGCTTTATGTTTTTTTTATTGAATGTAGTTGCTCAAGAAGATCCTTTGGTTCTTAACGACTCTGCAATGTCATTGTATAAGAACGATCCTCAAGAGGCTGTAACAATTTTAGAAAAAGCATTAGAACTTTCTGAAGCTAATAACAATGATTTTCACATATTCAAATCGAAAAATAACCTTGGTATTGTCTATAGAGATTTAGGGCGTTTTGAAGAAGCAAAAGTATTGTCTACAGAAGCCTTAGCAACCACAGATTCTATTGTAAAAGCTTCAGCATATAATAATATTGGTGTGATCAATAGAAACCTTGCGTTGTATGATGATGCCATTTCTAACTATTTAAATGCATTAAACATTTATATGGCAAAAGAAATGCCTAAAGAAATGGCAACGGTTTATAATAGTATAGGTATTGTATATAGTTACAATGGTATTAACGAAAAAGCCATTGAATATCATTTAAAAGCCAAAGCTATTTTTGAAACGCTAAACAATAAAAAAGGAATTTCCGAAGTCTACAATAACATTGCTATAATTTATGCTAACGATGGCGACCTTAATAAAGCACTCGATTATTTTAAATATTCTCTTGAGATCGAAGAAGCACTTGATGATAAAAAAGGAATAGCAGAATCTGTTAATAATGTTGGAGCGGTGTATTATTATTTAGAAGAAGTAGACTCTGCCTTAATTTATTTTAGACGCTCTTTAGCCATTGAAAAATTGATTGGTGACGAATCTGGAATCGCAGCTAGTTATAACAATCTCGCCAATACTTTAATTAGCACTGGAAGAGTAAACGGAGCCAAGCAACTTATAGATAGTGCTATGTATTTTGCAAAAAAATCTAAAGCTACTCTCGATAGGGAAATTGCGCTCGAAAATTACTCAATGTATTATGAAGCTAGAAATGAAGACAAAAAAGCCTTGAGTTATTTCAAAGAACTTGTCAAGTTGAGAGATAGTTTATTTAACATTGAAACCAACGAAAAAATATCGCAACTAGAAATAGAATTTCAAACCGAAAAAAAGGAAAAAGAAATCTTAAGTCAGCGTGCAGACCTAGCCGAACAAGAGTTAGAGCTTAATCAAAAAAACACGCAGCTTTTAGGATTGGGAATTCTAGCGCTTGTTTTAACCCTTTTAGGCTATCTTTTTTATAATCAACAGCGCTTAAAAAACAAACAATTAAAAAAAGAAACTGAATTAAAGGAGGCGCTTTTAAAAATTGAAACACAAAGTAGATTACAGGATCAGCGACTCAGAATTTCTAGAGACTTACATGATAATATTGGTGCGCAGCTTACCTTTATTATTTCATCTTTAGACAATTTGAAATACGGTTTTAAACTTCCTGAGAAACTTGCAGGTAAACTAAAGCATATTAGTGAGTTTACGACCACAACTATTTATGAATTACGGGATACCATTTGGGCAATGAACAAAAACGAAATTAGTTTGGAAGACTTGCAATCTCGAATATCAAATTATATTGAAAAAGCAGACAAAGCTTCAGATAGTATAAGTCTAAAATTCAATTCTAACATTCAGGATCTAGAAGCTTATAAGTTGTCATCAGTTCAAGGGATGAACGTGTATCGCATCATTCAGGAAGCTATGAATAATGCGCTTAAATATGCTGAACCAAATGCTATAGTTATTGATTTGAATGCTGAAACAGATGGTTTGAAAATTACAATTACAGATGATGGAAAAGGCTTCAACGTAAATGAGGTAGCCTTAGGAAACGGACTTAATAATATGAAAAAGCGTGCTTCTGAAATAGGAGGTGATTTGACCATTAATTCTCAATTAGATGAAGGGACATCTATAGCGCTTCAACTTAAAACAGATAAGTAATATACGACAAATGACGTATAGCGTTTCGCATAGTAATTTGTAACTTTTCATTCAGAAAATTAAATGATATGAATATTAAAATAGCCATCGTTGATGATAATGCGTTTTTAATTAACGCAGTTAAAGAGAAACTGTCCTTTTTTGAAGAGTTTAGTATTAAATTTTCGGCAATGAATGGTACCGATTTGCTAACTCAATTAGAAGGGAGTCATAACCTTGATCTTATTTTAATGGATATTGAAATGCCAGTACTTAATGGTATTGAAGCGACCGAAATCGTAAAACAAAAATATCCTCATATTAAAATTATTATGCTTACTGTGTTTGATAATGATGAGAATATTTTTAACGCTATCAAAGCTGGAGCAGATGGTTATTTGTTAAAAGAAATTAATGCCAAAGACCTTCATGATGGTATTATTGAAACACTTAATGGAGGTGCAGCAATGAATCCTTCAATAGCCTTAAAAACCTTGAAACTTCTCAGAAATCCTATGAGTATCGAAAACGAAAAGGATAAGGAAGATATCAAATTAACCAACAGAGAAACCGAAGTTTTAGAGCATTTGAGTAAAGGATTAAACTATGTTCAAATTGCTGAAAATTTAATTGTTTCAAAGGGAACGGTTAGAAAGCATATTGAAAATATCTACCGAAAACTACAAGTTCATAATAAGTTAGAAGCCGTTCAAAAAGCGAAGCGTAATAACCTTATTTAACCCGAACACTATCTGGCACTAACTTGGTGTAATCACCATTATTTCGTATTACATCTCGAACAATAGAAGACGAGATATACGATGTGCTTGCTGCAGTAAGTAAAAATACAGTTTCAATAGGAGCGAGGTCTCTATTGGTATGCGCAATAGCTTTTTCAAATTCAAAATCGGCAGGATTTCTTAGTCCGCGTAATATAAATTTCACATCATTCTTCATACAGAAATCCACTGTTAAGCCTTCATAACTAACAACCTTTACCTTAGGTTCATTGGCAAAAGCATCACTAATAAACTGCTGACGTGCTTCCAAAGAGAACATGTACTTTTTATCGGCATTAATACCAATGGCCACAATGACTTCATCAAAAAGTGTAATGCTTCGTTTGATGATATCGTAATGTCCTAAAGTGATTGGGTCAAATGAACCTGGAAAAATAGCACGTTTCATGATACTGTATTAAGGTTTTATCCACGAGGTGAATATTATTTTATTCAAAGATAAGCATTTGGAAAATTCTGCATCAGTTACGATAATGCAGAGGGTTCAAAACGCTACTTAAGCGCTTCTTCAATGGCATTAGAAAATAAAGCGCTTAGGCTAATTCCAGCTTCAGCAGCTTGTTGAGGTAAAATACTTGCTCTGGTTAAACCAGGAATGGTATTCACTTCCAATAAATGAGGTTCACCATTTTTAAAGATGTATTCACTTCTGCTAAACCCTTTCAGATTTAAAACCTCATAAACCTTCTTAGCTATAATGCTTACCTTTTCAGCTTGAGATTCACTAATTCTTGCAGGAGTAATTTCTTGAGATTCGCCTAAATATTTTGCTTTGTAATCAAAAAAATCATTGTCTGATACAATTTCAGTAATCGGTAAAACTTTAATCTCGCCTTGATAAGTAATAACACCAACAGAAACTTCAGTGCCATCTAAAAACGATTCGATAATCACTTCGTTATCTTCTTTAAAAGCAACATCTAATGCACTCGCTAATGCGTCTTTTTCATAAACTTTACTTATTCCAAAACTGCTTCCTGCGCGATTAGCCTTCACAAAGCAAGGTAATCCAACCTTTTCAACAATGAGATCTTCGTTGATTACATCACCTTGATTCACATAATATGAAGTTGCTGTTTTTATACCATAAGGTTTTAAAGTGCTTAAGCAATCTCTTTTATTAAAAGTAAGCGCAGCCTCATACATTCCGCAACTTGTGTGAGGCATTCCTAATAATTCGAAATACCCTTGCATAAATCCGTCTTCACCAGGAGAACCATGAATGGCATTGAATACGCAATCAAAATTTAGTTTGGTATTGTTTAAAGTAACCGAAAAGTCATTTTTATCAATCTCTTGTTCAACATTGTCATCATCCACAAGAACCCATTTATTTTTAAAAATATGAATGCGATAAGCATTGTATTTGTCTTGATCAAGTGTTTCATAAACCACTTGACCACTTTGAAGAGAGATTTCATATTCGCTAGAATAGCCTCCCATTATAATGGCAATATTTTTTTTCATTTTAAATGTAATGCTTAGGATCTTTTTATCAGATCTCAACGTATCTAATGTAAATAATAATTAGTTGCGTTATCAGTTAAGCTAAAATACCAAATAAACCCTTAAGTAAACCTTTTCATTTTTATATATTTGTCAACAGCTATTCAATGTTATGAGTTTAATTCATTTTTTTAGAAGTAAAATATTTTTGAAGCAACTTGGTCTTGCTATTGTTGCTTTAATTATTCTAATATTTATAGGAAAATGGTATTTAAAGACGACCACGAACCATGGTGAATTTGTCACAGTGCCTGATCTAAAAGGAAAAACCATTGAAACTGCGAAGATCGAACTCAATGACAATGATTTGGTTATGGAAATACAGGACTCTGCTAATTTCAATCCGAATTATCCTAAATTTTCTGTTATTGAACAATATCCTGTTGCAGGTAGCCAAGTAAAAGAAGACCGAAAGATCTATCTAATCTTAAATCCGTCAGGGTTCAGAAAAGTCGCTGTACCAAATATTGTTAGACGTACATTTAGACAGGCAAAACCAACTTTAGAAGCACTTGGCTTTGAGGTTGGTAATATTACTTATGCAGATGATATTGGTAAGGACGAGGTGTTGTCAATAAAACATAAAGGCCAATCTATTAAAGCTGGTGATATGTTGCCATTAACGTCTAAAATTGATCTAGTACTTGGTAATGGTAAGCGCTCTTCAAAATAAATGAAAACTCCAGAATTACCTCAAGACCATAATGATGATGACTTATATGAGCATCATTCGTTTACTGTAGATAAAGGGCAAGCACCTTTGCGCATTGATAAATATTTAATGAATCGTATTGAAAATGCAACACGCAATAAAATTCAAACGGCAGCCAAAGATGGAAGTATTTATGTAAATGATTCGCCTGTAAAATCTAATTATAAGGTAAAGCCATTTGATGAAATACGTGTGCTGTTTGAGCATCCTCCTTATGAGTATTTATTAACACCTGAGGATATTCCACTTGATATTGTTTTTGAAGATGACGAATTATTAGTCGTGAATAAGCCAGCAGGAATGGTTGTGCATCCAGGTCATGGAAATTATTCTGGTACATTGATCAACGCACTCATTTGTCACTTTGATAATTTACCAAACAACAGTAGTGATCGTCCAGGTTTAGTGCATCGTATTGATAAGGATACGAGCGGATTGTTAGTGATTGCTAAGACTGAACAAAGCATGACGCATTTATCGAAACAGTTTTTTGATAAATCTAGTGAACGAGAATATGTTGCTTTAGTTTGGGGAAATATTGAAGCTGATGAAGGTACGGTTGAAGGTCATATAGGGAGACATCCTAAAAACCGTTTACAAAATACTGTTTTTGAAGGCGATGAAGAACACAAAGGAAAACCAGCAGTAACACATTACAAAGTGATTGAACGTCTTGGTTATGTCACTTTAGTGTCCTGTAAATTAGAAACAGGTCGCACACATCAAATTCGCGTTCATATGAAACATATTGGACATACGTTGTTTAATGACGAACGTTATGGAGGAGAACGCATTTTAAAAGGAACCACGTTTTCAAAATACAAACAGTTTGTTGAAAATTGCTTTAAAGTTTTACCAAGACAAGCCTTACATGCTAAAACACTAGGTTTTGTCCATCCTAAAACAGGAGAAACTATGCGTTTTGATTCTGAAATTCCAGATGACATGCAACAATGTATTGAGAAATGGCGCCACTACGCTAAGCATCAAAAATGATATTTATATTACTTATTGTACGATAGATAATAAGAACGACATCAGTTGATAATTCGCTTATCTAATTGTAACTTTGAGATAAGAAAAACTAATAGAAATATGAAGCTTGTTTTATCTCCTGCTAAGTCACTTGACTACGATTCTAAATTGCCAACAACAAAAACTACCGAAGCTTGTTTTTTGAGTCAGGCTGAACGTTTAAATAAACTTTTAAAAAAGAAATCTGCAAAAAGTTTATCGAAACTCATGCATATTTCAGATAATTTAGGTCAGCTTAATTACGAACGTAATCAAGAATGGTCTTTGCCGTTTACTAAAACTAATGCCAGACAAGCTGTCTATGCGTTTAATGGTGATGTTTACAGAGGTTTAGATGCGTATACCATTACCTCGAAAAACCTTGAAAAATTGCAAGATACAGTTCGTATTCTATCTGGACTTTACGGTGTGTTAAAACCATTAGATCTTATACAGCCTTACCGACTAGAAATGGGAACAAAATTTCCTGTCGGAAAGCATAAGAACCTATATGAGTTTTGGAGAAAACAAGTTACAGAAGCTTTAAATTCAGAGCTAGAGGATGACGAGTTGTTTTTAAATTTGGCCAGTAATGAATATTTTAAAGCAGTAGATGTAAAAGCTTTAAAAGTTCTAGTTGTTCATGTAAAGTTTCAAGAACTTAAGGATGGTAAGTACAAAACCATAGCCATTTTTTCAAAAATAGCGAGAGGTTTAATGGCGAGATATGTTATTGATACCAATGCGGAAAGTGTTGAAGACCTTAAAGGTTTTGATTACGATAATTATCGCTACACTGAAAGCCTATCTTCTGAAAATGAACTAGTATTTACCAGATAAACGGTCATTTTATAGAACAGGTTTTTTATGTTTCTTCACAAACATCCATACCAACCTTTTATAAATTCTGACACCACCAAACTTATAGTAGGAACCTTACCGCCTCCAAGATTTTCTAAAGGTGAATTGCTTGAAAAGGATGTGGACTTCTGTTATGGAAGTTATCATAATTCCTTGTGGCTTTATATTGATAAAATCCACAATTTGAATTTGCGTTACGATAATTCAATTGAAGCGATTGAAGAACGAAAAGCTTTTTTAATACGACATAAAATAGGTGTGTGTGATATTGTTGAAAGTGCTGAACGCAAGAAAATGGATGCTTCAGATTTAGGAATGACCAATATTAAATTAAGAGATGTGGTAGGCTATTTAAAAAAATATCCTAATGTAGAAACCTTACTTTTTACTGGTGGAAATAGTAAAAATGGACCTGAATATTTTTTTAGAAAGCATTTGAAAGCTTATGATTTGAAGTTGAAAATCGTAGAAGAAAACGTGCCAAGAATACATGAATTTGAGCTGGGTAATCGCATCGTAAAAACGGTATCTTTGACCTCAGGCTCTGGAGCAGCAAATATCTCTATTAGTAGAATGCCACTATATAAAAAGTTAAAAGCGCAACACCCAGAATTCAATACATTTGACTTCAGAGTTATGCAATATAAAGCCTTTATCTAGCTTTGTTTTTTTTTTGACATTTTTAAGGCACCACCAATTCCGGCACCTAAAGCAATACCTACAGGAATCCACAACCCAATATTGTCAGTAGAAACTCCAACTGCTGTACCAACAGCAACTCCCACTGCAATACCCAAAGGTAAGCGACTATCTTTTTTCATATTTAGAGTTTGTTTTTGTTGATAACTATTTTTTTAATAAGTGCTATTTGACCAAAATGATAATAAGTATGCTCAATTAATCCTTCAATGTTTCTACGATAAGAACCATATTTTTCATCAACAAAAACAGCATCAAGTTGTGTTTCAGTTAAGGCTTCAATATGTTTGGCAAAGTCTTCAGCATTGGCTGCCAATGCAGTTACTAACTTTTGCCATTGTTCTTCCGACGAGATCTCAGGACAATCAAAGCTAAATTCATCTTTAATGTCTAAACGACCACCTTTTAAAACTAGTAATACACCCTCAAGATAATAATTAATGTGGAAAGTAAGTTTATAAATTGAATTTAAAGATAAGATATTGGCTGTAGCTTGTTGATAACTAACATCACTTAACAGCGATTTGATGTTTGTACCAGTAATCCATTTTCCATTTAAAAATAGTTCTCTAAAACGACTTGCAAGTTGTTGTGATGGTTTCATATTCTGCAAATTACTTATTCTGTTTTTTTAGCAGGCATTTCTTGACCATTTTGTTTTAAAGTAAGACTTTCAACATCGCCAGAATCAGATCTGTTAAATACAACTTCAGCCGGAACAGCTTTCAAATAAAAGTTGTCTTTTTCTTCTGCGAAAAGTTCAAACTCAGGCTGTCCAGTTGCTTGTGCGATAAGACGTTCGTTATCAATTTTAATAGTAATGATAAAGGTAGGCGCTAATTCGTACTTACCTACGTAGTCTTCTAAAACGTTTACAGGCAAGGTTATGGATTTACGTTCAGCAGGAGGTGCTTTATCTATGCCTTTTCCAATAATAGTTTCTTTTTCGGTATTAAATTTTGCCATTCGGTTTCCTTCTTCTATAAAGAAATTATACGATACATCGCCACCTTCAAAAATAAAATGGGTAGATGTCATAGGGTAGATTTGAAGATTTGTACTTCCTTCACGCTGACTAAACAATGTGCCATCTTTAAATGTAATATGTCTTACAACACCACCTTCAAATTCATAAGCACCAACCCATTTTTTAAGCTCAGTATCACTTAATGTAATCGCATCTTCCTTTTTTGGATAAGGTTTACCAATCACTTCAGCAGCAATTTGAGTTGTTAAAGCACCAACATTTTTACAATCACAATTGCTTAAACCAATAACGTATACCTGTTCATTAGGTAAGAAAATACCATTGGATGTGTATCCAAAGATACCACCTGAGTGTTCATAAGTTTTAGAACCTCTAATACTGCCTTTTATCCAACCATAACCATAGTCAATTGCTTCACCATTGTTTAGTGTTGAACCATTGGTAGCTCTATCTAAAGTAGATTGCTTTATAAGTTTGTTACTACTAATTGCATTTTGCCATAGCAATAGATCTCCTGTTGTAGACATTATAGAACCTGCGGCATAAGGTAGTGTTAGACTCAAATAATCTGCATTTCTAAATCCGTTTTCTATTTCAGAATAGCCTCTAGCACGATTTGGAATAAGTTGAATCATACTTCCATAATACGAATGTTTCATACCAAGCTTATCAAAAATTTCAGTTTGAATGAATTCAGCATAAGTTTGACCAGATACAATTTCAATAATATATCCTAAAAGAATATATCCAGAATTGTTATAATTATATGATGTGCCTGGATCAAATTCCATAGGCTCATTTTTAAACACGTCTATGAGTTCTTTCGGACTAAGATCTACTCTAGATTGATCCATAAAGCTTTGCATATTGGTATAACTTTTTATTCCAGACGTATGATTTAATAAATGATGAATGGTAATGGCTTTTCCTTGTGTAGGATAATCTGGTATGTATTTAGTGATATTGTCATTAACATTCAATTTCCCTTGTTCTTCAAGCATTAAAATAGCTACAGAAGTAAATTGTTTTGTGATAGAACCAACTTCAAAGACGTGTTTAGGTTCTGTCTTGACGTTATTTTCAAGGTCAGCCATTCCAAATCCGTTAGCGTAAATGACCTTTCCATCTTTAGCCACTAAAATCGAAACACCACTAGTGGTATTATCATAGCCTGCGTTTTTGACATATTGTTGAATTTTAGTGTCTAGGTCTTGCGCATAAGTTACTACTGCACTAAATAGGGTAATTACTAGTATTGCGAATTTTGGAAATAGATGCTTAGAGGTCATAGTCCTTGATTTTTTGATGATGAATTAAAAATACAATTTATTATTGGACGACACTTTTTTATAAGCGTTACAAATTTTTAATTTTTGACAAATAAAAAAGCGCAAGTCATTAAACTTGCGCTTTTTAGCTATTAATCATCAGGGATTTAAAGGTTACGATTTATCTAATCATGGCGCAAATATAATGCGAGACTTTTGAATAAAAATTGATGTATGGTAATTTATCTATTTGTGAATCAATTCTTTTCGAATTCTACTCAAGCTTTGTGTAGTAATGCCAAGATAAGATGCGATATGATAATTTTTTACTGATTTTTCGATGTTAGGATAACGGCTTATAAATCTGAGGTAGCGCTCTTTGGCTGTTAGCGATAATCCAGATAAAATTCGACGTTGAAATGCGGCAAAAGCACGTTCTAGCTTGACTCTAAAAAAGGATTCAACTTTTGGAACATGACTGTAAAGGAACTCTTTGTCTTCTCTAGATATCTTATAGACTATAGCATCTTGAATAACTTCAATATGCATAATGGCTTTGGTGTTTGAAAAAAATGAAGTGTAATCACTTATCCACCAGTCTGATATTCCAAACTGAACGGTATGTTCTTTGCCATGTCTGTCTACATAAAACGAACGTAAACAGCCTTCAAAGATATAATATTGAGCATCAGCAATATCGCCTGGTTTGAGTATAAAGGTTCCTTTTTTTAAAGCAACTTTATGGAATACAGATTCAATAATGCCGATCTCCTTTTTAGAAAAGGATATATCTTTGAAAATAACTTTTATATAAGAATTATCTGAATGCATTTCAAAATCATAACCTTATATAAGTTACGGAAAATCAGGGAATAAATTCGTTAGTGTTCGATATGTTAATATAAATATCAGCTAAGGCGTAAAATTTAATAAGGAAAACACTACAAAGTTTGTGCAAGATCGTATTGGGTCTATGGAAGTTACTTATTATCAAATGGGCAAGATTGAAAATAGGTTTGCAGGTTGAACTTTCGGTCTTTGAATTGTTCGTTTAAAATTTTAAAAGATTGAATACGATCCAATCTAAATGCTCTATAATCATCGCGTAAGTAGCACCAAGCTATTAATATCCACTTATTATTTGTTGAGAATAGGGCATAAGGTTCAATTTTTCTGAATGTTATGTTAGGGTCTTCAGCTTTTTGATAAGTAATATCTACATAATTGAAATTGGTAATGGCTAATTGAATTTCAGATAGAGCACTACTTGAAATATTATCATAATTAGTGTCAAACACATAAATTTTACTGGCTAGTAGTTCACTTTTTTCTTGAACCGAAGTGCGAAACACCGACTTAATTTTAGTAATGGCTTCGTTAAAATCTGTAGTAAATGAAGAATCATTAGTTTGATGAACTAATAATTGGGCGGTAATTAAAGCATTGGCTTGTTTTTCGGTAAATTGAACAGGCGATACAGCATATCCTTCCATAAGCGAATATCCTTTTCCTTCAATGGTCATCACAGGAATGCCAGCTTCTTCTATTTTTCTAATGTCTCTATAAATGGTACGTACACTTACATCAAACTTTTTTGAAAGTTCATTAGCTGTTAAAAGTCGTTTAGAACGCAGCAAAGTAAGAATCGATATTAAACGCGAAAGTTGTGACATTATAACAAAGATAGCGAACTGCAAAAAGCAATTCACTATCTGTTCTTTTTTTGATTGATTAATATTACATATACGAATGTAATGCTATACGATTGCCTTCTGTATCAATAAATTGAGCGATATAACCAAACTCACCAATATCAGTCTTTGGCATTACAATTTTTCCTCCAGCAGTTTCCACTTTATTTAGAGGTGTGTTTAGGTTGTCACCACCATTTAAATAAATGGTCGCACCATCTTGCGTTGGGTTTTGTCCTTCGGCTTCAATGATTGCGCCACCAACTCCATTATTATCCTCATCATAAGCAAACATGCCATATTTCGTGTTTTGTTCTGGCATGTGATGGTCTTTGATTTTTGAATCCATAACAGTTTCGTAAAACTGCTTAGCTCTGTTGTAATTGGCTACTGGAATTTCAAACCAGTTAACAGCATTTTTCATTTTTTAATTGATTTATAGTTAAACATATAGCAAAGGTATTTGGGTTTGTGTCAAATGATGTCAGAGGTAATTTTTTTTAATAAAAAAACCACTTTGAATTTTCAAAGTGGTTGAAATTATTTGTGAGATGCTGAAACAAGTTCAGCATGACATTATCAGACTATTTAATCATATCGTAGCTGCGCTTGATAAAATTTGTTAATTCTTCACCTTTTAATAAACCTTGTGACAGTCGCGCTAGATCTAAACTCTGGTTGATCAAACGTTCTTGTTTCTTCTTAGTTTTGGTATTAAGAATTTCTCCAACGAGTTCAGAATTGGTATTTACCACAAGATTGTACATCTCTGGCATTTGTCCCATTCCAAACATTCCGCCTCCACCAGTTTGTTGCATTTCTTTCATACGACGCATAAATTCTGGTTGGGTAATGATAAATGGAGAAGCTTCGCTATCCATAGCTTCTAATTGTACCATAAATTTTTCTGAAGGCACAATGTCTTTTAATAACGCATCTAATTGTGTTTTTTCTTCTTCAGAAAGCTTAGAGATAGACGTGTCATCTTTCTTGATCAGGTTATCAATATGATCACCATCAACACGAGCGAACGAAATATTTTCTTTGGTAGTTTCTAACTTCTGAATTAAATGCGATACAATAGGCGAATCTAATAACAAGACTTCATAACCTTTTGACTTTGCCGTTTCAATATATGAATGTTGTGCATCTTTATCTGAAGCATATAAAATAACAAGTTTGTCATCTTTGTTAGTTTGCTTCGCTTTAATTTTGTTGTACAATTCTTCATAGGTGAAGAAATCGCCATCTACAGTTGGATACAATGCAAAGGCATCTGCTTTTTCGAAGAATTTCTCTTCAGAAAGCATTCCGTATTCAATAACGATTTTAATATCGTCCCATTTCTTTTCAAAATCTTCACGATTGCTATTGAATAAAGATTTCAATTTATCTGCGACCTTACGTGTGATGTACGACGAAATTTTCTTAACCGCTCCATCTGCTTGTAAATAACTACGCGACACATTTAACGGAATGTCTGGCGAATCAATGACACCTCTCAACATGGTCAAGAATTCAGGAACAATACCTTCAACATTATCAGTTACAAACACTTGGTTTTGATACAGCTGAATTCTGTCTTTTTGAATGTTTAGATCATTTGTCATCTTAGGGAAGTATAAAATTCCTGTAAGGTTGAACGGATAATCTACGTTAAGATGAATGTTGAATAAAGGTTCTTCAAACTGCATTGGATACAGTTCTCTGTAGAAATTCTGATAATCTTCATCTTTTAAATCTGTTGGTTGTTTTGTCCAAGCTGGATTAGGATTATTGATGATATCATCAACAGTAATTTGTTTATGAGGTTCTGTAGTTTCTTTTCCATCCTCATCCTTAATAGTTTGAGGTGTGAAGTCTGGATCGTTGATTTCCTTAGTTCCAAATTTAATTGGAATAGGCATGAACTTGTTATACTTTGATAAGAGCTCACGAATTTTTGAATCTTCTAAAAACTCAGTCGAATCTTCCGCAATGTGAAGTATAATTTCAGTACCTCTATCTGTCTTGTCTGCTTTTTCAAGTGTGAATTCTGGCGAACCATCACAAGCCCAATGCGCTGCTGGTTCGTCTTTATGAGATTTAGTGATGATTTCAACTTTATCTGCCACCATAAACGCAGAGTAGAAACCTAAACCAAAATGACCAATGATGCCTGTATCTTTTCCAGCGTCTTTATATTTATCTAAGAATTCTTCAGCACCAGAAAATGCAATTTGGTTGATGTACTTTTCAACTTCATCTGCGGTCATACCAACACCTTGATCGATGATACGAAGTTGTTTCGCATCTTTATCGACTTTTACTTCAATTATAGGATTGCCGTAGTCTACTTTAGCTTCACCAATACTGGTTAAATGTTTTAACTTTAGTGTTGCATCTGTTGCATTACTAATTAATTCACGTAAAAAGATTTCGTGATCACTGTACAAGAATTTTTTAATGAGCGGAAAAATATTTTCAACCGATACATTAATGTTTCCTTTTGCCATGATATATGTTTTTTTATTAAGATTATGATTAATGACTTAGCTATGACAAAAAAAGTACCAAGAGCAATAAAGTGACAAACTGACATTTTTAAGTATTATGCATGCATAACGAATTGCCTAAACTTTAAAAAAAGTCGATTCTGAAATGGTTAAATTGCATCTCTTATATTCAATACTAAACTAAAACTATGTACAATTCCAAAATAATAGGTTTAGGACACTATGTTCCTGATAATGTGGTTACCAACGACGATTTGTCTAAAATGATGGATACCAGTGACGAATGGATTCAAGAGCGAACAGGAATCAAAGAACGCCGTTGGGTAAAGTCAGGTTCTGATGATACAACAGCGTCAATGGGTGTTAAGGCAGCCAAAGTTGCTATTGAACGTGCTGGAATTGATAAGGATGATATCGATTTTATCATCTTCGCTACGTTAAGTCCAGATATGTATTTTCCAGGTCCAGGCGTTCAAGTGCAACATGCTTTAGACATTAAAACTGTTGGTGCATTAGATGTAAGAAATCAGTGTTCTGGATTTGTATATGCGATTTCTGTGGCAGACAATTTTATCAAAACAGGAATGTATAAGAACATTTTAGTAATTGGAAGCGAATTACATTCCTATGGTTTAGATAAAACCACTCGAGGAAGAGGCGTGTCTGTTATTTTTGGAGATGGCGCAGGCGCAGCTGTATTAACTAGAGAAGAAGATACTAGTAAAGGAATTTTGTCAACTCACTTACATTCGCAAGGTGAACATGCTGAAGAGTTAGTACTTATTGCGCCAGGTATGGGAAAGCGCTGGGTGAATGACATTTTAGCTGAAAATGATCCTAACGATGAAAGTTATTATCCTTATATGAATGGTCAGTTTGTATTTAAAAATGCAGTTGTGCGTTTCAGCGAAGTAATTATGGAAGGCTTAATGCATAATAAATTGGGTGTAGATGATATTGATATGTTGATTCCGCATCAAGCTAACTTGCGAATTGCTCAGTTCATTCAGAAAAAATTTAAGCTTTCAGATGATCAAGTGTTCAATAACATTCAAAAATATGGCAATACCACTGCTGCTTCTATTCCAATTGCATTAACTGAAGCTTGGGAGAAAGGTAAAATTAAAGAAGGAGATACGGTTGTTTTGGCTGCCTTTGGAAGTGGTTTTACTTGGGCTAGCGCTATAATTAAATGGTAAAAAAAATCCGAAATGTTGCCATTCCGGATTTCCTCGCTATTAACCAATTTCACTTACACTAAAACTATAAAAACAGTGATAGGTTCAACTGATTAACTTTAAAACTTATCACAGTACTAAGACGTTTAAATTTCAGTTTTATTATATCTAAATACAGATTTAACTTTAATTAACATAAAAAAGTTCGAGAAGGGTATTCTCGAACTTTTTACTATTAACCAATCAACTCTAAAAAAACTTAGGATGCATATCCTAACTAATTCCTAAAAATAGTGTTGTGCCTATTAAGTCGTTTTTAATTCAAAAGCCTTACAAGTCCTTTTTTGAGTATAAAAAAAACCCGAAGCTCTTACGAACTTCGGGCTGTAAACTTAATAACCAAACTTAACACTAACCATCAACTATTATGTAGGCTATTAAGAGTACTGTATTGTTTTTACATAAATCCACCACTTCCAGAGGCTTCATTATCATCTCTATTCTTACGACGTAAGGCTCTGTATTTTCCACCACCAAATCGGTAAGCTATAGATACATTCCAAGTGTTACTTTCCCAATTAAATTCACCAACTTGAGGGTATGGTCTATCACCTTCAAATTCAAACTTCATTGTGTTGAAAATATCACTGTAGTTAAAGCTAAATGTAGCTCTGTTGTCTGTCATAAAACTGTAACGCAGTCCAGTGTTTACCATAAACATTGGCTTTCTGGTAAATTGTAAGCCTTTTTCTTCGCCTCTATACATTGTAAATAAAGACAGGTTTAATTTTTTGGTGACCTTAAAGTTGTTGAATAATCTAAAGTTGTATACAATATTGTCTACTTTAATTGTGGTTTGTTCAATGTCATCTGCAGTAGCGGTTCCAATAGGCTGAGTTAAGACATCAGCAATTCCCTTTTGTTGTCTTGCAAACAAATCAAAGCTTGTATTTAAACTCCACCATTTCGTTGGTCTGTAATTACTGCTTAATTCTAAACCAAAAGCTGTCGTGTTATCAAAGTTGTCAAAGGTTAGAATACTTTTATTCAGATCTAAAGGATCAATATAAACAGCTCTATTTATTTCATCTTCTACCAATCTGTAAAATACACCAGCAGTAATGGTTCCGTTCTCAAGTTTTCTGGTGTAGTTGAACTCTACAGAATTCGTAAATTGAGGTTGAAGGTTTGTATTTCCAAAAGAAGATACTAAAGGCGTACTCCATTCACGAATAGGATTGACCTGTTGTAATCCTGGTCTATCAACACGTCTACTTACACTCATTTGATAAGAGTTTTTTTCACTCGGACTGTAAGTCACAAATGCTGAAGGATAGACTTGAAAATAGTCGTTTTCAAAAGGTGTGTCTTCTAATCCATTTACCGAAAAACTTAAAGCTGAAGCATCTTCAGTAACACTTTCAACTCTGGCTCCAACTTGATAACTCCATTTTTCAAATGTCTTACCATAAGTTGCGTAAAGCGAATAGATATCTCTTTTGTATGTGAAATCGGTACTTGGTGTTGGGATAAACTCATCACCATTATTGTCGATCATATCTTGTAACGGATTTACTGATAAAC
Organism: Bacteroidia bacterium; assembly: GCA_030430385.1. GTDB lineage: Bacteria > Bacteroidota > Bacteroidia > Flavobacteriales > Flavobacteriaceae > Psychroserpens. The sequence continues at coordinate 81,371 of JAUIFO010000007.1, forward strand.
CTGAAGAGTTGTAATCGATATTTGTTTCAAAAAGGCGAATCTCACCACCAACTTCAAGTTTGGTGTTCTCATTTAAAGGATTTGTATAATCTAAGTTTATAACCGTTTGATCTCTGTTGGTATCAACATTATCAATGTAGTTTGGTGGAAAAGGAATATTAACAAAACTGAAATTAGCAACTTCATCTTGATTAAATACACTGTAGTCAACCTCAAGATCTAAAGTTTCACCTTCTTTTTTAAACTTATGGTTGTAAATACCATTGTACTGCGCAACATTGTTGTCAATATTATTGAAGAAATTTTGAAGCTGTAGTGGCTGGTTCACAAATTGAATAGCTGTACTACCATCACCTTTACCATCAAATACATTTTGATTCGTAAAAAATGAAATCGTGTTGTTATCATTCATATAAAAATCGACACCTATCTTATAGAGATGTGATTTGTTATTATTACCAAAATCGAAAGCTTGTTCAGACTGGTCATCCAAACGCTCTATAAATCCGAAGTTGGCATATTTACCAATATTGTTTCCGTAGTTACCATAAAAATTGAATTTTCCATTTCTGTAGTTCATATCAATTGAACTGTTGAACTTTGCAAAAATCTCTTTGGTTAAACCAAAATTGACATTTCCGTTAAATCCAATGGTTGTGTTTTTATGAAGAATGATATTAATGATACCACTCATACCTTCTGGATTGTATTTTGCTGAAGGGTTGGTAATTAATTCGATTTGCTTAATTGAATTTGAAGGAATCTGACGTAATAATTGTGCAATAGGAACATTAGATAATTTCCCATCGACCATAACACGTACATTTTCATTACCTCTCAAACTAATGTTTCCAGTTTGCTGATCAACATTTACTGAAGGCAAATTATTCATAATATCACTTGCAGTAGGTCCAGAAGTTGTAAGGTCTTTACCAATAGTGATCACTTTTCTGTCTACTTTTTGTTGAATGGTAGTGACTTCCGCAACAACAGTAACTTCTTCTAAGCTTTCAACATCTTCTTCAAGAAATACATCGCCTACATTTACTTTGTAGTTGCCTTTGGCGATAGTGATACTTCTAGTTGAAGTTTTAAAACCAATGTATTGAATACTTAAAGTGGCTTTTCCTTCAGGAATGTTTTCAATAGTGAATGTTCCGTCATCATTGGTGATGCCACCAGTAATGGTGTTTCCTTCAGTATCTGTAATTAAAACATTTACATAAGGTAATGGTTGATTCAAGGATGCGTCAATAACACGACCTGATATTGAACCTTCTCGTGCTTTAGCTTCTTCTGAAGCAAATGTGTGCGTTATCATAGATAACATTAATACACACAATAGTGTAATTTTGTTCATTTTTTGATTGATTGAGTTAATAAATTCTTATGAATAAGAATCGTTGTTACCTCATAGACGTTCACTTTTAAATTACGTTACTGGATTTAACATAACTTAACAACGTTTTAACACATATGGGAATTTTAATTGGCATTTAGAAGCTGTAATTTTGAATAAAATAAAAGGTATGACTAAGACAACTTTAGTATTAGGCGCTTCTTTAAAGCCTGAACGTTATTCAAATATTGCCATTCATAGATTGGTACAATATGATCATCATGTTGTGGCTTATGGATTAAAAGAAGGAGTCGTGGCTGGTGTTGGCATTGATACCGTCTTGATGTCTTATGAGCATATTGATACAGTGACGTTGTATTTAAATCCAAATCGACAAGAAGCATTTTATGATTATATTATTTCACTGAATCCGAAACGTGTAATCTTTAATCCAGGCACTGAAAATCCTGAACTACAAAAAATACTAACAGATCATAATATCTTCTTTGAAGAAGCTTGCACTTTAGTTTTGCTGAGTACTAATCAATACTAGGTTTTTTACTAATACATAATAACCCTAAAAAGGTAAGTAGTCCATTTACAATTAAAATTTCAAAACCTATTTCATAACCATTCAATAAATCAACAGAATAGAGATTAATCAAATAGGATACAATTGGCGCTATAATGGCAATGATCCAAACATAGTGATCTTTTAAATGTGTTTTTGTTAGAATACCAAAAGCAAACAAACCCAATAATGGTCCGTACGTATAACCAGCTGCTTTAAATAATTCCCAAATTACAGATACATCTGTGAATAGTAAATCAAAAAGAATGATTACGATCACAAGTATCACACTAAAAAGGATATGAACCTGCTTTCTAATACGTTTTTTATCCTGTTCAGGTTTTTGGTCAAGATCAACAATGTCTATGCAAAATGAAGTTGTTAATGACGTTAAGGCACTATCTGCACTACTGTAAGCTGCAGCAATTAATCCTAAAATAAAAAACGAAGACGTGACAACTCCAATGTCAGGTAGCATAGCAATTGTTGGAAATAGATCATCTTTTTTTGCCGTGATGCCTTGTTGAGCAGCATATTGTGTGAGGAGTAAGCCTAGAGATAAGAATAAAAGATTGACAAAAATTAAAATAACACTAAAGCTAATCATATTCTTTTGCGCATCTTTTAAATTTTTACAGGTGAGGTTCTTTTGCATCATATCTTGATCTAAACCTGTCATGGTTATTGTAATAAATACACCTGCTAGAAAACTTTTTAGAAAAAATTGCGAATCATTTACATCATCAAAAAAGAAGACTTTACTTAAATCACTCTTTGTAATGTTTAAATAGACTTCAGAAACACTACTTAGGTCTAGAGCATTTGCTAAAAAAATAATGGTCACTACCACAGAAACTAGCATAAATAATGTTTGAAGCGTATCTGTGAAAATAATTGTTTTTATACCTCCTTTAAAAGTGTATAACCAGATCAATAAAATCGTAATTACAACGGTTACTGGAAACGGTATTGTATAGTCTTCGTAAATGTGAATCTTGTCAAAGACCAATAATTGCAAGACCTTAGCCACTAAAAATAATCTGAATGCCGCACCAACAGTTCTAGAGATTAGAAAAGCCACTGAGCCTGTTTTATAACTGGTGTTTCCAAAACGTTCTTTGAGGTAAGTGTAAATGGAAGTTAAATTCATTTTATAATACAAGGGAAGCAACACATAAGCTATAACGAGATAACCAAAAAAATACCCAAGAACAACTTGAAAATAACCAAACTGTTTGGTTTCAACTGCTCCAGGAACTGAGATAAAAGTAACTCCAGATAAGGAGGTGCCTATCATTCCAAAGGCAACTAAATACCAAGGTGCAGCTTTGTTTGCTTTAAAGAATGCTTCATTGGAGTCTTCTTTACCTGTGACATATGAAATGAGGATCAAAATAGTAAAATAGGAGAGAATCAACAGGATAATAGAAGTAGTACTCATAATTTAGATGTAACAAAAGTTTGGTTGAAATATCTTATTTTAGCAAAAAAATTGTACACAATATTAAGGATTTTCTAATTATGTGTTGTTATAAGTATACACTCATAATTTAGATAAGATACTTCTAATTGGTTAAAATAGCTTTGAAATGAAACGATATTATCTACTATTGACCTTAATTATTTCTATGACTGTTGCGTCAGCTCAAGAATATAGAGAAATGATTGAAAAGGGAACTTATACTGTTCAAGAGATACAAGAAGCTGCTGAAGCACATTTTGCAATTGTTGGAACAGAACGCGGAACAGGTTTCAAACCTTATAAAAGATGGGAATATCAAGCGCTTCAAAACATGGATGAGAATGGAATGCTCATGACTCCTGAAGCTTACTACTCCGAATTAGAAAGTTACAATAGCTATTTGAATCAAAATTTTGGAGCAGCACGAACAACAGTTGGTGCTTGGCAACCTCTCGGACCAGATTATTGGAATCAAACTTCAGGTTGGAATCCAGGTGTTGGTCGAGTGACCTCTATTGCGGTTGAATCATCAAATCCTAACCATATTATCATTGGTGCCAATACAGGTGGTGTATGGAGAACAACAGATGGCGGTGTTAGTTGGACTGTACTTACAGATAATCTTTCAACATTAGATGTAGGAGCACTTGCTATGGATCCAACAGATCCAACTATTTATTTTTGGGGTTCTTCTGGAGGTGTTATTTTTAAATCTACAGATTCTGGTGCGACATGGAATGTACTTGCTGACACAGGATCAGGAACGGTAAACAAAATTTTAATTGATCCTAATAATACCAATAAGATGTACTGCTCAAGTGGTGGTGGAATTTATAAATCTTTTAATGGTGGATTAGATTGGCTCATTATTAATGATTCTGCAACCAATGGATACGATATTGAATTCAAACCTGGAGACTCAAATATTATTTATGCTTCTGGTGATTTGTTTTTTATATCCGAAGATGGCGGACAAACTTTTAAAATACCTGATGCCTTATCAAATTGGACACAAGAATATGTCTTCAGGAATAATGATTGGATCACTGGTAACTCAAATCAAAATGGAACAGTTTCACCTAAAACAGGAAACGGAATGGCGATATGTTATGTTGATAACTTTGATTCGCCAATAACGAATTTGGTTTCAGAATCTATTGACCTAACAGGTGCTTCAGACCCTAAATTGAATTTCTCATATACTAATGTTAATTGGGCAGGTGATGTAGATGCACTTCGTGTGCTTTATAAAACATCTTCTGCTGGTGCATGGATGGAATTAGCTAATTATACTACTGAATCTGCAGTGTGGACAGATATAACACTAAGCTTGCCTAATGCTTCTTCAGATTATTATATTGCTTTTGAAGGTACAGCGAATTATGGTAGAGGTTTAACTATTGATGATGTATATATTGAAGATTCTGCATTAGGACTTGTCTTTGAAGAAGGCTTTGAAAATTCACCAAATGAATTTTCTATAGGCCCTAAAATGATGGGTGTTTCTCCAGATAACCCGAACATTGTGTATGTGCTTGAAGCTTCAGGAGGAATTTTTGGCGGCATCCATAGGTCTGTCGATTCTGGAAATACTTTCATCAAATTAAATCATGGTACAAATAACTATTTTGGTTATAGCTCTTCTGCTGATGATGATTCAGGACAAGCACCAAGAGATATGGATATTGCAGTTCATCCAGAAAATGCAATGGATGTTCACATTGCTGGTGTGTTGTCTTGGCGTTCAACAGATGGAGGCAATAGTTTTAATATAACCTCACAGTGGATTCCTGGAGTAGCCCAAAACCAAAATATTGGCTATAATCATGCAGATATTGACATTATGGAGTTTGTTGGCAATCCTACCGATGGTTATAAATTGTATACTGGAACCGATGGTGGTATTTATGTTGCTGACGATCCGCTCAATGTGTCTAGCGCTTATTACAGAGATTTAACTCCTGGTTTAGGGATTAGACAATTTTATAGAATTGGAATTAGCCAAACGAATCCTGTTGTAGTGTCTGGTGGTTCTCAAGATAACGGAACATCTGTATTAGATTCTAATGGCACATGGAAAGATTGGTTAGGAGCTGATGGTATGGAAACGTTTGTCGATAAAAATAACGCCAGTATCCTCTATGGAACGGTTCAATTTGGAGGACTTTACAAATCATTTAATGGAGGTAATAGTGATGTGTATATTGGTTCTCCAGAAAATAAATCAGGAAACTGGATTACGCCTTTTGAACAAGATCCTAATATAGATAATACCATCTATGCAGCTTATGATGAGATATATAAATCTACTAATGGTGGTAATTCTTGGGAGTCTATTTCTCAAGACTTTGGAGCTAATATGAATCATTTAAAAATTGGTTCTGATAGTGTAACCATGTATGCTGCTGTTGGAAATGATCTGTTTAAAACTGAAACTGGAGGTATTCTTGATACGTGGGCACCATTAACAGGGTTTAATGGGAATATCAATGCTATAGCAGTGCATCCTTCAAACCCTGAAAAAATTGCCATAGCTACTACATCAGCATCTAAAGTTTTTGTGTCAACAAATGGAGGTGATTCGTGGACGTCTTATTTATTGAACTTGCCTAACTTTAGTGCTAGAGCTTTAGTGTGGTCTGATAATGGAAATGATGGGTTATACTTGGGAATGAATTATGGTGTATTCTATATTGATAATACTTTAACCGAATGGCAGCCTTTTAGTAATAATCTTCCAAATGTTATCATTAGTGAACTAGAGATTAATACGACTCAGCAGAAAATTTATGCTGCGACTTATGGTCGTGGGTTATGGGTTTCTGACCTGTTTGATGATACTCTAAGTACAGACGCATTCGATTTAAATAGTTTTAAGATGTATCCTAATCCAACAAAGGATCAAGTGTATCTGTCTTGGAATAAGTCCGAAAAAGTATCCGTTAAAGTGTTTAATGCACTTGGAAAATTAGTCTACTATTCTAAAGATCAAAACTTGATTACACCATTACAATTAAATACTTCTGAATACAATTCAGGACTTTATTTTGTGTCTGTGAACACTATTGACGGTGTGGTAACCAAAAAACTAATTATCGAATAAAAAAGATTGTATCTAGAAACCACTATTATTGTTAAAGTGGTTTTTTTAATACAATATTCAATCGAAATTTGCAGTTATGGAATTTTCATCTAAACTTCTTGAAAATGCAGTCAATGAGATGTCGCAGTTGCCTGGTATTGGTAAGCGAACAGCGCTAAGATTAGTCTTACATTTGCTAAGACAGCCTGAATCGCAAACGCTTAATTTGGCTGATGCGTTAAGTGAGATGAAAACACAAATCAAATACTGTAAGAGTTGTCATAATATTAGCGATACCGAATTGTGCGAAATTTGTGCAAATCCTCATAGAACTAAAGAACTAATCTGTGTGGTCGAAGATATTAGAGATGTTATGGCTATCGAAAATACCAGTTCTTTTAGAGGGTTGTATCACGTTTTAGGAGGAAAAATTTCGCCTATGGATGGCATTGGTCCTAATGAGTTAAATATAAAGTCTTTGGTCGATAAAGTAAGGCAAGGTGAGATTAAAGAGCTCATTTTCGCTTTGGGTTCTACAATGGAAGGCGATACAACTAACTTTTACATTTATAAGCAAATACAAGATTGTGATGTGATTACATCGACGATCTCTAGAGGAATCTCTGTTGGAAACGAATTAGAGTACACAGACGAAATTACTTTAGGTAGAAGCATCATCAATCGCATTCCGTTTGAAGCCTCACTAAAATCATAATATTGAAGCTTTCAATACTCATATTAAATTATAATGTCAGATACTTTTTAGAATTGTGTCTCACCAGTGTCGAAGCGGCTATTAAAGATCTAGATGCCGAGATTATTGTTGTAGATAACCATTCTAGCGATGATAGCTGCGATATGGTCAAAGCTAAGTTTCCGAAAGTAACCTTAATTCCAAATGCTGAGAATTATGGGTTTTCTAAAGGAAATAACATTGGTGTAACCTACGCTAAGGGAGAATATCTGTGCATTTTAAATCCAGATACTGTTGTTGCAGAAGATACATTCAAAATGTTGTTGCCTTTTGTTGAAGCGCAAAATAACTTAGGCTTATTAGGATGTCGACTTATTGATGGCACAGGAAGTTTTCTTCCGGAATCAAAACGATATGTACCTACACCAAGTGTAGCCATTAAAAAAATGCTGGGTTTTACAGATTCATATTATGTTAAAACACTTGATCAGAAAAGTATTGGGAATGTTCCGGTTTTAGTTGGTGCATTTATGATGGTAAAACGTGACATTTACAATCAGGTTGGTGGTTTTGATGAAGACTATTTTATGTATGGCGATGATGTGGATTTATCTTATAAAATTGAAAAAGCTGGCTACCAAAATATGTATAACGGACAATCCTCTATCATCCATTATAAAGGTGAAAGCACTTTAAAAGATAAAGTTTATGCGAAGCGCTTTTATGGTGCTATGCAGATTTTTTATAAAAAATATTTTAGCTCAAATATCGTGTTCAATATTTTGGTGTGGTTCGGAATTCGGTTTGCAACTTGGTTTCAAAAACCACCTAAACCGCTCAATATCAATTCTGAAAAAACGGTTTTAATTTCCAACAACCAAATTCCTGAGTTAGATGCTATTGTGAAGTTTGAATTATTGACTTACGAAAACAATACCGAATACATTTTAGATAATAATTACCTCAGTTTTAAGTCAATCATCGAAATCCTTTCCAATTCACCTAAAAATTGCAATGCCACATTTAAAATTTTACCAAAAAAGGCTAACTTTATCATCGGAAGTAACAGCTCTAAAAGTCGTGGTGCAGTAATTCCATTAAAGCATAATTAATTGAAATAATCGCAACGATCTAACTGATTTTTCATTAATTTTGCAATCGTTAAATCAATAATTGACCTTAGATTACAGATATGGCAAAATTTGAACTAAAGCTCCCTAAAATGGGAGAGAGTGTTGCTGAAGCAACAATTACATCATGGTTAAAGGACGTTGGTGATACTATTGAAGCCGATGAAGCAGTTTTAGAAATTGCAACAGATAAGGTAGATAGTGAAGTGCCAAGTGAAGTTGATGGTGTTTTAGTTGAAAAGCTATTTGACGTCGATGATGTTGTTCAGGTCGGACAAACCATAGCAGTTATTGAAATAGAAGGTGAAGCATCAGCTGCCACTACAGCACCTCAAGCTGAACCTGTAAAACATGATGCCAATGAAGAGCCTGTAGCTGTTGCTGAGGTTTCAAAAACGGTTGTTGCAGCCAAAGATACTGTGGCTCCTGTAATTAGTTCTGGAGATCGTTTTTATTCGCCTTTGGTCAAAAATATGGCTAAACAAGAAGGTATTTCACAAGAAGAACTTGATGCCATTCCTGGAACAGGTAAAGACGGACGCGTCACAAAAAATGATATGCTATCGTATATTGAGAACAGATCTTCTCAACCTGCTTCAGCACCAAAACAAACAGAAACAACGTCAACACCAGCACCATCTAAACCTGCGCAAGCTAAACAAGAAAGTGCTCCAGTTGTTGCAACTGGTGATGATGAGATTATTGAAATGACACGAATGGGCAAACTCATTGCGCATCATATGGTAGAATCTGTGCAAACATCTGCACATGTTCAAAGTTTTATTGAAGCAGATGTAACTAAAATATGGAATTGGCGTAAAAAAGTTAAAGACGAGTTCTTAAAGCGTGAAGGCGAAAACTTAACGTTCACTCCAATTTTTATGGAGGCTGTGGCAAAAGCATTACGCGATTTCCCAATGATGAACATTTCTGTTCAGGGCGATTCAATCATTAAGAAGAAACATATCAACTTAGGAATGGCTGCTGCACTTCCTGATGGGAATTTAATTGTGCCTGTTATTAAAGATGCGGATCAGTTGAATTTGGTTGGGATGACCAAAAAAGTGAATGATCTCGCTAATAGAGCACGAAATAATGCGTTAAAACCAGATGATATTCAAGGTGGAACCTATACGGTTACTAATGTTGGAACCTTTGGAAGTATTATGGGAACACCAATTATCAACCAACCACAAGTAGGTATTTTAGCCTTAGGTGCGATTAGAAAAGTGCCAGCTGTAGTAGAAACTGCTGAAGGTGATTTTATCGGAATCAGATACAGGATGTTCATGTCACACTCTTACGACCATCGTGTGGTTAATGGTGCTTTAGGTGGACAATTCGTAAAAGCCGTTAAAGATTATTTAGAAGCTTGGGATTCTGATAGAGAAATTTAAATCGCATTGTCATTCCGACCGAAGTGGAGGAATCTAAAATATATACGCACAATCATTAGGTTGTGCTTTTCTTTTTATTCTAAGTATCTTTACAAAAAATTACTACATGCAACTCAACCTTTCTAAACCCATTTGCTTTTTTGATCTTGAAACCACAGGGATCAATATTTCAAACGACAGAATTGTAGAAATATCAATCCTAAAAGTGCATCCTAACGGAAAAGAAGAAACCTACACACAACGTGTAAATCCAACTATTCCTATTCCTCCAGAAGTCACAAAAGTGCATGGGATTTCAGATGCCGATGTTGCTGATAAACCAACGTTTAAAGAGATTTCTAAAGACGTCCATAATTTGATCAAAGACTCCGATTTAGGCGGATTTAACTCTAACCGATTTGATATTCCATTGTTGGCTGAAGAAATGCTTCGTGCTGAGATCGATTTTGATATGAAAAGCAGAGCTTCTATTGATGTGCAAACCATTTTTCATAAAATGGAACAACGTACCTTGAGTGCTGCCTATAAATTTTATTGCGATAAAAATTTAGATGATGCTCATAGTGCTGAAGCTGATACAAAAGCGACTTACGAAGTCTTAAAAGCGCAACTAGATCGTTACGAAGATTTGGAAAATGATACCAAGTTCTTGGCTGAATTTAGCTCTCGAAAGAAGTTTGCTGATTTTGCAGGATTTTTGATCTATAATAAAGAAGGTCAGGAATGTTTTTCTTTTGGAAAACATAAAGGTAAGCTTGTTACAGATGTTCTAGAAAGCGAGCCTGGTTATTTTGGTTGGTTGCTCAATGCTGATTTTCCGTTGTATACTAAAAAAGTATTGACAGCCATCAAGCTCAGAGCATTCAATAATAAATTACAGTAATGGTCATTCCTGATAGAGCAGGAATCCAATGTTTAAATTCAAATAATAGCGATTCCGTATCAAGTGCGGAATGACAATTAATGAGCAATGAAACTTATTTGTATAGGTAGAAATTACACCGAACACATCAAAGAACTGGAAAACGAAAAACCTACAGATCCTGTGGTGTTTTTGAAGCCAGACACGTCTATTTTACTCAAAAAACAACCTTTTTTCATTCCTGATTTCTCTGAAGATGTGCATCATGAAGTGGAGCTCCTTGTGAAAATTAATAAGGTTGGAAAACACATCGCTAAGAAATTTGCACATAAATATTATGATGAGATTGGTTTAGGAATCGATTTTACTGCGAGAGATCTTCAATCAAAATTAAAGGCTAAAGGTTTGCCTTGGGAAAAAGCCAAAGCTTTTGATGGTGCTGCTGTTATTGGGTCTTGGTTACCAAAGTCTAATTTTGAGTGTGTAGATAATATTAATTTCAGTTTACAAAAAAATGAAGTTGTGGTTCAAAAAGGAAATACAAGCTTAATGCTGTATAAAGTTGATGAAATTATTGAATATGTCTCAAAATATTTTACTTTAAAGATTGGAGATATTATATTTACGGGAACTCCTGCTGGAGTTGGCAAAGTTATTGCTAACGATAGACTAACAGGATTTATAGAAGACAAACAAATGTTTTCAATAACAGTCAAATAAATGGAACAACATTACAAGTTATACAGAGTAAAAGAATTAGCAGACAATGATATGGATTTCGTGAAATCGCTTGCAGAGGCATTTCTAGAAGAAGTTCCTGTAGATGCCGAGCGTCTTAAAAACGCCGTAGCAGAAGAGGATTATTTCAATGCCTATCAGGCTGCTCATAAAATGAAACCAACTGTTGACCTTTTTGAACTAGGTGTATTGCAAGATCTCATCGTAGTACAAGATTGGGGCAAATTTGAAAAAGTTGGAGAAGATTGCTCAATAGAATTACAGCGTGTCCTTGCTGCTGTCGAATTGGCTACTGCTGAAATTAAAAGAGATTTCAATTTGTAATGCAAGCCGAAATTATTACCATTGGCGATGAAATTCTTATTGGCCAAATTGTAGATTCTAATTCGGCATTTATTGGTAAAGAATTCAATAAAATTGGAGTTTCTATATACCAAATCACTTCCGTTCAAGACGATAAAGATCATATCTTAAAAGCACTTTCTGAAGCCGAATCTAATGCAGATATCGTTATTTTAACAGGTGGCTTAGGACCAACAAAAGATGATGTGACTAAAACAACCATAGCACATTATTTTAATGATACTTTGATTGAAAATGTTCAGGTTAGAAAACACATTGAGCATTTATGGAAAGTGTATGTCAAAAAACCTCTAAAGCAAGTCAACATTGATCAGGCACTTGTACCCTCTAAATCAAAAGTCTTAATGAATGCCTACGGAAGCGCTCCTGGTATGTGGCTAGAAAAAAATAATACTATTTTTATCTCGCTTCCTGGTGTGCCTTTCGAAATGAAAGCATTAATTACAAACGAGGTAATTCCTAAAATTAGAAGCCAATTTAAATTGCCTTTTATTCAGCATCGAACATTCTTAACCTATGGTCTAGGTGAAAGTTCGCTAGCTGAACGCATTGAAGATTTTGAGAATGAACTTCCCAAATTTATCAAATTGGCATATTTACCAAGTCTCGGACGTGTTAGATTGCGATTGTCTGCCAAAGGTGATGCTAAGCAGGTCATTGAAGCCGAAATGCAAAGACAAACCGAAAAGCTATTGCCTTTAATTCAAGATGTGTTTACAGGATTTGAAGATGAGGTTTCCATTGAAGCTATGATTGGCATGTATTTAACAGAAAAAAATAAAACAGTAGCAACTGCCGAAAGTTGTACAGGTGGTGCCATTGCACAACGTTTTACTGCCAATCCTGGTGCATCTAAATATTTTAAAGGCAGCATTGTGTGTTACACTAAAGCGGTAAAGATCAATACGCTTGGCGTTCCTGAAGCGCTTATAGATGCACATTCTGTTGTGAGTAAAGAGGTCGCAGAAGCGATGGCTTTAAATTGTTTACAGAAATTAAATTCAGATTATGCCATAGCTACAACTGGAAATGCTGGACCAACATTAGACGATACAGATGAAAGCCTAGGCATTGTTTACATTGCTATTGCTACAAAAGATAAAGTTTATTCAGAACGATTTAGCTTTGGAAACCATCGTGTAAAAGTCATAAATAAGGCGGTCAATAAAGCCTTAGAAATGCTTCAAAAAGAAATTTTAAAAAAGTAACACTTTTAGTTTGTTGGTATTGCAAAGTTTTCTTAAATTTGCACCCTGTTTTAAAGAAACATCATTAAAGTTAGAAAGAAATGTCAAGAGTTTGTGAACTTACAGGAAAGAAAGCAATGGTTGGGAACAACGTATCTCACGCTATGAATAAAACGAAGCGTAAATTTAACGCTAACTTAATCAAAAAGCGTTTCTACATTCCTGAAGAAGATAAGTGGGTTACTTTAAAAGTATCAACTTCAGCATTGAAAACAATCAACAAGATTGGTATTTCTGCTGCAATTAAAGAAGCTAAATCTAAAGGATTTTTAAAATAAAAAGCGTAACGCGTAAATACCTCGTAAGATGGCAAAAAAAGGAAATAGAATTCAGGTTATATTAGAATGTACTGAGCACAAAGAGTCTGGACAACCAGGAACGTCTCGTTACATCACTACTAAAAATAAAAAGAATACGCCAGATAGATTAGAGATTAAAAAATTTAATCCTATTCTTAAGCGTATGACAGTTCATAAAGAGATAAAATAATTAAGTCATGGCAAAGAAATCAGTAGCATCATTACAAACAGGATCTAAAAGACTTACCAAAGCTATTAAAATGGTAAAGTCACCAAAAACAGGCGCTTATATGTTTGTGGAGTCAGTAATGGCACCTGACATGGTAAATGACTTTTTTAACAAAAAATAATTTAGACAAAACCTGTTTAAATCCAAACTGCTTTCAAATTTGAAAGCAGTTTTTTTATGGCTATATTTGAGCGTTTTTCTGCCAATTTAGCAGTTAAATTAAAAGGCAAGGTTGTTGTATATGGTTTTGGGCGTTCTCACCTTCACCAAAAGTTTCGGTGAGTCGGGCTTTCCGCTAAATCTTTTTTTCGCGTTCACCGAGGTTCTCGAAGTGAAGAAAAAAAGGATATCACTGCAATCCCTAACGCGATATAGAACAACAAAACAAAAAAACAACGAAACGAAATAATGAGTTTTTTTAAAAAAATATTTTCTTCAGAAAAAAAAGAAACCCTAGATAAAGGTCTTGAAAAGTCTAAGACCTCCTTCTTTACAAAACTAAATAAAGCCGTTGCAGGAAAATCTAAAGTCGATGATGATGTACTCGATAATCTTGAAGAGGTTTTAGTAACTAGTGATGTTGGTGTCAATACCACATTAAAAGTCATTGAACGTATCGAAGAGCGCGTAGCCAAAGATAAATACTTAGGAACTTCAGAATTGAACAAGATCTTAAGAGAAGAAATCGCAGGTTTGTTGTCTGAAACCAATTCTGGTGAAGATACAGACTATGTGATACCAGAATTGCCAGCACAAAGCAATGGTGCAAAAACACCTTACGTATTAATGGTTGTTGGTGTTAATGGTGTTGGGAAAACCACAACAATTGGAAAATTAGCATACCAGTTTAAAAAGAAAGGGCTCAACGTAGTATTAGGTGCTGCAGATACTTTTAGAGCTGCAGCAATTGATCAACTTCAAGTTTGGGCTGATCGTGTTGAGGTTCCAATGATCAGACAAGAAATGGGAAGTGATCCTGCTAGTGTAGCTTTTGATGCGCTTCAGTCTGGTGTTAACCAAAATGCTGATGTTATTATTATTGATACAGCTGGCCGACTACACAATAAAGTGAACCTTATGAATGAGTTGAGTAAAGTAAAACGCGTGATGCAAAAAGTGGTTGGAGATGCGCCTCATGATGTGTTATTGGTACTCGATGGTTCTACTGGTCAAAATGCTTTTGAACAAGCGAAACAATTTACAGCAGCAACAGAAGTAACGTCATTGGCTGTTACTAAACTTGATGGGACTGCCAAAGGTGGTGTAGTCATTGGAATAAGTGATCAATTTCAAATTCCTGTAAAGTATATTGGTGTAGGTGAAGGTATTGAAGATCTTCAAGTATTCAATAAATACGAATTTGTAGATTCGTTTTTTAAATAACACCTTGCGCTCAGAGTAAACAAGGATATTGCGCTATTTTAGTGTTTCGCAATCCGTAAAACATGAATTGTTTTGTATTTTTATAACAAAACAAAGATCATGAGATATCTACTAATTGTTGTTCTTGCGCTATGTGTTGTAGGCTGTAAAAACGATGTCAAAAGCACTGAAATAAATACCGAAGACACTTCCAACGACATCAGTGCTATTTCTACCAAAGATTTCAGAGATTTCAAAGTATTAGATTCCGAAATACTTTCAAAGGCATCCATTTGGAAAGACCTTAACAATCAACTCGAAGACTTTTCCGAAGCACAATATAAGACTTTAAAAGCTCTTGTTCTTAATCAGGATATTCCAACAATACAAGCTCATATCTACAGTGGAAAGCTAAGTTGTGAAGAGCTAACAAAGTTTTATTTGTATAGAATTCGAGAATTTGATCGTGAACATGACTTGTCACTAAATGCAGTCATCGCCTTAAATCCAAATGCTATTAAACAAGCTAGAGATAAAGATCGCGAATTGTTAAACCGAAAACTAAAGCATCCTATTTTTGGAATGCCAATTCTACTTAAAGATAATATCAATACCAAATATATGCCTACAACTGCTGGAGCTTTGGCATTGCAAAACAATAACACGAATGATGCGTTTATCACGAAACAGCTAAAAGCTAATGGTGCCATTATTTTGGGAAAAGCCAATTTGAGCGAATGGGCTTATTTTTTCTGTGGTGATTGTCCAAGTGGTTATAGTGCTATTGGCGGACAAACGTTAAATCCGTATGGAAGACGAATCATCGATACTGGTGGTTCGAGTTCTGGAAGTGGAGTAGCAGTTGCGGCTAATTTTTGTGTTGCAGCTGTTGGAAGTGAAACAGCAGGTTCTATCTTGTCACCTGCAAGTCAGAATTCGGCTGTCGGACTTAAACCTACTATTGGTCTGTTGAGCAGAACAGGAATTATTCCCATTTCATCTACATTAGATACACCAGGACCAATTTCAAAAAATGTCATCGATAATGCCATTCTGCTAGACGCAATGCTTGGTTATGATAATGCAGATTTTAAATCAATTAATACTGATGACTTCGATATGATTTCGTACCATAGTGTTTTGTCTAAAAATAAATTAGAAGGAAAACGACTTGGAGCGATTAAAGAATTTATGAAAGATACCTTGTATGCCAACGCTGTGAATGTGTTGAAATCTCAAGGAGCGACTATTATTGAAATTGAACCTGAGGCCGTAGAACTCCCAGACTTTTTAAGATTACTAAACTTAGACATGAAAGTCGATTTAGCGCATTATTTTAAATCTTCTGCAGGTAAGGGTATTCCATTCAAAACCATTGAAGATGTCATCGCTTTTAATGAAAGTAATAAAGAAAAAGCCATGCCTTACGGACAAAAATTATTTGAAGGCGTTTCCAATGATTCCAGTACAAAAGAAGAATTTGATAAGATCAAAGCAGTTTTAAAAACTAACGGAAAAGCTTATTTTGATGCGCCAATGACTACTCATAATCTTGATGGTATTTTATCTATAAATAATTATCATGCAGCTGAAGCTGCGGTTGCAGAGTATCCTGCGCTTACAGTGCCAATGGGTTATACCAATGAAGGTGAGCCTAAAGGGTTGACCTTTATCTCCAAGCCTTTAACTGAAGCTAAATTATTACAATGGGCTTTTGCTTATGAGCAAGCTTCTAAAATGCGAGTGACTCCTGAAAATTATAATTAGTTTACCAATAAACTTATCTTTTCCCAAAGGTCGTTATCAAAATTTGATAAGGCAAAGTTGGCATTATCAGCAGGTTCTCCCATTCTAATGATAACCAAATCTTTACTTGGGACGATATAGATTTTTTGATCATCTCGTCCTAAAGCGCAATACATATCATTTGGCGCATTTGGAATTAAAGCTCCTGGAAATTCTATTTGCGTTTGCGGAAGTCTGTATGAAGATTTTCCATTTAGCCACCACATATAGCCATAAGCCAAATTTAAATTTTGAGAGGTATTCACAGCATCATTCAAAAAAGCATTCGGAATAATTTGAGTAGTTTCCCATTTGCCATCGGCAGAAACAAGTAAGCCAAATCTCGCCATACTTCGCGTTTTACTCCAGTATACACTAAAGTCACCATTTTGAACCCAAGCACCTGTCATCCCAATTCTATGTTTTAACTTGGCATCAAAATAATCAGACCAACTTGAAGCACTTGCATTTGCTACAACATCTTGTAGCTTGACATATACGTTATGATAAGCCCAACGATCTCCAGCGTCGGCAAGATATTGAAGGTTTTCTGCTGATATATCATCTCCTAAACCATCGTCTAGACCAGAAGTCATCGTTAAGAGGTTTCGACAAGTGATTAGGTTTTCTTTGTCAAGCGGAGCACTAGTCCAGCCTGTTCCAATATAATCTGATACTTTACTCGTGATATCAATTAAGCCTTCTTCTTCAGCAATACCAACAATACTTGTGGTAAGTGTTTTTCCAGCACTAGCCCAATACCAAGGTGTGCTTTCGGTATGACCATTCATATAATGTTCAACGACAATCTTTCCTTTATGAAGTATGATAAAACTTTTAGAATGCTTTTGTTCAAGAAAATCTAAAAGTGGTTGCAGCTGCGATTCATTCCAACCTAATTCTGTAATCGAAGTAGATTCCCAAACATCGCTTCCATCAGTTGGTGGAAAATATAAGTGTTCAACTTCTGGTAATTGTTCAGTATTTTCAGAAGTATCATCAGAAGTACATCCTAAAATTAGAACACCTAAAATCGTAACTAGTGTAATTCGGTAGAGACTCATCATATATTATGACTATAAAAAGGAGGAAAGGTTTAATTTAAGAACAAATATATCACAAATCATTCTGTATCTTTGCCAATCGAAAATTCATTATGAGAACAAAGTCGCTTAAAAAGAATAAGATCAATGTGGTAACGCTAGGCTGTAGTAAAAATGTTTACGATAGCGAAGTGTTAATGGGACAGCTTAAAGCTAATGGGAAAGAGGTTGTGCATGAGGAAGAAGGTAATGTTGTGGTTATCAATACGTGCGGATTTATCAACAATGCTAAGGAAGAGAGTGTGAATACCATTCTTGAATTTATGCAAAAAAAGGAGGAAGGTCTCGTAGATAAAGTGTTTGTGACAGGTTGTTTAAGTGAACGCTATAAACCAGATTTGGAAAAGGAAATTCCGAATGTTGACCAATATTTTGGTACCACTGAATTACCTCAATTACTCAAGGCTTTAGGCGCAGATTATAAGCACGAATTGATTGGTGAGCGTCTAACCACAACACCTAAAAATTATGCCTATTTGAAAATTGCTGAAGGCTGCGACAGACCGTGTAGTTTTTGTGCCATTCCTTTAATGCGAGGTAAACATAAAAGTACACCAATTGAAGCCTTAGTGACTGAGGCGGAAAAGTTAGCTGCTAATGGAGTTAAAGAATTGATTCTAATTGCACAAGATCTTACGTATTACGGACTGGATTTATACAAAAAGCGTAATCTGGCAGAATTACTCGAACAGCTTGTTAAAGTTGATGGTATTGAATGGATTAGGTTACACTATGCTTTTCCAACAGGGTTTCCAATGGACGTCTTGGATGTCATGAATCGTGAGCCTAAAATTTGTAATTACTTAGATATTCCTTTGCAGCATATTTCAGATAGCATTCTAAAAAGTATGCGTCGTGGTACAACTAAGGAAAAAACAACCAAACTGATAAAAGAGTTTAGAGCTCAAGTTCCTAATATGACCATTAGAACAACACTAATTGTTGGTTATCCTGGTGAAACTGAAGAGGATTTTCAAACCTTGAAAGAGTGGGTTAAGGAAATGCGATTTGAACGTTTGGGTTGTTTTACTTATTCTCACGAAGAAAACACACATGCCTACAACCTTGAAGATGATGTTCCTGAAGACGTTAAGATTGATCGCGCTAATCAGATTATGGAAATCCAATCTCAAATTTCTTGGGAGTTGAATCAAACGAAGATCGGACAAGAATTTAAAGTCGTTATTGATCGAAAAGAAGGGAACTACTTTGTAGGTCGTACCGAATTTGATTCTCCAGATGTTGATAATGAAGTTTTGATTGACGCTTCAAAAGTATATCTCAAAACAGGTGAGTTTGCTACAGTAAAAGTTATTGAAGCTGAAGATTTCGATTTGTATGCTGAGGTTCTATCACCCTGAGCGCAGTCGAAGGGTTGATTTGTATGCTGAGGTTGTTTCCTAAATCTACTTAGAGCATTATTGTCTAAAAGAGTCAACTGTAATAGCTTAGCTAGTTAAGCAAATATTTAATCTGCTTAAACGAATATTGCTTAGAACAGAACGAATATTTATTCTTGCAGTTGGGTTATATATAATATTACTATTTTGATTATTTATGCGTATTATTAAATACTCAATGAGTGTAAAATCACTTGTTACAACTTCTATGAAAAGGAAATTGGTTGTTATTCTTCTCTGTTTTTTATTGTTACCAGTGATTGGGTTTTCGCAAAATTCAAAAGTAGATAGTCTAACAACTGAATTACAAAATCACAAAAGTAGAGATACCACAAGAGTCAATTTGTTATATGATTTGGCTTTTTCTTTATATAATAAGGACATTGACTTAACCAATCAATATATAGATGAAGGCGAAACCATCTCTGAAGAATTAGATTACATCAAAGGAAAGGCGAATATCTTGTCTTTAAAAGGAATTTTAGAAAGTAGGAAGTCTAATTACGATTTAGGTCTTAGTTATTTTCAAGAATCCTTCAAATTATTTGAATCTTTAAATGATAAGAATGGTATAGCATCCTCTTATAATTCAATAGGTGTAAATTATTTGTTGAGGTCTAATAATAATGAAGCTTTAATTTATCTAGAAAAATCATTAAAGCTTTATGAGGAGTTGGAAGATAAAAATCAGTTAGTCGCAGGCTATCTTAATATTGGCAACATTTATGCGAAAACCGGTGCATATCCTAAAGCTATTTCTTATTATAAAAAAACATTAAAACTAAGTAAAGAAATAAGTCACGAATATGGTACTCCTTACGCACTTAATGGTTTAGGACATATCTATAGTGATCAAGGCAATTATTATCAAGCATTAGAATATTACCATCAAGCTTATATTTATAAAGAAAAGTTGGGAGATACTCTAGGGATGTCCAATACATTAAATAGTCTAGGAAATAATTATAGAAGTATTGATAAACTTGATAAGTCATTAGAATATCATAAAAAATCAATTCACCTCGCAGAACTAATTGAAAACAAAGATCTTATTGCTGTCAATAAAGGTAACATAGGTCGTATTTATAAAGAAAAAAAAGCTTACAACAAAGCATTAGAATATATCAACGAATCCTTAGAGTTGAGTAGAGAGATTAGTGATCTTGGACAAATTACCAACTGTTTGTACAGTGTTGGTGAAATTAGTTTATTACTCAAACAACCTAAAAAAGCTCGTGAGAGTTTTGAAAAATCAATTGAAATAAGTTTAAAAAATAACAACCAATATTCATTGGCTGTAAACTATTTAGGTGTTGCAGAATCTTATTACGATGAAGAAGAATTTCATAAAGCGCTATCTTATACGTTGAAAGGAAAAAGTATTGTTGACGAATTGAATCTTCTTGAAGGTAAAAATAAGGTTTCAGAAATGCTTTCCGCTATTTATGAAAATTCAGGTAATTACAAGAAGGCATTACAGGAGCACAAAAACTTCAAGACGTTAAGTGACAGCCTCTTTAATAAAGACAATATCAAGAAAATATCCGAATTAGAATACGAATATAAATACAAACAAGCTCTAGATTCAGCAAACATTAGAGAATTAAAGTTGACAAAAACAGTATTGACAACCTCTCAGGATTTAGAAAAATCTAAACGCAATCTTTTTTTGGGTGTTATAGCATTTTTAGTTAGTGTTATTATATTAGGAGGCATTATTTTCTTCCTGAAATTGAGACATGAAAAAACCAAAACGCAAAATATCGCCATAGAACAAAAGTTGCTACGCTCGCAAATGACACCACATTTTATTTTTAATTCACTTTCAGTATTGCAAGGGATGATACTCAATAAAGAAGATAAAAAATCGGTATATTATTTGTCGAAGTTTTCAAAACTATTACGTTTAACTTTAGAGAATTCAAGAGATAAATTAGTGCCTCTGAATCAAGAACTAGAGGCTGTGAATAATTATTTAGAGCTTCAGAATTTAGAAGTTTGTCAGTCTTATGATTACACAATTTTAGTGGATAAAAACATAGACGATTCTTTGTTCGAAATTCCTCCTATGCTTATTCAACCATTTATTGAAAATGCTATCGAACACGCTTTTAAAAATAAAAAAGACAATAGAAAGATTGACATTCAATTACA
Organism: Bacteroidia bacterium; assembly: GCA_030430385.1. Taxonomy (GTDB): domain Bacteria; phylum Bacteroidota; class Bacteroidia; order Flavobacteriales; family Flavobacteriaceae; genus Psychroserpens. The sequence goes on from JAUIFO010000007.1 coordinate 102,588, forward strand.
ATATATTGATGACGAATTGATTTGCACAATTAAAGACAATGGAATTGGTATTGATACGCAAAATGAACAAAAACGTAAGGATAAAAAGTCGTTAGCTACAACCATTACTTCAGAGCGTTTACAAATGTTATCTAAAGATTTTAATATTACAGGATCAGTACGTATTGAAGATCGAAAACAATTTAAAGAACAAGGCACCTTAGTTACGTTGGTTATACCTTATAAAAAAGTCGCAGCCTAATGCAATCACTCATTATTGAAGATAAAGCTTATATCAGAAAAGGGTTGGTCAACCTATTAACATTAATCGACACTGATGTTCAAATTGTAGGCGAGTGTGAATCTGTTAAAGAGGCTGTGATTGTCGCTAAAGCCTGCAAACCTGATCTTGTTTTTCTTGATATTAACTTATCTGATGGAAATGCTTTCGAATTTTTAGAGCAAACTGAACCTCTCGATTTTAAAGTCATTTTTATAACTGCTTATGAAGAGTATGCCTTAAAGGCATTGAAAATGGGAGCAGTAGATTACCTGTTGAAACCTGTAGATGTAGAGGAATTGAAAATAGCTTTAAATAAAGTAAAACAATTACCAATTACGGAGCAAAAGGAACAGATACGTGTGGCAAAGCAAGTATTCAACCCTCAACAAGACCAACTCATATTATCACTTCATGATAGTTTTCAAGTCATTGAATTAAATGGGTTAATGTATTGTGAATCTGATAAAGGGTATACCACGTTTTATTGTGATAACAATAAAAAATATGTTGTGTCTAAGACATTGAAAGAGTTCGAGGAGCGATTGTTAGAAGCTAACTTCACAAGACCTCATCAATCCTACTTAGTGAATTTAAAGTTTATTGATAAGTATGATAAATCAGGTGTCATTCATTTAAAAAACGGAAAAAAAATTCCTGTGTCTTCACGAAAAAAAGAGCAGTTTGTTTCTGCTTTTTTAAACCGAAACTCCAACTAAACGTCAATGATGTTTCTTCTTAAATAGAAGTTGTGTAACGAATATTGTTTCAAATAGTGCACTTATTGAATAGTAAAGGTTAGAAATAGTTTTGGTGTTTCATTCTTGGTAAATGACAGATACATTTATCCTGTAAAACCAAAAATAAAATGAAACTCAAGACCCCAAAATTCAAGATTAACTTTTTGCTACTTATACTGTCTTTAGGATTGCTGACAATCTCATGTAGTAACTCTATTCAAAATGAACCTGCCACTGCAGATGGTTTTCAGAATATTGAAAACGAACTCAAAAATAAGTTTGGTAATGATGCGTATTACACAGATCTGACGATAACCTACAATTCAACGATAGGAAACATTGTTGGTGTGACTGTTTCTGAAGATCCAGAATCCTTGAAAATGGAGCAATGGAACTTAACCCAAGATACCTGGCAGCAAAATTCAGATATCACTATAGAAGTCCCAAAGGGAACAAAAGCGGCAGATTATATGTTTCAACTGGGAGAAATTATAAGTCTTTCAAAATTAGGCGAATTGGTCGAACAATCTATGCAGAACTTAAAAGACGAAAAACATCTTGAACATTCAACCTTAAGTACAGCCAGAGTGTATTTTCCAGATAACGGAGATGTCTCTAATGCAGAATACTTCGTTAATCTTCAACCAGAAAACGGCGGAACAATCTTTAGGTTTCGATATGGCTTGAATGGGAACTTAATTAAAATGAATTATTAAACACTTAAAACAAATTTACCATAACCTTAAATCTTTACTATTATGAAAAAAATTACACACTTTCACAAACACTTCAGCAATAGATGTTACGTGAGTAAAAAACAACTACTTTTTTTAATCACATTATGCATTACTTTTTTAGGATATGCGCAAACGTTTACATCTTCGGATAGCTACGGAAACAGTATACGATATACAGTTACATCTGCGACTACAGTTTCTATAATGTCAGGAAGTACAATAGTTAATACCAATGTTGATATACCTCAATCAGTATCAAATAATGGTACAACATATAGTGTTACGGCTATTGGTATATTTAGTTTTGATGGTACTGCTATTGCTAGTGTTAGTATTCCTAGTACAGTAATAAGTATAGAACAACAAGCTTTTTCAGGTACTAATTTGACTTCTGTAGTTTTACCAAGTAATTTAGAAACTATTGGTGACTATGCTTTTCAAAATAACCAGTTGGCTGGACTTACCATTCCAAGTAGTGTTACTAATATTGGTATTGGAGCTTTCAGAAACAATCTTCCGTTAACCTCCGTTACATGTTTATCAACTATACCACCATCTATAACAACTGCCAATAATTCAAGTGACACTTTTTATAATGGTGCTACAGGAGATCGTAGTAATATAGATTTGATAATACCTGCTGGTACAACAGGAGTTTATGTTACGGATCCTGGTGCGCTTTGGACCGGTTTTAATACTGTCACTGAGAATTTAAATGTTGGCGATACTTACGTTTATGACTATGTTACTTATCAGGTAATTTCTGTTGGGAATAGTACAGTTAGTGCAGTAGGTTATGATACAGCTGGAGGTACTATCGTAAATATTCCTGCAGCAATACCAAATGGCTTAATAACTTATTCTGTCATAGAAATTGGGAATAATGCTTTTTCGTCTAAAGGCTTAACTAGTGTTTCTATTCCAGATAGTGTTATAACTATAGAACTTCAAGCATTTAATGCTAATAACTTAACCGGTACTTTAACAATTCCAGATAGTGTGTTGACTATTGGAAATGGTGCATTTGCAGGTAGTTCCTTAACCGAAGTAATTTTAGGTAATAATCTTACAGATATTGGTGGTGGTGCTTTTATAGGAAATAATTTGACTGATATTATTATTCCAAGTAGTGTTACTAATATTGACAGTCTAGTTTTTTTAAATAATCCATTAACTAGTGTAACTTCATTAGCAATAACTCCTCCTACAATAGATACTAGTGGTGGTAGTGATACTTTTGCAGCGGATCGAAGTAATATCGCGTTACACATTCCGCAAGGCACTATGGGAGCTTATGTTACAGATACTGGAGCTTTATGGACGGGTTTTAATCCTGTAACAGAATTTGGGACAGCTCAGGTTGGTGATACTTTCGTGTATGATTTTATTACTTATGAAATTACTTCTCTAACTCCAAATGAGGTTAAGGCTATTGATTATGATATGGCTGGAGGAACTGTAGTTGCTATACCTGGCGCAGTTCCTTATAATACTGTATCATATAATGTCACAAGTATTGGTAATCAAGCTTTTCAAGGAAATGGACTAACAAATGTAACAATAAGCGATAATGTTACATCAATCGGTGTGTATGCCTTTTTTCAAAACGCGATATTGGAAGTAGAATTGCCTAGTGCTCTTACTAATATAGAATTAGGTGTTTTTGAAAATAATGCTTTGAATAATGTTGAAATACCTGATGGTGTGACGAGTATTGGAATAGGTGCATTCAAAAATAATTCATTAACTAGTATTACTATTCCAAGTAATGTCACTAATATTAGTATTCAAGCATTCAGAGGAAATCCGTTAAGTGATGTTTTTTCTGAAAGTTTATCACCTCCTTCTATATCTACTGGAGGTAGTAATGATTCCTTTAATAGTAATCGTGGTAATATTCATCTTCATATACCACCAGGAACAATGGGTGTTTATGTGACTGATCCTGGAGCTTTATGGACGGGTTTTAATCCAGTAACTGAAGATGTTTTAGGTGTTGATGATTTTGATTTTACCAATTCTTTAAAGGTTATTAATACAGAAAAAAGCTTGAACATTATCACAGATAACGGATTGTTATTACAAGGTTATAAGATTTATAACATAACAGGTGTTGGTGTGTCTATTGGAAAAACTTCTGAGATTCCAACCGAAACACTAGCAAAAGGAATATACATTCTAAAGTTAGATACTAATAGAGGAACTTTTATAAAAAAGGTTATGATTAATTAATTCTATAAAAAATGAAAAAAAGTAAATCATTCATATGGTTATTACAGTTAATAACTCTTTGCGTTTTCTCTCAAAACAAATCATTATCTTCTGAGATAAAGTCAAAATATGTAAATGAAGAAGGTGTCGCCCAATTTGTGACTTTTAGGAAGGATGCTAAATTAGAAATTGAAAATAGATCTGATCTTTTAAAAGAATTTCTTGAGGCATCTGAAAGCACATCCTTTTTTAATGTAGGTTCCAAAACAGACAGAATTGGAATTTTACATGAAACATTTCAGCAGTATTATAATGATATTCCTGTAGAATTTGGCATCTATAAAGCGCATTTAAAAAATGGACAACTTTCTGCCATCAATGGCGATTATTTTCCAGTTAAGCAGATTAATACAACGCCAAGTATTTCAGAAGTTAAAGCTGTTTCTTTAGCGAAACAACATATTAAGGCAGAGGTCTTTTATGAATCTTCTGATGATGAAATGGGTTATAAAGGACCAAAACCTACTTTAGTTATTTTTCCAAAAATGGAAAACATAAATACCAAAGACAGGTTAGCATACAAACTGGATATGTATGCAGAAAAGCCATTGTATCGCGCAGATGTTTACATCGATGCGCATACGGGAGACCTAATTTTTGAAAACAGCAAAATTCATAATATAACTGTAGGAGCCACAGGAGCTACGCTTTATAATGGTAATCGCGTCTTTAGAGCGGAACAAACTACAGGAGGCTACAGATTACGTCAAACCGCATCCGGTAACGGTATACAAACCTTTGATGCAACCAATGGTGTGTCAAATGCAACCGATATTATCAGTTCAACGACAACTTTTAGTAACGATTCTGTAGCGGTTCAGGTGCATTGGGGAACTGAACGAACGCATCAATATTTTGCGCAAAAGCATAGCCGTAATTCCTTTGATGGTAATGGCGCACTTATCAAATCTTATATCACACCTCAAACACCAAATGCCAATGCAAACTGGATGGGAGATGTGTTTCATTACTCCATAGGAAATGGGTCTAATTTAGGCCCATTAACATCCTTAGACATTATTGGTCATGAATTCACACATGCCGTTGGTGATTATTCTGCCAATTTAATTTACTCCAATCAATCTGGCGCTTTAGATGAATCGTTTGCAGATATATTTGGGGAAATGGTAGAGCATTTTGTCGAAGGCAGTAATGACTGGTTATGTGGTGCTGATGTCTTTGCAGGTGGTATACGGTCTATGAGCGATCCAAAATCTAAACTACAACCAGATACCTATCGAGGTATATATTGGCAAGATTCATACATTCCAAATAACAATGATAATTATGGTGTGCATACCAATTCGGGTGTGCATAACAAATGGTTTTACCTGCTGGCTGTTGGAGGATCAGGTACCAATGATAATGGGTACAGCTACTCTGTAAATGGTATAGGAATAGAAAAGGCTGCAGAAATAGCATATAGAAATTTGACTTGGTATTTAACTCCAACTTCAAATTATCATTATGCTTGTGAATCTTCAATGTATGCTGCAAACCAGTTATTCGGCCCAAATTCACCAGAAGCTGTAGCCACTGCTCAAGCATGGAGAGCTGTCGGTCTGTTGATACCTCAAACAGATTATATCCCACCGACAACACCTTTAAATCTTGTTGCGACTAATACAACTTCAAATAATGTAATTTCTGGAACGCTTTCTTGGGATGCTTCAACAGATAATGTAGGAGTCTTAGGCTATAATATTTATCGGAACGGTTCATTAATTGCTGTTTCTAATACCACAAACTATAATGTACCACAAAATATGGTAAGTAATACGATGTATGACTTCAGGGTTCAAGCTTTTGATGCTGAAGGTAGAATTTCAGCATTAAGTAATATAGATAGTATTTGGTATGATACTATTGATCCAACAGCGCCAACCAATCTTACAAGCTCAAATACAACGGAGAACTCAACAGAATTAAGTTGGACTACTTCAACTGATAATTTTGGAGTGGCAGGCTATGAACTATATCAAACACATCAAGGAACTACAACAGTAATTCCAGTTACTAGTACATCTTACACAGTACAAAATTTATATCCAAGTGAAAATTATAGTTTTAAAGTTAAAGCAATAGATACAAGTGGTAATGAGTCAAACTTTAGCAATACAGAATCTGTTACAACATTAGCTACATGTGCAAGTGGAAATGTTACATTGACAATTAATTTTGATTGGTATCCTGAAGAAACAAGTTGGGACATAAGAGATGCTAACAATCTTGTTGTAGCTTCCGATGGAAACTATCCAATATCATGGTCTCCACCTCCACCTGCTATTTATTCCATAGCGCTTTCTTCAGGGTTTTATACATTAAACATGTATGATTCTATGGGAGATGGAATTTGGTCACTAACTCCAGGTATAGAAGGGTATATACTTGAGAGTAATGTAATAATTGCTTCTGGAAGTGAGACTAATCCTTTGGCAAATACAGTTACTACTCCTTTTTGTATTGATACATCAGTAAATAGAACGAGTTTAAACTCTGTTAAAGGAACCAATAACAATTACAATCCTTCAGGTGCAATCTACCCAAACCCAGTATTGAATAGATTGTATGTTAAACATTTAGAAAATCTAAGACAACCATATGTGATTCTGGATATGACTGGAAAAGTGATTATTAAAGGTAAACTTGATTCTGTAAATTCTATAGATGTGAATCAACTTCTATCGGGATTATATATACTTGAAATTATTGATAAAGATGAAACAATGAATTATAAATTCATTAAAAAATAATACTGTTTGATGCTATAGATAAATAATGGTTAAACTATTAGAAAAATATAAACTAGAATTCTTTTTAATAGCATTTTATGCATTAATCATCGTTTTTGCTTGTATGTTTTTTGCATAGACGTTTCAGTTTTAAAAATATACTAGATATAAAAGTTTAGTACGATGAGGTCTTAAATTGCGCGTTCTCAATTCTAAAAATGGGAATGCGCTTTTTCCTTTGTAATGAATGTAAAGTTATGATGTAAAAGAAAGCTTAAAGCTGTTGATCACGCTGTCTGCGTTTATCATATTTAAGATCCTTCAGAAGGTTTGAAGAAATACCTATAAAGAAATTCCAAGAATTAAAATTTCCGAAAGGTACCCAACTAAAATTCATACGCCAAGATAAAAGGTCGCGCTCAAATCTCAACTGCGTAAGCGTAAATCCTTTGTTCTTAAAATCATATCCCGAAGAGGCTCCAACACTCCAACGTGGCGATAAATCTATGTCGCCAGAGAACATCAACGAATGGGATGATATTTCGTTTTGTCGAGCAGCGTTAGAATAATTCACAGCATAGGCTAGCCTTAAACTCCAAGGCATATCGTAATTATAGAATTCTGTGGGTTCTTCATCGCCTTTACTTTTGTCATTGTCAGATAGACGTTTATCGGCAAAATCTTGAGGTTTTCCAAATAGATCATCGGCTCGTCCACCACTTCTAACCGATTCTTGAATGGCTGGATCATCAGTTCCTGAGCCTTGAAACGACTTGCTATTTAAGGTGTAGCTCATATTCACATTGGCACTTGTTAACCTGAACAAACTTCCACCATTATCAATATTGAATTGATTGATTTTTCTATTGTTGTTGTCTAAGGCATAAGGATCTAAAGTGGCTCCGAAATTGATGCTCATTTTGTCATTTAAAATAGTGGTTCCTCCAGAAACTCGCATCGGACTCCATTTTAGCGAGTCGGCAGCAAAATTATAGGAGGTAGAGAAATTAAGATTGTTTAGTAAAATTACTTTTTTAGGTTCAGTAGCTGTACTATCCTTATCTCTTACCTTAGCTTCAAAATTGTTACCTACGGAAAAACCTAATGAACTGGATAGATTCTGACTTGGAGCACCAAAAATTGACCCTTGAAAACGCGTGTATTCTTCTCTAGTTGTGCCATCAGCATCAATAATGTCAAAAGTGTCATAATATTCATCAAATGCAGGATTGATATTGTAACTAATGGAAGGTCGCATCACATGCCTGATGGCTTGAATCTTTGGGTCTTTTCCTTCTTTTCTAAAATCAAATAATCCATATATGGTCGTTCCAATACTTGTACTGAAATTATAAGTAAAAAATCGATCAAAGCCATTCACGTCTTCAGTAATAACGGTTTGGGTCTCTTGGTCATAATAACGTCTAATCGTATTTAATGTCCAACTTTCTTCAATATTTGTACTAGCACTCATACTAAAGTATTTAAAGACTTTAAAGTTTGTTGATATCGGAATAGAATGTAAGGCACCAACTTTTGCATCGTCAAACATTTCGCTTTTAAAGAATAAAGAATCTGTAGTCTGAATTCTATTTTCAGCTCTTACATTGTATTGTAAGTTGATGTTCTGAATGATCCCTTTTTTAGTACCAACTTTTGGAGCAAATGGAAACACACGACTCACACTTCCTTGAAATGTTGGTAACGTCATGTTAATGGCTTCAGTATTGGTGTTCTGCGAATGTGTTGCAGTAACATTCATATTCACCTGAGGCTCTCCTTGAAAAGTTTTTGAATAGGAAATAGACGAAGCCAAGGTGTTATTTTGAGAATTTGATAAGTTCAACTGATTAATAGATTGTTGAAAATAACGACTACTACCAAGGTTAACGGAAGCCGAGAATCTAGAATTCGGATTGGCTTTTGAATCTTGGGTATGTGACCATCTAATATTGTAAATCGTTGACTTAGAAAAATCTGGAAAACCACGTTCACTGTTGATGAGGTTTTCGTAGCGTACGCTTAAGTTACCACCAAACTTATACCTAACTTTATAATTGTTTTCCAATCGCAATCCGTAACTACCATTGGTATAATAATCTCCTAAAACAGCTAAATCAAAGTAATCGCTAATGGCAAAATAATATCCACCATTTTGTAAAAAATAACCACGATCATTCCCATTGTCTTCACCAAAGGATGGGAAAATAACACCAGAGGTTTGCTTCTTTGTCATCGGAAAATAAGCAAATGGTAATCCAATAGGTGTAGGCACATCATAGATGAACATATTAGCTAAACCTGAAACCACTTTTTTACCTGGAACAATCTTAGCACGACGCATTTTTATATAATATTCTGGGTCATCTAAGTTTTCAGAAGTGGTAAAACGTGCATCTTTTAAGAAATATACCGAATCATTTTCTTTCTTTGTGATGTCTGTGATAATGGTACCGCCTTCTTGTTCGGTCTTGGAATTGAAAATTAAAGCTTTCTTAGATTCAGTATTAAAAATAATAGAATCTGGCTCAACAATATTCGCACCTTGTTTGAATACAGGATTTTGAGTATACACTCCTGCAGTGTCTTTCAACCGACCAGCATATACCAAATTTTTGTTGTGATCTATAACAATAATTCCAGAGGTTATGGTCATATCTCCATAATCTACTTGTGCTTCATTGTAAAGTGTGGTTTGTTGTAATCGCTGATTTAAAGACACATAATCTTTAGCTTTGTACTTAACAATATCGGTTAAGGTTTCTTTTTTCTTCGGAAGCGAATCTTTTGAAACACTGTCAACTTCTTTCTGCGGAATAGGAGCTCCAATAATAGAATCCATCTTTACAAACGTCGTGTCATTTGAAGTTTTGGGTTTAATAGGATCCTTTGGTTTTGGCAATTCTTGAGCAAAGCAAAACATGTTGATAAACATGGTAAAACTTAAGGTAAAAAGTATGTTGAAGCTTTTTGTACGCAATGCTTTTAAATGTATTTTTGTAAAAGTATGGCTCGGTTTTTGAATAGCCAAAATTACATTTATTTTTTATGATTAGTTTATAATTTTGCTAATTTATAAAAATACCTTAATCCTATATTTTACAGGGTCTGAGGCGTGATTTTTAAAATAAACCAAATGTATTAACCGTTAATACAAGTATGAAAACGAACTTACATTACGCAATCGTATGGATTGCTTTAATATTTACATGTTTTTTAACACCTGCAAAGGCTCAAAATCTAGATGACGATAAGTTTGTTGTTGTGTTAGATGCAGGACATGGAGGTAAGGATCCTGGGAAGCCTTCTAAATATGGTTATAAGGAAAAAGATATTGCCCTAAATATTGTTTTACAAATTGGAAAAGCATTAGAAAGTAACCCAAATGTCAAGGTAATTTACACAAGAAAAACAGATAAGTTTGTCGATCTATTTGTGCGAGGCAAAATTGCAAATAAAGCCAACGCAGATCTGTTTGTATCTATACATTGTAATGCACATACTTCCCAAGCTTATGGTACAGAAACATATGTATTAGGACTTCATAGAAATCAAACGAATTTTAATGTGGCGAAGTTTGAAAATGAGGTGATATATCTTGAAGAGGATTACAAAAAGAACTATGCTGGATTTGATCCTAATTCGCCAGAATCTTACATCGGTTTGTCACTTATGCAAGAAGAATATTTAGATCAAAGTATTCAATTAGCATCAAATATTCAAGATCAATTTACCAATAAGCTTAAACGTAAAAATAGAGGTGTTAAGCAAGCTGGATTTATTGTATTGCATCAAACGGTTATGCCTAGCGTGCTTGTAGAAACTGGTTTTATTACTAACACACAAGAAGGGAAATACTTAAATTCTAAAAAGGGTCAGAAAGAATTGGCAAATGCTATCAAGGATGCCATTTTACAATACAAAAGCGATGTAGATGACAATGTAAGTGATTCTTTTTTTGAGAAAGATACCGAAGTGGTTTCAGGTAACGACGAAGTGCCACAAGTCTATGAAAACTTGATTTTTAAAGTCCAAATTGCAGCTAGCTCTAGAGACTTAAAACCGAAGTCGTATAACTTCAAAGGCTTGTCTGATATTTCAAAAGAAAAAGTAGGCAAACTTTACAAGTATTATTACGGCAATACTTCAGATCTTAATGAAATCAGACGCATGGAAGCGGTTGCAAAAGAAAAAGGCTATTCTACTTGTTTTGTGGTTGCATTTCAAGATGGCAAACGTGTAAATCTTTCAGAAGCCTTAAAATCAACTACAAATTAGAAACATTCTTTATATATTTATTGTTAAGTTTGTTCTAACCAAATAGGAGACCATTGAAAATTTCAAGAGAAGTCAAAACTGCGATATTAGTAATATCTGGCATTGTGCTATTTATCTACTTGTTCAACTACCTCAAAGGTGAAAATATTTTAGATTCCTCCAGAACCTATTATACCTATTACAATAACGTTGAAGGTCTTGTGCCTTCTACTCCTGTAACCATTAACGGGATGAACGTTGGTAAGGTGAAAAGTATAGAATTTAAGGAAGATGGTTCAGGGATTCTCAAAGTGACTTTGTTAGTGAATAACGATTTTGAGTTTTCTAAAAATAGTAAGGCACAATTATACGATCTTGGTTTAATTGGCGGAAAGGCTGTAGCAATTATTCCTGCATTTGATAATGCTGAAAATGCTAAATCGGGAAGCTTTTTAGAATCTAGTATTAAAGAAGGTTTAACCGAATTGGTCAACAAACGCTTAACACCACTTCAGGAAAAAATTGAAGGGGTTATGAATGATGCTGATTCTGTTCTGGTTAGCGTTAATGAAATTTTAGACCAAGATACAAGACAGAATTTAAGAGAGGGAATTGCAGAACTTAATGCTACGATTAAGTCTTTTAAAAATACCTCAATGTCTTTAAATAAGATGATCGACTCAAATCAGGAAAGTCTTTCAAATACCTTGTCTAATTTTGAAAAAACCTCTGAGAATTTCACGAAAATATCAGATTCTATAGTAACTATTAATATTGCCGAAACTGTAGACGATTTGCAATCGGCTGTTAAAAGTTTCAATGCCATAATGGCTAATGTCAATCTTGGCGAAGGTACATTAGGCAAATTACTTAAAGACGATGCTTTATATGATAATCTTGAAGCGGCTTCTAAAGAAATGGAAGAACTAATACGGGATATTAAACTGCATCCTGCGCGATACAGACGTATATTGTCTAAAAAGGAAATTCCTTATACACCACCAGAAGACGATCAAAACTAATCACACTGCAAAATGGAATACTTACCAAACATACTATTTGCCATTATCCTCATTGCTGGTATTGGTTATTTTGCTAAAAATGTAAAAAAACTCATCAGAAACATTAAACTTGGTCAAGACGTTAATGTGTCTGATAATAAAAACCAACGCTGGAAAAATATGGCCATGATCGCACTTGGTCAGAGTAAAATGGTGAAGCGACCAATAGCTGGATTTCTTCATATTGTTGTCTACGTTGGCTTTGTGATTATCAATCTTGAAGTCCTTGAAATTATTATTGACGGACTTTTTGGAACGCATCGTATCGGACTTAAAATATTGTCAGAATCTGTTTACGGGTTTTTAATCGGATCTTTTGAAATTCTTGCAGTCCTGGTATTGGTTGCTGTGATTGTGTTTTGGTTACGTAGAAATGTTATCAAACTCAAACGTTTCTTGAGTTCTGAAATGAAAGGTTGGCCAAAGAGTGATGGTAATATCATTCTGTATTTTGAAGTGGTCTTAATGTGTTTGTTTTTAACTATGAACGCAACAGATACCTCATTTCAAGCCCTAGACTCTGGAAATATTATTAGTCAGTTTATCGCACATTGGTTTAATGGTTTTTCTGAAGGAACCTTACACATCATTGAGCGTGCTGCTTGGTGGTTGCACATTGTTGGTATTTTGATCTTTTTGAATTATTTATACTTTTCGAAACACCTTCATATTTTATTGGCGTTTCCAAATACCTATTATGGAAAATTAACTCCGAAAGGCCAATTCACTAATTTAGAATCTGTAACCAACGAAGTGAAATTAATGATGGATCCAAATGCCGATCCTTTTGCTGCTCCACCTGAAGGTGCTGAAGCTGCTGTTCCAGCAAAGTTTGGTGCGAGTGATGTTCAAGATTTGAATTGGGTTCAACTCTTAAATGCTTACACGTGTACAGAGTGTGGACGTTGCACGTCGTCTTGTCCTGCAAATCTTACAGGTAAAAAATTATCGCCACGAAAGATCATGATGGATACCAGAGACCGATTAGAAGAGGTTGGTAAGAATATAGATGCCAATGGAGGTGAATTTAAAGATGATGGTAAACAGCTTTTAGGTGATTATATTACTAATGAAGAACTTTGGGCTTGTACTACCTGCAATGCCTGTGTTGAGGCTTGTCCAGTAAGTATCGATCCTCTATCTATTATCTTAGAAATGCGTCGTTACTTAGTTATGGAACAAAGTGCTGCTCCAATGGAACTCAATAATATGATGACCAATATTGAAAATAATGGTGCGCCTTGGCCTTATAACCAAATGGATCGTTTAAACTGGGTTAACGAATAAAACCAAATAAAAATTATGAGCAACGAACTTAAAGTAACCACAATGCAGCAATTTATGGCTGAAGGTCGTGAACCAGAAATTTTATTTTGGGTAGGTTCCGCTGGAAGTTATGATGATCGCGCAAAAAAAATAACGAAGGCTTTTGTTAGAATTTTAAATAAGGCAAATGTAGATTTTGCGGTGTTAGGTTCTGAAGAAAGCTGCACAGGTGATGTCGCAAAACGCGCAGGAAACGAATTTTTGTTTCAAATGCAAGCGATGATGAATATCGAAATCTTAAATGCTTACAATATTAAAAGAATTGTGACTTGTGATCCGCATTCATTTAATACCATCAAAAATGAATATCCGAGTTTAGGTGGTCAATATGACGTACTTCATCATACACAGTTCATCAAAGAATTGTTAGATGCCAAGCGTTTATCGTTAACTGAAAAAACATTTAAAGGGAAACGCATAACATTTCACGATCCTTGTTATTTAGGTCGTGCCAATACCATCTACGATGCTCCTAGAGATATTCTTAAAGCAACTGATGCGAATATCTTAGAAATGAAACGACATAAAAGTACTGCATTATGTTGTGGAGCAGGAGGAGCTCAAATGTTCAAGGAACCTGAAAAAGGTGATATGGATGTAAATGTACTTCGAACAAAAGATGCTTTAGAAACAAATCCCAATATTATTGCAACGGGTTGTCCGTATTGTAATACGATGATGACAGATGGTATTAAAGCACATGAAAGGGAAGGAGAAGTACAGGTTATGGATGTTGCAGAAATTATTGCCGATTCCGAAGCGTTATAACTATGGCAAAAATTAATAAGCGACGTATTGTGATTGCTGCACTTGTTGGTGGAGCAATTTTTTGTTTAATAATATTTGTTTTCGATTCTATTATAGGAAGAGCATTCTCATGGAAGCGATATGGATTTTATTATATTTTTGCTGCATTAATGTATGGTTTTTTAACCTATAGAAATTTTAAGAAACACCAAAAGTAAACCCTAAATATGCTTGTCGATTTTCATTCACTTCCTGAAGAATCAAGAGTCTGGATTTATCAGGCCAATCGCTCATTTTCTGAAGCTGAACTTCTTGAGATCAAGGAGAAGTTAAATACGTTCATTCAAAATTGGACTGCTCATGGTAGTGATTTGCAATCAGGTTATACTATAAAATACAAGCGCTTCATTGTTATTGCGTTGAACCAAAATTTAAATCAAGCGACAGGCTGTAGTATTGATGCTTCGGTACATTTTATTCAGCAATTAGAAAAAGATTACAATGTTGATCTTATGGATAAAATGAACGTGTCTTTTAAACAAGGTGATTTTGTTGCTTATAAATCCTTATTAGATTTTAAGAAGATGGTGAAAGACAAGGCGGTTTCAAAAAACACAATTGTGTTTAATAATTTGGTGACCAATATTGCTGAATTTAATGAAAATTGGGAAGTTCCTGCTAGCGAGAGTTGGCATAGCAGATTTTTAAAATAGTAAGATCATTAAGAAGATGTCGAAAGAAATTTTTCTACTTAATATTTCAGGGCAAGATAAGCCTGGATTAACATCAGGTTTAACCAATGTATTGTCTCATTATGGCGCTAAAATATTAGATATTGGACAGGCTAATATTCATGATACCTTATCATTAGGGTTTATGTTTGAAATTGAATCTGGACACAACTCTGCATCGGTTCTTAAAGATTTATTGTTTAAGGCTTATGAGCTTGGCGTAACTGCAAAGTTTACACCAATCTCTCTTGATGATTACGAGAATTGGGTAACTCTTCAAGGAAAGGATCGTTATATTATTACAATTCTTGGCGAAAAGTTATCTGCGGAACAAATCTCAAAAGTCACCAAAGTGATTTCAGATAAAAATCTTAACATCGATGCAATTAAACGTCTTACAGGTAGGATGTCACTTGTGAAAGAAGAAGAATATCCACGAGCGTCTATTCAATTGTCTATTCGAGGAAAGATTGACTGTAAAGCAGATTTAACCGAAAAATTTGTTCAAATTTCTCAAGATTTAGACGTTGATATTGCCTTTCAGGAAGACAATATCTTCAGAAGAAACAGACGATTAGTTTGCTTTGATATGGATTCTACATTAATCCAAACAGAAGTTATAGATGAGTTAGCAGAACGCGCTGGTGTAGGTGATGCTGTTAAAGCGATTACTGAATCTGCTATGCAAGGCGAAATCGATTTTCAAGAGAGCTTTAAAAAACGAATGCAACTGCTTAAAGGACTTAATGAAGAGGTTTTACAGGATATCGCACAAAATCTTCCTATTACAAAAGGCGCAGAACGCTTAATTGATACCTTAAAAACTTATGGGTTTAAAACAGCAATTCTTTCAGGAGGATTTACCTATTTCGGAAATTATTTGAGAGATATGTTGGGAATGGATTATGTGTATGCGAATCAGTTAGAAATTAAAGATGGTGTCCTTACAGGTGGTTATATTGGTGATATTGTAGATGGCAATAAAAAAGCAGAATACTTAAAGGAAATCGCTCAAAAAGAAGGTATCGATATTAGTCAGACCATTGCTGTTGGTGATGGCGCAAACGATTTACCTATGCTTAATCTAGCTGGACTTGGTATAGCATTTCATGCCAAGCCAAAAGTGAAGGATAATGCGCAAAGTTCGATATCAAGTATTGGTCTAGATGGCGTACTTTATCTTTTAGGCTATCACGATAGGCATATTGATTTGTTAGATTAATTTTGCTCCCTTTTGTTTACAACCTTCTTTATAAATCTATCTTAAAGTCTTTACACTTAGTCTTAAAAATATTATTTTGGCATAGTTTTTAGTTATATATTGACTTAACATGTAGATCAGATTTATGCGAAATATATTGTCCCTCATTGCCATTCTTACTTATGTTTTTACACTTTCTGCTCAGGAAGTTTCACATCCTTTACATGCCAAAGATGTTGAAGCCCAACAACATTGGGTTGATAGTGTCTATCATAAAATGACGCTTCAAGAACGAATAGGTCAATTGTTTATGGTTCAGGTGTTTTCTAGCCAAGACAAAGCCACTGAAACTAAAATTGCAAAGCTTATAAATGATTATAACATTGGTGGGATCATCTATTCTAAAGGCGGACCTGTGCGTCAAGCAAAATTAAATAACCTATATCAGGCGATTTCAAAAACACCTTTGTTAATAGGTATGGACGCGGAATGGGGTTTAAGCATGCGATTAGATTCTACTTATGCCTTTCCATGGAATATGACTCTTGGAGCTGTTCGAGATCAAGCACTTATCGAACGAACTGGTTATCAAATTGGTGAGCATTGTAAACGTTTAGGTGTGCATTTTAATTTTGCACCTGTAGTCGATATCAACACAAATCCAAAAAATCCAATTATAGGAAACCGTTCTTTTGGGGAAGATCGCGATAATGTCACTGAAAAAGCTTTAGCTTTTATGAAAGGGATGCAAGATGCTGGTGTTTTAGCAAATGCCAAACATTTTCCTGGTCATGGTGATACAGAAAGTGACTCTCATAAAACGCTACCTACAGTTAATTTTGATGAGAAGCGTATTGATTCTGTAGAGTTATATCCTTATAAAAAACTCATAGCAAAAGGACTTTCAAGTGTAATGGTAGCACATTTAAATGTGCCAAGCTTGGAGTCCAGAAGCGGATTTCCGTCGTCGCTCTCGAAACATATTGTGACAGATATTCTGAAAGATTCATTAGGTTTTAAAGGCCTTATTTTTACCGATGCTTTAGAAATGAAAGGTGTGGCAGATTACATTGAAAAAGGTGTTGATGGTATTGGTATTACTAAAATGCCTGCGGAAGGGAAAATTGATTTGATGGCATTTCTTGCTGGAAATGATGTGATGCTAATGTCTGAAAATCCGCAACAAGCCATTAAAACGTTTGTGTCTGCTTATAATGAGCAGATTATTACTGAAGACCGTTTAGCACATTCAGTAAAGAAAATTTTGATGGCTAAGTACAAGGTTGGACTTCACAATTACAGTCCGATAGGAACTACAAATCTTATAGAAGATCTAAACCGAATTAAAGATGATGCACTCTATGAAGCGTTAATGGAAAATGCCATTACTGTCTTAAGAAATAAGTCTGAAATTTTACCACTCAGAAATCTGCAAACTAAAAAGGTTGCCTATGTGAATTTTGGAGATGATAAAGGTGATACCTTTTATAACGAATTGAAAAAGTATGCTAAAGTGCATCATGTTAAAGCTGAAAAGTTAGATGAGATGATTAGCAAGCTTCAAAATTACAATACAGTGATTATTGGCTTGCATCGTGGTAATGAGCATCCTTGGAAGTCTTATAAATTTACCGATAAAGAGTTGGTATGGCTTTATGAAATAGCGAGAACCAATACCGTTATACTTGATGTGTTTACACGACCTTATGCGCTCATTGACCTTAAAACTATAGAGAATATTGATGGTATTGTTATGAGTTACCAAAACAGTGACATCGCGCAACAAAAATCTGCTCAAGCGATCTTTGGTGCTCTTCCTGTTAAAGGAAAATTGCCAGTATCCTCAGGTGAATATTTTAAACGTAATGATGGCATCACCTATAATGCACTCAATATGTTAACCTATGGTTTGCCAGAACGTGTTGGTATGAGTTCTGAAAAGCTGAAACGTGTTGATTCTATTGCGCAACATGCTGTTGACCAAAAAATGACACCAGGAATTCAGTTGTTAATTGCCAGAAAAGGTAAGGTGATTTATAATAAAAATTTTGGGTATCATACCTATGATAAAAAGCGTCCTGTTCAATTTGAAGATGTTTATGATGTGGCTTCTTTAACTAAAATTATGGCCACTTTACCATTGGTAATGGAATTGGAAGAGAAAAAGGTCATTTCTCTAAATTCTAAGCTTTCAAGGTTATTGCCAGAATACAAAGATTCTAACAAAAAAGATGTTACACTAAAGCAAATGCTATCGCATTATGCGCAACTTAAACCTTGGATTCCGTTTTATGTGGCTACTTTAGATTCAGTAACCAAAAAACCTGATCCAAAATATTATAGAAGAAAGGCAACTTCCAATTACAATATTAAAGTTGCTGAAAACATGTATTTGCGACGTGATTATCCTGACTCTATTCAAAAGATAATTAAGGAAAGTGATCTCTTATCAAGATTGCGATATCGTTACAGCGATATGCCATATTATATCTTAAAAAAATACATTGAAACGTATTATAAAAAAGGCCTAGATGAGTTGGTTCAAGATCATTTTTATCAATCTTTAGGAGCAAATTATACAACGTACAATCCTTCAGTTAAGTTCAGTAATAAACATATTATCCCTACCGAAATCGACGATTACTATAGATATCAAAAGATTCAAGGTTATGTTCATGATATGGGAGCTGCTATGCAAAATGGTGTTGGTGGTCATGCTGGTGTATTTAGCAATGCTAATGATGTGGCTAAAATCATGCAGATGTTTCTTCAGAAAGGCTATTATGGTGGAAAACGGTATCTAAATACAGAAACTGTCGACAAGTTTAATACGTGCTATTTTTGTCATCTTGATAACAGAAGAGGCATCGGTTTTGATAAGCCACAGTTAGGTGATGAAGGTCCAACATGTGGTTGCTTATCAATGAATAGTTTTGGACATTCAGGGTTTACTGGAACCTATGCTTGGGCAGATCCTGATGAAGATATTGTGTATATTTTCTTAGCTAATAGAACTTACCCTAAAGCAGGAAAGAATATGTTGTTGCGTGAAAACATTAGGACTAACATTCAGGAAGCCATCTATGAAGCTATCATTGACTGATAGAATTCTTTTCAAAATGTTAAAACCTTTTACACTAAGGTATATTAATGGTTATCTTTACAAGTGTTCTTTTTAATACACTATTGTTAGGATTCTCAAAATTTTGAGACCTATATCTATAAATTATCATTTATGAAAATTGGTATTGTTTGTTACCCAACGTTTGGAGGAAGTGGTGTTGTTGCTACAGAGCTTGGTTTAGAACTTTCTAAACGCGGACATGAAATTCACTTTATAACCTACAGTCAACCTGTACGACTAGAATTATTGAGTAATAATGTGCATTATCACGAAGTTACAGTCCCAGAGTATGCCTTGTTTTTATACCAACCTTATGAGTTGGCCTTATCTAGTAAATTAGTTGATATGGTCAAGCTTCATGGTATTGAAATTTTACATGTACATTACGCAATTCCGCATGCTTATGCTGCTTATATGGCCAAAAAGATGTTGCAAGAGGAAGGAATTTATGTGCCTATAGTTACAACACTTCACGGAACAGACATTACCTTAGTAGGAAGTCATCCATTTTACAAACCAGCGGTTACATTTAGTATTAATAAATCTGATGCTGTTACGTCTGTATCTCAGAGTTTGAAAGACGATACCTTGCGATTATTTGATATAAAAAATGAGATCAATGTAGTGCCAAACTTTATCGATCTAAACAAGTACAAAGCACATTTTACCGATTGTCAACGTGGTATGATGGCTTCAGATGATGAACGGATTATTACACATATCAGTAATTTTAGAGCTGTAAAGCAGATTCCTGATGTGATTAAAGTATTTAATGCCATTCAGAAGGAAATGCCTGCCAAGCTAATGATGGTTGGGGAAGGTCCAGAACGCGAACCAGCTGAGCAATTATGTGCCGAATTAGGAATTAGTGATAAAGTAATTTTCTTTGGAAATAGTAATGAAATCGATAAAATTCTTTGTTTTAGTGATTTGTTCTTGTTGCCTTCGGTGACAGAGAGTTTTGGTTTGGCTGCTTTAGAAGCTATGGCTTCAGGAGTACCAGTAATTTCAAGTAATACTGGTGGAATCCCTGAAGTGAATGTGCATGGCGTTTCAGGATTTTTAAGTCCGGTGAATGATGTAGATGATATGTCTAAGAATGCGATCTATATTCTTCAAGATGCCCAGCGATTATCAGAATTTAAAAGAAACGCAAAAGCTACGTCTGAGCGATTTGGAATTCATGCAATTGTACCTCAGTATGAAAAAATCTATGAGGATACCCTTCAGAAATGTATGGTACTGTAATCTTTTAGATTTTCTATTTAATGTGATTTAGGTTTAAAAACAACCATATCTTGGTAGCTGGCGGTAGGTGAATAATACTTGCTTTTGTCTTTCCAAAAACCGTCAATAAAATTTGTCATTTCCAGCTGTTCTGAAGCTAACATATGTTCCAGTTTGTCCTTATGTATAGCAATGTTACCAGAGGTAACCGTTTCGTCCATTAAGCGAAATCCTTCTTTTTTTATTGGAAATTTAAAACTATTAGTAGTGCTAATATGCGCTTCATTGTCATTATCGTATATGAAAAATGTTGAAAATGCGAGTCCATTTGGTTTTAGCACACGTTTAATTTCCTTAAAATAATTTTGAATTTCGTCTACTTGCATATGCGTAAACACTGAAAAAGAAAAGACTTTGTCAAAGGTGTTATCATTATACGGAAAGGTGAAGTTTTCGGCATCTTCAGATTTAGTGTTATACAGATCATTATGAAGCGGCACGTAGGTAAACTTGAAATTTGGAAAGTCTTTAGCAATTCCAGAATTACACCAATCTACACCTAGTTTAACCACATCAAAGCCTTCGTATTGCCCTTGCGTATTTAAGTAAGACGTCAAGGCGATGGCTGTACGTCCTATTCCACTTCCAATATCTAGAACAGCATCTGTTGGTTGAAGCGAAATATGGGCTTTGAGTATATCTAATTGACGCTCGCCTTGATTGAGATAAGCTTCAGCATCAGCAGGAGAACCTGTATATATTAGTCCACGAGGTGGCACATATTTATGACGTTTGCCTAAGATTTTATCTTTAAGGTCAATAGGCAAATAATACAATCGCCTAATTAAAAAGCGATGTTGTGGCGACATCTTATACCAGAATTTTCGAAGCGCTTCTTTATTCATTAACTGGTCTGATTTAGGTTTCGTAGTCCTTCATAGATCACGATACTTACAGCGTTGGCAAGATTTAAACTTCTTATATGATCGCTATAAAGCGGAATTTTATAGAGCTTATTCTTGTGTGCTTCAATAAGTGATTTTGGGAGACCAACAGATTCTTTTCCAAAGATAAGAAATATGTCATCTTCAAATGGAAGATCCCAATGCAATTGATGTCCGTGACTCGAGAAAAAAGCAAAGGTTTTATTCTTATGAGTTTGAAAAAAGTCGTCAACAGACTCATAAATATGAACGTCTAAATGCTGCCAATAATCTAATCCAGCACGCTTTAACCTGCTATCATTTAACTCAAAGCCAAAAGGTTTTACCAAGTGTAATTTTGAGCCACTGGCAAGAGCGAGTCTACCAATATTACCTGTGTTATTTGGAATTTCGGGTTCCAATAAAACAATATTAAATGCCATTTATGATTTTAATTTTATGACTATTAAACGTATGAGTAGCAACCATGGAAACCCATGAATAACAACATCAACCCAATCCATAAGTTGCATGCCTTTGGCACCACCAGCAATCCATTTTAATTTTCCATAGATGTGAGGTTCAGGGTAAAATGGTGCTAAACCTAGAGTGAGGCATAATAAAAGGATTATTCTATAATTTGTTGTTAGCTTCATTAGAATTCTATCGTGTAATCATTTTTTAAAATTAGAATTTAATTTTTAATAGCCTTTACAAACTCTGGAATTTTAGCAATAGAATGTTGTTTTAGAAATTTTATAAAAGCAGATCCAATAATAGCACCTTTTGAATACGTTGTTGCTTGAGTGAAGGTTTGCTTATCTGAAATTCCGAAGCCAACTATGGTTGGATTGTTGAGGTTCATATTGGCAATGCGTTTAAAATATGTTGTTTGCGCTTCACCAAAACCTGAGTTACTCCCCGTAACACTAGCTGAGCTCACCATATAAATAAATCCGTTAGAAATTGAATCGATGTAACGTATGCGCTGTTCTGAAGTTTGCGGTGTTATGAGGAATACATTTATGAGATTGTGATGTTCAAAAATGGTTTTGTATTCACGATGATACACATCTGCTGGTAAGTCAGGAATTATGAGTCCGTCAATACCGACCTCTTCACATTTTTTACAAAATGCTTCGACACCATATTGTAGAATTGGATTAAAATAACCCATAATTATCAAAGGAATGGAAACTGTTTTTCGGATATCTTTTAATTGTTCAAAAAGCAATTCTGTGGTCATTCCATTTTTAAGAGCTTGAGTTGAACTCTCCTGAATTGTAGGTCCATCAGCTAAAGGATCACTAAAGGGTAACCCTATTTCTATCATGTCTACATCGCTATGTTCAAGGTGTTCAATAATTGAAGTGGTATCATTGCGATTAGGATATCCAGCAGAAAAATAAATAGAAAGAAGTTTTTTCTCCTCTTTAAGTTTTGTGAGTATTCGGTTCATTTTTTGGTTTTAAAATGCGTGTCCAATGTGGAACAACACAGCGTTAAGGATTGAAAGGTTTGTTTGAGCTCATCTTTGATAGCGAGCCTTGAAAGCCTGACACAACGTAATGTAATGAAGTGGTGTAACGCCATTATATTACAATTTAAAATAATCGATATAGTTTTGCAGATCTTTATCACCTCTTCCAGAAACATTAAGGATTACAATATCTGACGCTTTAAAAGCTTTTTTGTCAAACACAGCTAAGGCGTGAGCAGTTTCGATTGCAGGAATGATACCTTCCAACTGACTTAGTTCTAAACCAGCAGTCATAGCTTCGTCGTCGGTTACAGCTAAAAATTCAGCACGACCTGTTTTGTACAAATGTGCGTGCATTGGACCAACGCCAGGATAATCTAAACCAGCTGAAATGGAATAAGGCTCTGTGATTTGTCCATCATTGGTTTGCATAAGTAATGTCTTACTACCATGAATAATACCTTCACGACCAAGTATTGAAGTCGCTGCACTTTCTCCTGAATGAATTCCTTTTCCAGCAGCTTCTACAGCAATAAGATTAACATTGGTATCATCAAGGTAATGATAAAATGCGCCAGCCGCATTGCTTCCTCCACCAACGCAAGCAATGACATGATCAGGTGTTTCGGTACCTTCCTTGTCTTTAAGCTGCCATTTGATCTCTTCTGATATGACTGCTTGAAATCGTGCAACCATATCTGGATAAGGATGCGGTCCAACAACGCTTCCTATGATGTAGTGTGTGTTTGTTGGATTATTGATCCAGTCACGAATAGCTTCATTGGTAGCATCTTTTAGGGTTTTGCTTCCCGAAAGCGCAGGTCTTACTTCGGCACCAAGCATTTTCATTCGTGCCACATTTGGTGCTTGACGTTCAATGTCAACGGCTCCCATATAAACGATACATTGCATTCCCATAAGCGCGCAAACAGTAGCTGTAGCAACACCATGTTGACCAGCACCAGTTTCGGCAATAATTCTAGTTTTACCTAAACTCTTTGCCATTAATATTTGACCAATGGTATTGTTTACTTTGTGAGCACCAGTATGATTTAGGTCTTCACGCTTTAAGTAAATTTTTGTGTTGTGTTTTTCTGAAAGCCGTTTAGCAAAATAGAGTGGAGAAGGACGTCCTACGTAATCTTTTAGTAATTGGTTGAACTCTTTTTGAAATGAAGCCTCATTCATAATAGCGAGATACTTTTGACTGAGTTCCTCAACATTAGGATAAAGCATTTCTGGAATGTAAGCGCCTCCGAATTCACCATAGTATCCTTTGTCGTTAATATTATAGATCATAATTTCTGTCATTCTGAACTTGATTCAGAATCTTGTTAGTTTAAGTTTCGTTTTGCCGGATTCCGCATCAAGTGCGGAATGACATCATTTTTTTAAATTCTTTTAGTTCTTCTATATTTTTTAATCCAGGTTTAATTTCAAATTTGCTATTTACATCGATGGCATGACAATACTTTGAAACTTCTGTACTTAGTATGGTTTGTATTTGATCTACACTTTCTAATCCAATACCACCACTTAAAAAGAAAGGTTTTGTTGAAGGGTAATTTTTTAAAATCTCCCAATCGAAAGCAAATCCATTTCCGCCAGGCAATATACCTTTAGTGTCAAAAAGAAAGTAATCGCATACGTTTTCAAAAGCACTGAGCACAGTAAAGTCAAATGTTGAATCGATACAAAACACTTTGATGATTTCTAATGCTTTGATTTTGTTTTTAAGCTTAGAGTCTTTCAGTTTTTCTTCGGAATAATGTTGCTTAAGACGTTGACAGTAATCTGCTGTTTCATTTCCATGCAATTGCACAAGATCCAATTGATGTGACCTGATTTTAGAAATAACAAAATCGATACTTGCATCGACAAAAACACCGACTCTTTTTATATCCTTAGGTAAAGTAGGAATGATACCATTAAAAAAGCGACTCGATCTTTCGTAGCATATAAATCCGAGATAGTCTGGTTCTAATTGAGATACTGCTTTAATGTTATCCTGATATGTCATTCCGCATACTTTCAACTTCATAAGTTCAACTCTTTTATAAATTCATTAGCACTTTGTCCAGGATCACTAGTTTTCATAAAATGCTCTCCAATTAAAAAGCCTTTAAATCCGAAAGGTTGAAGAGCTCTTATGGCATTAGGACTACTAATACCACTTTCAGAAACTTTTACAAAGTCGTTTGGAATTAGCTGACTTAAATATTTGCTAGTATCTAAGCTCACTTCAAAGGTTTTTAGGTCTCTGTTATTAACACCAATCATATCAATGCTTGGTAGTATTGATCTCTGAAGTTCCTCTTCATTATGAACCTCAAGCAGCACTTCTAAGTTGAGTGTTTTTGCAAGTTCAGAAAACTGTTTTATCTCTTGTGATGTTAGAATCGCTGCAATGAGCAGAATAACATCTGCGCCATGCGCTTTGGCTTCAACAATTTGATAATCGTCAATGATGAATTCTTTTCGTAGCAATGGAAGCTTACAAGACGCTCTAGCTAAGAGGAGATCTTCTAAGCTGCCACCAAAATATTTACCATCTGTAAGCACAGACATGCCACAGGCATCAGCTTGTTCGTAACCATTAGCGACATCAAAAACATTAAGACTATGGTTAATCACCTGTTTAGATGGCGAACGGCGTTTGTGTTCGGCGATAATTCCAGAAGCACTTAATTTAAGCTTGGATGCCAGTGAGATAGTGTCCTTTTGAAAAAGCGCAGTACCTTCTAATTGGGAAGTAGAAATTAACTGCTTCCTAAGGGTAACCTCAATGCGTTTGTCTTTTACAATGCGTTCTAAGATGTTCATAATTAATGGCTTAATTCAATTAAAGTGTTTAAGCATTTTTTTGCTCTTCCAGATTGTAAACTGTCTTTTGCCAATGCAATACCTTCTTTGTGTGATATTTGATTTACAGTAGCAATCGCTAGTCCAGCATTAGCATAAACCACATTGTTTTGTGCTTCAGTGCCTTGCCCTTCAATAATGGTTTTAAAAATTTTAGCAGCATCATCGACACTGTTTCCACCAAAAATTTGATTAGCTTCAACATGAAGTAACTCAAGGTCTGAAGGATTTAGCATCGTTTCAGAATGATTGGTTATAATCTTTGTTGGTCCAGTTAATGAAATTTCATCATAACCATCTAAGCTATGAACAATACTATACTGTTTTGTAGTGTCTTGATAGAGGTAATGGTACATACGCTGAAGCTCTAAATTGAACACACCAACCATTTGATGTTTTGGGAATGACGGATTAACCATTGGACCAAGCATATTGAAAAATGTTTTAACACCAAGCTCTTTGCGTATTGGTGCAACATTTTTCATGGCAGGATGAAACAAAGGCGCATGTAGTATGCAAATTCCAGCTTTGTCAATGCAACGTTTAAGTGTGTCAGAATCTTTAGTGAATCTCACGCCTAAGGCTTCTAAAACATTTGAAGAACCTGAAGCTGATGATACACCATAATTTCCGTGTTTTGCGACATTAACGCCAGCTCCAGCAGCTACTAATGACGATAGGGTGGAAATATTAAACGTATCTTTTCCGTCACCTCCAGTTCCACATAAATCGATGGTATTAAAGTCTGAAAGATCAACAGGAATACACAATTCAAGAAGCGCATCACGAAACCCTTTCAGTTCTTCGATAGTAATACTTCGCATCATATAAATGGTTAAAAAGGAAGCAATCTGACTCTGATTGTAATAGCCTTCAGAGATGTTTACCAGAACTGTTTTGGCTTCTTCTGTTGAAATACTTTCGTGTTGTATTAATCTGTTTAAAATATGTTTCATAGTTTGTTATTCCGAAGTGAATTCAGGATCTCATTTTAAGCGTTCAACCAATTTTCTAAAATCTGTTTTCCGTTTGGTGTTAATACAGATTCTGGATGATACTGAACACCTTTTACATCAAAATCCCTATGCCTTAACGACATTACTTGTCCGTTCTCATCAAAAGAAGTAGCCTCTAAGCATTCTGGTAAATTGGCATCTACAACCCAAGAATGGTAACGACCAACCTCAATGTTTTTGTTCATGTTTTTAAAGAGCGATTCATCATCTGCAGTAATGGTTACTTGTGTAGCTACACCATGATACACCTCATTTAAATTGATGAGCGTTCCACCAAAAACTTCACCAATAGCTTGCTGTCCTAGGCAGACCCCTAAGATGCTTTTTGAAGACGCATACGTTTTTATAATGGCCTTTAAAAGTCCAGCTTCACTTGGGATTCCTGGTCCTGGTGAGAGGACTATTTTTTCAAAAGGTTCCACATCGTTGAGCGTTAACTTGTCATTTCTCAAGACAGTCACGTCACAGTTTAAATCCTCTAAATAGTGGACTAAATTGTAAGTGAAACTATCATAGTTATCTATTACTAATACCTTCATATTTGTTCTGCTAATTCAATGGCATTGGTTAAAGCGCCAAGTTTATTATATACTTCTTGTAGTTCATGTTCAGGGTTCGATTTGGATACTAAGCCAGCGCCAGCTTGCCAGTGTAAGTGATGGTTCTGACTTAAAAAAGTGCGGATCATAATGGCGTGATTAAAGTTACCTTCAAAATCCATAAAACCAATTGCACCACCATAAAAAGCACGATTGGTTGTTTCGTATTGTTCAATAAGCTGCATGGCTTTATATTTAGGTGCGCCACTTAATGTTCCAGCAGGAAAAGTATCTGCAACAACTTGCATCGTAGGTGTGTTTTTGTCAATACGACCAGTAACTTTGCTTACCAGATGAATGACATGAGAAAAAAACTGAGCTTCTCTGTAAGTATCAACTTTTACGTCACGACCATGACGACTTAAATCGTTTCGAGCTAGATCTACTAACATGACGTGTTCTGCATTTTCCTTGTCGTCTTCGGCGAGCTGTTTTGCAAGCCTTTGATCTTCTTCATCGTTTCCTGTCCTTCTGAAAGTACCTGCAATAGGATGAATTTCGGTTTGTAAATGATTCACCACCAATTGGGCTTCGGGAGAGCTTCCGAAGATTTTAAAATTACCATAATCAAAGTAGAAGAGGTAAGGCGACGGATTGATACTTCTCAAGGCTCTGTAAACGTTAAACTCATCTCCTTTGTAAGCTTGAGAGAATTTTTTTGATAATACCAATTGAAACACATCACCACGAGCACAATGTTTCTTTGCCAGTTCTACTTGCGATTTATAATCTTCATCAGTGATATTAGACGTGATCTCTGAATCTGTTTTAAAGGTGTATGATGCAAAGTTTCGAGAATTGATCAATTGCAAAAGTTCATCAATATTGTTTTCGGTTTCAAAACAATGCGCAAAAATGTAAGCTTCATTTTTAAAGTGATTTATTGCAATGATGTTTTTGTAAACCGCATAATAAATATCAGGAATCTGAATTGAGTTAGGTTTTTTTGAGATCTCAATAGTTTCAAAATATTTTACAGCGTCATAAGCAGTGTAACCAAAAATTCCGTTGTTGATGAATTTAAAGGTTGTCTCTGAATTTACTTTGAATCGCTTTGTGAACTTTTGAATTTCATCAATAACTGAAACCGTATCTGTATAATTTTTTTTAGTACTGCCATCTGGAAACTGTTGCTCGATAACATCGTTGTTAACTGTTATTGAAGCAATAGGATTGAAGCATATATAAGAAAAGCTATTATCATTTGCATGATAATCACTACTCTCCAATAAAATACTGTTTGGAAATCGATCTCTAATTTTAAGATAGATACTCACAGGAGTTATTGTGTCTGCTAAGATTTTTTTATAATGTGTATATAGACTAAATGTTTTCATATTAATTCCATTAAAAAAGGCTTGTCGTGAATGACAAGCCTTTTCAATATTTTTATTTAAATATACCATAGGTGTTACTTCACGAACGTCTTGTTTCGAGAATCCACCACCAAGTATTTTTAAAATTTGTGTTCATTTTGATTTAAAGGTCAAATATAGAAATGAAATTTTACAATTCAAATAAAACTAAAAAAGATTCCTAAATAAATAGGAATCTTTTAACTAAATGTGCTATTAATCAAAATTTACTCTTAAAATTTCAACGTTACATTTAGATCAAATTCATCGTAAATGGCTTTATCTTTTAAGTTGTCAAAAAAGCTAGCAGAACCATATCTAATATCATATTTAGTTCTATCAACCTTAAAGTTAGCTGTAGCAGTATTATCTTTTACACTGAGTTCAAAAGTTTTTGGAAGCGTCTGACCTTTAATAGTTAAATCGCCATAAACACGATAGTTTCCATTTTCGCCAGTTACTTTTGTGATTGTAAACATTGCTTTTTTGTAATCTTCTACGCCAAAAAAGTCATTAGATTTTAAGTGAGCTTCTAATTTTTCTTTGCCTTCACCAGCTTTTAAGTCGGTTACATTGATTGATGTCATGTCAATTGTAAATTTTCCACCAGTTAATGTTTCGCCTTCAAAAGTAAGGACACCTTCAGCGAGTTTAATGTTGCCTTCATGTGAACCTGTAACCTTGTAACCTTTCCAGTTTACAGTAGATTCTTCAAGATTTACTTTTTTTTCTCCTGCAAATACTACTGTTGAGAATAGTATTGAAAATGCAAATAATCCAGTCTTTAAAATGTTGTTTTTCATTGTTGTTTTTGTTTGAGTTTTAATAATAATATATTTAATTCATGTAAATCTGTTTCTGATAGATTTGAGGTAATCGTTTCTTCTGCTTGATCAATCAAAGGATTAATCGTTTTTAAAATATTAATGCCTTCTTCAGTGATATAAATTTCAATTTTGCGTCTGTTTGCTTCGCATTGATTTCGTTTTACAAAACCTTTTTTTATGAGTTTGTCTATCAATCGTGTGGTATTACTCATTTTGTTGACCATACGTTCTTGTATGTCTTGTAAATTGAGTGGGTTTCCTTTTTGTCCTTTTAAAATTCTGAGGACATTAAATTGTTCCAGCGAAAGATCAAAAGGCTTAAGCACCATTTGAATATCTGATTTGATCCACGTGCTACTTAATATTATATTGATAACCGTTTGTCTCGAAATAGGCAGCTCAGTATTTAATTTTAATCTTTCTAACATTGTTATATATACAATTGTTGTATATACAAATGTATAGTAATTTTTTAATTATTACTCTAATGTTTTGTTAAAGTTTGAAATTTGGTATCACACAATGCATAACTTTACTTTATGAAGAATATGTGGATTTTATGTCTATTAGTATGCTTGTCTTGCAAAGACACGTCAGAACCTAAAAATGAAATTGCTTCAGAAACAGCTAATAACATAGAAGTTTCAGATGTAGAGCTTGAGGTGTTTGATTATGATGGTTTGGAAAACTTTCTGAGTTCGAAGACTGAAAAAATTTATGTGGTAAACTTTTGGGCAACGTGGTGTAAACCATGTATTAAAGAGCTCCCTTATTTTGAAGCTATTAATGAAACCTACGACGACGTTGAAGTAATTCTGGTAAGCTTAGATTTTCCGAGTAAATATGAGTCGCAACTAAAACCATATATTGTGGAGCATCAATTAAAGTCGCAAGTTGTTGCGCTTAATGATGTAGATGCAAATACCTGGATTCCTAAAGTCGATAAAGATTGGACAGGAGCAATACCAGCAACTGTTATTTTTAGTCAGAATAAAAGACAATTTTATGAGAGGTCATTTAATTATGACGAACTTGAATCAGAAATAAAACAATTCTTAAAATAGATAGATACTATGAAACACACACTTAAAACTATTGTCGCACTTGTTGTAGTTGTCGCACTTTCTTCTTTTGCCTATGTTGGTAAAGGTCATGGATATCATATTGGTGACATTGCCACAGATTTTGAACTAGAGAACATTGATGGTAACAAGGTATCCTTAGCCGATTTTGATGATGCTAAAGGGTTTATTGTTGTATTTACGTGTAATACGTGTCCGTATGCTGTTGCTTATGAAGATCGTATTGAGGCATTAAATAAAAAATATGAAGATCAAGGTTATCCTGTGATTGCCATTATGCCAAATAATACTGATGTTAAGCCAGGTGATAATATGGAGGCTATGAAAGCCAGAGCTAAAGCCAAAGGCTTCACGTTTCCTTATTTAATGGATGAAGGACAAAAGATTTATCCGCAATATGGAGCCACTAAAACACCTCACATATTTGTACTTCAAAAATCGTCTGAAGGAAATGTTGTTAAATACATTGGTGCAATTGACGATAACTATCAAGATGAAAAAGCGGTGAATACAAGGTATGTTGAAGATGCTGTTGACGCCTTGATTGAAGGTAAAGAAATTCAAGAAAAACAAACCAGAGCAATTGGTTGTTCAATTAAAGTATAAAGGCATTTAGACCAAATTTTACGAATCCGAAGTGTAACACTTCGGATTTTTTTTCGTCTTTATCACAAGGAAATGTTAAATTAGCATAGTTTTTGATGTATCAATAAAAAACAAATAAATGACAGATTTAACACAAGACGAGTGGATTTCAAAATTGAGATCAGATACTAATGCAGTGATTTTAGACGTTAGAACACCAGAGGAAGTTGCCGAAGGTGTTATTCCTAATGCCATACACATAGATATTTTTAAAGGTCAAGGATTTATTGATGAGGTTGAACAACTTGATAAAACCAGAACCTATTTTGTGTATTGTAAGGCTGGTGGTAGAAGCGGACAAGCCTGTGCTGTTATGAATCAACTCGGTTTTAATCAAACATACAATCTAATAGGAGGCTTTAGCCAATGGAAAGGCGAAGTTGCTTCTTTATAAATCAATCAACTATGAAAACAATCAAAACACTCTTAACGCTCTTAATTGTATTTTCTTTTTACAGTTGTAAAGATGATGTACAATCTGAAATTAAAATTGTCACACCAGAAGAAATGCAAACCTTACTGGAATTAGACGATGTGCAAATTGTAGATGTTAGAACACCTGAAGAATATAAAGACGGATTTATAACAAAATCTCAAAACATTGATTTTCATTCACCAACATTTGATGAAGACATCTCAAAACTAGATAAAAGCAAGCCAGTAATTTTATACTGTAAATCTGGTGGCAGAAGTGCTAAATGTTCTGAAAAATTAAAAGAAGCAGGTTTTGTAAAAATCTATGACCTCAAAGGCGGTATAACCCAATGGCAATTCAATGGACTTGAAGTTCAAACCATTGAGTAGAATTTATAACCGAACGTCTTGTTCGGTTTTTTTGTACCACAAATTGAGATGTGTTAATCAATTTCTAATATCTCTAGTTTTCCTTTTGTTTTTCATAAATTAGCGTCTTTCAAACGCTAACTTAAATAATGAAACATCTAATTATAACACTTTGTAGTGTTTTGGTTTTTACCATTAGCGCTAAGTCCCAAGTTTTTGAGCCTGTAAAGTGGCAAACTTCTATTGAAAAAATATCAGATACCGAATACGATCTAATTTCTACCGCAACCATAGATAAAGATTGGCATTTATACTCTCAAAACGTTCCAGAAGAAGGTCCAATACCAACAACGTTTAACTATGTCAAGTCATCAGATTTTGAGTTGATCGATGCAACCAAAGAGGAGGAAGGCCATACTGTTGATGATCCTGTATTTCAAATGAAGATCAAATTCTTCGAGGATAAGGCCGAATTCAGACAGCGCATTAAAGTCCTAAATAAAGAATTGTCTATAGTTAAAGGTGAAGTTGAGTTTATGGTGTGTGACGACTCTAAGTGTCTGCCACCAGATTTTGTCGATCTTCAATTTAAGCTGACAAATGAAAGCACTACCGAAGAAAATTCTAATACATCAAACACAAGTGTTTTTGGTACGACGAACTCTAATGATACGTCACAGATTTTTGAACCTGTAAAGTGGACAGCTTCCGTTGAAAAAATATCAGCAACCAATTATGTTTTAATTACAACTGCTGCTATTGATGAGGGTTGGAAGGTGTATTCTCAGAAAGTACCAGAAGATGGTCCGCTTCCAACAGAATTTATTTATAACCTTCCAGAAGGTGCTGAACTTGTTGGTACAACTTCAGAAGAGAAAGGAAAAGAAGTTGATGATAAGGTCTTTCAAATGAAGATCAAGTTCTTTAAAGATAAAGCTGTCTTTAGACAAGAGATGAAAGTGACGAGTGATGCTGTGAAATCAATTTCTGGTGAAGTTGGATTTATGGCTTGTGATGACGAAAAGTGTTTGGCACCTAATTACGTAGATCTATCGTATTCATTAACAGGTGAAGCTAACCAGCAAGGAACAGCTCAAATTAGTGAGCGTAGTAAAGCATTGTCTGAAGCTTTAAATCTTAACGTTACAGGACAAGAACTTTATGAAGAAGAAAAAGTAGAAGAGAAAAGTAATTTTACAATTTTCTTATTAGGATTCTTAGGAGGTTTGATCGCATTACTCACGCCTTGTGTGTTTCCTATGATTCCACTTACAGTATCGTTTTTTACAAAAAGTGCTAGTAACAGTCAAAAGGGACTTGCAAACTCTATAATGTATGGTTTTTTTATCTTTTTGATCTATTTCTTACTGAGTTTGCCATTTCATTTACTAGATTCTCTAGATCCTGAAATACTTAATAATGTCTCTACCAATGTGACGCTCAATATTATTTTCTTTATCATCTTTATTGCTTTTGCGTTTTCATTTTTTGGCTATTATGAATTGACATTACCATCCTCATGGAGTAATGCCTTAGATAGCAAAGCAAATAAAATTGGAGGTTTGATAGGCGTGTTTTTCATGGCGCTTACTTTGGCTATTGTGTCATTCTCTTGTACAGGTCCAATTTTAGGAACCTTATTAGGAAGTTCATTGTCTTCAGATGGAGGAGCCACACAGTTAACACTTGGAATGAGTGGTTTTGGTTTGGCTTTGGCCTTGCCATTTACCTTGTTTGCCATGTTTCCAAAATGGCTAAATTCTTTACCTAAATCTGGAGGCTGGTTGAATACAGTCAAAGTAGTTTTAGGGTTTATTGAATTGGCTTTAGCGTTAAAATTTTTATCAAATGCCGATTTAGTTGAGCATTGGGGACTTTTAAAACGTGAAATATTTATCGGACTCTGGATTATCATTGGAATTGGTTTAGCATTGTACTTGTTTGGCAAAATAAAGTTTCCGCACGATGGTCCTTTAAACAAATTAGGTAAAGGAAGAATTACTACAGGAATACTCACGATAGCTTTTGTAATTTATTTATTACCTGGTGTTTCAAATACCAAGTATGCCAATTTAAAATTACTGAGTGGATTTCCGCCTCCAATGTTTTATAGTATCTATGATAAAACGTCGGAATGTCCTTTAGATTTGAATTGTTATAAGGATCTAGATGAAGGACTAGCAGCAGCAAAAGCTGAAAATAAACCAATCATGTTAGATTTTACAGGTTGGGCTTGTGTGAACTGTCGCAAGATGGAAGAGCAGGTTTGGAGTGTGCCAAGAGTATATGATATTTTGAATGAAGAATACGTTATTATTTCCCTATATGTTGATGATCGTAAAGAACTGCCAGAAGATCAAAAGTTTGAATTTTTAAGACCTTCAGGTAATGTCAAGAAAATACGAACTATAGGCGATAAATGGGCAACGTTACAAACGGTAAATTTCAGAAATAATTCACAACCTTTTTACGTGTTGTTAGATCATAATATGAAACAGCTTAATCATACCACTGCGTACACACCAGATGATGATGAGTATTTCAGATGGTTGGAAAAAGGGGTTCAAAATTTTAAGAAGTAATCACTTCTCAAAATACACCTCTTCAAAAGGCACTCTAAAGCGTGGTCCATAAATACCCTTTTCATCTCGTATACCACATCCAATAACCATATTGATTTCTGCACCTCGAGGCAGTTTCAATACTTGTTTAACACGTAATGTGTCGCTGCCTTCCATAGGGCAAGTATCATAGCCAATAGCAGCCATACTAATCATAAAATTTTGAGCTGCGAGCCCAGCACTTTTATGGGCAACGATGCGCATATCACTTTGTCTAGTTTGTCTGTAAATAGGTCTAAATAGTCCTATGATCTGGAATATCCAATATTTGAAGAACCCTAAAATCCCATAAAAGTCAGCGTAAATGGTTGGGATCAACTTATTATAATAATCAGTTGCTTGTTTTTTGCGTTTTAAAAGTCTTGGTTCTAAATCAGGTTTGTCAAATGCCTTGTTAAGAAATTCAATATTAGCTTTTGCACGTTTTTTCCAAAGGTCTTTTCGAGTTACTATCACAACTAATTGTTGCGCTGTTTTTGCCGCATTCTGATTAAAACATGCTTTTGCTAATTCTTTAAGTAACGACTCAGAAGTAACATGATAAAATTCCCATAACTGTAAATTACTGCTCGTTGGTGCCAATGAGGCATTATGTAAGCATTGTTTTACTTTATTGGTGTCAATACGTTCTTCTTTATATATTCGCGTAGAGCGTCTGTAAGCTATAGCTTCACTAACAGTTTTTTCCATGTTTCGTTGAATTTATCTAAATAAAATATGATACACCTTATCTCCAATCCAATAACCACTTCCTAGCATTAAAGGATAAGCAACAAATAACCATAGGTAGTCTAAAACAGATAGCTTTTTAAAGGTTTCAATACCAAAATCCTGGAGTAGTTTGAACATATCATACCATGATTTTAGTCCGATTTTTCCAATGATAGCATTGGCCAGAATCGCCACAATTAAAATAGCAATTCCAATGAAGTATAGTCTAAGCATCTTTTAATTTATCTGCATGTAAGTTACGAAGTTTTGCGAGTTTTGGGTCAATTACAACATTACAATAGCCATAATCAGGATTGTTTTTGTAAAAGTCTTGATGTTCTTTTTCTGCCTCGTAAAAAGTGGAAGCTTCTGTAACTTCAGTCACAATGTTATGATCGTAATAAGGTGATAATTCTTTAATGACGATTTCGGCACTCTTTTTTTGATCGGTATTGTGATAAAAAATGACAGAACGATATTGTGTACCTCGATCGGCACCTTGACGGTTCAAAGTTGTAGGATCGTGTGTTGTCATAAAAATGACTAGAATATCCTCATACGAGATTACAGTAGCATCAAAGGTAATTTGAACAACTTCAGCATGACCTGTTAGTCCTGAACAAATTTCTCTGTATGTTGGATGTCCAGGAACAGAGCCTCCAGAATACCCAGAAACAACAGATTCAATACCTTTGACTTCTTGAAATACCGCTTCGGTACACCAAAAACAGCCACCACCAACGGTTGCGATTTGTAAATTTTTAGGTGCCATTATACAGTCTCCTTTTCTAAACTCATTGATTCTGAATTGATACAATATCGTAATCCGCTAGGTTCAGGACCATCAGGAAATACATGACCTAAATGTGCATCACAAGTATTGCACATCACTTCAACACGAACCATTCCAAAAGAAGCATCTTTTTCATATTTAATAGCATTCTCTTTAATAGGTTGAGTGAAACTCGGCCAACCTGTTCCTGAGCTAAATTTAATGGTAGAATCAAACAAAGGAGTATTACAACAAATACAATTGTATTTACCAGCATCATAAGTGCTACAAAGGGCACCACTATGTGGTCGTTCTGTCCCTTTTTGTCTTGTAATTCTGAATTGCTCAGGAGTTAATTGTGCACGCCATTCGGCGTCTGATTTTTCAACGCGTCTATCTGGTTTAGGGTTTCCATTTACGGAAAAGTTAATGACGTCTTTCCAAGTTAGCATAAGCTATTTTCCTTTCTGTTTTAATTAATAAATAGGTATTGTAAAGATACGGAATTAGTCGTTCAGAAAGATGAATTCTTACAGCATAAAAAAGCCCTGTGAAGTATTCAGTTTGGTAACTTCATAAGGCTTAATTGTGGAGTCGGAGGGATTAGCTTCGCTGAACCCTTGAACTCACATCTTGTAAATGAAACTTTATCTCGAAACATCCTTAAACCAAAAAAGTTCAATCAAGTAAACGTGTTGAACTTTTCTGTCTAAATCTGTTTTAAGCTTCGCTTAATTGTGGAGTCGGAGGGACTCGAACCCTCGTCCAAACAAGCTATTAAAGAGCTTTCTACACGTTTATTCTATTCTTAGATTTTCGATTGTAAGCTGGTAAAAGACAACCTACTTACAACTTAGCTTTTACATCTCGAACGTGCATCAAAGCGCTACACGATCTTAGTTAATCTTTACGATGCCTCTAAATAGAACGCCATTAACCAAGGCTTTCAGGAGACATAAAGCTTGCTCACCTAGTGAGCCGAGGCTTAATCTTACTATAATTCAGATTAGGCAGCTAAAGCGTAGTTATTCTCGCCGTTTAAAAGTTTGACCTAGCCTTTTACGTGTGTCATAGTCGTTACACGACGTGCTTACCGTTTAATGAGTCTCGCTGTCAAAACCAGTCGACCCCAATTTAATGAGATAGTAAATTTTAATTTACGTCCTCGAATTAATCCTGAACTAGTTTCAGGATCTCATCAACATCTCTATTAGTAATTATTATGGCGTTTCCCTCTTTCGCTAAAGCTTCAGAGGGTCAGGCTTTCGGTAGTCGCTTTTATAAAAGAGCTCCAACAATACCTCAATCCTTAACGCAGCCTGCAAAGTTATCAAAAAGTTTGTATAACCCTACTTTTACACCTATTTTCGTACAAATTTTATACCATTTTTGGAATACTGACAATAGAAAAATATTACTGTCATTTCTAGCGAAGTCGAGAAATCTCATAATTTTATTAAAAGACATTTCGATAGCGCTCAATCTGACTAATTAAAATTATAAATTATGAAATTCGGAATCATCAAAGAACGCAAAAACCCACCAGACAGACGTGTGGTGTTTTCTCCAGAAAAATTAGCAGAAGCTAGAGCAAAATTTCCACAAGCTGAGTTTGTTGTAGAAGCTTCAGAGATTCGTGTTTTTTCAGATGATGCCTATCGTGCTAAAGGTTTTGAAGTGACTCAGGATGTTTCAGATTGTGATGTGCTACTTGGTGTTAAAGAAGTACCAATCGATCATTTAATTCCGAATAAAAAGTACTTTTACTTTTCGCATACCATCAAAAAACAACCATACAACAGGAAGTTATTGGTTGCGATGTTACATAAGAACATCGAAATGTACGACCACGAAACTATTGTGAAACAAAGTGGTGCACGCTTAATTGGTTTTGGTCGTTATGCTGGATTGGTAGGTGCTTATAACGGATTTAGAGCTTTGGGCTTAAGAGACGGATTATTTAAGTTACCTAAAGTAGAAACCTTAGCCGATTTTGACGCTGTCAAAGCCGAATTAGATAAAATTAGCTTGCCAAATATAAAAATTGTACTTACTGGTACAGGAAAGGTCGCTTTAGGAGCCAAAGAAATTCTAGATCACTTACAAATCAAACAAGTTAGTGATGCCTTATATTTAACGTCTCAGTTTTCTGAACCTGTTTATGTGATGGCAGACGTTATGGAATACGCTAAGCGCTCAGATGGTAAAGTGGGAGATAAATGGGAATTTTATAAAGACCCTTCTGGTTATGAGAGTAACTTTATGCCGTATGCAAAAGAGTCAGATGTATTTATTGCTGGTCATTTTTATGGTGATGGAGCGCCTTTTATTTTTACCAGAGATGATGCCAAACACCCTGATTTTAGAATAAACTTGGTTGCCGATATTTCGTGTGATATTGATGGACCAGTAGCCAGTACGATACGACCGTCTACCATTGCAGACCCGTTTTATGGTTACGATCCGCGAACAGAATCTGAGGTCGCTTTTGATGCCAAAAATGCGATAACAGTAATGGCAGTAGACAATTTACCTTGTGAGTTGCCTAAAGATGCCAGCGAAGGTTTTGGAGACATGTTTTTAGAGCATGTGATTCCTGCTTTTTTCAATGGTGATGAACGCGGTATTTTAAAACGTGCTAAAATTACGACTGCAAATGGTCAACTTACCGAGCGTTTTAAATACTTGCAGGATTATGTAGACGTAGGGTAAAATGGCTTTGAGTTGTTATAATAATGTAGGAGTATTTTTGATGAACGTATAGCTCGTTAAATTTTCTTACATTTATAACGCAACCTATGTGTTAGTAGCACGTCTATTAATTACAATCAACAACTCTATTCTATGAAAAAAATCAAAATTGCTTTGGCGTTTTTTAGTGTCCTTTTAATGTTAACCTGTTCTGAGGACGATAACTGGAACACCGATAATCCACCTGTCGAACAAGAAAATCCAACTGATTTTTCAGTAAACTTTGGAAACCAAATTAACGCACGTTTTATTGGTAAAGTCATCAATGAAGAAGGAAACCCTATTTCTGGTGCTACAATATCAATCGGAACTATCATTGCGACTACCGATTCTAATGGTATATTTTCAGTGACTGAAGCTTCAGTTTTTGAAAAATTTGCTTACATCAAAGCCTCCAAAGACGGTTTTATTGATGGTTCAAGAGCAGTAGTACCATCAAGTGGTGTTAATCAAGTAACTATTATGTTATTAGATTTAGACACAACGGCTACAATTTCTTCAGGCGAAACAAGTACAGTTGATTTACCAGATGGAACGCAAGTAGTATTTGATGGTAACTTTGAAACAGCGCAAGGTGGTAGCTATTCTGGAGCTGTTAATGTGACCTTAAAACATTTAGATGTTGATAATAGCAATATGGAATTACAAATGCCAGGTATGTTGTTTGCCGAAGACGCCAATGGGAGTCCAAGAGTTTTAGAAACCTATGGGATGATTGCTGTAGAATTACGTAGTGCTTCTGGAGAAGAATTAAACCTAGCACAAGGTAGTACAGCACAAGTGTCAATTCCTTTGCCAACAAGTGTTACAAATACACCGAATACAATTCCGTTATGGTCATTTGATGAAGAAGGAGGTTATTGGAAAGAAGACGGAGAGGCAACATTACAAGGCGGAAGCTATGTTGGTAATGTATCTCATTTTAGTTTTTGGAATTGGGATTATGACTATCCTGCCATTACACTTTGTATTACGTTAACAGATCCTGATGGTAATGAATTAGCATATACACCATTAGATTTATATTCACCTGCTTTAGGTTCGACTGGAACTTATGGATATACCAATGCTGAAGGTGTAGAGTGTGGTTTGGTACCACAAGATGATGAATTAACCTTAACGGTTCCAAGTTTTGGATGTGTGTCAAACGCATTTACGACTACTATTGGTCCTTTTAGTACTGACCAAGACATTACAATTCAGGTAACTGATTCAGACGCTTTAATCACTAATTTTATTGGAGAATTTAATGACTGTTCTGGAAATCCAATTACCAATGGTTACATGCAATTATTCTATAACGATTCTACACATACCATTCCAATTGATGCAGGAATCTTAGACTTAACCATAGATTATTGTAGTGATAATACCACGTACTCTGCTTTGGTAGTTGATTTGTTGAGCAACCAAACTACTGATGTTACTACTGGTAATTTTGAAGAGCCAACAACCGATTTAGGGTCGCAAATGTCTTGTATAGATCTTACTGATACTGATGGAGATGGTGTGTTTGATATTGATGAAGATATTAATGGAGATGGTAATTTAGATAATGATGATACCGATGATGATGGAATACCAAACTATCTTGATGAAGATGATGATGGTGATGGTGTTAATACTGCCGATGAAGATCGTGATAATGATGGTGATCCTACTAATGATGATAGTGATGGTGATCAAATACCAGATTATTTAGATAACTTAGATGTTACAAATTCTTCAACTGAAATATTTGCTATTGATTGTAACTTCGATGACCCTTCATATGACTTAACATTTTTCTATGAAAGCCAAGGCTTATTTCCTAACCAAACGTTTACTTATTATGAAAGTTTGCTTGATGCTGAGAATAATACAAATCAAATTGTAATACCTGAGAACTATACTAATTTTGGCGGAGCTTTAGATTTAGTATACGTTAGAGCATTAAACATTTTATCTGGTCAGTCTAGTATTAGTGAAATTTATTTGTTGGGATTAGGAATTGATGATAACGATCAAGATGGTTTGACTAATTGTGAAGAGCTTACAGGAATAGATATTCCAGACCCTAATTGGTCAAACTGTGATCCAAATGGAAATATTACAGATCCAAATGATCCTGATAGTGATGATGATGGTTTTGATGATTGTGTTGAAGCACAAAATGGAACTGATCCAAACGATCCAGCAAGTTTTCCCGATTTACTTTTTAATTGTTGTAACAATAATTCATTAAATGATCAGGATATTAATACCATAAATAACCCTAATATGGAAGTTAATATTCCTGAAGTTATCACACCAAATGGAGATGGAATTAACGATTCATTTTTGATTTGGAATATTGAGCTTTACCCTGGTAATATCCTTATAGTCTACAATGACCAAGATCAAATTGTTTTTGAGGATAGCCAATATGACAATGTAAATGATTTATTTTATGGAGTAACGAATACAGGTATTGAGATAACTGATGGGACATATAGATATGAATTGACATTTGTAGATCAAGATGGAAATCAAAATTTAAGAAACGGATTTGTTTGTATTGTGACGCAATCCTATCCTGATATAAGCTTTCAAGACTGTAATGTTGAGTTTGATCCATTATTAAATTAAGTAGATACACAACGTGTTATGTTAAAAGGAAAGCAGCAATGCTTTCCTTTTTTGTTTCTTTCAAAGGGCTTCAATAGAAAATAGTAATACCAAAATGTGACATTAAAGTTTCCATTGTATTGTTTTTAAGTCAATGATCAAAATGATTATGGTTCCAAATGTGTAGGCAATTAGGTCTGAAATATGAAAAGTACTTCCAAGAATAATGGTCAAGATCTTAGAACGTTTTATATTAAAATATTCCAGCAGATCAAAATACTGAGCAAATTCAATGATAAAGGATAAGAAAAGTACAAACAATGCTATTTTGATTGGACTAATTTCAGCAAAGCTTCTAATAGCACAATAGATCAAAATAACGACCAAAAAATCACCAAATGTATGCCTAATAAAACCATCTTTTAATAGTATAGCAATACAGGTTTCTATAACAAATAAAATTACAGCTGCTATGAAAAAGCCTTTATTGAATTTAAGTCTCATTTGATTTCAATTTTATCACCCAAAAATTTAGGGTCAACATTAAATAAAACATCTATCGTTGCTTTTGTTCTGGCGAGATATTCTCTATATCGAGTAGAAGATTTGGAGTAATTATATCCATCTTTCGCATTATAACCAATGGCATGAATATCATAATTGTTGGCAAGATAAATGGCACGTTCGTTGTGAAACTTTTGAGAGACAAAAGTTATAGAATCCAAACCAAAGATTTCCTTGGCTCTAATCACAGAATCTAAAGTTCTAAATCCAGCATAATCGAGGTAGATCTTGTCTGCAGGTATGCCTTTGGCTATCAAATCGGTTTTAAAGGTCGTAGGCTCATCATAAGTTTTTTTGCTATTATCTCCACTAATTAAAATAAACTGAATTTTACCTGAGTTATACAATTCTACAACCGCATCAATACGATATTTGTAATAGGTGTTAACATGTCCACTCTTTGTATATTTTCCAGCACCTAATACAAGTCCGACTTTATTGAATGGGATGTTTTTAGGATTATCGTAAATGAGACCTTCTGCATTTCGTTTTACTAACCAATTTGTAAAAGCAAGTATAGAAAGTACAATACTACCTAGAAACAGGATTGTTTTTAATGTTTTCTTTATTCTGAATTTCATTTGTTGTGCTATTTTGGGTATAAGTATATGTTAAAGGTTCTTTGGCAAACCAAATCCATGAAAAGTTGGTTGTAAAAAAGGCTGAAACATAGAAAGCTGTTTCATAGATGTTAAAATCGCTCGAAATGATTCCTATTGTACACAGACTAAAAATAGCAATGCTATAGTAAGGAAAATACATTTTGAAGATTTCAACATTAGTCCGATTTTTATGTCTTCCGTTCCAAAAAAAAGGACAAACCGTAAATAAAATTGTAGCACTTACTACTAATGCAATAGGTATGGAAGAAAGTACTACAAAAAAGAAAATAGGTTCGGATGACTCTTCAGAAGAAACAATGATCCAAAACATAATTGAAGCTAAGACGATACATTTTCCTAAGTTGTTTGGTATGTTCATAATATTGAGTTTATAAGGCCTTATCAGTATCAGACATTTTGTATTCTTTAAAGGATAATTCCTGCCATGTTTTCTCCTCAATTTTTTTCAAATAATCAGCGTATTTAATATCAATTTTATAATTGAGTTTAGGATCTAAAGTATGTTGCTTGCTATATTCTTTTAATAAAATTGCATTAGCATCAGATAGTTCAATGAGGTAATTCAAATCGTATGATTTAGCAGTATTAAGATTGTAATTAGTAATCGTATGATCCCAATTTATAGCACTAAGAGCTATCAAAATACAAAAGGCGATTTGTGTATTAACTCTAAAGAGAAATACCATATTCTTTGTTTTTACAACTTTCAAGAATGTTGTCAAAAGCCCTATTAAAACT
The DNA here is from genome assembly GCA_030430385.1 of Bacteroidia bacterium. Classification (GTDB taxonomy): domain Bacteria; phylum Bacteroidota; class Bacteroidia; order Flavobacteriales; family Flavobacteriaceae; genus Psychroserpens. Next base: position 145,939 of record JAUIFO010000007.1, read on the forward strand.
AATGAAATATAAATATGTACTCCAATGCGTTTGTTGGTTAACCCAAAAGCAGTAATGTAGTTTTGATTCTTGATGAAGATTAGCGCTACAAGAACAACGTTAAAAATGATCCACAAGAACGTAAGATATTTAAGCAGCCTATTTTCTTTATAAAAATTAAGATCACCTCTAAAGAAGTAGAGAATAATACTTATGGCCATAATAATGGAAGCTATGAGTGTATTTATTCCTTTATGAACTTCAGCAGATAAAACGGAAGCTCTTGAAATATCTAATGATTGAATAGATATGATATCTGTAATAAGATAAAACCCAATTAATAGATTTAATAAACTTAATAAGGTTGTTCCAAGTTGTTTTTCCTTTTTTAATTTTTCATCTGAAAATTTTTCAGATTTAAATAATTCATTTTTAAGACTAAGATCTTTTGTTGTTGCAGGCTCTACTTGAACGGGTTCTGAAATATTGATGAATAAATAAAACCCAAGTATGGTTAAGAGAAGCCACTGAATATTAATAAAATCGAAGTTGATTTTGTTAATCATATCCTCAAACAACGGATTTCCATTTTTATATAATAAAATAAAGATGACTACAAATACAATAGGAATAACGATAAGTTTGGTGAGATGGAGTAGGTCTATATTTTGATGGTGTTTCTTTTTTTCAGGATGATTAACTTTTATGAATAGGAGACCAGCTATACTCGTAAATACACCATTTAGCCAATTGATATATATTGAAGTTTTGTGATCTGAAAATAATCCTACTAATGTGAAAAATGCTACACAGTTTGCAAATATTGATAAGCTTGAATCTTGTATAAATACAAAAATTGCAGAGAGGAGGTATACCACACTATAAACTATGTTCTCCTTTTGTTTGGCTTTTTGAGGATGATATACAGATAATACAATTAGTGTTATAATTGAAAAGATTAAGAGATTGATTCCTATGGACTTTTCAAAAAAGAGAACGCTAAACAATAATGATGCGATAACTAAAAGAATGTGTTTCATGATGAATGGTTTAAAGTACTTTGTATTTCAAAGTAAACGTGTAAAAAAAATGATTTATTGTTTATTAATTAATTTTTCTAGAGCTTCAATATGTTTTTTAAAAGCTGTTCTGCCTAACTTGGTCGTAGCATATCTAGTATTAGGTTTTCGACCTATAAACTGCTTTTCAACGCTAATATATTCTGCTTTTTCTAAAGCTTTTGTATGACTTGCTAAGTTACCATCTGTTGCGCCTAACAACTCCTTAAGCGTATTAAAATCGGCATATTCGTTTACCATAAGCACAGACATAATTCCCAAGCGAATTCTGTGGTCAAAGACTTTATTTATATTGTTTATGATGCTCAAATTTCAAAAAACAGTTTAATAGTTAAAGGTATGAAGTTTCTTTAAAAACTACTTTGCGTCAAATTTAAAATGCATCCAAGTGCCATAAACAATGTGCATAACACCAAACCCTGTAACCCACAGCCAAAATCCATAACCAGGATAGTAGCTTGCAATTAATCCTAGCACAATTTCTATATAACCTAAATATTTGATGTCTCCTAAACTATACTTCGAGGCGCTAACTAAAGCCAAACCATAAAAAATAAGCATGAGGCCTCCTGTTTGTCCATAACGTCCTTGACTCAAAATGATGATGCAATAAATACCTCCAACAATTAGTGGAATCAAGAAATTTATAAGTAATCTACGTGATGAGTTATCCCAAATACTTTCATTGTTTTTCTTCGCCTTTTTTACAGTAAAGACTAATCCAGTTAGAACACTAAGAAAAGCCACCATAAATAAAATGAACATACAAGTCCAAAATACCCAACCATGGAAAATATATAGAATGCCTCCACTGTAATTCATTACTAACAAATATGTAATGCTAGCGCCAATTAAAGCATAGAGTCCTGCAAGAACTCCAGAAATGCCGCTTAGTGAAATAAATCGAGAGGATTTATTCATTAAGTTTTTGATCTCGCTTATATCATTTAAATAATCTTCATTACTCATAATAAAAGTACTTTGAATTACAAAGTAAATAATTTTACCTGAAATCAGCAATATAAATTTTTGTTAATTTTGAAATCTAATACATCTACTTAAATTTTGAATCCAGCCGAAGCTTACATATTAAAACAGGATGAACCTTATAGGTCCATACTATTACAGCTTCAAACCATAATTGAAGCTGTTGTTCCTGAAGCCGAATTATTATACAAATGGAAAATTCCATTTTATTATGCTAATGGAATGCCGCTTTGTTTTCTTAACAAGTCTAAAGATTATGTAGATTTTGCCTTTTGGCATAGAGATCAGTTACAAGAATATAACACCCTTTTTGTAACTACAAATAGAAAAACAGTAACATCATTACGTTACAAAAATGTAGATGATATTAATGACGAGGTTATTGTATATGTGCTGAAACGTCAATTGGAAATTAATACCAATCCCTTCAAACTTATTAGAAAACCCAAACCGAACTCACTATAAGTCTTTGTAAACGATATAATTTTCAAATACCAGTCCTTTTAAAGATTTTTTCTGCTTTTTTTCAACTTCATAAAAATGAGAATCAAAAAATGGAAGCGCTGTAATACTGACATCAGATTTGATGGTGTCAAAACCATTCATACTAACCCGAGATTCCATAATTCTGAGAAGTTTAGAAGCTATGGTTTGTCTTTGAAAATCTTTATGAACAAACAACCCATCTAAATAATTACCGTTCTTCAAATACGAAAACCCAACAATCTGCTGGTCTATTTCAGCAACTAGAAAATAGAATTTTTTAATACGATCTTGCCAAGTTTTGATCTTGTCTGCTCCTGATGACCAAACCTCAATTTGCTTTTCTGAATAGTCCTTAGAATTTACCGCTCTAATGGTGTCGCGAAATATAGCTGTGATCTCAGGGAGATCGTCTTGAGTAGCTTCTCTAAAGTTGATGTCTTCAATCATAATTTTAGTTAAAAAAAAGCACTGTAAATTACAGCACCTAAAAATATCAGCAAAATAATCCCCAAACCAATTCCAAAAATTTTTAATGGATATTCAGCGCCTGCATTTAGGTAATCATCATCATAGGTTTCTTTTAAAACCTGAAGTCGTTTTTCTTTATCTGGGAATTTTATTTTTAAAATAATATAGCCTAAAGCATATAGTAAAATATCACCCAAAACACTACAGTTTGTTGATGGTTTTTCTAATCGCTGTTAAATTAGTCAATAAACGTTCTAAATTGTCTAAATGTAACATGTTGGCACCATCACTTTTAGCATTAGCCGGATCAAAATGAGTTTCAATAAATAAGCCGTCAACATTATTTACAACACCAGCTCTGGCAATAGTTTCAATCATGTCTGGTCGTCCACCTGTAACACCAATACTTTGATTAGGTTGCTGTAATGAATGGGTTACGTCTAAAACCGTTGGTGCATATTGTCGCATTGTTGGAATACCTCTAAAATCGACGATCATATCTTGATAGCCAAACATCGTGCCTCTATCTGTGATCCAAGCCTTATCGTTACCAGAATCTTTCACCTTTTGTACAGCATGTTTCATGGCTTCCGGACTCATAAATTGTCCTTTCTTAAGGTTGACAACTTTTCCTGTTTTGGCAGCAGCAACGACCAAATCGGTTTGTCTTACAAGAAAAGCTGGAATTTGAAGAACATCAACATATTCTGCGGCTTTTTCAGCATCTGAAACTTCGTGAATATCTGTTACTGTAGGAATATCAAAAGTATCTGATACTTTTTTTAAAATCTTAAGTGCGTTCTCATCACCAATACCTGTAAAGCTATCAATGCGACTGCGATTTGCTTTTTTAAAACTGCCTTTAAATACATAAGGAATTTTAAGATTGCTAGTTATGCTTACTACTTTTTCAGCAATACGTAATGCCATATCTTCGCCTTCAATAGCACAAGGACCACAAAGCAAAAAGAAATTATTAGAATTTACATGTTTCAGTTTAGGAACGTCAATTAATTGCATTGATTTAAGTTTCAAATTAAAGCGCAAAGTTACGAAATTAAGTCGCTACATTTTGAAGAACATTCCAATAGAAGTTTATAAATTGATTTAGAAAGCACGTTTGATACTATTCCGAATGATCCATAAAGCCATCACAAAATTTGCGATAACTAATAAGCCTCCAAAAACAATAAATTGTTTCAAATAAGTTGGTATAGCAACAATGTTCAAGAGGTGTGACAGATAAACTAAAATTACATATGAAGACAAACACACAAAGGTAATGCCTAAAGTGAAGTTTAATTTCTGACTAGGTTTTATGATCTGCCAAATAAACGGAATACCAAATAAAAGAATTGGGTAAGCTGTTATACCAGAAGTTTTATTGATGGTTGTAAACCAATATAAAATGACTGTAATAAAATACAGGTACGGAATAAATTTAGAGTACGAATTCAAAAGTTTCATCTGTAAAAAATTAAAATGTTACAAGATGTAAATTGCCAATAAAAGTGGCTGATTTGAAGAGGCTATTTACTATTAATCAGTAATCTAACGTAAGATACGATCAGAAATTATAAAACTTATAAACTATAACAAATAATTAACGAAGTATAAGCTTGAAGATGACACTTCAAATTAATTTGCTAAAGACTTAGGTTTTAAAGCGTTAATTAGCGTACATTTGCACGCTCAAAATAAAGGCATTCTTATGGCTACAATAAAAAATATCGCAATTATTGCGCACGTTGATCATGGAAAAACAACCTTGGTTGATAAAATCATGTATCACTGTCAGTTGTTTCGTGACAATGAAAACACTGGAGACCTCATTTTGGATAACAATGATCTAGAACGCGAAAGAGGGATTACGATTACTTCTAAAAATGTTTCTGTAATATACAAAGACACTAAAATTAATATCATTGATACACCTGGTCACGCCGATTTTGGAGGAGAAGTTGAACGCGTGTTGAATATGGCTGATGGTGTGTTGTTGTTAGTTGATGCCTTTGAAGGACCAATGCCACAAACGCGTTTTGTTTTACAAAAAGCAATCGACTTAGGTTTAAAACCTTGTGTGGTGATCAATAAAGTTGATAAAGAAAATTGTACACCTGATGAAGTTCATGAAAAGGTCTTTGATTTGATGTTCGAGCTTGGAGCAGAAGAATGGCAGCTAGATTTCCCTACGGTTTACGGAAGTGCAAAGCACAATTGGATGAGTGAAGATTGGCAACAACAAACCGATAATATTTCGCCATTATTAGATATGGTTATTGATCATATTCCTGAACCGAAAATTGAAGAAGGCTCAACACAAATGTTGATTACTTCTCTAGATTTTTCATCTTTTACAGGTAGAATAGCGATAGGACGATTAACCAGAGGAACACTTAAAGCTGGTCAAAATGTATCCCTTGTAAAACGTGATGGTAGTATTGTAAAGTCGAGAATAAAAGAGCTTCATACTTTTGAAGGCTTAGGAAGAAAGAAAGTTGACACTGTTCAAGCTGGTGATATTTGTGCGCTTGTTGGTTTAGAAGGATTTGAAATTGGAGATACTGTTGCCGATTTTGAAGCTCCTGAAGGATTAAAGACCATCGCTATTGATGAACCTACAATGAGCATGCTATTTACGATCAATGATTCGCCATTTTTTGGTAAAGATGGTAAATACGTGACTTCAAGACATATTAAAGAACGACTTACAAAAGAATTAGAAAAGAACTTAGCGCTTAGAGTAGAAGAGACTGATAGCGCAGACAAGTTTATGGTTTTTGGTCGTGGAGTACTCCATTTGTCGGTGTTAATCGAAACTATGCGTAGAGAAGGGTATGAACTTCAAATTGGTCAGCCTCAAGTTATTATAAAAGAAGTAGATGGTGTAAAATGCGAACCTGTTGAAGAAATGACCATCGATTTACCAGAAGTTGTTTCAGGAAAAGCCATAGAGCTTGTCACCAAACGTAAAGGTGAAATGATTAGTATGGAAGCTAAAGGTGATCGTATGGTATGCGAATTTTTAGTGCCTTCAAGAGGCATTATTGGATTGCGAAATCAGTTGCTTACTGCTACAGCTGGTGAAGCCATTATGGCACACCGTTTTAAAGAATACCAACCCTTAAAGGGCGGAATTCCAGAGCGACAAAATGGAAGTTTAGTGTCAATGGAAAATGGTCAGGCCATTCCGTATTCTATTGATAAATTACAAGAGCGTGGAAAATTCTTTATCGATCCAGGTGAAGATATTTATGAAGGACAAGTGATTGGTGAAAATTCTCGTGGCGATGATATGACAGTTAATGTGACCAAAACTAAAAAGTTGAGTAACGTAAGAAGTGCAGGAGCTGATGACAAAGCGAAGATCGTACCTGCAATCAAGTTTTCATTAGAGGAAGCTTTAGAATATATTCAGAAAGATGAATATGTTGAAGTGACACCAAACCACTTAAGACTACGCAAAATATTACTGAAAGAAGTTGAGCGTAAGCGAAATAAAGCAATATCATAAATCGAAATTAAAGAGGAACTCTAACGAGTTCCTTTTTCTTTTCTATATTTACGCAAATTAAAGAATGACGTATCTATTATATTTTGATCCAGGCCTAGGTGCAATGATTTTACAAGCTATTGTTGCTGCTGTAGCTGGAGTTGTTTTGTTTTCTAAAAATCTATTGTACAAGATCAAATTGTTCTTGGGAATCGCTAAACCCGAAAAAGAAGATTTGTTTGATGATATTGATGTTAAGGATTCTAATATAGATCAGCATTCTGAAAGTAAAGAATAATATGAGGCACACATCCTCATTTCGTGATCCTTCAGGTCATGTCTTCATTGAAGATGGAATCGTTAAACGCACGATATTTCCAATTTATTTTCAGCAATATAAAACGCTCAAAGCCAGTACTTTTTTTGATAAACTTTTTGAAGCTGAATTATTAATTCCGCATCAAGAGTTATCTGAAACAGATGAAGAAATTACAATTCAACCTGAGCAAATCCCATTTATAACCTATCCCTATGAATGGAGTTTTAATCAATATAAAGAAGCTGCATTACTTACGTTAAAACTTCAGAAATACTGTCTACAACACGATTTTTCATTGAAAGACGCTTCAGCTTTTAATGTAACATTCCATAAAGGTAAAGCGGTTTTTATAGATACATTATCGTTCGATTTTTATGAAGAGAATCAACCTTGGCGTGCCTATAAACAGTTTATAACACATTTTTTTGGACCTTTAGTGTTAGCACATTATCATGGCGCGCAGTCTTTAAAATTATTGCAAAACTTTATAGATGGCGTTCCTGTGAAAATGATAGCATCAATGTTACCTTTTAGAACCAGGTTTAATGCTGTTTTATATTCTAATATTCATTTGTTAGCAAAATTTGAAGACAAGCATAATGAAGATTATGAAGGGAAACAAAATACATCGTCCTTATCTAAAAAAGCACAACTAAATATCATTACAGTACTCTTTGATTTTATTAAAAAGCTCAAATTAAAAGAGCATACTGAATGGGGAAATTATTACAGCAAAACCAATTATTCGGATAGCGCATTTAATGAAAAATCAAGACTCATTAATACATGGGTTTCTAACTTAAAAAGTAAAACGTTAATAGATGTTGGTGGTAACGATGGCACTTTCGTAAGACATATTAATTATAAATATGAATTGGCATTAGTAGGTGATATTGATAACAATGCTGTTGATATTAATTTTGAAACAATGAGGCGTAATCGTGAAACAAAAATACTGCCTTTAGTGTTAGATGTTCTCAATCCTTCACCTTCAATCGGATTTCAAAATGATGAAAGGGATTCATTTATCAAACGTATTCAAAAGTTTAATCCAGAGGCTACATTAGCATTGGCTTTAATTCATCATATCAGCCTGTCTGGTAATGTGCCTTTTGAAATGTCTGCGCAATTTTTTGCAGCATTCTCAAATTACTTAATTATAGAGTTTCCTAAACGTGAAGATTCTTGGGTACAACGTTTATTGAATACCAAAGGAGAATTTAAAGAGCACTTTGATTTTTATAATCTGGAACACTTTAAAGCGACTTATTCAAATTGGTTTGAATTTATTGAAGCACATCACTTAGATAACTCTGAGCGCATATTGTTTTTATTAAAATCAAAGCATGATTAGTAAGCTAAGGCAATATATTTTAGATTTTGTAAACTCTAAAAAAGAAGTTCCAATTATAGCTGGTATAGCTGCAGGTTTATACCCTTTTTTGCATTATTGCAATGCCAATTTTACTTACATTGAAACTACAAAACGCGTATTTGAGTTTTTAGGAATTTTTATTGTACTTCCAGTTTTAGTTTGTTACTTAGCATTACTTTTAACATCAAGTAAATCGCCAATTAAGAGTCTCAGAAAATTGGCATTAACAATTGTAAATTTTACTGCATTTTGTTTTCTAATCATTGTTAGTGTAGCAGGTTTAAAGAGTAGTTATATTATTATTGGACTATTAATAGCTATTAGCTTAGCCTTATTGTTTTATAAACATCTTAAAAAGATCGTAGTTGTACAGTTTTTAATGGCACTATTTGTTATGCTTCAATTGGTTAGAGATGTTTATGGTGTTATTATTTATGATGATGGATGGAAGGATTTACCTGATAATATTGAGCAAGTATTATTTAAAAAACATCCTAATATATATCTAATTCAACCTGATGGTTACGCTAACTTTTCTGAATTGCAAAATGAACTGTATGATATTGATAATCATAAATTTGAAGATTTTTTAAGTACTGAAAATTTCAAACTGTATCAAAATCATAGAAGCAATTATACGTCAACATTGTATTCAAACGCTTCACTATTTATGATGAAACATCATTATTATAATTTCAATCGAAACATTGGTAGTGAATTAAGACATGCGAGACACATGATTGTTGGTAATAATCCTGTACATGCTATTTTAAAAAATAATGGTTACAAAACACATTTAATTGTTGATTCCCCTTATTTTCTTGTTAATAGACCAGATGTTAAGTATGATTATTGCAATGTTGAAATAGAAGAGATTCCATACTTTTCCGAAGGTTTCGATTTTAAAAAAGATGTTTTTGCAGATTTTAAATTAGCCTATAATTCTGTTGGCAGTTCCAAACGAAATTTCTTTTTCATAGAGCGTTATTTACCTGGACATATTGCAACGCATGCCAATAAAAGTAAGAATAAATCCGAAGAGAAAAAGCTATATCAAGAGCGTTTAAAGGATGCTAATCATTGGCTGAAAACAATTGTAAATGAGATCTGTACTAAAGACCCAGAAGGTATCGTTATTATTATGGCTGATCATGGTGGTTATGTTGGATTTAATTACACCGAAGAATCTAAAACCAAACAAACCGATAAAGATTTAGTGTATTCAATGTTTACAACAGCTTTAGCTATTAAATGGCCTAATGAAGATTTTGATATTGACGAGAAACTTAAAACTAACGTCAATCTTTTTAGAGTTTTATTTTCCTATCTTAGTGAAGACAAAATGTACTTAAATAATTTAGAACAAAATTCTAGTTTTGGCGTTATCAAAAATGGAGCGCCTTTAGGTGTTTATGAACTTGTAAACGAAAAAGGAGACCTTGTGTTTGAAGCAATTAAAAATTAATTGATACTATAATTTATTCAATAAAAACATATCATGCTACTCAAAAATCCGTTTGGGATCAATTCGTAAAGCAATCCAAGAACGCAACGTTTTTGTTTCAAAGAGATTTTATGGAGTACCATCAAGATCGATTTCAAGATTACTCTTTAATGATATATAACAATGAAGAACTCATTGCACTATTGCCTTCAAACCTTAAAGGAAATACGTTGTATTCTCATGCTGGATTGAGTTATGGTGGACTGATATTTCACTCAAAGATTACGTTTGAACAAGCCTACAATGCCTTTGCAACACTTTTAAAGTATTTGAGTGAAAACGGAATTTCTTCGCTGGAACTCAAATGCATTCCAAAAATATATCACCAATTGCCAAGTGACGAAATAGATTATTTGTTGTTTAAGATCCAAGCACAATTAAGACGTCGTGACCTTTCGGTTGTGATAGATACAACAAATCGTTTGGAGATGACTTCAAATAGAAAGCGAAATTTGAAAAAGGCAAGATCTAAGGATGTCCTTGTAAAGGAAGTCTCCAATTGTAGTGATTTTTTTGATCAGATCCTTATTCCAAATCTCAAAGAACGCCACGCTACATTACCAACGCATACTGTTGCGGAAATTCAAGACCTAAAATCTAAATTTCCTGAATCGATCAGACAATTTAATGCGTATACTGATGATACTATTATTGCTGGTGTTACTATTTTTGAGTCTGAAACAGTAGCACATGCGCAATATATTTCAACCATAGACTCTAAAAAGGAATTGGCAGGATTGGATGTAATATTTGATACATTGCTCAATGATGTTTACAGTGATAAACAGTATTTTAGTTTTGGCATTTCAAACGAAAATCAAGGCCAACAAATTAATTTAGGATTAATGAAGTGGAAAGAGAGTTTTGGAGCTCGTGCTATAGCTCATGATTTTTACACCATTGATACTTCAAAATACCATTTATTAGATAATACGATGTTATGATTCCGTTTTTAGACTTACACAAAATCAATGCGAGATTTGAAAACGAGTTTTCAAGCACGTTTAGTGGGTTTTTAAATTCTGGACGCTACATATTAGGTCGTGAAGTGGAGATTTTTGAATCTAATTTTGCTGACTATTGTGGTACTTCACACTGTATTGGAGTGGCTAATGGGTTAGAGGCTTTAACCTTGATTTTTAAAGCCTATATCGAATTAGGTAAACTTGAGATTGGCGACCAAATTATGGTGCCAGCTAATACTTATATTGCGAGTATGTTAGCCATCATTAATTCGGGATTAGAACCTGTTTTTGTTGAACCAGATGCGAAATCCTTCAATATATCTGTATCTGATGTTGAATCGCAAATGCATCCAAATATTAAAGGGATTTTAGCAGTACATTTGTATGGTCAGTTGGCAGATATGGAAGCGTTAAATGCTATTGCTAAGTCAAATAACCTTCTCCTCATTGAAGATGCGGCTCAAGCGCATGGTGCATTATCAATTTCCGAAGGTAAAAAAGCAGGAAACCTTTCAGACGCTGCAGCATTTAGCTTTTATCCTAGCAAAAACCTTGGTGCTTTAGGTGATGCTGGTGCAGTTACCACTAATGATGAAGATTTATATCATAAGATTAGTTTACTTCGTAATTACGGAAGCTCTAAAAAGTATGTTAATCAGACTCTAGGTTTTAATAGTAGGTTAGATGAATTGCAAGCCGCTTTTTTAAATATCAAGCTCAAGCACTTGGATGCTGATAATCTTAGGCGACAACAAATTGCCAAGCAATACATTTCTGAAATAACGAATGCAAAAATTAAGCTTCCAAGTTATAGTGGACAGCAAGATCATGTGTTCCATACGTTTGTTGTGCAAGTTACCAACCGAAACAAGTTTATAGCACATCTTAACAACAATGACATTGGGTATTTGATCCATTATCCTATTCCGCCACACAAACAAGATGCTCTATTTACATATAAAAACTTATCTTTACCAATAACAGAGTTTATACACGATACTGTGGTTAGCATACCAATGAGTCCTGTATTGACTGATGACGACGTTCAACATGTTATTAATGCCCTAAATAATTACTAATTGAAAAATCTTATTAAGTACATTAATACCAATGTACTATTTAAAGTAGTACACCTTAATTCTGCTACTATTGCCACTAAAATTATTGCAGGCATCCTAACGTCTAAGGCTATTGCTGTGTTTATTGGAGTAGAAGGGATGGCACTTATTGGCAACCTTAGAAATTTTGTTAGTGCAATTCAATCATTTGCTATTCTTGGATTTTATAATGGTTTTGTAAAGACCATTGGAAAATGTAAAGATGATGTTGTGGCTTTGGGAAAAACAATTTCCACAACCTATTATCTTGGTTTTTTCTCTACCATACTCATTGCTTTTGTCTGTTATTATAATGCGGAGTTTATCAATGATTTTCTGTTTTCTGAGAATTACAATTTTGCATACGTTATACAGGTGTTAGCTTTAGCATTGCCTTTTTATTCCTTAAATATGTTTTGTTTCGGTATTATGAATGGGTTTTCCAATTATAGGATGTTACTCATTATTAATATTATCGGACAAATCTTAGGATTGCTAGTCACCTTGTATTTGATCTACATTGAACATATTGATGGTGCTTTAGTGGCAGCCGTTATTGCACCTTCATTAATCTTCTTAATTACCTTGGTTGGAATCATCAACAGAAGAAATCTTATGAAAGAGATCAAGATGTCTTCTGTAAGTCTTGATGTTCTCAAAAATTTTACACCTTATATCGTGATGGCTATGGTGACGTCTGTTGCTTTACCACTCACAACAATAATGATTAGAAATTTTATCATCGAAGAGCTCGGCATCAAACAAGCTGGTTACTGGGAAGCTATGAATAGAGTTTCAGATTATTATCTCATGTTTGTGACTTCAATTATGACGCTTTATATCATTCCGAGATTTAGCGAAATTGATAACAAAAAAGATTTTAGAAAAGAAGTTTTTGGCTTTTATAGATCGGTTTTGCCAATTTTTGGTTTGGGTTTAATTCTCATTTATTTTTTAAGACCTTACATTGTTACTTTAGTCTTTTCGGAAGAATTTCAACCTGTAGAAGATTTGTTCTTTTGGCAATTATTAGGTGATTTTGTGAAAGTGTCTTCTATTGTAATCGCTTATCAGTTTTTAGCTAAGAAAATGTTTGCGCAATTTATTGTGATCGAAATTTTCTTAGTATTGATGCTGTATCTCACAAGCATTTACCTTATTGATATTTATGGTGTTAAAGGTGCTGTTATGGGACATTTCTTTAGTTATCTCATGCACTTTTTAATTGTACTTCTTGTTTTTAGCAGCTCTTTGTTTGGAGTCATTCAACAAAAGAAACCATAAATAAGGTTTAGTTTGCCCAAAGTAGTTTTCTGAAGTAGATATTCATTATCAAAAAGTGAATACAGTAAGCACACATATAAGCGATAGATATTCCTACAAAGCCATATAGGTTCATAAATATAATGGTGAGCATAATAAAGACGATTGACCATTCAAACTGTAAGAATACGAAGACCTTAGTTTTGGCTTTTGAAATGATTAGGTTTCCTAAGATCCAAGACATGATTTTCAATACATCTCCAATTAAGTGAAACCCAATAAGCACTTCAATTAATTTAAATTCAGCACTAAAAAGGGTTGAAATAAGAAATTCCTTCAGCAGGTAGATGACAACGACAAATAGAATAACGGCTGGCAAAACAAATTTCCATACTTTGAAGATCTCTTTTTTTAAGGCTTTCCCTTCAAGTTGAGAAAATGTAGGTAATAAATAAAATTTTAAGGTTGAGGTTATAAATAATAAATACATAGCAGAAATTCGCCACATACCTTCCCATGATCCAGCATGATTTTCGCCATAAGAATCCAATACATAATTTCTCGCAAATAGTGTAGCAATTACCACAAACAATGGACTTACCAAAGCCATGATTGAGAATTTTGATAAATTCTTAAGGTATTGTTTTTTAATAGGTAAGAAAAACTGACTTAGTGATATAGAATGGTCAAACTTTATAAATAAGAAAGAGATTACAAAAGCAATTATCTGACTTACAGCTAGTGCGTAAAGCGCACCTTCAATATCAAATTGCATGACAAAAATTACAGTTATGAAGGCTGTTGCTATCGAAGAAATAGCAGTTATTAAAACATACTGTTTGATTTTTTTTAGTCCGTTTAAAATACTCAGAATACAACTGTGTATTGCCATAGTAATTAATGAAAAGGCAAGCACAATAAAGAAGCTGGAATATGCTTCAGTTTTAAACAAATATTGTGATAAGAAGTCTTTAAATAGAATTGTGAAAACCGCAACAACCAAGGATGCAAAGAGATGAATTTTAAATCCGCTGCTTAGGTAATTGTTAAGCTGTTGTGAATCGCTTTTGTGTTCAGCTATATATTTAATTAAACCATTTGAAGTGCCGAGACTACTAGCTGTAGATGTGATTTTTAAAAAATCTCTAAGCTGTCCCATCAGGAATATACCATTAGTACCTAAATACACAGCAATAATTTTATTGGTAACAAGTCTAGATAGAAGATTGATCGCAGTACCTATTCCAGAAAAAAAAGATGTTTTTAAAAAACTCATAAGCTATTATTCAAAGTCTTTCCATTCTGAAAAAGAAAGGTTGGTCATTGTCTTTAATTGTCTAACATCGTCTTGATACAAATTGAAAATGAGTTGTCTTTGCTCGGAACTTATTTTCGGATAATCAAAAGGAATACTTTTACTAAAGTAAGTCTTATTTCTAAGATTGCCTTTTATTTGTGTTCTTGTCTTTTTTGGAAGCAAATACTTTGCAACTTTTGTAAACCCATACTTTCCTGTAGCTGTTTTTTTTATAAAATGATGCATTTTAGGAAAGTGTAATTTTTCAGTTTGATTTGCTGTAATCTCTTTGATTTCATTTAAAGGTTTAAGCTCTAAAAATTCAAAACAAGCATTAAGGGTTTGTAAAGGATTGTGTTTTAAAGCTTCGGTGGTTATTATTTTAATGTGTTCCTTTTTAAAATTTGAAAAGAATTCTTGTAACCATTTACTGTACAAACCAAAATGGTAATAATAATCTGGCACATAACCATAGGCTTCAAAATCTCTAGTGGTATCTTTTTGTATGGCATCTTCTAAAGATAAAGATTCTTGACCTCTGCCAACCATCCACCAATAATGCGAGTATAGCCTGTCTATCGGATTTCTTAAAATAAAAATGAACTTAGGTTCAAATGCAGTATAATATTGCTTGATGTTGCTTATGAAATTGGAGTAATACATATATGAGGTTGTCGATTCTCCTAAAATTTTAGCCTGTGGATTGTCAAATAAATTATTGTACCAATCTATGCGCTCATCAATCTCAATAGTGTCTGTGTTCCAAAAAACAGGTTCTTTAATAGACGACATATTAATATCTGGATGTTGCTCTAAAAGCTGATGCAACGATGTTGTACCAGATTTAGCAGCTCCTGGAATAAATAGGTTTGGATAAATTAATTTTTTAGACATTCGTCCTAATTACAATGAGTGTATTCAATGAGATTCAAATTTAAGCTTATGTTTCTCGATTCCAAAATTCTAAGTAAGTACGGCTCACTTTTTTATAGTCGTGATGTGTTTCAACAAATTGACGTGCATTTTTAGAAATTGTAATAATGTTCTCAGGATTATCAATTAACCACTCTAATTTTTCAACAAGATATGTTACGTTTGGTAACGCATTGATAGCTACAGTGTCTTCTTTTAAATTATAATAGTCTAGCCATTCTTTTTCAGCACCTGTAAACACTACCTTTCCCATTGCCATAGCTTCTAAGGCATTGTAACCTTGGTCAAATGAATAGACCTGATCTAGTAGAATATGACACCTTGTATATGATGTTATATACTCCTTATAAGGCACATCACAAGAACTAGTGATTTTTATCTTTTCGCCATATTTCGCCTTGATTATTTCTAACGCTTCCGTAAAAAATGTATTGCCTTTTTTTATTTTCGATTTTGAATTGACACCATGAAAAATATGAATTGGAATATTGAGTTGCGGTTCAGAAAACTGAAGCTTTTTAGTGTTAATCGCATTTGGAATTAAGCCTAAATAATTAGATTGTTCAGAATATGGAATATGATAATCTAGATCTGAAGCAATAACGCCTTTAATTTGCGATCTAATAAATTGATGTAGTTTTTGATAAGGCTGAGTGACATATTTTAACGAATAGTGATATTTATCTTTTAGATTTTTATCGTTTAAATAAGGTGTCATTATGGAGTATCGTATCTTTTGCTCTAAGGCATACGAAATGCTCACATGATCTTGTCCGCAACACAACAAATAACTGTTTTTGTTTTGCTCAAAGAGTTGTTTCAGTAGTTTTATCTGAAGCTGAGGTTTTATTTTAAGCGCATCTTCATTGATCAATTGCACCACATCAAAATCTGTGAGCTGAGGTAAGATCTTTTTGAATTTATAATAAGTTTCAAGATCACTGGGATCAATATTCAGTACTCTTTTTGATAGTTTTCTTAAAATTAATGGAAGATATTTTTTAGTGAATTGGTTATTAATGCTAATGTCAATAGGATAGTTTTTGAAGGCATCTCCATCACCAACCAAAACCACCTCGTGACCAAGTTCCTGAAGCCCTTCTTTTAAGGAATTATGTAATCTGCTGTATTCACCAATCAGTAGAATCCTCATATACATTTTATATATTTGTTTTCAAATATAGATATTTGAATGAACATAACTGATACAAGTATTCTGAAGCTTGAAATCCTGATAGCGACAATGCACAGAACGTCTTTAGAATTTTTAAAGCCTATGTTCATTAACTCTGGTAACGAAGCGTTTAAGATTCTTATTGTCAATCAAACAACAAAAGACAAGCTTCTTAAGTCTGATGATCCTAATATTCGTGTGGTTAATGCTTTTGAAACTGGACTAACTCAAAGTAGAAACTTAGCCATACAACATGCTGTTGGCGATGTGTGTCTTATTGCAGATGATGATGTTGTATACGAAAACGGATTTCACAAGCATATTTTAGAGGCACATTCAAAACAGCCTCACGCTGATATCATTACTTTTCAAATGACAGATGATGATGGAAATTTATATCGAGATTATCCAGAGATCATCCATCATAATAAAGATACCGTAAGAACAGCAAACTCTGTTGTGATTAGTTTTAAACGCAAAAATTTAGTTCAAAGTAACGTGCGATTTAATACAAACTTCGGATTGGGAACTACATTTCAAACAGGTAACGAGTACGTCTTTTTACGAAATGCCTTAAAAGGACAGTTGCAATTGACTTTTGTGCCTAAAGTCATCTTATCGCATCCAAAGTTTAGCTCAGGTACTGATGTAGGAAGTGATAAGGTGTTATATGCCAGAGCTGCAATATTTTATAAATATTCAGGTTTAATAGGATATCTGAGATTATTGAAACATGTATTTATGTTGTGGAAAACCGATCATTTTAATAAAGATCAGTTTTGGTCTAAACTCAAGGTTGGATTAAAAGGCATTAAAGATTACAAGCATCTCGTTAAAATTGGACAGGAAATACCTTAATTTTAAGGTTTTAAAATCGAATATGGAAATAAAGTTAATAGACATACCCAAAGCACATGATGTTAGAGGGAATTTAGCTGTAATTGAAGGTAATAGTATTCCTTTTGAGATTAAACGTGTGTATTATTTGTATGATGTGCCAAGTGGTGCTTACAGAGGAGGTCATGCACATAAAAAGCAACAGTCGTTAGTTTTAGCACTAAGCGGAAGCTTTGAAGTGATTGTTGATGATGGTGTGAAACGTGAACGTATCATGCTAAATAAACCTAATGTAGGTCTTTATATTCCAACGAATATTTGGAGAGAAATCGAAAACTTTTCTTCTGGAGCAGTGTGTCTTGTTATCGCATCTACTGAATACGAAGAAGCAGAGTACATTAGAGATTACGATGAGTTTTTATCATCTAAACGCTGAAATATATACGTTGTTTTTAAGTAATACTTTCTGAAACTTTTTTAAGAGAAATAAGAGAGGTCTTGGCATTTTTAAAAGTATTTTTTGTTTCAAGTTTAAATTGCCAAAATCAAGATCTTTTATAGAATTCTGATAATTTTCGATGTCATTATTAAGCTTACTTTCTAAGGCCACTGAAAACCTATTATAATCCATATATTTTTTTAAATCGGAATTTTGTAATTCTTCATTTTTAAATCTTTGTAAAATTTCTATACGATGAGATTTGCTAGAAGACATTGATAAATGATTTGTTTGCTTAGAGAAAACCCGTTGCGCAGAAATTTTTGTTGAAAATGCTACAGGCATTTCAACAGCGAGTCTTATCCAAAGTTCTGTATCTTGACCAGACCGTAAAGTTTCATCAAAGCAACCATATTTTGAAAAGACCAATTTCGGTATTGCCAATGACGATGTCCACGCAATACCATCTATTAAATTGTGTTTGAAAAAATTATCTAAGATACCATTGAAAGGCTTTTGAATTTCATAGTATTTAGCCTCAACAGTTTTAGAATTAAAATAATTTTTTTCGTAAGCTTTACAGTACATGCCACAATTAGGAAATGCTTCATATAAACTCATAAGATCTTGTAAATGATGTTTATACCATAGATCATCAGCATCTAAAAAGGCAATGAGTTCTGCTTTAGCTTTATCGATGCCAAAATTACGAGCATGTGAAACCCCTTTGTTTCCAGTTGTATAAACGCGTAAACGTTCTTCTTCGACTGCATTTACAATATCAAGGCTATCATCTGTAGAGCCATCATTGACCACGATCACTTCAAAATCTGTAAATGTCTGATCCCATACACTATCTAAAGTCGCTTTGATGTGTTGCGCTTTGTTATAAAGAGGAATAATAATGGAGATTCTTGGACTCATGATAAATTAACAGATCAAAACAAAAATACTAGAATTTATAAGAAAAGGGTTGATCAAAATTGAGATGAATTTAAAATTACCAAAACGTTAAACTTCACATTTGGGGTTATAAATTAGTTATTATTTCTTATATTAATGAACCTTATAATTATTTCCTTGTAATTGATTCTGTTGACACTTTCAGCATACTTGTGCGCAAAAGTATGCCAGACATTTCTATGTCAAAATTTAAAATCATTTTTTAACAATTAAACTCTAACATTATGAGAAAATCATTTTTTTTAACATTATTACTTACAAGTGTAAGTATTGCAACGTATTCTCAGAATACCTTTCCTTCATCTGGAAATGTAGGTATTGGTACTACTTCACCTTCGGAAGAATTACAAGTAGTTGGTAAAGTTAAGGCGGAACACGGAATTTTCACCAAAAAGCTTTTAGATGGTTCAGAATTCGAATCTTATGAAGACAGAAACAAACAATGTTCAGTGTTAAACGCAGGCACACAGTTAGGACCAAGTGGTTACATTTTAAATGTCTTAGATTTTCCCCAATCTAATCTTAATGCTAAAGCTCAATCTTTTATTGGTATGGAAGACAGAAACTATAAAAGTAGATGGCGATATTATGCAAATACGGGAGGATCGAGCGAACTTTTATACTATGATAAATCTCAAAAATTTATTTATTCCTTAAAGGAAGATGGCAATAGTGTTTTCTTAACATTGCCAAATGAAAAATCTTTTGTAACTATTGGTACCTCTTCATTCGATGATAATGGTGATACTTATCATTTGACTGTCAACGGAAAAATGAGAGCACATGCTGTAAAAGTTTACACAGATTGGGCTGATTTTGTATTTGAAGAAGATTATAAATTGCCAACTTTATTAGAAGTTGAAAAGTACATTCAAACTCATGGTCATTTAAAAGATATCCCGAGCGCTAAGGAAGTTGAAGCAAGTGGTATCGAACTTGGAGAAATGAACAAACTCTTACTTCAAAAAATAGAAGAATTAACGCTTTACACTATCAAGCTTAAGAAAGAAGTTGAAGAATTGAAAACTAAAATAGATTAGTTATGAAGTTAATTCTAAAACTATTCCTCTTTTTTAGTGTAACCATTGGAGTTGCTCAAAATCAATTTACATATTGGTTTAGTATTCCAAACACGTCTAAAGTACCATTAGTAGAACAAAAACAAAATGAAGTTTTACTTGATTTTAATGACAAAACTTTGAATTCGTTATTTTCTAAATACACAATTTATAGTTTTAAGGCTTCATTTCCGACTTCCAAGACACCTTACTTACAGACTATGTACGAAATGGAGATTGATAATGTTAAGTTGATTAATGAAATATTAGGTAAACATTCAAGCATTTTTTTAAATATAGAAGATAAACCAGAACTTCAGTTGCTCTATATTCCAAATGATTTTGGAACAAATGGTGGAGTTCTTTTTGAACAAGAGGAATTAAATTATATAAGGGCTCCAGAAACTTGGGATTTGTTAACAATAGGAAACCCTAATATTGAACTAGGTATTTCCGAAAGTGTTAATATATCTCATGAAGATTTGATAGGACAATCTGATGTTTTAAGTGGATCCAGTAGTACATATAATGGTCATGGAACGAGTGTTTCTTTATTTGCTGGAGCTAGATCAAATAATAGTACTGGTATAGCTTCTATAGGTCATGATTGTTTTATCAGAAGTAAATCAGGAGGAACCAATGCGGTCATTCAACTTGCTCAATCAGGAGTAAAGGTTATTAATATGAGTTGGGGAAGTTGCAATCTGACACAACACTCTATAAATATTAGACAAATGGCAATGGATGAAGCTTATGAAAATGGTGCTGTTCTTATTGCCGCTGCTGGAAATGGAGCTTTTAGTTGTTCTAGTTTAGGTGCTGGTGCATACCATTATCCTGCGGCGAATAACCATGTCATTGCTGTAACAGTAGTAGGTCATTTGTATGAATTAAATGATCCAGATCCTACGCATAATAACCAAAAAGATAGATTTGAAGCTGTTGGTAACACTTATCCATCTACAACACACAATGATATGGTAGATATTGCTGCTCCTGGAAGATATGTTCTAACACAAACTCAAGGTCAACCAACAGGTACATATTCTTATGGAGGTGGTACATCTTATGCAGCACCTATTGTTACTGGAACTGTTGGATTGATGCTAGATATGAATTATTGTATTGATCAAGAGGAAATTGAAACTATATTAAAACTAACCTCTCGGAAAATAGATCACTTAAGTGTCAATCAAGCATTTTATGGAGAAATTGGTTCTGGTGTTCTAGATTCATATGAAGCTGTAAATATGGCAAACGAAATGGCAAAAAGCTTTGGAACAGTTGAAGTCAAAGATAGAGTGTTGTACAGATGGAACTACAAGTTGGAAACAGCTCCATATGAGATAAAAATGACTAATAATGACGTCACTGGAAATGCTATTTTGAATTTTAAAGCTAGGAACAATATTGAAATATTAAGTGGTGATTATTACCCTCAATCTGGTGGGTATATAGAATTGCAAATTGATGAAACCCTAGCTTTAGATTGTCCTCCTCCTCCTCCTCCTGCAAGTAGGAAGTCTAATCTGGATACCAATGATAAGTTGAATAAAAAGAAAATAGAATATAAAATTGTTCCAACTTTAGTAGAGTCTTTCATTGAAATTATAGCTAATGATCTATCAATTAAGAATGTTTCAAATGTCAAAGTATTTAATTTATTTGGTATTGAAGTCATATCAAAAAATAAGTTTGATAACGATGAGATTCGGTTAAATATGGAAACACTAAATGAAGGTATTTACCTTGTTAAACTTTATAATCTTAAAGGAGAAACAATTCATACCCAAAAAATAATAAAAAAGTAATCTGAAACTCAAAAGGGAATCTTACTAAAGGTTCCCTTTTTTATTTTTTTAAATCTTTATAGCACATATAACTTATTCTGTATAACTGTAACAATAGCATTGAAGGGGTTTTACCTATCAAGTTGTTTTGAAGTGAGGGTTTAAATTGTTTGAATAACAATGAGAATAAACCTGTTAATCTAAAACGCTTCAGTTTTATGAATAACTTCAGTAAGTCATTTTGATGATTAGGAATGGCATCGTTTTTATACAGTTTTAAAAGTGTTTCAGCGGCTTGTTCTTTTTTTCTTAAATAGGTTTCACTGGTTTCAATGCCTAAATGATAGACTTCATTATCAATGTGGAATACCTTCGCTTTAGACATTTTTAAAAGTGCTCCAAAGAAATTATCATAACCATAACCTTTGTGTTTGATCTTCGAATTCAATGCTAAAAACAATGCTTTTTTTATGATGAAATTTGCCGAAATAATCACCTTGTAAGGTTTCTGGTTGCGTTTTGCAGCAAGAACTTGCTCATGCGTTTTTCCATAGGTCCATCGCAACCTATAGTCTTGTTCTGGAGCAGTATCATAATAAGCAAAACCTCCATAGATCGCATCATAATTGGCGTCTGTAAGATTGAGATATTTTTGAATGTAGTCTTGAGACTTTGGCAAGACGTCTGCATCTAAAAATAACAACCAATCGTAAGTGGCTTGTTCTGCTAAGTGCTGTCTGGCTTGAATGCGACCAACATTAATGGGATGAATGGTATAAGTTGTGTGTTTTAAAGCGCTTACAACTTGATTTTTTTTAGAGTAGACTTCAGAAGAATGGTCATCAAAACAAATGATTTCAAATGGAATATTGCACAATTCTAATTGCGTATGAAGATTTGTGACAAGGTCGACAATATGATAATTGTAAACAGGAATTAATACCGAAATCATTACTGCTAAAATAAGAATTAAAAGCGTTACATTGCAGTTATAAATGCTGCATCTTATGGAACGCTTTAATCGCGAAAATATTTCAGAGCTTATTTATGATCGCCTCAAAGAAAAAGAGGCGGAATTAAAGCAAGCATATCAGGCATCTAAACATCATATAGGTTATTTTTTTATCGATGATGTCTTGCCTGAAGCTTTAGCAAAGCAATGCTATGAGGTGTTTCCTAAGCCGTCTGAAATGCGATGTCTTAAAAGCATTCGAGAGTATAAATATGTGTCGGCTCAAATGGATGCACATCATCAGCTTTTAGAAGAGGTTATTTATGCGTTTCAAGATGAGAAGATCGTGAAATTTATTGGTGAGATTTGTGAGATACCAGCTTTATATGCTGACAACTCTTTATATGCTGGAGGCTTATCTTTAATGGCTAAAGACAATTTTTTAAATCCGCATTTAGACAATTCTCACGATGCCGAACGTGAGCGTTGGCGTGTGCTCAATCTTTTGTATTATGTGACTCCAGATTGGCATGCTGATAATGGAGGTCATCTTGAAGTCTGGCCTGATGGTCCAAAAAAAGAGCCTGTTGTGATCGAGAGTAAATTTAACCGACTCGCTATTATGGCAACGCATGATACCTCATGGCATTCGGTTAACAAAGTTCAGGTTGATCGAAGTCGATGTTGTATTTCTAATTATTATTTTAGCGACACACCTTTAAAGGATACAGATAGGTTTCATGTAACTAAGTTTAGAGGCCGACCAGGAGATACTGTTACTAATATCATTCTAGATTTAGATGCTAATGTGCGCATGCTTGTGCGAAAGATTTTCAAAAAAGGGATTCGTAAAAATCCGCATGTTTATAAGAAGTAAACTAACGATGTCACCTCAAGCGTAGTCAATAAATCAAAGCAAGTCTAATTCAATTAAACTGCTTCTTATTGCCTTCAAATTTTAAATACGGATTGTCTAATACGTAGGCTTTACGATCACGTTTTAATTCAGATCGATAAGGATGATCCAATACATGAAAATAATACAATTGCTTTACCCAATTTGCATTTCTAAAGATGCGTTGGTTCTCAAAAAAACGATGGTAGCTTATTTCTCGCATCGCTTCTTCAGCATTAAATTCTTCAATAGCTAACAATTCACCACATTTACTATTGTGATGCGGCATAAATATATCATCAAGATATACGAATGTTAATGGTAAAAAAAGAGTCGCTTCAAACTTAAATAGTTCAAGAACATCTTTTGTTGAGCTGTAATAATCAACATCAATAGTAACAAATCCTATTGGGTTTGCTTCAGATATAGACGAAAGGAATTTAGAGATGTTTGCCTTTATTGGTCCATATATGATAGTCGCTTTGCCTTTTATTTTTTCTTCAAGAAGGTCTTTATTCATCGGAAAATCTCCAGTGTTGTAATATTCAGGATGATCTCTATAGTCTTTTGGCTCAGGCATACCTGTTCCAGTGTCAAATCCGTAAATATGAATTTTGATTCCAGTTATTTTGGTAACTTTCTCTGCAATAGCAATCATATTCATTAAACCAGCACCATTGGCTACACCAAATTCAATGATAGTAATTTCAGAAAGCCCTCTAAGTTTAGCTTGATCTGCAGCATGCAAAATACCAAAAGCGTGTTGCGGACGTACTACCAAATCATACGCAACTTTTTTTCGAAAAGAGCCAAATAACAACACAAAAATCGCCATAAAGTTTAAATGAAATGGCTCAGTCAAGCGCTGTTTGAATAACTTATTCCAACTATTTTTTTGAGATAGACGTTTTAATACGAAGCCCATAAAATGCTTTAAGTTTATCCAAAGCTAAAACAATAATTTATATTTGAAACTGTATACTAAT
This sequence comes from Bacteroidia bacterium, assembly GCA_030430385.1. Classification (GTDB taxonomy): domain Bacteria; phylum Bacteroidota; class Bacteroidia; order Flavobacteriales; family Flavobacteriaceae; genus Psychroserpens. The sequence continues at coordinate 170,278 of JAUIFO010000007.1, forward strand.
CTATTTATAACTTTATTTTTGGTACAATAATTGGCTCTATCAATTTATGAAACGCATATTATTACATATACTATTACTCATTTTTTCTGTACCTGCAATGGCGCAAGAAGTGTTTCATGTATTTCCACCTGATCATTCTGTATCACCTGGCTCCGAAAATGGCGATGGCTCATTAACACGTCCATGGGATTTGCAAACAGCCTTAAGTCAATCGACTGAGGTCGTCAATTCTGGAGATACCATTTGGATTCATGAAGGAATATACAATGGTAGATTTGTATCTAAGCTCAAAAGTCTTGAACCAAATAAATTCATTACTGTTTCAGCTTTTAAAGATGATAAAGTGATTTTAAATGGAAATGTAAATTCTACAAGAAATACTGTTTTAGAGGTTGCTGGACCACAGGTCATTTTTAAGAATTTTGAAATTACTTGGCTTGCTGATTTTTCTAGAGATGAAAATGATAGTAATTTTCAAGTTTGTAGTGGTATACGACATTTAAAAGGCGCAGATTGTAGGTTTTATAATCTTAATATTCACGATAATCCTGGACTTGGGATTGGCTCATGGAAGCATGCTGAAGGAACTATAATCGAAAATTGCCTTATCTATAATAATGGGTTTATGTCCAAAGATGGTCGAGGTAGAGGAGAAGGGATTTATGTTCAAAATAAAAGCGATAAAACACGACTCATAAAAAATAATATCATTTTTAATAATTATTACAAAGGGATTGAAGTTTGGTCTGCGGGAAAACGTTCGTCATATGAGTTTGTGAAGCACATTACCTTAGAAGGAAATATCATTTTTAATAGCGGAAACCCTTCAGGATGGTTTTTTGATAATACTATTATTGCGTCAAATGATAAGAATGGTGTTAACATCGCTAAACATATTAAGGTTATTGATAATGTGTTCTATCACAACACGAGACAACCTAATGGACATATTTATGGTGATGCGCCTTCATTGACCATTGGTTTTATTAAACGCGCTCCTGTTGAAGATGTGATTGTTGATAATAATGTGATTGTTGGAGGTTTCAACGGGTTGAGAATCTTGTATTCTAAGACCTTACAATTCTCTAATAATAAAATTCATACTGGAATAGTTCAAGTTGCTCCAACTATTACTGAACATTATGAAGGCTGGAATTTTAACTCTAATGTGATTTACAGTTCACTCACAAAACCTTACAGAATTCCTAGAGTCAAAAATTATGCATTAAAAGATTGGACAGAGACCTTTCAGTTAGATCGTGATAGCAAGTTGTTTCCTATTGAAGATTTTACTTTAGATCCAATTTTAAGAGTATCGAAACATAGTCAAAATGTAAATAAATTTAATGTGGCTTTATTTAATACTGAAGGCAGTTCAGTTCAAGTTGATTTCTCCTCATATCGTATTGATGCTGGCACAAGTTATACCATCTATGATGTTGAAAATCAAAAGAAAGTATTGAAAACAGGCGTTTTATCTGAAGATGGATATCTAAATATTCCAATGCAATTACACGAATTTGAAAAACCACTGCATAATGAAAAAGCCATTAAAACAATAGCTAATTTTGGTGTTTTTGTTGTAGAATTTGATACACAAGAAGTAGAAGATCCTTCACCTGAAGATAAACGTGATAATTTCTTTACAAGGTTTTGGAAATGGCTCGGTTTTTAGTTTTTACGTTGCACGACTTCAAACACTTTGTTTTCGTCACATTTTAATGTCTTACTTGGGTATTTTAACAACAAGGCATAATCATGAGTTGCCATCAAAATGGTACGTCCGTTGTTGTTAATGTCACGTAAAACTTCCATGACCTCAATACTGGTTTGCGGATCTAAATTACCAGTTGGCTCATCGGCTAAGATAAGTTCAGGTTCATTTAATAAGGCTCTGGCTATAGCGATGCGTTGTTGTTCACCTCCAGATAATTCATGCGGAAATTTAAACCCTTTGGTTTTCATACCTACTTTATCTAAGACAGCTTCAATGCGCTCAGCAATTTTTGCTTTCTCTTTCCATCCTGTAGCTTTCAGTACAAATTCAAGATTGCCATTGATGGTTCGGTCAGGTAATAATTTAAAATCCTGAAACACAATACCAAGCTTGCGTCTTAAAAACGGAATGTCTTTCTCTTTTAAGGTTCTTAAGTTGTAATCTACAATGTGACCTTCACCTTCAGTTAACTCTAAATCGCCATAAAGGGTTTTCATAAAACTACTTTTTCCACTTCCTGTCTTTCCTATTAAATATACAAAATCACCTTTGCTCATTTCAATATTAACATTAGACAAGACCATATTATCACCTTGATAAATTGTGGCATCCTTAAGTTGTAAAATAGTTTCAGACATAGCGTGCTCGTAAACTAAGAGTTATAAAATGTAAATGTATCATAAAAAACAATCATTTTCGAATTTTCAAAAATCAAATTCTAAAATAGCAAACCTATGCTGCTCATTTTCAAAACGGAAACTGTAACAGAATCTTGTTCAAAAGGTCTTTTAATAACTATGTGCATAATTATAGCACGATTATTGCGTTATAGAAATGAGATAAATTATTTTTGGCATCAATTAAAAATCGAACCTAATGACTTTCAAAAAACGGAGTGTCCTGCTTACTTTTTTGTTGTGTAGCTACTTTATTTCAGCACAGCAATCTGCAACTTATACAAGTGATTTAGTTGATTATCAAAAGGCACTTACGCTTTATAATAATAAACAGTATCAAGCAGCGCAATCTTTGTTTGAAACGATCAAAAAAGAAGCTCCAAATGAAACCTTAGAATCTAATTGCGCCTATTATATTGCCAATTGTGCTGTGCGCTTAAATCAGAGAAATGCTGATGATCTGGTACAAGACTTTGTAGACGATTATCCAACCAGCACAAAACGAAATACAGCGTTTATTGATGTAGCTAATTACTATTTTAATAATAACAAATTTGCCTATGCCAGAAAATGGTATGATAAAGTTGATGAAAATAGTGTCCCAGTAAAAGAGCGCGATCAATTCAATTTTAATTATGGGTATTGCCTGTATGCAACAGATGATCAAAATGGTGCGAATAAGTATTTAAATCGCGTGGTTAATTCAAAAGAATATGGCTCGCAAGCAAAATACTATATTGGTTTTATGGCTTATGAAGGTGACGATTACGATACTGCTACCGAATATTTTGATCAAGTTAGTGATCAGGATAAATACAAAGAAAAGCTGTCGTATTATCAAGCCGACTTAAATTTTAAACTTGGGAAGTTTCAAAAAGCTATCGATCTTGCTTTGGAGCAATTAGATAAAAGTTCTCCTCAGGAAACTTCAGAATTGTCAAAGATAATTGGTGAAAGTTACTTCAATCTAGAACAATACGTAGAAGCTATTCCTTATCTAAAAGCGTATAAAGGGAAAAGGGGTCGTTGGAACAATACCGATTATTACCAACTAGGATATGCTTACTACAAACAAAATGATTTTGATAGTGCTATTTCAGAGTTTAATAAGATCATTAATGGTAACAATGCTGTAGCTCAAAATGCGTATTACCATTTAGGTGAAAGCTATATCAATTTAGACAAAAAACAAGAAGCGTTAAATGCTTTTAGAAATGCATCTCAAATGGATTATGATGCGCAAATTCAGGAAGATGCTTGGTTAAATTATGCAAAGATTAGCTATGATATTGGAAACCCATACCAATCGGTTCCTGAAGTCTTATCGGCATACTTAGATGCTTATCCTCAAACCAGTTATAAAGACGAGATCGAATCTTTACTAATTGATTCCTATATCACTTCAAAAAACTACAAAGAAGCTTTAAAACTCTTGAAAAATAAACGAAGTTTTGAAAATCGCTTAGCCTATCAAAAAGTGGCTTTTTACAGAGGTGTTGAAGTCTATAATGATGCTAACTTTTTGGAAGCTAAAGAGTTGTTTGATTGGTCTATTAAGGAAGCTAAGGACGGACTTTTTACTACTAGAGCTACCTTTTGGAAGGCTGAATGTGATTACCATTTGAGTAATTTTGATGAGGCTCTAATTGGTTTTAAACAGTTTAAACAACAAAGTGAAGCTTCAGCGACTAACGAATATGCTAACATAGACTATAACATTGCATACACGTATTTTAAACTTAAAAAATACGATCAAGCGACTTCTAGCTTTCAATCGTTTATAACCAATCATAGCGACGACAAACTAAGACAAAATGACGCTTATCTCAGACTTGGCGATGGGTATTTTGTATCGTCAAATTATAACAAAGCCATTTCAGCTTATAAAGACGCTATGGCACTTAGTGAAATCGAATCAGATTATGCGGCTTTTCAAAAGGCAATGTGCTATGGTTATATTGGGCAAACCTCAACAAAAATAACAGACCTATCACAATTTATTTCAGAATATCAAAACTCTGCCTTACGTGACGATGCCATGTACGAGATTGGAAATTCTTATGTGAAGTCGAATCAAGTTGATAAAGCAATGAACGCGTATAATCAACTCATTACAGAGTACCCAAACAGCATTTTTATTTCAAAAGTATTGTTGCGCCAAGGCTTGTCCTATTACAATGCCAATGATAATGAACGTGCGCTTTCTAAATTTAAGAAAGTCGCGAAAGATTTTCCATCTACTGGAGAAGCCAAACAAGCTGTGGCGACTGCAAGACTGATTTACATAGATCTTGGTCGCGTTGATGAATATGCCGCTTGGGTGAGAACCTTAGATTATGTTGAAGTTACTGATGCCGAATTAGATAATACTGCTTATCTCGCTGCCGAAAAACCATATCTAGAGAGTAATACAGATGAAGCTATCAAGCAGTTTAATAATTATTTGAATGCATTTCCAAATGGGATTCATGCGTTACAATCTCATTTTTATATCGCTGAATTATACTCAAAAAAAGAACTGCCTGAAAACGCTAAACCTCATTATCAATATGTGGTTTCTAAACCTAAAGGTGAATTTACCGAGCAATCTCTAGTAAAGTTATCTCAAATTTATTTGAATGCTTCAAATTGGACTAAAGCAATTCCGTTATTACTGCGTTTAGAAGCTAATGCAGATTATCCGCAAAATAAGATTTATGCACAATCTAACTTAATGAATGCGTACTACCAAACTGATGATTTTAATCAAGCATCTAGCTATGCAGAAAAAACCTTACAAAATTCTAATTTGGATGCTAAGGTGAAAAATGACGCACACATTATCGTCGCACGATCTGCTATTAAACTTGGTGATGAAGCTAAAGCGAAAGCGGCTTATGCTAAAGTTGAAACCACAGCAAGTGGTGCGCTTGTTGCGGAAGCTTTGTATTACAATGCCTATTTTAAAAATAAGGAAGGTAATTACGAAGCATCTAATAGTATTGTACAAAAGCTAGCTAAAGACTACAGTAGCTACAAGTATTATAGTGCTAAAGGGTTGATCGTTATGGCTAAAAACTTCTATGCCTTGGATGATGCATTTCAAGCGACTTATATTTTAGAAAGTGTGATATCTAATTTTTCACAGTTTGAAGATGTTGTAGCTGAAGCGCAAACGGAACTTAATCAAATAAAAACCGAAGAAGCTAAAACCAATGCTTCTGTTGAAACCCAACAAAACTAAGTCTATGACCTACAGAAATAAAATAGCAGGAATACTCAGTCTATGTTTCATGACTATTGGTTTTGCTCAAGAACGCGAGAATGATACGATAGATACAGATGTGGTGAACGTTATCAAACCATATACACCTACAATTTCTGATGCCTTTAAAATTAAGGAAACGCCTAGTTTAAACGATTCTACTACAACTAAGAAAAAAGAAATTCAATACAATATTTTCTCAATTCCTGTAGCATCTACGTTTACACCTGCTAAAGGTAAAGCAGCTAATGTTGATAAAGCAAAACCTGTAAAATTATATGATAACTATGCGTCTTTAGGTTTTGGAACATACACAACGATTCTAGGAGAAGTGTATCTAAATCATGAGTTGAGTAATACAGAACGTGTTGGTGGCTACTTTAGTCATCATTCGTCTTCAGGTGATATTGAAGGCATTCGCTTTGATAATAATTTTTCTAAAACTGGACTCAACGCACATTACAGTCAGAAGTTACGGGATTACGCTTGGAAAGTTGAAGGCGGATTTGAATTGCAAGCTTTTAATTGGTATGGATTAGCAGATCAGAGTGTACCAACATTTGATGTAGATCATTCATTTTATACTGCTCATTTTGGTGGCGACATTAGTTTTGATGATGCTGTCATCAATGATGCAAGTGTGTTGTATAGACGCTTTGGTGATGATCAGGATTCAGGTGAAAACCGATTTTTAATGCGTTCTGGATTTGATATTCCTATTAACGATGAGGTGATTCGTACGAAAGTGACCATAGATTATCTTGGTGGTGCTTTTGATCGCGATTACTTTATTGATGAAGAATTAAAATATGGAAACTTTAATATTGGTTTAGCGCCTAGCTATCAAATGAAACAAGATGATCTTACTGTGAATCTTGGTGTGAACGTTGTCTATTTCAATGATATTGAAAATGGAGGCAATAAACTATTTCTCTATCCTAACATTACTGCGAGTTACCGACTTGTAGACGAGATAATGATTGCTTATGGTGGAATTCAAGGCGGATTGCTTCAAAATTCTTATTATGATTTTGCGCAAGATAACCCATTTGTGTCGCCAACTTTAATGATCACTCCAACAGATCAAACTTACAATGCATCATTAGGTTTAAAAGGACGATTAACAAATAATTTGAGCTATAGCATTAGCGGTCATTACCTAGCCGATTCAAATAAAGCTTTGTTTAAAACCAATGCGACTTTAGGGACTGCTACCGAAAATTACCAACTTGGAAATTCTTTAGGTGTCGTATATGACGATGTCGATACGTTTTCCATTGCAGGTGAATTGAATGTAGACGTGAACAGAAATTTTAAATTGGCACTTAAAGCGCAGTATTTTGGCTATAACACAGATAATGAAGCTGAAGCTTGGAACCTTCCAGATATTGAAGCGTCTGCCTTTTTAGATTATCAAATTGACGAACATTGGTTTGCAGGAGCTAATTTGTTTTTTGTGGGAGAACGTAAAGATGAAATTACTTTTGCGCAAAGTCTGTTACCAACAAATGCCGATGAAACGGTAACTTTAGATAGTTTTTTTGATATCAATGCGCATTTAGGATATAAAATTAATAGCCAATGGTCTGTGTTTTTAAAAGCTAATAATATTGCTAATCAAGACTATCAACGTTGGTTGAATTATCCTGTTCAAGGAATTCAGGTGTTAGCAGGAACAACCTACCAGTTTGATTTTTAATAACGTTTTTGTCATCCTGAACTTAATTCAGAATCTCATCTCAGGTATAAATTTAATTGAGTTTTCAATTTAAGAGTTCATAGCTTTTTGTACTTTTAAGTCTCAAAGTTTCTAAAATGAAAAACCTAACCATCCTTTTAGCTTTAGCCTTATTTTATTCTTGTTCTGAAGAAAAATCAACAGTAGATACCTTGGTTATTAATGCGAATGCTTACACAGTTGATGCTCAATTTAGTACAGCTGAAGCCTTTGCAATTAAAGATGGTAAATTTGTTGCTATTGGAACCACAGATGAGATGCGCTCTAAATATGTTTCTGAAAACACGATTGATGCTAAAGGAAGCACAATTGTTCCTGGACTTATTGATGCGCACTGTCATTTCTTAGGATTAGGATTTAATGAACAAGTGGTTAATTTGAGAGGGACTACAAGTTTTGAAGAGGTTGTAAAACGAGTGCTAGATTTTCAAAATGAAAAGCAATTAGAGTATATTCAAGGGAGAGGTTGGGATCAAAATGATTGGGACGACAAGGCTTTTCCGAAGAAAACACTCTTAGATAAACTGTTTCCTGAGACGCCAATCGCTCTAACTAGAGTTGATGGTCACGCCATATTGTGTAATCAGGCAGCTTTAGATTTAGGAAAGGTTACTTTAAATAGTCGCATTGATGGAGGTGAAGTCGTTATTGAAAATGGCGAGCTTACAGGTGTGTTAATTGATAATGCAGAAACCTTAGTAATGGACCATTGGCCTGAACCTAGTAGGAGTGATAAAGTAAATGCTTTACTAGCAGCTCAAGATGTTTGTTTCGAGTTGGGTTTAACAACCGTAGATGACGCTGGATTAGCTCAAGAAGATATTGAAATAATTGATAGTTTGCATCAAACAGGCGATTTAAAAATGCGTGTTTATGCTATGGTATCTTATTCTGAAGCTAATGTTGATTACTATCTGAAAAAAGGGATTATAAAAACCGATAGGTTAAACGTTCGTTCTTTTAAGTTTTATTCTGATGGTGCCTTAGGATCAAGAGGCGCAATGTTACGCGAACCTTATCATGATAAACCTAATCATTTTGGTTTATTTGTAACAGATTTAGAAACGTTCAATAAAAATGCTGAGCGCATTGCGAATTCCGACTATCAAATGAATACACATGCTATTGGTGATTCTGCCAATCATGCTGTTTTGCAAACCTACAATAAAGTATTAGCTGGAAAGTCAGACAGACGTTGGCGTGTTGAGCATGCGCAAGTCGTTTCACCTGAAGATTTTGATCACTATAAAAATGTTATGCCTTCCATTCAACCAACACATGCAACAAGCGATATGTATTGGGCTGAAGAGCGTTTAGGAGAAGAACGTATTAAAGGTGCTTATGCTTATAAACAATTACTAAATGCCTACGGAAAAGTAGCTCTAGGTACCGATTTTCCAGTAGAGCAGGTAAGTCCGTTTTTAACGTTTTATGCAGCTGTGGCAAGACAAGATCTGAGTCAGTTTCCAGAAGGAGGTTTTCAAAAAGACAACGGATTAACTCGTGAAGAAACCTTAAGAGGAATGACCATTTGGGCAGCGTATTCTAATTTTGAAGAAAACGAAAAAGGCAGCATTGAAGTTGGAAAAGTCGCTGACTTTATCATATTAGATAAAGACATTATGACGGTTAAAGTTTCTGAAATACCTAAGATTAAAGTGAAACAAACGTTTGTTAATGGTGAGGCACAATAAGGGTTTACTGTCATTCCGCACTGTTCCACTGAGCTTGTCGAAGTGTGATGCGTAATCTATTGGATCCTGAATCAAGTTCAGGATGATAAACTATTTTGAAATCCTAGCCAAATAATCGTAATGCTCACCATCCATCACTTTTTCGCATTTTAAGCCAACAGATTCACAGGCGAATTTTAAATGCTCAAAATCGAGATACAACCAAGTTATTGGTAATTCGGTTTCGCCTTTATAACTCATATAATAATCCAGTTCACCATAGTATCCTGCGTTGGTGTCAATCCATAATCCGCCATCATCATCTTCATACATATATTGAATGTCAGACGAATCGATAAGTAGCTGTCCGTTAGGTTTTAAAAGCGATTTTAAATGCTTCAAATAGAGTGCTGTTTTATCAAGTGTTTGAAAAATTCCAGTACCATTCATCAATAGTAAAATGGTGTCAAAAGTTTCAGTTTCATCTAAAAAAGACTTCAATTCTGTATGAGTTACGCCACGTTTTTTAGCAATATCAATTGCACCTTCAGAAATATCAATAGCTTTAACTTCAAACCCTTTTTGTTGTAGGTACAAACTATGACTTCCTGCGCCACAACCTACATCAAGAATTTTTCCCTTACAGAGCTGAAGCGCTTTTTGTTCGAGTTGAGGCATTTCAGAAAAAGATCGAAACAAATAGGGAAGAGGCAACTCATCTTCATCTGAAATATTAGTAGAAGTGATAATGTCTTCGGTATAATTATTGTTGAAATAATCGCGTAAAGCTTTTCCAAAAAGGTCTTTCATTTGATAGTAATTAAAGCTTTTAAAGTAGTATTTTTGTTTATATGCAAGACATTATTAATCATCTTCCAAAGCAAGCCAAAGATAAGCATAAGGAGAACAAAACATTCTTTACTAAGCTTAAAAAAAAGCCGCCTAAACAATTAGATTATATAATGCAAGAATTGCATGAGGAAGAATTTGAACGCACAGATTGTTTAAAATGCGCGAACTGTTGTAAAACTACTGGACCCTTATTTACTGATAAGGATATTTCGAGAATTGCTAAGCATTTTAAAATGAAGCCACAACAGTTTATCGCATCGTACCTCAAAATTGATGAAGACAATGACTATGTGTTGCAATCGGTTCCTTGTACTTTTCTGGGTGAAGATAATTACTGTTCAATTTATGAAGTAAGACCAAAAGCATGTCGAGAGTTTCCGCATACAGATCGGAAGAAATTCCAGCAGATTTCGAGTTTAACACTAAAAAATGTGGCCATCTGTCCTGCGGCTTACAATATTGTAGAAGCTATGAAAACCAGAATTAAAATGTAATGTTAGTGCTATGAAAAGAATTATTATTGGTATTGTATTTTTCATTGGATCTTGTTTCCATATTAATGCCCAAGATTGGATGACTTCACTAGAGGTTGCTAAAAATTTGGCGACGGTTCAAGGGAAACTTCTTTTTGCCATTTGGGAAGACGCAAGCTATGATCCCTATCCTGTGTTAATTAGAGATAATAAGGGAAATACTTATGTAGATGATCTATTTGCAAATGAAAGTATTAATGAAGTGATTTGGGAATACTTTGTGCCTGTCATCATTAGTGAGTCCAAATATGAAACGCTCTTTAATGACATTGATGGTAAACGAAATGTAACTTATATTGATAAGTTTAATGATGACACCATTAAAATTATGGATGCCAATGGCAACATCATTAATACAACAATTGCCTATTATGAGTATCTCGATATTGAAAAATTTATAAAAACTTATGCTTTAGATACTTCAATTCTAAGTAATGAAATAAAGTTTTATCAAACTAATGCGGACTTTAATACAACCTACAGATTAACATCTAAGTATATTGACTATGCAGTCCTCATTGAGAACAAAAAAGTGCGTTCTGAATTCATAACCTTATCTAATTATTATTTAAAAGAAGCTTTAGCGTATATTGTTTCAGAAGATCCTGAACGTCATAAAGAACTTGAACAAAAAGTGATGTTTCAAAATATGAAACAACAGTTAGTGCTCAATAAACCCAAAAAAGTGCTGAGGCGCTTAAAAAAGATTGAAGCTTCAGAAGTTTCTGAAGCAAATTCTGAACTTTGGGCATTTCTAAATTATACCGCACATCTCTTGTTACAAGATGAAGCTAAAGCCAGTATATGGAGAACTAAACTTTCTTTAGTAAATTTGAAAAAAGCTAACCTTATTGTTAAAAGTAATTCTTGATCACTTTGGAAACCATCTTTAACTATTTTGAAACGATTCCTTCTGAGCATAGAAGTTTGATATTAATTGGCGGACTCGCATTTTTCTGGATTTTAGAAAGCGGTATTCCATTGTTTAAATTCAAATACAAAAAATGGAAACATGCTGTTCCCAACATCTTTTTTACACTAACCACAGTGATCATTAACTTTGGTTTAGCATCGTTATTGTTTATGACTTCAGAATGGGTTGAAGCCCATCAATTTGGGATTATTAATTGGATTCCAGGACTTTCCTTATGGCTAAAAGTACTGTTAGGCGTTTTGCTTCTAGATTTCTTTGGAGCTTATTTAGCACATTATGTAGAGCATAAAGTAAAACCATTGTGGATGGTACATTTGGTGCATCATACAGATCATAATGTAGATACAACTACTGCCAATCGCCATCATCCTATTGAGAGTGTGATACGATTTGCATTTACTTTAGCTGGTGTGTTTATTGTTGGAACTCCAATTGCAATCGTCTTTTTGTACCAATCCTTATCTCTAGTGGCAACGCAGTTTAGTCATGCTAATATTAAGTTGCCTGCTAAGGTTGATGAACTAATGAGTTATGTGATTGTATCTCCCAATATGCACAAAGTACATCACCATTACATGCTGCCTTATACAGATAGCAACTATGGAAATATTTTTGCGATTTGGGATCGTATTTTTGGGACTTATATGAAATTAGAACCTACAAAAATTGTTTATGGTGTTGATACATTTCCTGATGAAGCGGCTAATGGCAAGATAGGTGAATTACTCAAACAGCCTTTTCATAAATATAGAAAGCCAACAACCGTAAGTCCTTCAGAATGATGCAAAAATGCATTGCAGCTTTATTACTTTTAAGTGTCTTCAATTGTAATACAAATCAAAAGATTGATGTGCAAGGTCATCGAGGTTATCGAGGATTGTATCCCGAAAACACGCTTATCGGATTTGAAAAAGCACTAGCGTTGGGTGTCCATACTTTAGAGCTAGATGTTGTAGTGTCTAAAGATCATAAGGTGATTGTGTCTCATGAGCCTTTTATGAACCACGAAATTGCTCTTGATACAAATAGTAATGAGATTTCTGAAGCAGATGAAATGACGTTCAATTTGTATACAATGACCTACGATAGCATCGCAATGTATGATTGTGGTTTAAAGTTTCATCCAAGATTTCCAGAACAGAACAAAGTTGCTGCTTCTAAACCACTTCTAACAGAAGTTATCGCACTTGGTGAAGCTATGAACCCTTCAGTTTTCTATAATATTGAAATCAAAAGTCAGCCTAAGTACGATAAGGTTTATACACCACAATTAAGTGATTATGTTAATCTTGTGATTGATATTGTTCAAGAGTATGGAATCAAAGAACGAACTACGCTTCAGTCATTTGATATAAGAGCTTTGGAGATCATTCACAATCAGGCACCTAAAATCAAAACGGTACTTTTGGTTGATGAGAATGAAAACATAGCATCAAAGCTTGAGCAATTATCTTTCAAACCAGATATTATTAGTCCGTATTTTAAGTTATTATCTTCTAAAACTATTTCTAAATTTCAAAATCAAGGGTTTAAAATTATCCCATGGACGGTCAATAACAAAAGCGATATTTCTGAAATGCTTAAGTATAATGTCGATGGAATTATTTCAGACTATCCTGAACGCGTTTTTGAAGTTTTGACAGCGATTCAAATCGATTAAGTGCTCATTTTTAAGGGTTTAAGGTGATTTTTAAAACTTCATTTTTCTAGTAATTTAGGTTGTTTATCTATCTTTTTTGACTTTTTTTTTCATTGGTCGAAGGATTCTTGTTTTTTATCCAACTTCTTATTCTAATGATTTAGCCACACCTACATTTGATTATAAATACATACAATCCCTCATTGAAGTTAATTATCCCTCAACGAGAGATTGGTTTAGTTTTTAGTTAACCTTTAAATGACCCCAATCATGAACAAGATTACTACAACTGGCATGCGTTTGCATGACCTTACCAGACTTGCTATATTCATACTTTTCTTTAGTGGAAGTATGTTTGCACAAGAAACGTACACTACGATCAGGAAGAATGTTAATCCTCTGGCTTACGACTTAGATCATAATCTGTCTAATGCTCAAGATTCGTTATTGCTTAATAATAAGTACTTGTTCAAGCGCGTGCGTTTCATTAGCGATAATGCCGAAAAGGTATTTGATTTTAAACCTGCTGTTAAAACAGCAAAAATCCCACTAGACGAGTTGCCTCTTGGTCAATATACAGTAATGTTTTATCAAGCTGATAAGATCATTGTGTTTCAAATTGATAGGCTTTTACCATTTGATACTTTTGATACGATTGAAAGTGACGTGGCTTATACTGAAACTGAAATTGTTTCAGAAGAAATTGAAAGTATCGACTTAGAATATGACGCTCCAAAAATTGCTGCAGGTACAAACGTCATTGAAGCAGACATTGAAGCTTTAGAAGACCATTATATCAAATCGTATAATTTGTCTGATATGGATAGAGATTATGTGCAAAGTAGAGCAGAATATAGACGAAATAATTTAAGACCAAATGGAAAACCTTATAATGACTAAGCGCTACTTTATTGTAAGAAAACACCCATACTCCGAATTTATTGACCGTTTATGGATGTTTTTATTCCTTAAACCTAAAAGTGTTCTAGATTTAAGGTTCGGGGATTATAATATGCTATTAGTTCAATTTGTTGACACTAAAACTGTACAACAATGAAATTAGTTAATGTTATAATCGTTTTTGTTTTTATAACCTTCCCATTAAAAAATACTTATGCTCAAGGTGATTTTGCTATTCTTAAAAAGAATGTCAATGTAAGAGCTGAAGGGTTATCCCAAAAACTAAATAAAACCAAAGACACACTAATTCTAAAAAGTGATCGCATCATCCAAAAGGTGTACGCTGTAAATATGAATTATGAGCGTGAGGTTGATATTGATGTAAGGGATACATCAATTAAAATTCCACTTACCAATTTAAGTAAAGGTAAACATGTATTTGTTGCAGTACAATCGCCTTTACGATTAGTGTTTACTGTAAAAATTATTGGCGATAAGGATACCTTGGTTGCTCTCGACAGTAAACTAGCTCTAAAAACGAATAATTAGTCATAAAGCAGATAAGGTTGTCTGAGTAACTTAAATTCATCAAGACCTGCTTTCCAGCTTGCTCTTATATCAGTTTTCGATACACCATTTTTAATTTGTTCTTGTAGTTGTGTTGTACCAGCTAACTTTGTGAAAAAATCATTGAAAAAAGGCTGTTTTCCTACCGAATTTTGATAGGCACCAATAATAAAACTCAGATCAATTTGGTTTAATTTTTTGTGATCTCTTAAATCTTCACCATAACAAATGTCGCCTTTGTACTTTGGATGTTTAGCGCCTTCATTGGGTTGCGGAATAAACTTAAAGGTATATTTGTCTCTGTCTAAAAACGGACTCCCATATACTTGAAATTGTCCAGAAGTTCCTCGGCCAGCGCTCACGTTAGTACCTTCAAAAAAACACAAACTAGGATATAAATTGATAGCGATGTCATTTGGTAAATTTGGAGAAGGTTTTATAGGTAAACTATACGCTGTATTGTGCGTGTAGTTTTTTAATGTTACAACAGTTAGTTCACATGAAATACCAGCTGTTAACCATTGCTCACCATTGATCATTTGCGCATATTCGCCAATAGTCATACCATGAACCACAGGAATAGGATGCATCCCAACAAAACTTTTATGTTCAGTTTTTAAAATAGGACCATCTACATAATGACCATTCGGATTGGGTCTATCTAAAACGATAACAGGAATATTTGCTTCTGCACAGGCTTCCATTACATAATGCAAACTAGAAATATAAGTGTAAAAACGCGCACCAACATCTTGAATGTCAAACACAACAACATCAATATTTGCTAGTTGCTCTGGAGATGGTTTTTTGTTTTTACCATAGAGTGATACAATAGGTAGATTCGTTTTAGTATCCATACCATCTTTAACAACTTCACCAGCATCAGCCTTTCCTCTAAATCCATGCTCAGGAGCAAATACTTTTTTGATGTCAACTTTGTGTTGCAATAAGGAGTCAACGAGGTGTATATAGTTGTCATTGCTTGAAGTTTCTTGTGATGTTACATTCGTTTTAAAGATCACAGAAGTTTGATTCGCAACAATCCCAACACGTTTGTTCTTCAAAAGCGGTAAATAAGCTTTAGTTTGATTTGCACCAACAATAATATATGAATCAAGTTGATCTTTAGGGTCATCCTGAACTTGATTCAGGATCTCACTATTTTGAGATAATTGCGTTTCAGATTTTGAACCACATGACATGAGTACCAAAACAAATAATAAAACCCTATTTTTGAACATCATTAATCGCATAACATAAATTGAATTACGAAGTTTTTATAGCTAAACGCATTATTGGTAGTAAAGCGTATAAAAGTAGTGTTTCGGCACCAATAATAAAAATTGGTATTACAGCTATTGCTATTGGTATTATTGTGATGCTTATTGCTATTGCAACTGGTATCGGACTGCAAAAAAAAGTGCGTGAAAAAGTAATCGCGTTTAATGGGCATCTTACCATCAATAATTTTAATTCTAATAATTCTAATGAATCGATAGTGCCTGTGTCTTCAGATCAGGAGTTTTATCCAAATTTTGACAGTGTCGATGGCATTACTCATATTCAAGCTGTAGCAACAAAGTTTGGCGTTATTAGAACAGAAACCGATTTTGAAGGTGTGGTTTTAAAAGGTGTCGGACAAGATTACGATTGGTCTTACATCAAAGAATTCTTAGTTGAAGGTGCTTTACCAAATTTTTCAGATAAGTTAAATAACGAAGTACTCATCTCCAGCTATCTGGCTAACCGTTTGCAATTTAAAGTTGGTGATCGCTTTCAAATGATCTTTGGTAAAGAATCTATAGATCAAATTCCGTTTGTACGACAATTCAATATTGTTGGGATTTTTAATTCAGGTTTTCAAGATATTGACAAAACCTTTTTAATTGGCGACCTCAGGCATGTGCAACGTTTAAACAAATGGGAAGCAAATGAGATTGGAAACTTTGAGATTTTTGTTGATGATTATACACAACTCCAAAATTATGATGCCAAAATAAGAGCTGCAACGCCTTCTAATTTGGAGACGCAAACCATCGAAGAAAAATATTATACCACATTTGAGTGGATCAAGATTTTCGATAACAATACTTATGGCATCATAGTTATTATGATCATCGTAGCAGGAATTAACATGATCACAGCCTTACTCGTGCTTATTTTAGAGCGCACGCAAATGATCGGTATTCTAAAAGCTTTAGGAAGTAACAACTGGAGTATTCGTAAAATATTTTTGTACAATGCAACCTACTTAATTGGGCTTGGTTTGTTTTGGGGAAATCTTATCGGACTAACATTATTGTACATCCAAAAGCAATTTAGTTTGCTTAAATTTCCAGATCCAGAGCAATATTATGTGTCAATTATTCCTGTGCACATCAGTTTAGATTATATCATTTTACTCAATGTTGGTACATTTTTAGCCTGCCTTTTAATGCTCATGATCCCTTCAGTCATTATTACTAAAATTTCGCCTGTCAAAGCCATTCGTTTCGAATAGTTTTTGGGCGTTTTCTCCCTCACTAAAGTTCTGGAGAATCGCGCTTTCCCAAGTCGCTTCCTCTCTAGCTCAAAGCCCTAAAGAGGAGAGCTTCAACAAATTGGTCAATCACTAACGCAACCATCCTAAAAACAAAAATCATTTTTAGGAGTTTACTTTATACTTTTAACGTAAATTTGCATCGCAAAATTAATATAATGGATTACGCAGAAAATATATTAGAGACCATAGGTAATACGCCTTTGGTCAAAATGAATAAACTAACCGAAGCACTACCTTGTTTGGTTTTAGCAAAATACGAAACCTTCAATCCTGGAAATTCCGTAAAAGATCGTATGGCTCTAAAAATGATCGAAGATGCCGAAGCCGATGGTCGCTTAAAACCTGGAGGAACAATCATTGAAGGAACTTCTGGAAACACAGGAATGGGACTAGCACTTGCTGCAATTGTAAAAGGGTACAAATGTATTTTTGTGATTAGTGATAAACAGTCTAAAGAAAAAATGGATATTCTTCGTGCTGTTGGTGCTGAGGTTGTTGTTTGCCCTACAGATGTAGAGCCAACCGATCCAAGAAGTTATTATTCAGTGTCTAAACGATTAGGTGAAGAAACACCTAATTCTTGGTATGTGAATCAATATGATAATCCGAGTAACGCCAAAGCACATTACGAAAGTACTGGTCCTGAAATATGGAAACAAACCGATGGTAAAGTAACGCACTTTGTAGTGGGTGTTGGAACTGGTGGAACCATTTCTGGTGTTGGAAAGTACCTTAAAGAACAAAATCCTAACGTTAAAGTTTGGGGAGTAGATACTTACGGAAGTGTCTTTAAAAAATACCACGAAACAGGAATTTTCGATGAAAATGAAATCTATCCTTACGTTACCGAAGGTATTGGTGAAGATATTTTACCCGAAAATGTAGATTTTTCAATTATTGATGGTTTTACAAAGGTGACAGATAAAGATGCTGCAGTGTATACACAATTATTGGCCAAAGACGAAGGGATGTTCTTAGGAAATTCTGCAGGAGCAGCCATAAAGGGTGTGTTACAGCTTAAAGAGCATTTCAAAAAAGATGATGTTGTAGTCGTGTTATTTCACGATCATGGGAGTCGCTATGTTGGAAAAATGTTCAATAACGATTGGATGAAAAAAATGGGTTATTTAGATTAACCTTTCAAAATACAATTATTAAAATCCTGAGTATCTGCTCAGGATTTTTTATTTTTAGGCTTAAGCCAGGTTCAAATGGAATTCAAAAAAATACAAGCTTCCAAAAAATATGCACATATTGTTGCCTATTATTGGACCTTACATTCTACCGAAGAAGATTCCAAAGTAGCACAATACAGATTTGTGCCTGATGCCTATATAGATTGGGTGTTTCATCTAGGAAACCCTTGGCAATGTGATTTTCCAAATGTGCAACAGCAGCTTAAAACTGCAAAATGTCATGTGTTTGGTCAGATAAAAAAATACATCAACCTCACACTTCCAAAACAGAACTTAAACGTATTTGGTGTCAAGTTTCATCCTTGGGTTGCTAATAAAATTTGGAACTTAGACATGCATTACCTCACAGATAGTTGTTTGGCACTTTCAGATTTAGAGATTCCAAATATGAACATCCTTCAGGAAAGAATCTTAAGGGCTTCAACAACCCAAGAACGCATAACATTGGTTGAAGAATTTTTGAAACCGCAATTGCATATCGATACCAATATTAGTGTGATGCATCGTAACTTAATTTTAAACAAAGGCCAACTTCAACTCAATCCTGAAATCGGACTTCGACGTATGCAACAACGGTTTAAGAGAGAAATTGGAATTTCTCCAAAGTTGTTTCTACGTACTTTAAGAATCAACGCTGTTATCGAGAGTATGACGCAACGATCTAATCAAACATTAACTGAATTGGCTTTTGATTTTGATTATTTCGATCAAACACATTTCATAAAAGATTTTAAGTACTTCACCAAAATGAGTCCTTCTTCATTTTTAAAATCCATCAATCCTAATGGTGATATTTTAAACTTAAGAGCACAGCCTTAGGTTTCGTTTTTTTACTATTTAGACTGTCTCATAGTGGTTATTTTTGAGTCAAACAAAACCATTCGCTATGAACACGATCTTCAAACAAAGTATAGTTTTTATCCTTCTTGCAATTCCATTTTTTATGTGGAGTCAGAGTTGGCAAACCTTAAATGCGACCACTTTTAGTTGGCGTTTTGAAGATATGCAGTTTATTGATACCGAAATGGGTTGGGTTGTTGATGGAGGCGGTCAAATTTTAAAGACCTCAAATGGTGGATTGTCATGGACGCAGCAATTCTATAATTCTGATTATTACTTCAGAAGTGTTGAATTTTTCAATGACCAAATCGGATTTGCTGGAACACTTGCTAATGGAGCACCAACAGCGTCTTTATTTAAAACAGTTGATGGAGGTACCACTTGGACAGATATTACTGCGAATTTTCCAGTTAATGTTCCTGGTATTTGTGGAATGCATATGGTAGATGAAAATACCATTTATGTGACAGGAACGTTTTATGGTTCGGGTTATATTATGAAATCTACCAATCAAGGCGATTCTTGGACTTATACGAATATGCAAAGCTTGTGTAACGGATTGGTAGATATCTATTTTAAAGATGAGAATGTTGGGTATGCGGCTGGACAAAGTGCGCAAGGTACAGGCTTGAGAGGTATTATTGTGAGAACTACTGATGGTGGACAAAACTGGTCTACTGTAGCTTTAGGCAACAATTCTAATGAACGTGTTTGGAAACTGCAAGAACTAAATAACACTGTCATGTATGCTTCTGTTGAATCATTTACACCAAGTCCAGAGTACTTTAAATCTACAGATGGTGGACAATCTTGGGTATTGAATACAGTAACCTCTTCTGGTGTGTCTGGAACCATTCAAGGTGTTGGGTTTTTAAACGAAAACATTGGCTGGGTTGGAGGCTTTAATAACTTCTTTTATGAAACGACCAATCAAGGTAATGACTGGGAATACAAACCTAGTATTGGATCTAGTTTTAATAGATTTCAAAGAATTAATGATACACTAATGTATACATCTGGAGTGAATGTGTATAAATATGTTGATCCAGATTTGTTAAGTATTGAAGAGTTTGAAATCCCAAAACCTAAAGGTCATAGTCTTGCATTTGAAGGTTCTAATGTTATTTCTGGTGCATCGACGATTTTATTGACTTTAGTAAATAATACGCATTGCGAATTAAGTATTTACAATACAAAAGGCCAGCGTTTAGAAACCATTTATGAAGGGAGGAAATTATCTGGCGATTATGATTTTTATTGGGATGGAGCTTACTTGCCAGCTGGATCTTATTTCTTAGTGCTCAATACATATTTTGGTTACCAATCTATCAAATTCATAGTCCGATAAAAACCGTCTTCTAAATTTTGATTGTAGGAAATATATCTTATTTTCGTTAAATGAGAGAAAATTTTCTACATTACGTCTGGAAGTTTAAAAGGTTTAATCTAATCGGACTTCGTTCTTCAAAAAATGAAGCCATTGATGTACTTTCCGTAGGAACACATAATCATAATTCAGGACCCGATTTTTTTAATGCTAAGTTGAGGATTGGTACTCAGCTTTGGGCAGGGAATGTTGAAATTCATGTGAAATCCAGCGATTGGTATTTGCATCAGCACGACTCCGATCCAGCTTATGATTCTGTAATTCTTCACGTGGTTTATGACAATGATACTGCTGTATTTAGAGCTAATGATACTGAAATTCCTACTCTAGAATTAAAACCACTAATTGATACTAAACTTATTGAAAATTATAAGAACTTACTTTACAAAAAACCTACTTGGATTAATTGCGAATCAGATTTTAATTCGATTGATGCTTTTGTTATTAATCATTGGTTAGAACGCTTATTCGTAGAACGTTTAGAACAAAAATCCGATCAGATAAACACAATTTTAAAAGCTTCAAATTACAATTGGGAAGCCGTTTTGTTTAAAATGTTAGCAAAGAGTTTCGGACAGAAGGTCAATAGCGATGCATTTTACAGCATTGCCAATTCTATAGATTTTTCAGTGGTTAGAAAGATCTCAACCCAGTCGGAAGGTTTAGAAGCCTTGTTTTTTGGTCAAGCAGGTTGGTTAGAAGATGAAAAAGATGATGACTATTATAAGGGCCTTCAGAATACATATAAATTTCAAAAACAAAAATTTCAACTTTCAAATTCAGGAGTTACAGCATGTCAGTTTTTTCGATTACGACCACTTAATTTTCCAACATTACGATTATCACAATTAGCAAGACTCTATCATAAAGAATTGCAGCTATTTTCAAAAGTTATGGCTGCGCGTAAAAAATCAGATTTTTATGAGTTGTTACAAGTGACAACATCTTCGTTTTGGGAAACGCATTACACCTTTTCTAAATCTTCTAAACCCAAATTGAAATCTGTTTCAAAAGCATTCATAGATTTATTGATTATAAATACTATGTTGCCTTTAAAGTACTGTTACAACAAGAATAAAGGTGATTATGATAACGACGCAATTATTGAACTTGCATTAGATATTGATTCAGAAAAGAACAGCATCGTTGAAAGGTTTCATACTTTAAAATATACTTCCAAATCTGCATTGCATTCACAGGGCTTGATTCAATTAAAAACAGAATACTGTGATAACAATAAATGTTTACAATGTGCTGTTGGAAATACCCTTTTAGGAAAATAAACTTTTAATATTTTAAAGTAAAAGGTAAATTGCAAGATAAAATGACAATTGATGAAATGGTTCTACCAAATATTGTATTACTTTCAAAAGCGAGGTTACTACGTATGTCAACGTATTGCAGATCGTTTAGGGATAAGAGCCAAAGTTGTTAGAACTTCATTTATGTACTTGACATTTGTTACAGTAGGATTCGGATTTGCGTTGTATTTGTTTTTTGCCTTCTGGATAAGAATCAAAGATTTGATCTATACAAAACGAACCTCTGTATTTGATTTATAGCCAATGAATAACCCGTTAATCAATCTCTTTAGAACCAAAATTTACACAGCAATTTTTTTATTGTTGTTAGTGATTTGTATTGGTATTGTTGGTTACATTGTTATATCAGATTACACCTTTGTTGATGCTTTTTACATGACAGTTATCACCATTACAACTGTTGGTTTTCAAGAAGTACAACCCTTAGATGATAATGCTAAGATTTTTACTATTTTTCTTATTTTAAGTAGCGTAATAATTTTAGGATACGCAATATCTGTAATTACTGAATATATTTTGAGTAAAAACGACTTAAACGTTTTAAAGAAGAAAAAGATGCAAAAGAAAATTAATGAACTTAAAAATCATATCATTATTTGTGGTTATGGTCGAAATGGGAAACAAGCTGCTGCCAAATTAAATACCTACAACAAACCATTTGTGATTATTGAAAAAGACAAGGATATTATTGAGCGCTATGAAGATGATGACTTGCCATTTATATTTGGTAATGCCAACGAAGACGAAACCTTAATTGAAGCAGGTATTGAACGTGCAGATACTTTAATTTCGGCATTGCCTAATGATGCCGATAATTTATTTGTGGTATTATCTGCCAGACAAATCAATAGCACCATGAATATCATTAGTAGAGCATCACAAGAAACCTCATATAACAAACTAAAACTCGCTGGTGCTAATAATGTTATTCTTCCAGATCGTATTGGTGGTGATCATATGGCATCTTTGGTGGTAGTGCCTGACCTTGTTGAGTTTATTGATAATCTTGGTATCGTAGGTGAGCGTAATATCAATATTGAAGAAGTTGTTGTGGATCAATTGTACGATACGCAAAGTGTTAAAACGATAAAGGATTTGGATTTAAGACGTAAAACAGGATGTACAGTGATCGGATTTAAAGATGGAAAAGGAGATTATGTTGTAAACCCTGAAGCCGATACTGAATTAATTGCTGGCTCAAAAATTATTGTTTTAGGACGACCAGAACAAATCCAACGCCTTAATTCTCTTTACGATATAAAGTAAGTCAACTCGGTTTTAACACCCATCACTTTAGAAACTCATTTTTTTTTAGCATCTTGTAACTTTTATAAAAGCTAACTAACTTAAATAATTCTCATATGAAGAAATATCTTCTTTCACTTTTTACACTGTTACTATCATTTCTAACGTTCGCACAAGAAACCGAACAAAGCATTGATCAAGTCATCGACGAAAAATTTGGCGAAGCTACAGGATGGTTTGTTAACTTCATATTTTATCAAATTGATTTTGGAAATGGTATCAAAGTATTTTGGGTATTGTTTCCATTAATTTTAGGAGCGCTTTACTTTACCTTCTATTTCAAGTTTATAAATTTTAGAGGATTTTTTACATCTATTAATATTGTTAGAGGTAAGTACGACGACCTGGAGGGAAGAGAAAATCATAAAGTTGAAGCAGCAAAAGCATCTTTTACTGATGAGGCTGATAATCCTGACACAATAAGAGTTGAAGGTCATGAAGGTGAGGTGTCTCATTTTCAAGCTTTAACTGCGGCTTTGTCAGCTACTGTCGGACTAGGAAATATTGCAGGTGTAGCTATAGCAGTATCCATTGGTGGAGCAGGAGCGACGTTTTGGATGATCGTTGCTGGATTACTTGGTATGGCATCTAAATTTGTTGAATGTACACTTGGTGTAAAATATAGAGACATTGCTTCAGACGGAACAGTATATGGTGGTCCAATGTATTATTTAACCAAAGGTTTAAAGTCTAGAGGACTTAGTCAACTTGGTAAAGTTCTAGCGGTATTGTTTGCCATATTTGTTATTGGAGGTTCGCTTGGAGGTGGTAATATGTTTCAAGTAAATCAAGCTTTTCAATTAGTTGAAAATATTACTGGAGGAACAGAATCAATAATGCATGGTAATGGTTGGGCTTTTGGTGTTGTGATGGCTGTTCTTGTCGGAATTGTTATTATTGGTGGTATCAAATCTATTGCCAAGGTTACAGATAAAATTGTGCCTTTTATGGTAGTGATTTATGTGGCTGCATCCTTATTCGTGATTTTTGCAAATTACAATATGATTGGTGATGCTTTTGTTCAAATTTTTGATGGAGCCTTCAGACCAGAAGGTATTGCAGGTGGTGCTGTTGGAGTATTAGTACAAGGATTTAGAAGAGCTGCATTCTCAAATGAAGCTGGTATTGGTTCGGCTTCTATTGCGCACTCTGCTGTTAAAACAAATTATGCTGCAAGTGAAGGTATGGTTGCGTTACTTGAACCTTTTATCGATACAGTTTTAGTTTGTACTATGACTGCCTTAGTATTAATCATTACAGGAAATGTTACTGCAGCAAATGGATCTTTAAATGATGCGCAAGCAATCTTATTAACCTCAGGCGCTTTTGAATCGGTAATTTCTTGGTTCCCTTATGTGCTTACTGTGGCTGTAGTTTTATTTGCTTTTAGTTCTATGATATCGTGGTCGTATTACGGATTTCAAGGTTGGTCATTTTTATTCGGAAGGTCAAAAAAAATGGAATACACTTACAAAATCATTTTTTGCTTATTTGTAGTTATTGGTGCTGCAGCTAGTTTAAATTCTGTAATTGGATTTTCAGATGCAATGATCTTTGCAATGATGGTGCCTAATATGATTGGTCTAGTGATTTTAGCACCTAAAGTTAAAGACGAATTGAATAAATATATCAAAGCCATAAAAGAAAGAACAGCGTAATTATACACAAAATGAAACAATTAAAATCTCACTTAATGTTTACTAAACAACAACGAAGTGGGATTTTTTTGTTATTACTGCTCATTTTAATATTACAGTGCGTTTATTTTTTTGTTGATTTTTCTTCGGAAAGTTATGAAGTCGATCAGCAGGAATTAGCCTTATTTCAAGCCGAAATTGATTCATTGAAAATCGCTAAACTCGAAGAGCGTAAACCGAAAATCTATCCGTTTAATCCAAACTTTATTACAGATTATAAAGGATATACTTTAGGTATGTCTAATGAAGAAATTGATAGGCTTTTAGCCTTCAGAGCGCAAAACAAATGGATAAATTCAGCTAAAGACTTTCAAAAGGTTACCCAAGTCTCAGATACGCTATTAAATCGAATATCTCCGTATTTTAAATTCCCAGAATGGGTAACAAATCCAAAACCAAAGACTCATTATCAAAAACAATTCGATAACAAACCAAAAACGTTTGCTCAGAAGATTGACCTTAATCTAGCCTCAGCAAAGCAGTTACAACGCGTCAATGGTATTGGTGAGAAATTATCTCAGCGCATCGTTACCTTTAGAAACAAATTAGGTGGACGCTTCATTGATGATGTTCAGTTGCAGGATGTGTACGGACTTTCAGATGCCGTTATTTCAAGAATTCAAAATGAGTTTACGGTTAAAACACCAAAACCTGTTCAAAAAATTAGAATTAATGAAGCAACCATAGAGCAACTGGTTACCATTCAGCATATTGATTATGAGGTGGCGAACTTCATTATACAAGAGCGAACACTTCGCGATGGCTTTAAATCTCTTGATGAATTAACAAAAGTTAAGGACTTTCCTGTCAAAAAAATTGAGATAATTAAGTTATATTTGACACTCTAATTCAGATTAAAAATACACTTTATGAATAGTATGTACTTCACTGAAGAGCATCAGATGTTTAGGCAAAGTTTAAAAGATTTTTTACAAAAAGAAGTTGTTCCGCATATCGAAAAATGGGAAGAGACTGGCCATATTGAACGTTTTATTTGGAAAAAGTTTGGAGAGATGGGATTCTTCGGAATTGCCTATCCTGAAGCTTATGGAGGAATGAATCTTGATTTGTTCTACACAGTGATTCTTCTAGAAGAGCTTCAGAAAATAAATTCTGGCGGATTTGCTGCTGCCATTTGGGCACATGCTTATTTAGCAATGACGCACGTCAATAAAGAAGGTGATGAAGCGATAAAACAAAAATATTTATCAGCTAGTATTTCTGGTGATATGATTGGTTGCCTTTGTATTACAGAACCTTTTGGAGGAAGTGATGTTGCAGGAATGCGAACTACTGCTGTAAGAAAGGGCGATTCATATATTATCAATGGGTCTAAAACATTTATAACCAATGGTGTTTACAGCGACTATCTTGTTGTGGCTGCTAAAACCAATCCTGAGTTAGGAAATAAAGGAATTAGTATTTTTATCATGGATAGAAATTTACCTGGTATTTCGGCTACAAAGTTGGATAAACTGGGTTGGCGAGCTTCAGATACAGGTGAAATAGCTTTTGATAATGTTGAAATTCCTGCCTCAAACTTAATGGGAGAGGAAAATATGGGATTCCCTTATATCATGCAGCATTTTGCTTTAGAGCGATTAATCATGGGAATTAATGCACACGCGAGAGCAGAGTATGCACTTGAATATACTTTGAAATATATGAGCGAGCGACAAGCCTTCGGAAAAAGTATTGATAGGTTCCAGGCGTTGAGACATAGAATTGCTGATCGCTATACAGAAATGGAAATTTGTAAGGAGTTTAATTATTCTGTAGCAAAACGACTAGATCAAGGAGAATATGTGGTGAAAGAAGCAACCATGTCTAAATTACAGTCTACTAAAATGGCTGATGAGGTTATTTATGATTGTCTTCAGTTTTTAGGTGGTTATGGTTATATGGAAGAATATCCATTAGCAAGAATGCTTCGTGACAGTAGGTTAGGTCCAATTGGTGGTGGTACTTCAGAGATATTAAGAGAGATCATTGCTAAAATGATAATCGACAAAAAAGATTACAAGCCAGCGACATAGAATTAAATCATCATTTATGAATCAAACGTATCAGAAACAATGCCTATTCTTATGTTGTTTCTTATTTAGTATAGCAATTACTTTTGGGCAAACCGAGCTAAAAAATAAGGTTGTCGATTTTTCAACGCTTTTACCCATTGAAAGTGCTAGTGTTTACATAAAGAATACGACCATCGGAACCGTTACCAATCAAGATGGGAAGTTTCTACTTCAAGTGCCTAAAGAATTGTCTAATGACACCCTCATCATTTCCTCAATAGGCTACAAAAGTTTTAAAGCGGTTGTAAATGAATTTGATGCTTCTGAAGAGATTTACCTTGAAGAGGATATTGCTGCTCTTGATGAAGTTATCCTTATTGCTGAAACGAGACCTAAAACGGGTAACGATATTGTGCTAAAGGCTTTAGAAAAGCTTCCTGTGAATCTTCCAGATTCAGCATATATTCAAAAAGGATTTTTAAGACATAAAGAACGCAACGCTAAAGAATTCAAATGGCTTATTGAAAGTGCGATCACAGTATATGATTCAGGATATGCTTCAGATGCTAATGATTACTTAAAAATAAATGTCGATGAAGTTAGAAAAAGCTATGACCTTAGAGATGTTGATAGTTTGTTTTCCTATTCTTCGTATTTGAAGCGTTATGAGAATTATAAAAAACTCAAAGCTAAAAATTTAAGACGCGATACAATTAAGACGGCATCATTGATTAAAGCAATTAAATGGAATGATACTCGAGTTAACGGACTAGAAAACTTGTTTAAAGGAAAGCTGAATATTGTTCGAAACTCAAACCGTGTTAAGGCTTTGTTTGGACAAGATATTCTTAACAAACATCAATTTACTTTAGACACCATTCTTGTCGATAATGATAGAAAGATTTACAAGATTAAAATTTCAGATAGTAAAGATTTTGTTGGTTTAGATACCGAAGGAATTTATAATGAAGGTTACAAAGCGCAAGGTTGGCTTTATATTTATTGGGATAATTATGCAATTAAAAAGCTAGAATATGAATTAGTGGCAGCTTCAGATGCTCAAAAATCTAGAAGCAAAACATTGTTTGGGACACAAACAAACCATAAACTTATCATATCCTATATGGAATACAATGAAAAGATGTATCCTAATTATATCTATTACGAAACGCCTAAGCTCGTTAATGTCGGACTTAAAACTAATGAAAAGCTCACTGAAGAAGAAAAGGCAAAGTATTATAACGAAGAACGTTTCTATTACACGGTACAGGAGATTTTATTTTCAGATATCATTGAAGACGATGTTGTTATTGAAAATGCCTTACAAAAGCCTTGGGACTCAGATATTTTTGCACCTAGACCATACAACAATGCGTTTTGGAAAAACTACAACATTATACTAGAGAGTGAAGAAGACGAACAGCTCATTAAAGATCTTTCCAAAAGGGCGTCTTTATTCAAACAATAAATAAATTATTTTTTTGTTTTGAAATCTTAAATTCTATTCTATATTTGCAGCCTTAAAAATTCTAAAAGAGAGGAGGTTAAGACACTATGTTAAGAATACCAGTTAAAGAAGGAGAAAATATAGATAGAGCTTTAAAGCGTTACAAGCGTAAATTTGATCGTACAGGTACAAAGCGTGCATTAAATTCACGTAAGCAATTTATAAAACCTTCAGTTGAGCGTAGAGCGCAAATTCAAAAAGCACAATATGTTCAAACTTTAAGAGATCAAGAAAGTATTTAATTATACTATTGAGATATAAATTTAATCCCATCAGCAATGATGGGATTTTTTATTTTTCAGTGAATTCAAAAAACTTTGCTACATTAGAGGTTCACAATACCTACAAATGTCTATAGCAGCGTTTTCAGATTATTTGATTCTTGAAAAGAATTATTCTAAACTTACCCAAGTCGCTTACCAAAAAGATTTGGAGCTTTTTTCAGAATTTATTGTTTCAGAATTCGAAACAGATTCCATTACTCATATAAATTATCAGCAAATAAGGCTGTGGATAGTACATCTTGTAGACGAAGGCTTATCTAATAGAAGTATCAATAGGAAAATATCTTCTTTGAATTCTTATTATAAATTCCTGTTGAAGTCTGAACAGATTGAAGCCAATCCACTCGTAAAACATAAAGCTTTAAAAACTGACAAAAAGGTGCAGGTGCCTTTTTCTGAAACTGAAATAGAAACAGTTATTAAAGCCTTGAAAGAAGCTAAAGACTATGAAGGACTCAGAAATCGTTTAATTATTGAATTATTCTATGCTACAGGAATTAGACGAATTGAACTGGTGCAACTAAAATTAAAAGATGTCGATATAGCTAATAAAACGTTAAAGGTAATAGGAAAGAGAAATAAAGAACGATTTATTCCGTTAATCCCTTCTGTGGTTGAAACCCTTGAAGCGTATTTGGTTCAAAGGAATTTATTAGCTACTATCGTAGATAAGTCACATTTGTTTTTAACTAAAAAAGGGGTTAAAATTTATGAAACACTTGTTTACAGAATTATAAATGACTATTTTAGTATAGCATCTTCTAAAGTAAAACGTAGTCCGCATATCATAAGGCACTCATTTGCGACGCATTTACTGAACCAAGGTGCCAACTTAAATGCTGTTAAAGAACTTCTTGGTCATTCTAGTTTAGCAGCCACTCAAGTCTATACGCATAATAGTATAGCAGAATTAAAAAAAGTATATGCAAATACACATCCAAGAAGTAAAAAATAATATTGTCTAACCAATTAAAAGATGGAATATGAAGGTAAACACTCAATCCGTAAATTTCAATGCAGATAGAAAGCTAATCGACTTTATTCAAAGAAGAATGAATAAGTTAGATTTGTTTTATGATAAAGTAATCGATTCTGATGTCTATTTAAAAGTTGAGAACACTAGCGATAAAGAAAATAAAATTTTTGAAGCAAGAGTAAATGTACCAGGAGATAGTTTTGTTGTAAAAAAACAATGTAAGACATTTGAAGAGGGTACAGATATGGCAGTTTCTTCTTTAGAAAGACAACTTAAAAAGCGAAAACAAAAATTAAGAACACATATGTAAAAATTTTTCAAAAAATGTTTTGAATAAATAAATAAATCTTTACATTTGCAGTCCGTTAGAAATAGCGGGCTTTTTTTGTGAGAAAAAAGTGGTTCAAAAGCCGATATAGCTCAGCTGGCTAGAGCAGCTGATTTGTAATCAGCAGGTCGTGGGTTCGAGTCCCTCTATCGGCTCTTATTTTTACTAAGATTATGAATTGTTTTAGTAACGTTCTTTAAAAGATTGGGGAGATACTCAAGCGGCCAACGAGGACAGACTGTAAATCTGTTGGTTTTTACCTTCGCAGGTTCGAATCCTGCTCTCCCCACAAAGGATTACCGAGTTAATCGAGGTTATCCAGTTTTGAAATATTGAAACCTTCAATTGGTAAAACAATTGTAAAAGCGGGAGTAGCTCAGTTGGTAGAGCGTCAGCCTTCCAAGCTGAATGTCGCCGGTTCGAACCCGGTCTCCCGCTCTAAATTTCTGCGAAGGCAGAAATCTCATTTATTAAATGAGAAAGTAAGCACTTTACGCCGGTGTAGCTCAGGGGTAGAGCGTTTCCTTGGTAAGGAAGAGGTCACGAGTTCAAATCTCGTCATTGGCTCTTTTCAAATTGAATTGAATTGAACACTAATATAAATTAAGATTAAATAAATTAAAAATGGCAAAGGCAACTTTCGATCGTTCAAAACCACACCTTAATATTGGTACTATTGGACACGTAGATCACGGTAAAACAACTTTAACTGCTGCTATTACTAAAGTATTAGCTGATGCAGGTTTATCTGAAGCAAGAGATTTCGATACTATCGATAATGCTCCTGAAGAAAAAGAGAGAGGTATTACAATTAATACTGCACACGTAGAGTATCAAACATCAAACCGTCACTATGCGCACGTTGACTGTCCAGGTCACGCCGATTACGTAAAGAACATGGTAACTGGTGCTGCTCAAATGGATGGTGCAATTTTAGTGGTTGCTGCTACAGATGGTCCTATGCCACAAACTCGTGAGCACATCTTATTAGGTCGTCAGGTAGGTATTCCTCGTATCGTTGTATTCATGAACAAAGTGGATATGGTTGATGATGAAGAGTTATTAGAATTAGTTGAAATGGAGATCAGAGATTTATTATCATTCTACGAGTACGATGGTGACAATGGTCCTGTTATTGCTGGTTCTGCTTTAGGTGCACTTAATGGTGAGCAAAAGTGGGTTGATACAGTAATGGAATTAATGGAAGCTGTTGATAACTGGATTGAAGAGCCAGTTCGTGATATGGATAAGCCATTCTTGATGCCAATCGAAGATGTATTCTCAATTACAGGTCGTGGTACTGTTGCTACAGGACGTATCGAAACTGGAGTTGCTAATACTGGAGATCCTGTAGAGATCATTGGTATGGGAGCTGAGAAATTAACATCAACAATTACTGGTATTGAAATGTTCCGTCAAATCTTAGATAGAGGTGAGGCTGGTGATAATGCTGGTATCTTATTAAGAGGTATTGAAAAAACTCAGATCTCAAGAGGTATGGTAATTGTTAAGCCAGGATCTGTTACTCCTCATGCTAAATTTAAAGCAGAGGTTTATATCCTTAAGAAAGAAGAAGGTGGACGTCACACTCCATTCCATAACAACTACCGTCCACAGTTCTACGTTCGTACAACTGACGTAACAGGAAATATTTCTCTTCCTGATGGAGTTGAAATGGTAATGCCTGGAGATAACCTTACGATCACTGTTGAATTAATTCAACCAATTGCAATGAATGTAGGTTTACGTTTTGCAATCCGTGAAGGTGGTAGAACAGTAGGTGCTGGTCAGGTTACTGAAATTTTAGACTAAAATATTTAATATCTAAATATGAATTAAGGTGTTCGTCAAAGGCGAACGCCTTGATTTATATTTACGGGTTTAGCTCAGTTGGTAGAGCACTGGTCTCCAAAACCAGGTGTCGGGAGTTCGAGTCTCTCAACCCGTGCAAATTAAAATCAAATGGCAGGAATTGTAAGTTATATCAAAGAATCTTTTGAAGAGTTAAAGAATAATGTGTCATGGCCAACATGGTCTGAAGCACAAAGCTTAACCATTTTGGTTGCTGTATTTTCTATTATATTTTCTTTAGCTATTTGGGGAATTGATACTGTTTTTAGTAAAGTGATTAAGGCATATTTTGACTTAATGTAATCATACTATTAGACAATTTATAAAATAAGTAAGAATGTCTGAGACAACCGGAAATAAAAAGTGGTATGTAGTTAGAGCTGTAAGTGGCCAAGAAAATAAAATTAAAGCTTATATAGAAAATGAAATTTCTAGATTAGGCTTAGAAGATTTTGTTGACCAAGTTTTAGTGCCTACTGAAAAAGTAATACAAATTCGTAACGGGAAGAAAATTAACAAGGAAAGAGTTTATTTTCCTGGTTATATAATGATTCAGGCTAACTTAAGTGGTGAAATTCCACATATAATAAAATCAATTACAAATGTTATTGGATTTTTAGGTGAAACCAAAGGTGGTGATCCTGTGCCTTTAAGACAATCTGAAGTAAACAGAATGTTAGGAAAGGTAGACGAGTTAGCTGTAGATGCAGATGTAAATGTGGCTATTCCATACACTGTTGGTGAAACTGTAAAAGTTATCGATGGACCATTCAATGGATTTGATGGTACGATCGAAAAGATTAATGAAGAAAAGCGTAAACTTGAAGTAATGGTTAAAATCTTCGGAAGAAAAACACCATTAGAATTAAGTTATATGCAAGTTGAAAAAGTATAATAATTGTTACAAATATAGAACGTATGTCTTTGAGCTTCCATCAAGAAGATATACAACACTAAAATTAGTAAAATGGCAAAAGAACTAGACAAAGTAGTTAAGTTACAAGTTCGGGGAGGTGCTGCGAATCCATCGCCACCGGTTGGACCCGCTTTAGGTGCTGCTGGAGTTAATATCATGGAATTTTGTAAACAATTCAATGGTAGAACTCAGGATAAAGCTGGAAAAGTTTTACCTGTTGTGATATCTGTTTACAAAGACAAGTCTTTCGACTTCGTGATTAAAACACCTCCTGCGGCAGTACAATTATTAGAAGCGGCCAAAGTAAAGAAAGGATCTGGAGAACCAAACCGAAAGAAAGTAGCTAAAGTCACTTGGGATCAAGTGAAAGCAATTGCAGAAGATAAAATGCAAGATTTAAATGCATTCGAAATCGGATCAGCTATGAAAATGGTTGCTGGTAC
Organism: Bacteroidia bacterium; assembly: GCA_030430385.1. Classification (GTDB taxonomy): domain Bacteria; phylum Bacteroidota; class Bacteroidia; order Flavobacteriales; family Flavobacteriaceae; genus Psychroserpens. Next base: position 203,361 of record JAUIFO010000007.1, read on the forward strand.
TGCAAGATCAATGGGAATCACAGTTAAAGGTGGAGAAGCACCTAACTAAAATTTTTTGAAATGGCAAGATTAAGCAAGAAACGAAAAGAGGCTATTGCTAAAGTTGAGAAAAATAAACTCTACACTTTAGAAGAAGCATCTTCATTATTAAAGGAAATTACCTACACTAAATTTGACGCTTCTGTTGATTTAGCAGTTCGTTTAGGTGTAGATCCTCGTAAAGCCAATCAAATGGTTAGAGGTGTTGTATCACTTCCACATGGTACAGGTAAAGATATGAAAGTACTAGCCTTAGTAACTCCAGATAAAGAGGAAGAAGCTAAAGCTGCTGGTGCAGATTACGTAGGACTTGATGAATACCTTGAAAAAATCAAAGGTGGTTGGACAGATGTAGACGTTATCGTTACTATGCCTGCTATCATGGGTAAACTAGGTCCTTTAGGTAGAGTGTTAGGTCCAAGAGGTCTAATGCCAAATCCAAAGACAGGAACAGTGACTATGGATGTTGCTAAAGCAGTATCTGAAGTTAAAGCTGGTAAAATAGATTTTAAAGTTGATAAAACAGGAATTGTACACGCTCCAATTGGTAAAGCATCATTTAGTGCTGATAAAATTAAGGACAACGCAATGGAGTTATTAACGACTTTAAATAAATTAAAACCAACTGCAGCTAAAGGTGTTTATATGAAAAGCATATTTATGTCAAGTACTATGAGCCCTAGTATCGCTGTTGACACAAAATTTAATTAGTAGTTAAATCTTTAATATTATGACAAGAGAAGAAAAATCACAAGTAATTGAAGAGTTAACTGCACAGTTAGCAGATAATACAAATATCTATTTAGCAGATATCTCTGGATTAAATGCAGGAAACACTTCAGACTTACGTCGTGCTTGTTTTAAAGCTAATGTAAGTTTAAACGTTGTAAAAAATACATTATTAACTAAAGCTATGGAAGCTTCCGATAAAGATTTCGGTGAACTTCCAGGTGTGTTAAAGGGTAACACCTCAGTAATGTATTCTGAAACTGGTAATGCTCCAGCTAAAGTAATTAAAGCCTTCCGTAAAAAATCTGATAAGCCTTTGCTTAAAGGTGCTTTTATTGAAGAAGCTATTTACATTGGTGACGATCAATTAGATGCACTTGTAGAAATCAAGTCTCGTGAAGAATTGATTGGTGATATCATTACCTTACTACAATCACCAGCTAAAAACGTTATTTCAGCACTTAAATCAGGTGGTGGAACTTTAGCAGGAATTGTTAAAACTTTATCCGAAAAAGAAGGATAATCAAACGCGTACGCACTTAAACAAATTATATTATTAAAAATTATTAAAAACGGTAGAAATGGCAGATTTAAAAGATTTCGCAGAACAATTAGTTAATTTATCAGTAAAAGATGTTAATGAATTAGCTACAATATTAAAAGACGAATACGGTATCGAACCAGCAGCAGCAGCAGTAGCAGTAGCAGCAGGTGGAGGTGCAGCAGGTGGTGATGCCGCTGAAGAAAAGTCTGAATTTGACGTAATCCTTAAAGCAGCAGGTGGTTCTAAATTAGCTGTTGTAAAATTAGTTAAAGAATTAACTGGTTTAGGATTAAAAGAAGCTAAAGGTTTAGTTGATGAAGCTCCATCTCCAATCAAGGAAGGTGTTGCTAAAGACGAAGCTGAGGCATTAAAATCTCAGTTAGAAGAAGCTGGAGCTGAGGTTGAGCTTAAGTAAGCTTAACTAACCTACAAATTATGGTTTAGGTCTTCCGATATACTCGGAATGACCTAAACCCTTTTGTGTATAAAATAGTACACAAATAAACTAGTAATTTTTTTAATCAAAATCTCGTTCATCGATGTTAGCAAACACAGCTGAAAGATTAAATTTCTCTTCTATAGTAAATAGAACTGAATATCCTGATTTCTTGGATATTCAAATCAAATCCTTCCAGGATTTTTTCCAGTTAGAGACGAAATCAGAAGAAAGAGGCAATGAAGGGCTCTACAATACCTTCATGGAAAACTTCCCAATTACAGATACTCGTAATCAATTTGTACTTGAGTTTTTAGATTATTTTATCGACCCACCACGATACACCATTGAAGAATGTATCGAAAGAGGATTAACATACAGTGTGCCGCTAAAAGCGCGTCTAAAATTGTATTGTACAGATCCTGAGCATGAAGACTTTGAAACGATTGTTCAAGATGTATACCTTGGAACAATTCCTTATATGACACCTAGTGGAACGTTTTGTATTAATGGTGCTGAGCGTGTTGTAGTTTCACAATTACACAGATCTCCTGGAGTGTTCTTTAGTCAATCTTTCCACGCAAACGGAACTAAATTGTACTCTGCTAGAGTTATTCCATTTAAAGGATCGTGGATAGAATTTGCTACAGATATCAATCAGGTAATGTATGCTTACATTGACAGAAAGAAAAAATTACCTGTTACAACATTATTCAGAGCTATCGGTTTTGAACGTGATAAAGATATTCTTGAGATTTTTGATCTTGCTGAAGAAGTTAAAGTATCAAAATCTGGACTTAAAAAAGTAATTGGTCGTAAACTTGCTGCACGTGTTTTAAATACTTGGCATGAAGATTTTGTTGATGAAGATACAGGTGAAGTAGTCTCTATTGAACGTAACGAAATCGTTCTTGATCGTGACACTGAGGTCGATAAAGAAAACATTGAAGAAATTCTTGAAGCAGGTGTTAAAACAATTCTTTTACATAAAGAAAGTGCACAACAAGGAGATTACGCAATTATTCATAATACACTTCAAAAAGATCCTACTAACTCTGAAAAAGAAGCAGTAGAACATATTTACCGTCAATTACGTAATGCTGAGCCGCCAGATGAGGAAACAGCTCGTGGTATTATTGACAAATTATTCTTTTCTGACCAACGTTATTCACTTGGTGAAGTAGGTCGTTACAGAATGAACAAAAAATTAGGTCTTGATATCGGAATGGATAAGCAAGTGCTTACCAAAGAAGATATCATTACCATTATAAAATATCTAATTGAGTTAATTAATTCAAAGGCTGAAATCGATGATATCGATCACTTATCTAACCGTCGTGTACGTACTGTAGGTGAACAACTATCATCTCAGTTTGGTGTTGGTCTTGCTCGTATGGCAAGAACAATTCGTGAACGTATGAACGTTCGTGATAACGAAGTATTTACACCTATTGATTTGATTAATGCTAAAACATTATCATCTGTAATCAACTCATTCTTCGGAACCAACCAGTTGTCTCAGTTTATGGATCAAACCAATCCATTAGCAGAGATCACACACAAACGTCGTTTATCTGCGTTAGGACCTGGTGGTTTATCTAGAGAAAGAGCTGGTTTCGAGGTTCGTGATGTTCACTATACGCACTACGGAAGATTATGTCCAATTGAAACTCCTGAAGGACCAAACATTGGATTAATTTCTTCTCTATCAGTGTACGCTAAAGTGAATTCAATGGGATTCATCGAAACACCTTATAGAAAAGCTGATGGTGGTGTCGTTGATATCAAGAATGCACCTACATATTTAAGTGCTGAAGAAGAAGAAGACATGCTTATCGCTCAAGCGAATATTCGTGTTGATGATAAGGGTAAAATTATAGAAGACAAAATTATTGCACGTCAAGAAGGAGATTTCCCTGTGATTGATCCTACTAATGTTCATTACACTGATGTTGCACCTAACCAAATTGCTTCTATTTCGGCATCATTAATTCCATTCTTAGAGCATGATGATGCAAACCGTGCCTTGATGGGATCTAACATGATGCGTCAAGCTGTACCTTTATTACGTCCGCAAGCTCCTATCGTAGGAACTGGACTTGAACGTCAAGTAGCTTCAGATTCTAGAGTGTTGATTAATGCTGAAGGAAATGGTGTGGTTGAATACGTTGATGCTAATGAAATTGTAATCAAATACGAGCGCACTGAAGAAGAAGCAATGGTGAGTTTTGATAGTGATACCAAAACGTATCCACTTGTGAAATTTAGAAAAACGAACCAAGGGACTTCGATCAACTTAAAGCCTATTGTTGAAAAAGGTGATAAAGTTGTGAAAGGTCAAGTACTTTGTGAAGGCTATGCAACTCAAAATGGTGAATTGGCGCTTGGTAGAAATATGAAAGTGGCATTTATGCCTTGGAAAGGATACAATTTCGAGGATGCAATTGTGATTTCTGAAAAAGTTGTTCGTGATGATATCTTCACATCCATTCATATTGACGAATATTCATTAGAAGTTAGAGACACCAAATTAGGTAATGAAGAGCTAACTAATGATATTCCTAACGTTTCTGAAGAGGCTACTAAAGACCTTGACGAAAATGGTATGATTCGTATTGGTGCAGAGATCAAACCTGGTGATATTCTTATCGGTAAGATTACTCCTAAAGGAGAATCTGACCCTACACCAGAAGAGAAGTTATTACGAGCTATCTTTGGTGATAAAGCTGGTGATGTTAAAGATGCATCTTTAAAAGCGTCGCCTTCTTTACATGGTGTTGTTATTGATAAGAAATTATTCTCTAGAGCTATTAAAGATAAGCGCAAAAGAGCTAAAGATAAAGAAGATATTGAAGCATTAGAAAATATCTATTACAAGAAGTTCGATGATTTACAAGCTGTTCTAGTTGAAAAATTATTCGCTCTTGTTAATGGTAAAACGGCTCAAGGTATCTTTAATGATTTAGGTGAAGAGATCATTCCTAAAGGAAAGAAGTACACACTTAAAATGTTAAATGCTGTTGATGATTATACGCATTTAACGTCTGGAACTTGGACTACAGATGATCATTTGAATGCTTTAGTTGCTGATTTAATTCACAATTATAAGATCAAAGAAAATGATCTTCAAGGATCTTTACGTCGTGAGAAATTTACCATTTCTGTAGGTGATGAATTACCAGCAGGAATCATCAAACTTGCTAAGGTTTATGTTGCTAAAAAACGTAAGCTTAAAGTTGGTGATAAAATGGCAGGTCGTCACGGAAACAAAGGTATTGTTGCGCGTATCGTTCGTCAAGAAGATATGCCATTCCTAGAGGATGGAACTCCAGTTGATATCGTATTGAATCCACTTGGTGTACCATCACGTATGAACATCGGACAGATATACGAAACGGTTCTTGGTTGGGCTGGACAAAAATTAGGTCGCACTTATGCAACACCTATTTTTGATGGTGCAACTCTTGACCAAATTAACGAGTTTACTGATGAAGCTGGTGTACCAAGATTCGGTCATACCTATTTATATGATGGTGGAACAGGAGATCGATTTGATCAACCTGCAACTGTTGGTGTGATCTACATGATTAAACTTGGTCACATGATCGACGATAAGATGCACGCACGTTCAATCGGACCTTACTCATTAATCACACAACAACCTCTTGGTGGTAAAGCACAATTTGGTGGTCAGCGTTTTGGTGAGATGGAGGTATGGGCTCTTGAAGCTTATGGAGCTTCAAGTACCTTACGTGAGATCTTAACTGTGAAATCAGATGACGTGATAGGTAGAGCTAAAACTTACGAAGCTATCGTAAAAGGAGAGCCAATGCCAGAACCTGGATTACCTGAATCTTTCAACGTATTAATGCACGAATTGAAAGGATTAGGATTAGATATTAGATTAGAAGAATAAAAAAAGAGGAGTTACTTCAGTGTTTGAAATGAAACACTGAAGTAATAATCTATAGACTATATAGTAATTATGGCTAGAAGACAAGATAAGAATACAGTACAGAGATTTAATAAGATCTCCATTGGTTTGGCATCTCCAGAATCTGTTTTGGCAGCATCTCGTGGTGAAGTTTTAAAACCAGAAACTATTAATTATCGAACACATAAACCAGAAAGAGATGGTTTATTCTGTGAGCGTATTTTTGGTCCTGTAAAGGATTTTGAATGTGCTTGTGGTAAATATAAAAGAATTCGCTACAAAGGGATTGTTTGTGACCGTTGTGGTGTAGAAGTAACAGAAAAGAAAGTACGTCGTGATCGTGTTGGACATATCAATTTGGTTGTTCCTGTGGCGCACATTTGGTACTTCCGTTCGTTACCCAACAAAATCGGTTATTTATTAGGATTACCTTCAAAGCGTTTGGATATGATTATCTACTACGAACGTTATGTTGTGATCCAACCTGGTGAAGCTGTGAATGCTGAAGGTGAACCGTTACAAAAAATGGACTTCCTAACTGAAGAAGAATATTTAAATATTCTTGAAACACTTCCGAAGGAAAACCAATATTTAGAAGATACTGATCCTAACAAATTCATCGCGAAGATGGGAGCAGAGTGTCTAATCGAATTATTATCAAGAATCGATTTAGATGAATTGTCTTTTGAATTACGTCATAAAGCAAACACTGAAACCTCTAAACAGCGTAAAACTGAAGCATTGAAACGTCTTCAGGTTGTTGAAGCATTTAGAGATTCAAATGCGAATAGAGAGAATAAGCCAGAATGGATGATCATGAAGGCTATTCCAATTATTCCACCAGAATTAAGACCATTGGTACCTCTTGATGGTGGACGTTTTGCAACATCAGATTTAAATGACCTTTACCGTCGTGTGATTATTCGTAATAATCGTTTAAAGCGTTTGGTTGAAATCAAAGCTCCTGAAGTAATTCTTCGTAACGAAAAACGTATGCTACAAGAATCTGTAGATTCGTTATTCGATAATACAAGAAAAGCGTCAGCAGTAAAAACTGATTCTAACCGTCCTTTAAAATCGCTATCAGATTCATTAAAAGGTAAGCAAGGTCGTTTCCGTCAAAACTTACTTGGTAAACGTGTTGATTATTCTGCACGTTCGGTAATTGTTGTTGGACCAGAATTAAAATTATTCGAATGTGGATTGCCTAAAAATATGGCAGCTGAACTTTACAAGCCTTTCATCATTAGAAAACTAATTGAAAGAGGAATTGTAAAAACAGTAAAATCTGCAAAGAAAATTATAGATAGAAAAGAGCCTGTTGTTTGGGATATCTTAGAGAATGTTCTTAAAGGACATCCAGTATTACTAAACCGTGCTCCTACGTTACACAGACTTGGTATTCAAGCATTCCAACCTAAACTTATCGAAGGTAAGGCAATCCAGTTACACCCATTAGTGTGTACGGCCTTTAATGCCGATTTCGATGGTGACCAGATGGCTGTGCATTTACCATTAGGACCTGAAGCTATTCTTGAAGCACAATTATTAATGTTGGCTTCTCATAATATTTTGAATCCAGCTAACGGTTCACCAGTAACGGTTCCTTCTCAGGATATGGTACTCGGACTGTATTATATGACTAAGCATAGAAAGTCTACTGATGAAGTACCTGTTAAAGGTGAAGGTTTAGTATTCTATTCTCCTGAAGAAGTAACAATTGCTTACAACGAAAAGAAAGTAGACCTTAATGCTGGTATTAAAGTAAGAACGAAAGATTTTAATGAGGAAGGTGAATTAACAACTCAAATCATTGAAACTACTGTTGGACGTGTATTGTTTAACGAAAAAGTTCCTGAAGCGGCAGGTTATATCAATGAAGTATTAACTAAGAAATCTTTAAGAGATATTATTGGTAATATTTTAAAGGTAACTAGTGTACCTGAAACAGCTGCTTTCCTAGATGAGATCAAAACTTTAGGTTATAAATTCGCTTTCCAAGGTGGGTTATCTTTCAGTTTGGGTGATATTATTATTCCTGCTGAAAAGCAATCAATGATCGATAAAGCAAATGGTTTAGTTGATGGAATTATGGGTAACTACAACATGGGACTTATTACCAACAACGAACGTTACAACCAGGTAATTGATATTTGGACATCTACAAATGCTGAATTGACCGAGTTATCTATGAAGCGTATTCGCGAAGATCAACAAGGGTTCAACTCAGTATATATGATGCTTGATTCTGGAGCTCGTGGATCGAAAGAACAGATTCGTCAGCTTACAGGTATGCGTGGATTAATGGCAAAACCTAAAAAATCGAATGCTGGTGGTGGAGAAATTATTGAAAACCCTATTCTTTCTAACTTTAAAGAAGGACTTTCAATTTTAGAATACTTTATCTCTACGCACGGTGCACGTAAAGGTCTTGCCGATACAGCACTTAAAACTGCCGATGCTGGTTATTTAACACGTCGTCTAGTTGATGTGTCTCAAGATGTTATTATTTACAGTGAAGACTGTGGTACATTAAGAGGTATTGAAGTGACACCACTTAAGAAGAATGAAGAAGTTATTGAAACTCTTGAAGCAAGAATTGTTGGTCGTACGTCATTAAACGATGTATACGATCCAATTACTGAAGAGTTATTAGTTGAAGCTGGTGGACATATCAATGATGATATTGCTAAGCGTATTGGAGCTTCTGCATTAGATTCTATTGAAGTGCGTTCTGCATTAACATGTGAGGCTAAAAAAGGAATCTGTGCTAAGTGTTACGGACGAAACCTAGCTACTGGTAAGATGGTACAAAGAGGAGAGGCTGTTGGAGTTGTTGCTGCTCAGTCTATTGGTGAACCAGGAACACAGCTTACACTTCGTACGTTCCACGTAGGTGGTATTGCAGGAAACATTTCTGAGGAAAATAAATTGGTAGTTAAGTTTGATGGTATTGCTGAAATCGAAGATCTTAAAACAGTTAAGAGTACCGATAATGAAGGCAATGAAGTTGATGTGGTAATATCTAGAACGTCTGAACTTAAATTAGTTGACGCTAAAACTGGAATTACACTAAGTACTAATAATATTCCTTATGGTTCTACAATTTATGTGAAGCCAGGCAAAAAAGTGAAAGAAGGTGATACAATTTGTCAGTGGGATCCTTATAATGGTGTAATTATTTCAGAGTTTGCTGGTAAAGTAAAGTATGAAAATATCGAACAAGGGATTACTTACCAAGTTGAGATAGATGAACAAACTGGTTTCCAAGAGAAAGTGATTTCTGAATCTAGAAATAAAAAGCTTATACCAACACTTCATATTGAAGATGGAAAAGGTGAGACAATCCGTTCTTACAACTTACCAGTTGGAGCACACTTAATGATTGATGATGGTGAGAAGATTAATGTAGGTAAGATCCTTGTGAAAATTCCTCGTAAATCAGCTAAAGCTGGTGATATTACTGGAGGTCTTCCAAGAGTTACTGAGTTATTCGAAGCACGTAACCCTTCTAATCCAGCTGTGGTTAGTGAAATTGATGGTGTGGTTTCATTTGGTAAAATTAAGAGAGGTAATAGAGAGATCATTATTGAATCTAAACTTGGAGAGGTTAAAAAATATCTAGTAAAATTATCAAATCAAATTCTTGTTCAAGAAAATGATTATGTGAAAGCTGGTATGCCTTTATCTGATGGTTCTATTACGCCTAATGATATTTTAAATATCAAAGGGCCTTCAGCTGTACAACAATACTTAGTAAATGAAGTACAAGAAGTATATCGTTTACAAGGGGTGAAAATTAATGATAAACACTTTGAGGTTGTTGTAAGACAGATGATGCGTAAAGTGAGAATTATTGATTCTGGTGATACTATTTTCTTAGAAGATCAATTGGTTCATAAATCAGATTTCATTGAAGAAAATGATAAAATTTTCGGTATGAAAGTGATTGAAGATGCTGGTGATTCTGAAACACTTAAAGCAGGACAAATTTTAACTGCTCGTGAATTAAGAGATGAAAACTCAGTATTGAGAAGAGAAGATAAAGCGTTAGCAACAGCACGTGATGCAAAACCTGCTACTGCAACTCCAATCTTACAAGGTATCACAAGAGCGTCATTACAGACGAAATCATTTATCTCTGCTGCTTCTTTCCAAGAAACAACGAAGGTATTAAATGAAGCTGCTGTAAATGGTAAAGTTGATTCACTTGAAGGATTGAAAGAAAATGTAATCGTTGGTCATAGAATTCCTGCTGGTACAGGTGTTAGAAAATACGATAATATTATTGTAGGTTCTAAAGAAGAATTCAATGAGATGATGAAAGCAAAAGAAGAAATGAACTACAACTAAATTGAGTTGTCATTCCTGCGGAGGTAGGAATTAGAAAAATAAAAGCCTTCACACATTTATATGTTTGAAGGCTTTTTTAATATTATCTATTAAAGAACATAAAATTATGGCTGAAGAAAATAAGAATAAAAAACCTGGAATTAACATTGAGTTAGATGAAAAAGTTGCTGAAGGCACTTATTCTAACTTAGCTATCATCAACCACTCTGTATCTGAGTTTGTAGTGGATTTTGTAAGCATTATGCCTGGTACTCCAAAGAGTAAAGTAAAATCCCGAATCATATTAACGCCGCAACACGCTAAACGATTATTAAAGGCATTAGGCGATAATGTGAATCGTTTTGAAAAAGCGCATGGCGAGATTAAGGATTATGAAAAGGCACCGATTCCATTGAATTTTGGACCTACAGGTCAAGCTTAAATATAAAATCCCTTTATGTCTATCATAAAGGGATTTTTTTAGCAATTCAGTATCCTAATTTAGGCCACTTCTTTTTTGTTTAAATGAAATTTAAGAGCTCCAGAAGGGCATTTTTTTATCTGATTAATGATTTGATTGTTAGATGCTCCATCTAAATCTATCCAAGGGATTACTGATTGACGGAATACATTTGAAAGTTCTTTCGCACAACGCTCGGCGTTGATACATTGGCAAGGATTGTAGGTCACAGTAATATCATTATTACTGAAAACATTCGGATTAGTTTTCATAAGTAGATCAATTTGGGGTTTAATCTTAATTCAATGTAATTACTATTACTTTTTAAACATAAAAAAAATCGATTAAATGTATAAAAAATACGATGAAATGTAAAATTTAAATCAAAAAATCGATGAAATACATATTTTTTAGTTAAATTCAGAAGTAAAATGAAACGTAATACTTGGGTATTTTTGTTGCGTCATTTGTAATGAAAATGCAGAATCTGCTAAAAACACTAACTGATTGTGTTTATCCTTTGCAAGAAAGCGTTGTTTAACACGCATAAAATCTTTAAACTCTTCATTCTTTTCATCTTCAGGATCAACCCAACATGCTTTATGTACATTCAGGTTTTCATACGTACATTTTGCTCCGTATTCATGTTCAAGTCTATATTGAATCACTTCATATTGAAGCGCTCCTACTGTACCTATAACTTTTCGTCCATTAAGTTCTAGAGTAAATAACTGTGCAACTCCTTCATCCATTAACTGGTCAATACCTTTATATAATTGTTTGGATTTTAACGGATCAGCATTATTGATATATCTAAAATGCTCTGGAGAAAAGCTTGGAATCCCTTTGTAATTTAATACTTCTCCTTCAGTTAAGGTGTCTCCAATTTTAAAATTTCCAGTGTCTTGTAGACCAACAATGTCACCTGGATAGGAAATATCTACAATTTCTTTCTTTTCAGCAAAGAAGGCATTCGGACTAGAAAACTTCATGTTCTTGTTATGTCTAACATGAAGATAGGGCGTATTTCTCTTAAACTCACCAGAAACTATCTTCACAAAAGCTAATCGATTTCTGTGATTAGGATCCATATTGGCATGGATTTTAAATACAAATCCAGAAAACTTATCTTCATTTGGTGATACAAGACGTTCTTCACTGTGTTTTGGTCTTGGTTTTGGAGCAATCTCAACAAAGCAATCTAATAATTCCCTAACACCAAAGTTGTTTAAAGCTGAACCAAAAAATACAGGTTGTAGTTGGCCATTCAAATAATCATCTTTACTAAATTCTGGATAAATACCTTCAACTAGCTCGTTTTCATCTCTCAAGGTTTGCGCTGCACTTTCTCCAACTAATTGATCAAGCTCTGAAGAGGAGAGGTCATTCACCTCGATAGTTTCTTCGATATCTTTTTTACTGTCACCACTAAAGAGGTTTATGTTCTTTTCCCATATGTTGTAAATCCCTTTGAAATCGTATCCCATTCCAATTGGAAAACTTAGAGGCGTGACAGTGAGGCCAAGTTTCTGTTCAATTTCATCTAGTAAATCAAATGCATCTTTTCCCTCACGATCGAGTTTATTTATAAAAACGATCATCGGAATGTTTCGCATTCTACAAACTTCAACGAGTTTTTCTGTTTGCTCCTCTACACCTTTGGCAACATCAATAACAACAATAACACTGTCAACTGCTGTAAGGGTTCTAAAAGTGTCTTCAGCAAAATCCTTATGTCCAGGCGTATCGAGGATATTAATCTTAATACCGTTATATTCAAAAGCTAAGACAGAAGTTGCAACAGAAATCCCTCTTTGTCGTTCAATTTCCATAAAGTCACTTGTAGCGCCTTTCTTAATTTTATTGCTCTTAACAGCACCAGCTTCTTGAATAGCACCTCCAAATAAAAGCAGCTTTTCAGTTAGTGTTGTTTTACCTGCATCAGGGTGCGAAATGATTCCAAATGTACGACGTCTATTAATTTCCTGTAAAAAACTCATATTCAGATTTTGTAGCTGCAAATATAGGATTATAAAATGTTCTCAAAAAAATAAAACCATCATATCAATTATTTCGTATGAATGTAAAATAAGTACTTTACTTTATGATTTGTATTATAAAGTGACCTTAACAAAAGTTCTGTGTCAGAAAACATAGAGTCAATACTTGGAATTGTTGTTAAGGTTGTTGATAAGTTAAATTAACATATGTTAAAATAAGTATGCTAATTTGTTATCATTAAAGCTTTAAATGAAATAAAAACACTAATTACTGGTGTCTTGTCTTGAGAACACTGCGTTTAATCGGTAAATTAAATGTTAAAAAATTTTAGTGAGTTTTTTCAAAATTATTAAATTTGAACAGATTAATAGCACTAACATTGAACCTACACCTAAAGACAGTATGCCTATTTTATACATAACTATGTATGAAGTAAGGCTTTTTTTGTTTTAGTAGTGAGTCATTGAAGTGTTATATAGATATTAAAGAATAATAAATTTATATAAGATTTTATGAAAATCTCTACTCGATTCTCGTTTACTAAAAGTCCTTTTTTTTCAATATGTCTTTTAGTATTTTCATTTCAAATTTCTTTTTCTCAAACCATTTCACCTACAAATGGAGCGACGAACTGTGGTAATTGCGCACCTCCAGGTTGGTTTGATTTAGGAGGAACTCCGGATGTTTCTGATGTAAATACAGTGGCAGCTGCACCAGCAGGTGGATTAGGAGCAGGTGAAGCTTGGACAAATGCTCCTGTTCCTGTACCTCCAAATGGTGATGCTAACTGGATTACGATTCGGGATGTTGGATCTCTTGCAGCTGAAGAATCTATAGGAACAACTTTAGGCGGACTTACGATTGGGAGAACATATGAAGTAATTATTTATTCTATGTCTGCCGTGACCTCAACTTATAGTCCGCAGTATATTAATTTTTTCGACTATCAAGTAGGCACACAACCACGAGTAAGCATTACACCTGTTACACAGGAAGTTTGGGGGACAACAGTTGCGCGATTTGTTGCTGATGCGGCTTCAATGTCATTTACATTTTTTCCAGGCACTGATATGGGTAGTAATACTGCTAATCTTGAATCTGTAAACTTAGCAGTTACCCTAAATGCCGTAAATACGGTGCCTATTGCAGATGATAATTCGGATACAACACCTTTTAATACACCTACAACTTTTAATGTGACAAGCACTGACGTAGATTTTGATGGTAATATTGTAGATTCTACAGTTGATTTGGATCCATCTGCTCCAGGTATTCAAAGTTCGATTACGACTGTAGATGGTGATTGGAGTGTAGATGCCTTAGGAAATGTTACGTTTACACCAAATCCTGGTTTTACTGGTACAGCAACTTTAGATTATACGGTTCAAGATGATTATGTAGTAGATGGAAATCCCCAACCCGCAACCTCAAATGTTGCAGCGCTTTCTGTTGAGGTTATAGATATCACTGCTCAAGACGACGATTTTAGTGCAACACCATTCAATCCTGAAGTTGGTAACAATACCACAAGTGTGTTTGCTGATAACGGTAATGGTGTTGATGATGCTAATGGTTCGCCTGCAACAGATGCAAATATTGATAATAATATTGCTATTACTAATAATGGTGGTCTCGCTGGAGTAACTATTAACTCAGATGGAACCATTAACATTCCTATCAATAGTGTACCTGGAACGTATACTGTGGAGTATACCATTTGCTTAGACATTGATAATTCAATTTGTGATACAGCTGAAGCGACTATTGTAATAGGTGATTGTTTAGATTTCCCAGTGAATGATTGTGATAATGATGGTGTTCCAAATAGTTTAGATGTGTGCCAAGGGTTTGATGATACAGCAGATGAAGATGGTGATTCAATACCTGATGGTTGTGACTTAGATGATGATAATGATGGGTTATTAGATAGTGTTGAATGTAATGCTTCTAATGCCCTTGTTAACGGAGATTTTGCAGCTAATCTTGCTACTGGATGGACTGAATCGGGTGATTTAGATTGGTTTAGATCTGGAATAGGTGGTGGTATTGCGAGATTTACTGCAGATAATTCCGATTCTACGTTTGAACAAACTGTAACCAACTTATATCCTGGTGTTATTACAGCTTTTACGTTTCAAGATGCAGCTGATGATTCTAGCCCAATTGATGCTACTTTAGAAATTTCAATTGATGGTTCAATTGTTTATTCTAAAACAGCTGCTGAAATTCAAGCAGACAATGGTGGAGTAAATACATTTGCTACACAAACATTGTTATTCGTCTCTCCAACGGGAACCTCTACAGTTAGCATTAGAGCTTTTTCTTCTGGACCAGGAGTTTCAGATGATTTTAGATTAGATAATGTGGTTTTTGAATTGTGTCAAGATACTGATGGAGGTGGTACACCAGATATATTAGATTCCGATAGTGACAATGATGGATGTCCTGATGCTTTGGAAGGTGATGGTGGTTTTATGTTAACTGATTTAGATGCTGATGATACTCTAGGAGACACTGTTGATGCTAACGGTATTCCTCAAGTAGGTGGTTCAACTGGACAACAAAATGATGTAAGTGCTACCAATCCACTTCTTGGTTCTGGTGAGTGTGACGACGATGGTGATGGTGTAAGCAATAATAATGATCAATGTCCAGGATTCGATGATAATCAAAATAACGATGGTGATCTATATGCTGATGGTTGCGATTTAGATGATGATAATGATGGTTTGCTTGATACAATTGAACAAGGAAATACAGTCAATGCTCAGCCTATTTGCGGAGGGCAAACAACTTTGGATTTTAGTAATGTTCCTACTGAAGAAATTGGTGATGGTATTCTTGCTTCAATTCTTGAAGGAGAGGTCTTTAGATTTGCTAATGTAGCTCCCGGTGTTGACGCTTTAGTGACTATTAATGAAATATATAATTGCTTTATCACTGTAATTGATAGTAACGCTTCAGATCCTTCATTTTTTAAACCTGAAACTAGAGTTGGAAATGTTCCTGCTGGACAACGTCCTTTTGTTGAGTATCAAATAGACTTTGTTCAATCGGGAACAACAACACCTTTTGTGATACCTGAATTATTTATTAATTTCAATGATCTGGACGGGAATGCAGATATTTTAGAACAAAATTGGACAGAATATCCTATTAGTTATACCCTAGATAATCCTACCGAAATTACAGTTACTGATGAAAGCCCTTGGATTGTTGGTACGTCAAGTACTACTAATTTTCCTGGAACATCAAATGCTAATCCCTCAATAAACTATTCTTCTAGATACCTAAATACATCTAGCCAAACGATCAGATTGGGTGTTCAAGTAACAAATGCGAATATTCCGGTAACAAGACGACATAGTGTCGAATTTAATTGTGTAGATAACTTTAATAATCCAGTTACTGTATTATTTGATACAGATGAAGATGGAATTCCAAATCACTTAGATTCAGATAGTGATAATGATGGATGTCCTGATGCTTTGGAAGGTGATGGTGGTTTTACAGCTGCTGATTTGGATGGAGATGATTCTTTAGGTGATGTTGTTGATGCTAATGGTATTCCTCAAGTAGGAGGCTCTTCAGGTCAACAAAATGACATAAGTTCTACTGATCCTTCTACTGATGGTTGTGAAGACCCTATTATCATAGCCGAGAAGACCGCAGTAGTTGTAGACAATGGCGATGGTGTACTAGGAGCAGGTGATGTTATCAATTACACAATTACAGTAAACAATGCTGGTGATGTGACCCTTACAGGTGTAGGTATTGTCGATACGTTAACGGACTTTAATGGAATAGTACTGAGCTTAGATTCAGGCCCTACGTTTGATCCATTGAACTCAGACAACGTAGAAGGTACATTAGGCGT
>JAUIFO010000008.1 GCA_030430385.1 Bacteroidia bacterium
GTACAGCTAATTAATGCTTGGTGTTTTTATTTGGAAACCGCTCTAATCGAGCGGTTTTTTTTGTGCTATATTAGTAGCTCAATTTATTGATGTTTACTCTTTATTTATTCTTTTTATGTATTTTTTGCACCCTATTTGTTGCCCAAATGCCTTAACGTCAATAGACATAAGGATAGTTAAATATTGTATTGGAAAGTAACTTAATTAGTTGACGAAGTAAAGCACTATACCTAAATCAAATAATTTTTGATAGGATATATAGCTATAGTTCAATTTACAATAGTTTTTCGTCTTCTAAAGTTCCTTTAAGTCTTTTGTGATTTTCCCAAAATTGTGTTTCTATTTTTTTAATAGTCTCTTCATATTTTGGATGACTTTGCAATCGCTTCAACAAAGGATCTTCCTTCAAAAATAAGAGTACCCAATATTGAAAATCATCTTGTAAACCGAATTCAGCATAAGCTTCTATAGCTTTATCTGGTTCATTCTTATAAAGGTAAAGTACCGCTAAACCAGCCTCTTTGTAAATGGATTCATCGTTTTCTAGATAGTCAATATATTTATTTAAGTATTGCTCTGCTTTCTTAGAAAATCCCATTTTATCGTAAGTGTATGCGATCTTTATGTTTTCAGCAGGATAGAGGTCAATTTTATTGGTCGCTAGGAGGTCAATATACTTTTCATAATAAAGAAGTGCATTCGTATAATCTTCTTGAAAGTAATACATCTTAGCCAATTCTTGAGTGATATCAGTACGTGTGGTATCTTTTTTCCACTCTATAAGCATCTTATGGGTCAAGGCTTTTAAATCTTTGTCATTGGCATAATCTATAAAGTTCTTCAAATAAGGCGTGTAAGGATTACTAGGATTGTACTTCAAAGATTCTTCAATATATTCAGACGCTTTTTTTGCAAAACCATTTTGTACTAAAGCATTACTCAAGTGCAAATAGATATAACTCTTAGATACAGAATCATTAGCTTCAATATTCAATTTCATTCCTTTTAATGCATACGTGAGATATTTATTGGTGTCAGGAACAACACGAGCATATAAATCAGATAGAATTAAAACTGCAGAAGACGCATTGGGATTGTAATCTAGTGCTTTTTCCAAGTAAGGTATGGCTAACTTAAATTCGTTTATATTAATGTAATAAAGCGCTTTAGCAATGAGAGGTAATTCAGAAGTAGCATCATACAATAAGGCATTATCTGCATACTCATTTAAATTGTCTAAATACTTTTTTTCAATTTTATTTAGATCTAAATAATAGTAGCTAATAGCAATTTGAGCGTAAGCGTTGGCGTATTTTGAATCTTGCTCAATAGCCTTTTTAAAATTCAAGATGGCATTAAGCAATCCTGCTTCATTTTGTTCCTTTTGATTATCTAGTCCTTTTAAATAATAATCGTAAGCGATGATGTTTTCTGTAGGCTTTTTATCAATGAGCGCCAATTCTTTTGGTGTTACATTTGCTTCTATAGCGAATGCGATTTTTTTTGCAATGGTGTTTTGAAGCTCAAAAACATTATCCAATTGGTATTTGTATTGTTCAGACCAAATAGGACTGTCCTCATTGGCATCGATTAATTGAATGCTTATAAGGACTTCATTGCCTATTTTCTGCCCACTACCTTCAATCAAATAGTTGACTTGTAATTCTTTAGCAATTTCTGAAACAGTTTTAGGGTTGTTTCTGTATTTTTCTGTAGAAGTTCTACTGATAACGCGTAAATCTTTGATTTTCTGAAGATTATTAAGTGAAGATTCCATAACCCCATTAATGAAATATAAATTAGAATTGTCTTCACTTAAATTTTTGAAAGGTAAAAATGCAACGGACTTCTCTTTAGTTGTTTTAGATGGAGAAGACGTGAGTTTATCCTTAAAAAAGTAAACAATAGCTAGGATTGATAAGGTTGCGATTGCAATAATGTATCGATTAACATTTTTGTTTTTTATGGTAACTTCTTTCGTTTTAGCTTCATTTTTTTGTCCTTCATTCCATTCTTTTTCTTCTTTTTCTTCTTTTTCTTCTTCTTCTTTTTTGGCTTTTGTCTCACTCGGAGGATAACCATAATATTCGCGATAGCATTTTGTAAAATATGAAGGATTGCTGAAGCCAACTTCAAATGAAATTTCAGAAGCTGTCAATTCAGTTTCTAGTAATAATGCTGAAGCTTTTTGTAAACGTATTTCTCTGATAAACTGACTAGCAGATAAATGGGTTTGCTTTTTTATTTTTCTAAGTAAACTTGAACGACTCATATGCATGAGATCTGCTAACTCAGAAACACCAAATTGCTCATTAGAAATATGGTCTAAAACAATGGATTTAGCTTCAGATAAAAATGAATTAGATGTATTACTCTTCGTCATTTTTTTACGTAATAGCAACGAAGATAAGTAAAATTTAAACACAATTTTTTAAATCCTATTTTTCAGAATTTATTTTGAATTGCGCCATAATTTATAGTCTTGCTGCATAATTTATAGTCTTGCGTAAAACTTCATAACTCTTGATTCATAACTATTTACTGTTGCTTCAAGGTTGATCGCATCTTTGTATCATCAATCTGAAACAATAATTCTTAAAAACTTAAAATCATGAAAAGATCAATCACAATTCAACTCATATGTTTGACTATCATAAGTGTAATGTCAATGTTATTAACATCATGTACACAAAAAAGTGGAGCGAATAACACAATAACCAATTCTAAAGAGAATGTAACTAAGCCAAGTCAAGATATTCATGAAGCAATAATCATGAATAATTTCAAAGTTGTAAAACAACATATTGAAGCAGGCTCAGACATCAATACAATTGAAACCATGAGTGGTTCTACACCTTTATTAACAGCAGTGACTTTTAACAGACCTAAAATTGTTACGGAATTATTAAAAGCAAAAGTAGATCTGTCAATTAAAAATAATGATGGTAGTACAGCTTTACACACTGCTGCATTTTTTGGAAGAATAGAAATGGTAAAGCAATTGTTAGATGCTGGAGCAGATAAAACTATTAAAAATAATTTCAACGCAACACCTAGAGAAATTGTATTAGGTGAATTTTCAGAAATGAAACCTGTCTATGAAATGCTGATAATGCAATTACAGCCAATGGGCTTTACTTTAGATCTTGTCGAAGTAGAAAAGGCAAGACCAGTTATAGCAATGATGTTACAATAAAAATTAGTAAACGAATCTTAAATTCTATATTATGAAAACTGAAAGACGATACGACATCGATTGGCTAAGAGTTATAGCCATAGCACTTCTGTTAATATATCATATTGCAATTGTGTTTCAACCTTGGGCTATGCTTATAGGTTTCATGAGAAGCGATGAAATTTCTACTGCAATATGGCAACCAATGACTATGTTAAATGTATGGCGAATACCAATACTTTTTTATGTGTCTGGTATGGGTGTGTATTTTGCTTTGAGAAAACGTAATAATATAGAATTACTTAAAGAACGTGCAAGACGAATATTACTACCATTTTTGTTTGGTTTTGTGGCTATCACTCCATTACACATGTTTGTATTTCAAGAGTATTATAATATAGGTTTGAGCTACTATCCACATATGGGACACCTATGGTTTTTAGGCAATATTTTTATTTATGTACTTATTGGACTTCCTATTTTTTATGGAATAAAAAAAGGTGCGTTTTCAAAACTGACATCTTTTTTAACGCGATTATTTAATAATCCACTAGGCTTATTATCTGTTAATGTGTTTTTTGTTGCAGAAGTATTACTATTTCAACCCAAACCTTTTGCAATGTATGCTGAGACTTGGCATGGTTTTGTAATTGGCTTGTTAGCGTTCTTTTTCGGTTTCCTTTTTATGACTACCGGAAAAGTGTTTTGGAATAGCGTAAAACAATGGAAATGGCTTTTTCTTGGACTAGCGGCTATTCTATATACATTAAGATATGTAATCTTCACTTCGGAAGGGCCTTTAAACGAAGCGCCATTATACTTAATTTCTATTGAGAGTAATAGTTGGATCTTCTCAATATTTGGATTCTGTTATCAATACCTAAACAAGCCATGTAAGATTTTATCCTATTTGAGTAAAGCAGCATATCCTGTATATATCATACATATGATAATTCTTTATTTGGCTGCAAAATTGATACTGCCATTACACTTACCTGCACTAATGGCGTTTGCTCTAATAACATTGATCACATTTATTGGATGCTATTTACTTTATGAGTTTTTGATAAGAAGGATACCTATTCTTAGACCATTGTTTGGTTTAAACTTGAACCTGAATAGGACAGAAGTAGACCGTAAAAAAGTGATTGTAAATAAAGCATAATAGGTTAGTTGAAATTTAAAATCTTAGTAATAAAAAATTAAAAAAACAGAATAATGAAGACTAATAAAATCAGTTCAGATGCAAAGCAAACAAAACAAAAAAAACATCCGTTTTGGAGTTTTTTTTGGCTAACATTTCTTGTCGTTTCTCTTGGCTATGCGTGGTACTCATTTTATGCACCATCTAATGAGATTAACTGGGTAACTGTTTCTAACAAGGAATCGCTTATCGACAATTCAGATAAATACGCTTTAGTTTTTTTTACGGCAGAGTGGTGTTCACCTTGTCGTATAATGAAACGTGAAGTATTTGCTGACCAAAATATTGAAGCGATTATAAATTCAAAGTTTAAAGCCATAGAGATTGATATCGATAACCCTGAAACTAAAGAAATTGTAAATCAATACAACGTAAATGCGACACCAACCACAATGCTTTTAGATGCTGAAGGAAAGGTTATTAAAACCATTGTTGGCAAAATTGAAAAGGATGAATTTCTTGAGATGCTTCTAAAAATTTAACCAATGAAAAAACAAAAAATTATGAAATCTATTAAAATGAAAAATCAATTAATCATACTATTTGTCTTGACGATTCTTTTTGCATGTAACAACAAAACTGAATCTGGCATAACCCAACAACCAACGCTAACCGATTATACTATAGGTGAGAAATGGGTTTGGAAATATAAAGGCGTGACTACCGAAGGAGAAGTACGTTCAGATGGAACAGACACAAGAGAAATAGTGAATTTTAGAGATGCGCTAGGTATGACTATTGGCAAGGATACCATTCCAGTTGCCGACATCGTCAAGCCAGATGAAAGTAAAACACCAAAATACGACTGGCCTCTTGAGGTAGGTAAAAAATGGAAATATGAAAACAATTGGACAAGTCAAGATGGAACTACAGGAAGCCAAAGTCAACATGCTGAAGTACTATCCTACCAAGAAGAAACAGTAGAAGCTGGAACATTTATGGCCTATACAATCAAATACACTGGTAAAACCACAAATTCTAGAGGATATAGCGCAGATGAAACAGAAGTTTGGTTATATGCACCTGCTGTAAAAAATTTCATCAAACTCATTCAAGATCAAGGTGATTTTCACTATGTAGAGGAGTTAATCGAATATTCAAAGTAAATAGAATAATATCATTTAAAATAAAAATTCATCAACACGTGCTAAGCGGAGTTGAATCATCAAAAAACGAACAATTATGAAATCAATTAAAATGAAAACAATCAAAACACAAATTGTATTAAAAATGGCTTGTATAGCCTTTGCATTAGTATCGAGTATAACCAATGCACAAAACGCAAATCAAGACACAGCAACGCAAAGAGAAGGTTTTATCTTCGAATTTGTAGTAGGAGGAGGTATTATCAGTTTAGAAGATAGTGCTGGTATTCAAACATTTGACAAATCTCAAGGTGCATTCAGTTTTCCAGATCTAAAATTTGGCTACATGCTAAATAAAAGATTAGCCATTACGGTCGCTTTACCAGGAAATATATATGAATTTCAAGATCACGACAGACACTTTGGAGGAATTATTCCATCTGTGCAATATTGGGTAAAAGATCGTTGGTGGATTCATGGCGGAATAGGTTTAGGAATAGATGCACCAGCATTATATGATATCAAAGATGATGTTAATGACGATTGGAACTTTGGTTGTGCTGTTAAGGCAAGCACAGGATATGAAGTTTACAAGAAGAACAACTTTGCACTTAATGTTCAGACGAATCTTGTTCTTGGTCGTGCATTTTTAGATGGAGATGCACATAGAGATGCGGTAACCTTTAATGTAGGGTTAGGATTTAGCTGGTTATAGACATAAATATATTTAACTAATAAATTTAAATAATCTATGATTGTAAATACAGAACAGAAAAACTTAATTAAGACTGCTAAAATAACTGGCTTATGGTATTTAATAATGGCCATTACAGGAATTCTAGGGTTTATGGTCTTTCATTCTCAAATATTTGTGTCTGGAAACCCTGAACAAACGCTAACAAATTTAGCAGAATTAGAATCTACAGCAAGAATCAGGTTGCTATTAGAGTTTGCTATTGTAATATCTCAAGCACTTACCGCAGTTTGGTTTTTCAAATTATTTAAAGATATTTATGAATGGGAAGCTTGGACTCTAGGTATATGGGGAATGGTAAATGCTTTAGTCATTATGATAAGTGCAATTTCAATTGCCTCAGCAATAGGTATTGCAAATTCTGATATAAGTGCTATGGAGGACAAAGTTTTACTAATTCAGGTTTTTCAAAATATAATTTTAAATGCTTGGGGTATTGGTGGTCTATTTTTTGGGTTATGGCTATTTCCTATGGGATACATAGCTATCAAATCTAAAAGAATGCCTGTCTGGTTAGGAAGAGTTGTTATTATAGGTGGTGTAGGTTATGTGATTTCTACATTTATACGTTACTCTGGAATTGAATTTAGCTTGAATAAATACCTAATGATACCTGCAACCATTGGTGAATTTTGGATGATTGGTTATTTGTTAATTTTTGGAATAAGACCTAATTATGAGGAAAATTAATTTAAAACACTAGATAAAAATTAAGAACGGACTTATGAAAAAAAGAAAAATCATTTCAATATTACTTTTTATTGTTGGAGTTGTTTTGAGTATTAGCTTTATATTAAAGGTTGAATTTCCTCAAGGATTTGAAGCATATTTTAAGCGTGAATACTACAACCAATTTGGTCCTTTAGCCATAAGTATTGAACTTTTAATAGCTAGCTATTATCTATTCATAAGGCATAAAAAAGCGAATTTTGCTTTAGCTCTTTTCGGATTTACCGCTTTACTAGATCCTCTTTTTAATCAGATAGGTCTTTTTAACAGCACAGTGCCTTTATACGGAACAATGATTTTATCAATTTGTGCTATATTATGTCTGTGGTTAGCATTTATCAACATATTTAATTTAAAACGGCTCTCTTACTTGGCAACCATAATAAGTGTTATTTTAAGTGTTTTTGTTGAGTTATTTTTCAATTACTTATGAAAGCATTTACCAAAGAAGTCCCAAAAAAAGCAATATGTTACATATTGCTTTTTTGTTTAGTACTCCAAACACCTGTTTTAGAAGTTTCTTCTGCATACTCTAAAAAGGATTTTGGTTTTCTACCTAGCACCTTTTCTACACCGTTAGTGATTGAAGAGCTAATATGAGCGTGTTACTTTTTTTGGTGCTCTGTAATTGAAGGTTCTAAATAATTTGTGAAGTTTTGAATAACTATACTATAGTTTTCAAAAGACCTATACACAGATGTTGCTTTTTAATTTTATTATTGTATTTGTGTAGCATCTTTATAATGTTTAATGACCTGAAATCATTGATGTTTTGTTTTTTTGAATAATAGTAGTAATTTGTAAGTAGCTGAATTAAGACCACAACATTGTTATGAATAAGACGTTTCGTTTATCCGATATAATATTACTAAGTGTATTGGTTTTTTTATGTATTGGATTCACAACATCTTTTCAAGCACAAGAGATACCTCCAATAAGCGTTTTTTCTGATTCCGATTATGATGCTGAAAGTCAAAATTGGGCAATATCTCAAGATTCCAATAGGCTTATTTATGTAGCAAACAATAATGGACTCCTACAGTTTAATGGATCAAATTGGCATTTATATCCATCTCCTAATAAAACCATTATACGATCTGTAAATGTAATTCAGGATCGAATCTATACAGGCTGTTATATGGAATTTGGCTTTTGGGAACATAATGAACTCGGACAATTAATCTATACATCCTTATCAAATAAGATAAAGGATCAACTAATTGAAGATGAACAGTTTTGGACAATAATCAATGTCGATAATTGGATACTGTTTCAGTCTCTAAACCGCATTTATTGTTATGATCTATTGAATGAATCCTTCAATATCATTGAATCTGATACCAAGGTCACGAAGATGTTTAAGGTCGATGATAATATTTACTTTCAAAAACTTTTTGATGGTATTTTTAAAATTGAAAACGGCAAGGATAAATTAATTATAGATGATGAAATAGTTAAAGATAATATTGTTATAAATATTCTAGAGCATAACGATATGTTCTTAATTCAAACTCAAGAAAAAGGAATTTTCAATTGGAATGACAATCAATTGACACCTTGGAATAGTTCATTAAATTCTTTTTTGAATAACGTTAGTATTTATTCAAGCTTAAAATTAAGCGATGGCAGATTAGCTTTAGGTACAATTGCTAATGGGATCTTATTTTTAAAAGAAAATGGTGATCTGGATTTTTCAATAAATCAATCTTTAGGGTTGAGTAACAATACGGTTTTATCAATTTTTGAAGATAAAGAAAATAATATATGGTTAGGATTAGATAAAGGCATAAACTGTATTAACTTAAAATCGCCATTTACAATTTTTGTAGATAATAAAGGCACTTTAGGTACTGTTTATACTTCAATACTTCATGAAGGCAATTTATATCTTGGCACCAACCAAGGTTTGTTTTATAGACGCTTTAATTCTAATCAAGATTTTAAATTTATTGAAGGAACCAAAGGACAAGTTTGGTGTCTTGTAAATTATAAAGATCAATTATTTTGTGGTCATAATGATGGTACCTTCATTGTAAATGGCGATAAAGTAAATAAAGTTGTTGATATTCCTGGAACTTGGAATTTAAAACCTATAAATGAATATTTACTTCAAGGTAATTATGATGGATTGTATCTTTTAGAGGAAGACAATGAATCCTGGAAATTGAAGCATAAGCTTGAAGGTTTTGATATTTCTTCCAAACATTACGATTTTCTTAATGATACAACACTCTTTGTGAATCATGAATACAAAGGTGTTTTTAAATTAAAGCTCAACAAAGCATTAACTAAAGTTGTTGAAGTGATTAATGATACTTCTGTAGACAAAGGTTTAAATTCTTCATTAGCGAAATTCAACAACGAATTATTGTATGCATATAATGAAGGTATATTTAAATATGATAACACAAATAATAAATTTGTTAAAGATTCCACTTTAAGTCAACTCTATGATAAAGAATCGTTCATTTCTGGTCAGCTTATTATGGATAGTGACAAATCTAGGTTATGGAGTTTTTCTAAAAATGAAATTAGTTATGTCACACAAGGGCAATTGAGTAATTCTTTGAAGATCAATAAACTCTCTTTACCTCACGCTACAAGTAAGATGATGGTTGGTTATGAAAATATTTTTCATATTAACAAAGATGTATATCTTTTAGGAACTTCTACAGGATATATTATTGTTGATTTGGATAAATTAATTGATAAAGATTTTGATATTTCAATTAATTCGATATTCAATTATGGTAGAAATTCTGAAAAGCAATTTGTAAATAGGTTAGAAGACCAAAGTTTTGAAAATAAGCTGAATAATTTCGAATTTGAATTTAGTGTAACAACTTTTGACAAGTTCAGTGTGCCTGAGTATCAATATCAACTAAAAGGCTTGTATGACAATTGGAGCGATTGGTCTACAGAATCTAGTGTACTTTTTGAAAATTTGCCTTATGGCAATTATACATTTAATGTTAAAGCAAAATGCGGAAATGTATTGTCTAAAAATCAAGATCGTTATCAATTTACAATAAAAAAGCCTTGGTATTTATCTGCAACAATGACAACAGCCTATATCATTGGATTTTTGTTGCTGTCTGTTTTAATCCATAGTGTTTACAAAACATATTATAAAAAGCAAAAGCAGAAGTTGGTTGAAAAAAATAAGAGAGATTTAGAGCTTAAAGAACTTGCTAACCAACAACAGTTAATGAAATTGAATAACGAAAAGTTGCAGCAAGATATCGAAAACAAGAATAGAGAATTAGCAATCTCAACAATGAGCCTAATTAAAAAGAATGAATTTTTGAGTAATATAAAAGAAGAACTTAAAAGTGTAGATTCTTCTGACAGTGAAATTAAGCCTATTATAAAGATTATTGACAAAAATCTAAACAATACAGACGATTGGAAGTTCTTTCAAGAAGCGTTCAATAATGCCGATAAAGGCTTTTTGAAAAAAGTTAAAGCCAAACATCCTTCATTAACTCCAAACGACTTAAAGCTTTGTGCTTATTTAAGGCTAAATCTGTCTTCTAAAGAAATAGCACCATTATTAAATATTTCTCCAAAAAGTGTTGAAGTTAAACGATATCGTTTGCGAAAAAAGATGGAGCTACCACATGAGTCTAGCTTAACAAATTATATTTTGGAAATATAGAAGCTATACAATCAGATATTTCTGCACTACATTACCTATACATCTGCGTTTTTTTACATATTTCTGTGAATTTGGTGAAGAGCTTACATACTGCAAACTCTTGATATTTTGAGACTTTGGCAAAAATAAAAGGTTTTTTTTGCGATGTATGTTTTTTGTATTGGCATTTTTTATTGAATTCACAATTACATATGATAAGTTTACTTCACAACAAAACAATCAATATGACAACAAAAATTTTTTCTTTACTCTTCATGCTGTCTACGATCATTTCCTTTAGTCAGGAAGTAACAGTAAGAGGTGTAGTTACAGAACAAGGTTCAGGCGAACCAATTCCAGGTGTCAATATCCTGGTCAAGAATACCTCAAGAGGTGCTTCAACCGATTTTGATGGTAATTTTGAAATTAAAAATGTTCCATTAAATTCAGTGCTAGTGTTTTCCTACGTAGGTTTCAAAGACCAAGAGGTTACTATAGTTAGTGACGAACCAATAACGGTTGTTTTGTCAACAGATACTGAATTTTTGGATGAAGTTGTAATCGTTGGATATGGTTCTCAAAGAAAAGAACTCGTAACAGGTGCTTATTCAAGTCTGGATTCTGAAACTATTGTTAAGAACAATCCTGCAAGAATTGAAGAAGCACTAAAGGGAAGTGCTGCTGGAGTTCAAGTAAATGCAAACTCAGGTTCACCTGGAGCACCATTAAATATTAGAATTAGAGGTATTACTACAAATGGAGATAATTCTCCTTTAGTTATTGTTGATGGTGTAAATATTGGTAATGATTTAAGTATCATTGACCCTAATGATATTGAAAAAATGGATATTATTAAGGATGCGAGTTCGGCAATTTACGGTGTGCAAGGAGCTAATGGTGTAATACTGATTACCACAAAATCTGGAAAAAAGAATAGAAAAACCAAATTTTCATATAATTCATACTACGCAATTCAAGAAGCAGAGAATCAAATCGATTTGATGAATAATAATGAATACGCTGCATATGTTAATGAAACAGAAGCTGCTGATGGTAATGCAATTCCTTACCCTAACTTGCAAAACTTACAATTCAATACAGATTGGCAAGATGAGTTGTTTGAGCGCGCGCCATTAATCAGTCATAACTTAAGTGTTAATGGTGGTTCAGAAACAATGACTTATGGTTTTAGTGCTAGTTATTTTGCACAAGATGGTATCATTGCTCCAGATAAGTCTAATTTTAAAAGATGGACAATCAAAAGTAATATTGGATATGATGTAACTGAAAAACTTACGTTAAATACCTTCCTGTTATATACGAACATAAGAAGTAAGTCAATTCCAGAAGGAGGAAGAGGTTCTGCATTATATTATGCTTTAAATGCTTCTCCTTTAACACCTGTTTTTGATAATTCTAATCCTAGAAGTATTTCTGGAGGTTATGCTTTTATAGGTCAAGAACAAGGGATTGAAATTATCAATCCGCTTGCGCAAATCAATAATACTTTCAACGAAGGTTACGCAGATCGATTTACTGGAAAACTCGAATTAGAATATGATATCATTAGAGACTTAAAAGCAACAACTAGATTTAACTTTAATTACTCAGATTTCGGAGGACGATCATATTCACCTCTACAATATTACGGACCAGGTAAGGTCGTGAATAATGTAATTTTAGATTCTAACAACCCTGAGGCTTTTGATGTCGATAGAAATGATGATGGCGGAAGAGACGTTTTTAGCACTGTAGCTGAAAATAGACAACATGCTTTTGACTACACATGGGAAAACTTTGTTGAATACAGCAAATCTTTCAAAGAAAAGCACAACTTTAATTTCCTTTTAGGAACCTCAATACGAAGTGAAGTTTATAAAGGCTTTTTTGGTTCTGGACCATTAAATAGCGGACCTGATACTTGGGATAATGCCTATTTGGGAAATACAAATTCTGTAGTCGAAGTTGTCGTTGACGATGAAGGTAATCCTACTGTAACATCTAATTTAGTATCAACTTCTGATGGTAGAAACGAAAATAGATGGTATTCTTTCTTTGGTCGTATTCAATATGATTATGATGGGAAGTACTTATTATCTGCAATGTTAAGACGTGATGCATCTACTAAGTTCGGACCAAATAATCGCGTTGGGAATTTCCCTTCAGTTTCTGCTGGTTGGGTTGTTTCTAAAGAAGACTTTTTTAACGTAGATTTTATTAATAGCCTGAAGATTAGAGGAAGTTGGGGAATTACAGGTAACGATAAAATAGGTAACTATAGATGGTTAGGTGTGCTTCAAGGTACTAACGGTGAAGCAACCTATCCTTTTGATGATTTATTATCATTTGGTAATGCTGTTGGAGCACTAGCAAATCCTGATTTGCAATGGGAAACCAATAAGCAAACAAACTTTGGTATTGATCTAGGGTTGTTTGATAATAAACTTAACATAACGGTTGATTATTACAAGAAAACTACTGAAGATTTATTATTAGTTCCAGAAGTTTCAGGACTTTTAGGATCTACTGCAGGAGGTAGTTCTCCACCAGTAGTAAATGCTGGTACAATTGAAAACAAAGGGATTGATATGAGCATTAATTTTGATCATGACTTTAGTGATAATTTTGGATTTAATATTGGTTATACCTTAACAAGTATTGATAATAAAGCGCTTCAAGTAAACAATGCAGCAGGTTTTATATCTGGAGGCTTGTTTGACTTAGCACAAACGACATCTCGCTTCCAAACAGGATTGCCTATAGGTGCATTCTACGGATTAAAAATGGATGGTATTTATCAGAATCAGGCTGAAATAGATGCCTTAAATACCGATACCAACAATGATGGTGTGATAGATGGTAACGATACTCCTTATCAAGAAGGTGCTAGTCCTGGTGATATAAGATATGTTGATGTTGATGGTGATGGTGTTGTAGAGTTTGGTAGTAGTGATGATCAAACAGTAATTGGAAACCCAATTCCTGATGTGACTATGGGACTTAATTTGAATGTTAACTTTTGGCAATTTGATTTTGGAACAGCATTGTATGCTTCAATTGGAAACGATATTGCGCGTAGTTATGAAAGATTTCTAACGTATAGTAACAAGCCAGATTTTTACTTAAATAGATGGACAGGTGAAGGAACATCTAATTCCGTTCCTAGAGCATCTAGTAATGCTTCTAATAATAATTTGTTTTCATCATTTTATGTTGAAGATGGTTCCTATTTAAGAATTCAAAACGTTCAGTTAGGTTATACACTTCCTACTGCTATTGCTGAAAAACTGCGCCTAGATAACTTTAGAATTTATGTAGCAGTTAATAATCTATACACATTTACAGATTACAGTGGATACAATCCAGATGTGTCTAATGCTAATCCTCTTGCAGCAGGAGTTGACCTAGGACAATATCCGCAGACAAGAACTTTTACAACAGGTATAAATGTTTCATTTTAATAAAAAAGACCTATGAATTTAAAAAGAATAATAACAATATTAGTGATCATGATCTTCATATCATGTGAAGATTACTTAGAGATATTACCAGAAGGTCAAGAAAATACTGAGAATTTTTTCAACTCAGAAAATGATTATCGAGATGCACTTGTAGGTGTTTATGATTTACTTTCTACAACCTATCTAAATAACATTTTGGGTGAGATTGCTTCAGATAACAGCTTATGTGGAGGAGGAACATCAACGGATGTTTTAGATTGGCAACAGATTGATGACATGATTCATACGGCCGATAATAATGCACTTAGAAATATATTCCAATGGATGTATGCTGGTATTAGTCGTGCCAACTACATCGTTGAGTTTCAAGATAACATTGATTTTGATGGAAAAGATCAGTTATTAGCTGAAAACTTATTTTTAAGATCATACTATTACTTCGAATTGGTTAAATTCTTTGGAGATGTACCACTTTATGTCGATGGTAGGATCTCTATTGAAGAATCTCAATCTATAGATCGATCTCCAAAATCTGTAGTTTATGCTCAGATCGAATCAGATTTGCTATCTGCAATTGATAACCTACCATGGCAACAAACGCAAAGCGGTAGAGCTACTAAAGGTGCTGCATTGGCACTTTTAGGAAAAGTATACCTCTATCAGGAAAATTTTGAGGAGGCTGCGATTGCTTTAGATCAAGTTATCAATTCTGGTCAATATCAATTGGTACCTAGCTTCGCAACTATTTTCTTAAACTCCAATGAAAACAATATTGAATCTGTTTTTGAAGTGCAATACTTTGGAGGAGAAGGGGCAAGTTTTGATTGCTTTCAATGTGTTGAAGGTAATATTGCAGTAGGGTTTATGGGACCAAGATTTTCAGGAGGTGATTATTCGCCATTTACTTCTGGTTTCAGTTTTAATCCTCCTAGGGAAGAATTATTTAATCTGTATTCTGATAGTGATTTAAGACGTGATGCAACAATTTTAGATATGGATGCTTTTGTGGCCGAAAGACCTGATGTCACATTTAATTTTGGAAATGTTATTGATTACACAGGATATTATAACAAAAAGTATATTCCTTACGCAGAAGCGAATCTTCAAGATGTCAATCTAACGCACAGCAATAATTACAGAGCTATAAGATATTCAGATGTGCTTTTAATGGCTGCTGAAGCTTTTAATAGAGGAGGTATTGATGATTCAAAAGCAAGAGATTATGTAAACATGGTAAGATCAAGAGCTGGTTTGAGTGACATCCAGAGTTCAGGTAGTAATTTAACTCAAGATATTTTCTTAGAAAGACGCTTAGAGTTGGCTGGTGAAGGACATCGCTTTTTTGATCAAGTAAGAACAGGTCAAACAAATACAATACCTGGATTTACACCAGGAAAAAATGAACTATTCCCAATTCCAAGAATTGAAATTGAATTGGCAGGAAATAATTGGCCGCAAAACTCAGGGTATTAAAAAATAAAAATTGAAAATATGAAAATTATAAAGTACGTATTTAGCATTTGCCTTGCAGTACTAACTATTTATAGTTGTTCGCAAGACGATGACAATTCAGATTTTTTAGATAGTGCAAAGACACCAACTAATATATCTGCAAATGTAGTTGTTACACAAGACAATACAGGTCTCGTAACAATAACTCCTTTAGGTGAAGGAGCAGCTAGCTTTAATATTGATTTTGGAGATCAATCTGAAGTGGCTATAGGAATTCAACCTGGTAGTCATATAGATCATACCTATGCCGAAGGCACATATAATGCTACAATTACTGGTGTTAGTCTCAACGGCAATGAAACTTCAATTTCACAACAAATTGTAGTAGCTTTTCAAGCTCCAGAAAATCTTGTTGTTACCATAGAAAATGATGCAACAATTTCAAGACAAGTTAATGTTACGGCTATTGCAGATTTCGCAATATCTTATGAAGTTAGCTTCGGTGATCCAGCAAATACCGTCTTAACGGCCAATAATGAAGCCACAACATCGTTCATTTATGATGCGCCTGGTGTTTACACAATAACAGTAACTTCTATGAGTGCTGCAATTGAAACAGCAACTTATACTGAAGATTTCGAAGTAACAGAAATCTTACAGCCAATCTCTGGAGCTCCAAACCCTCCTTCACGTGATCCAAGTGATGTGATTTCATTCTTTAGTGATGCATACGCTACAATTCCAGGAGTCAATTATTATCCAAATTGGGGACAAGCAACTACATTTAATTTAATCGATTTAGCTGGAAATGAAATACTACAATATGGTAACTTGAATTATCAAGGTATTGATTTTGCTGCAACTCCTGTAGATGCCTCTCAAATGGAATTCTTACACATCGATGTTTGGACTGCTGATGATAATGATGCGAAACTATCACCAATTAGTCCTGGACCAAATGAAACCGCTTACGATTTGGATATTACACCACAACAATGGACGTCTTTTGATATTCCAATATCATTTTTTATGGATCAAAACCCTCTCCTAGATTTTAGTCAGATCTTCCAATTCAAGTTTGATGGAGATCCAGCTGGAGGAACAATTTTTGTCGATAACTTATACTTTTGGAAAGAAGCGTCTGGTTCTACTTTTGATGGTGGACTAATTGTTAATGGCGACTTTGAAGCTGGAGCAGATCCTTGGATCGTTGGTGTAGATGATAATACTCCTGCACCTATTGTTACCCTTGGAGGTGACACTTATTATTCTGTAAATGTAATGTCAGCAGGAAACCCATTTGATGTAAATATGAGTCAAAAGCTTGAAATCATTGACGGAACAAATTACACACTTACTTTCGATGCTTGGTCTGATACTAATAGATCGATCATAGCAGGAATTGGCTTAAGTGCAGATCCTTGGTCTAACGATGTAGGAACTGTAACTATAGATACTAACAGAACCACATATTCACTTACGCTCTCAGCATCAGGTTGGGGAGCCATTGATGCCAGAGTTCTGTTTGATGTTGGTGCAGAAACGGGCTTGGTAAATATTGATAATGTATCCTTAGTTATAGGTACTGGAAACTTAGTAGTCAATGGCGATTTTGAAGCTGGAGCAGCACCATGGATTGTTGGTGTAGATGATAATACTCCTGCACCAGTTATTACAGAAGGTGGAAATTCTTTTTACTCTGTAAACGTTATGACTGCTGGGAATCCGTTTGATGTGAATATGAGTCAGAAACTTGAAATTGTAGATGGAACTACATACACTATGACTTTTGATGCTTGGTCTGATACAGATAGATCAATTATTGCAGGAATTGGCTTAAGTGGAGATCCTTGGTCTAATGATGTAGAAACAGTTAACATAAACACTACCAGAACGACATATACAATCACCATATCGGCAGAAGGTTGGGGAGCTATTGATGCCAGAGTTCTGTTTGATGTTGGTGCAGAGACTGGAATGGTAAACATTGATGATGTATCACTATCTATTAACTAATTTGAATGTTTAAAACAAAAAATATAATTATGAAAAATTTAAAACATATCGTATCAACTATAATGATACTAGCTTTAGTAGGTAGTTGTCAAGAAGATGATGCCGAATTTGGCGACATTACTACACCTACTAATTTGCAAGTTCAAGTTGATATTGTTGGTCAAGATGCTAATAACCCAAATGGAGATGGAAGTGGTATTGTGAATTTTACAGCATCAGCAAATAACGGGATCTCTTACAGGTACGTTTTTGATAATAATTCAATCGTCTCTAGTAATGGTAGTGCTGAAATACCATTCACTAATTTAGGAGTGAATACCTATACTGTAACAGTCATTGCTTATGGTACTGGTGGTAATTCTACTTCTACTATAATAGAATTAGATGTCTTATTTAATTATGTGCCTCCTGCTGATTTACTGAATGCTCTTGTAGGTGATGGTTCTAAAGTATGGAGAGTTAAATCTGAAGCTCCACAACACTTTGGACTTGGACCTGTTGGTGGATTAATTCCTTCAGAATGGTATGGAGCTGGCCCTGGTGAGAAAGCTGCAACAGGAATGTACGATGATAGATATGTCTTTAATTCAGATGGAACATTTACTCATATCGTAAATAGTACTAATGACGATCCTGTAGTAGATACTTCAGGAACGATATTCGGGAGAGTGAATTTGGTCGATGAGCTTGGACCTCATAATGAGGAACCTAATGGCGCTGATATTGAAAACTATCCTTATAACGATTATAGCGAATCATGGTTCATAACTGCTCCTAATGATGTTGAAACTTTAAATTTGTCAGGATTGGCTTTTATAGGTTACTATACTGGAGGTAATCACAAGTACACAATATTTGATCGTTCAAACCCAAACGAACTTTTATTAAAAACTACTGACGGAAATAATGAGTTTGATTGGTGGTTTATTATAACTTCAGAAGACGAATCTACTGATGAATTTTCAACTCAATTTAATACTTTAATTTGGTCTGATGAGTTTAATGTAAATGGTGCACCAGATGCTTCTAAATGGACCTATGACCTAGGAGCAGGAGGTTGGGGCAACCAAGAATTACAAACTTATACAAATAATGCCGATAATATTATTATTGAAGATGATTTGCTTAAGATCACAGCAAGAGCAAATGGTGGAGCATATACGTCTGCGCGTTTGAAATCTGAAGATTTATTCGAATTCACTTACGGACGTGTTGAAGTAAGAGCAAAATTACCTGCTTCAATAGGTACTTGGCCAGCCATTTGGATGTTAGGTGCAGACTATCAAACGAATACTTGGCCTGGTTGTGGCGAAATTGATATTATGGAGCAAAAAGGTCAAGATAAGAATAGAGTTTTGTCTACTGTTCATCATCCTGGAGTGTCTCCTGGTGCTGGAGATACGGAAGACTTTGTCTTAACAACGTCTACTTCTCAATTCCATAACTATACTGTAGAATGGAGGTCTAGTGAAATTATATTCTTAGTAGATGATACTGTGATTCATACAGTTACAAATACTCCTGACTTACCATTTGAAAGTGATTTCTTTTTAATTCTGAATGTCGCTATGGGTGGAACCTTAGGAGGTGAGGTTGACCCAAGTTTTACTGAGGATACTATGGAAATAGATTATGTAAGAGTCTACCAATAAGTTAAAGTAAGTTGATTATTTATTTGAGTTTTAAAGTATGAGGTCGAGTACTGTCTCGACCTCTATACAAAGAGTTCTACAACAAATAATTAACTAATTAAAAATATGAATCAGATAATATTACTGATAAGCATAACATTTTATCGAGCTACTTTTTAAATAATTATGATTGAAACAGTTGCCAT
This sequence comes from Bacteroidia bacterium, assembly GCA_030430385.1. Lineage (GTDB taxonomy): Bacteria > Bacteroidota > Bacteroidia > Flavobacteriales > Flavobacteriaceae > Psychroserpens. The sequence goes on from JAUIFO010000008.1 coordinate 19,351, forward strand.
AAATACTAATACTCAAGCTTCTAAACTTATGAATAAGCCAGAGATTTATATTGGTCATAGACCTGCATCATTTCACAAAAATGAAGTTAAAGGAGAGTTGTTGAATTTGGATGGAGAAGTATATTACAAAATTTCTAACAGTGATAAGATGAGACCTTTTTTTATGAGTCTTGTAAGCAATTCGAATCACTGGATGTTCATATCAAGTAATGGTGCTTTAACTGCAGGTAGAAAGGATGCTAACAATGCATTGTTTCCGTATTATACAGACGATAAAATAACAGAGTCTTCTGAAATTACAGGTAGTAAAACAATTGTTCAGGTCTTTCGAGAAGGAAAAATATATTTATGGGAACCATTTTCTGATAAATATGAAGGAGTTTATAAAACCACTAGAAACCTTTATAAAAACAACTATGGTAATAAAGTTCTGTTTGAAGAAATCAATGAGGATCTAAAAATAACCTTCAGATATCAATGGAACTCAAGTAACCTGTATGGTTTTGTTAGAAAAGCTACAATTATTAATAATTCTAGTGAAACTTTAAAAGCCAAAGTTTTAGATGGTCTTCAAAACATAATGCCTTACGGATTGGCTTCAGAGTTTCAAAATGCTGCGAGTAACCTTGTTGATGCTTATAAGAAATGTGAATTAGAAACTGATACAGGATTAGGTATTTATGCACTAAGTGCTATCATAGTAGACAAAGCTGAACCTAGTGAAGCGTTAAAGTGCAACACAGTATGGTCTAAAGGATTGGACAACCCAATTCGTTTAATATCATCACTTCAGTTAGATAATTTCAGAAAAGGCGAAGAGGTGAGCCAAGAAACAGATGTCAAAGCTGAAAAAGGTGCTTATTTTGTTTGTAAAGAATTACAAATTCAGCCTGAAAAATCTCAGCACTGGATGTTTGTGGCCAATGTAAATCAAAACACGAGCGACATCAACAATATTTCAGCTATAATCAAATCTAATGCAAATATTGAGGAGTTAATTCAAGATGATATTGATGCAGGAACAAAGCATTTAGTTGAGCTTGTTTGTGCTTCAGATGGTCTGCAATTAGGTAATAATAAACTAAGAAATACAAGACATTTTGCCAACACGCTCTTTAATATCATGCGTGGTGGTATTTTTGATGACAACTATCAAATTGAAAAGAAAGACTTTCTTAACTATATAGCTAAAGCCAACAAAGAAGTTGCAAAAAAGAAAGAAGACATTTTAACGGGACTACCTGATATCTTTAGTGTTGATTTTATCAAAGACATTGCAAATAAAGATGAAGATGAGAATTTTAAAAGGTTATGCTATGAATATCTTCCTCTTAAGTTTAGTAGAAGACATGGAGATCCTAGTCGCCCTTGGAATAAGTTCTCAATTAATACCAGAAGTGAAATTGATGGTTCTAAAATATTAGATTACGAAGGGAATTGGAGAGATATTTTTCAGAATTGGGAAGCCTTATCACATTCTTATCCTGCCTTTATTGAAGGGATGATTCATAAATTCCTTAATGCTACTACATTTGAAGGGTATAACCCTTACAGAGTTACAAAGGATGGTTTTGATTGGGAAACCATTGAAGCTGATGATCCATGGTCTTATATTGGATATTGGGGCGATCATCAAATTATTTATTTGCTGAAATTCTTAGAATTTATTGAGAATCATTATCCAAATAAATTATCGAGCTGTTTTGATAAAGACGTGTTTGTCTATGCAAATGTGCCTTACAAAATAAAGAGTTACAAAGGCATCCTTAATAATCCAAAAGACACCATAGATTTTGACCACCAGTTAAATAGCAAAATCAATCAAGAGAAAAATCAATTAGGTGCTGATGGTGCCTTATTAAGAGATAAAAATTATTTTATTCACAAAGTAAACCTCATTGAAAAATTATTGGCTACGGTTTTGGCTAAAGTGTCTAACTTTATTCCTGAAGCTGGTATTTGGTTAAATACACAACGACCAGAATGGAATGATGCTAATAATGCTCTAGTTGGAAATGGAGTTTCAATGGTAACCTTATACTATTTAAGACGCTTCATAAACTTTTTTGAGCGTATCGTTAAAAATGCTTCAACTGAAACCTATGATGTGTCATCAGAACTTGTTGTGTTTTTCAAATCTGTAGTAGATACACTAAGCATAAGTAGTTCACTTCTTTCTGATAAAATTTCCAACAAAGACAGAAAAACAATTCTTGATGGTTTAGGAATAGCAGGTAGTAATTACAGAGAACAAATTTATAAGAAAAGCTTTTCTAGTGATAAGGATGCGGTTTCTAAAACTGATTTGATTGCGTTTTTTGATGTTTTTAAAACATATTTAGATCATACGATCAAAGCAAATAAACGCACTGATAACTTATATCATGCCTACAATTTGATGACTCTTGAGAATGATCAAGAAGTATCAATCTCTTATTTGTCTGAAATGTTAGAAGGACAAGTAGCTGTTTTAAGTTCAGGTTATCTAAATCCTAAACAAGCTTTGGAAGTCCTAGATGCTTTAAAAGCTAGTGCCTTATTTAGGCATGATCAATACAGTTATATTCTTTATCCAGACAAAGAGTTACCTCGTTTTGTAGATAAGAACAACATACCTCCAGAACTTGTTGCTACATCAAAATTATTGCAACAATTAGTTGCAGATGGGAATACTAAAATTATTGAAAAAGATAGTATAGGTCAATATCATTTTAATGGCAATTTTAATAATGCAGATAGTTTAAAAACAGCCTTAATAGAATTAGAAGACGATAAATACCAAGCTTTAATTAAGACAGAACGTAAGCTTTTACTTGATATTTTTGAAAAGATGTTTGATCATAAGTCCTTTACAGGTAGATCAGGAACCTTTTTTGGTTATGAAGGGCTTGGTTCAATTTATTGGCACATGGTTTCTAAGCTATTATTAGCGGTTCAAGAAAATTGCTTGTTGGCCATAAATAATAATGAAGATGATGTAATCATAGGGAAACTACTTGAACATTATTACGAAATTAATGAAGGTATTGGAGTTCATAAATCACCACAACTTTATGGTGCTTTTCCAACAGATCCATATTCGCATACACCTGCTGGTAAAGGTGCACAACAACCAGGTATGACTGGTCAAGTTAAAGAAGATGTGCTGTGTAGATTTGGAGAGCTAGGTGTTTTTGTTAAGCAAGGTGTTTTGTTTTTCAATCCTAGATTACTTAGAACAAAAGAGTTTCTTATAGAACCTAAGACGTTTTCTTATACAGATATAAACAAACAAAAGCGATCACTTCAGCTGGATAAAAACACATTGTGTTTTACCTATTGTCAAGTTCCAATAGTTTACAAATCATCTCATGAAAATAATATTAAGGTATTCTATAATGATGGTTCTTCTAAAATGTTTAATGATTTAAGAACGGATAAAGAAGTGAGTACTCAGTTATTTAACCGCACAGGAGAAATAAGTCATCTTGTAGTTGAATTTAAATGAATATAAAGGGCAACATATTAAGACTTGTTAGAATTGCTTTATGCTTTTGCATCATAAGCTTTGTGTTCAATTGTAATAATAAAGAAAAGAACGCCATAGCTAGTAACCAAAAAAATCCTTTAAGTGCTAAAGATATTTTAGGAAATCCAGAGTATTTGGCAATCTCTTATGGAGGTTACAGAAAAAATACCAGAGATATCCAACCTACAAAAAAAGAACTCAAAGAAGACATGAGAATCTTGTCTGCTATGGGTGTGAAGATTCTAAGAACTTATAATGTTCATCTTGATCAGGCAGCAAATTTATTAGCAGCCATTAAAGCGATAAAAGAAGAAGATCAAAACTTCGAAATGTATGTAATGCTTGGGATTTGGATTGACTGTAAGAATGCCTTCAATTGGGAGAATACAGAACCTGATCACAACCAAGAAAGCGAAAGAAATCCTATTGAAGTTTCTACAGCAGTTCAATTAGCAAAACAATACCCAGACATTGTAAAAATTCTATCTGTTGGAAATGAAGCTATGGTAAAATGGGCCACGGCATATTATGTTCACCCTAGTGTGATTTTAAAATGGGTAAATCATTTACAAGATTTAAAAGCATCAGGAGAGCTTCCTAAAGACTTATGGATTACTAGTTCAGATAATTTTGCGTCTTGGGGTGGAGGCAGTACAGAGTATCATGTTGATGATCTAAATAAGCTTATCAATGCTGTAGACTATATCTCAATGCATACATATCCAATGCATGACACTCATTACAACCCAAACTTTTGGGAAATTCCAAAAGAGAGTACAGCTCAATCTAAAATGGATATTGTTGATTCTGCAATGCTCAGATCAAAATTATATGCAATAGATCAGTATAAAAGTGTAAAAAAGTATATGAAAAGCTTAGGTATCGATAAGCCAATTCATATTGGAGAAACTGGCTGGTCAAGTTTTTCATCTGAGCTCTATGGATACAATGGCTCTAAAGCCACAGACGAATATAAAGAAGGACTCTATTATAATCATATACGAACATGGACAAATGCCGAAGGGATTTCATGTTTTTATTTTGAAGCCTTTGACGAAAATTGGAAAGATAAAACAAACCCTAAAGGTTCTGAAAATCACTTTGGATTATTCACCATTGACGGACAAGCTAAGTATGCGCTATGGGATCTGGTAGATCAAGGTGTATTTGAAGGATTATCTAGAAACGGAAAGACCATAGCAAAAACATACAATGGCGATTTTGATCTATTGATGAAAGATGTTAGAATCCCTAAACAAAAAGATGCTGTAGAATGAAAAATTATTTATCCATAATTGTTTTTGTACTTGTGCTAATCTCATGTAGCAGTCCATCTCAAACAGATAAGGTAAGTGTTGAGGGTAACAACATATTGGTTAATGATTCCAAATACATCATCAAAGGCATTTGCTATCATCCTGTGCCAAAAGGAAGTCCAAATCAACGAAGTTGGGCTACGTTAACACAAGATTTAAACTTAATGACCGAAGCAGGAATTAATACGATTAGAGTCTACGAACCTATCGATGACATTAAAATTCTTGATGAGATAAACCAAGCAGGTATCAAAGTCATTATTGGATTTGGTTATAATCAAGGTGGTAAAAATGATATGCTATCAGGAAGCTATTTAGATTATGTAAATACCTATAAAAACCACAATGCTATTTTAATGTGGGAATTAGGAAATGAGTATAACTACCATCCTGAGTGGTTTGATAATGATATTAAGAATTGGTACAATGCTTTGAACGATGCTGCTGGTAAGATAAAAGCAACAGATAAAAAGCATCCAACTGCAACTGCGCATGGTGATTTACCTAATGATCTTGCTTTAAAACTAAGTCCTAATGTTGATGTTTGGGGAATGAATGTTTACAGATGGGATAAACCTGCATCGATTTTTAGCGAGTGGAAAGTTAAAAGTTCAAAACCAATGTATTTATCTGAAGCAGGTGCAGATAGTTATATGAAAATGGCAACTGCCAATTATGAGCAAGGAGAAAATCAAAAAGCTCAAGCCGACGCTACTAAAAACATCTTGAAAGAAGTGTTTGAAAATACAGATGTATGCTCTGGGGTAGCTGTGTTTTCTTTTACAGATGGTTGGTGGAAAGCTGGAAATTATGATGTGCAAGATATTGGAGGTATGGCACCTAATAGTACTGGAGTGCCTTATGATGGCACACCTAATGAGGAGTTTTGGGGAATCGTAGATATTGATAGAAATAAGAAAGAAGTGTATACAGTTTTAAAGAATAAGTATTTAAGCGTAAGTCATGAGGATAACTAGAATTAAATATAAATATTTCACAAGGCTATGCTTTAATGTTCTTTTAATTGGAGCAATGGTAAGTTGTGCAAATCACGAAAACAATCTTATTGTTGAGGTATTTGAAACTTCTGCTAAAGGCAATCAATTAACCAAGCTTTCTGAATTTGAATCAGGAACAATTATTGATACGGTCAGATTGTTTCCAGAACAAACCTATCAAACCATAACTGGTATAGGTGGTTCATTTACAGAATCAACAGCTTTTTTACTTAATAAATTAAGTGCCAACAATAGGGCAAAAATTATCGAAGCTTATTTTGGCGATTCAGGAGCTCGTTATTCACTAACAAGAACGCATATTAGCTCATGTGATTTTTCGCTTAATAATTATACATATGCGCCTATTGAAGGTGATGTAGAAATGAATCACTTTTCAATTGCTGAAGATAAAGATGATTTGATTCCTTTAATTAAAGATGCGATGTCAACTTCGAATGAAGGTTTTAAAATTATTGCTTCTCCTTGGACTGCGCCTCCATGGATGAAAGACAATAAAGCTTATGTTGGAGGTAAGCTCTTGCCAAAATACTACGATGCCTATGCCTTATTTTTTGATAAATATTTAGAGGCTTACAAAGCTGAAGGCATTACTATTTGGGGAGTGACACCTGTTAATGAACCTCATGGAAATGGCAATAACTGGGAGAGTATGCATTTTTCTCCAGAAGAAGAAACAGACTTTGTTCAAAACCATTTAGGACCAAAGCTAAAAGCCAAAGGGAAAGAACATATTAAAATTTTGGGCTATGATCAAAATAGAGCTGGAATCAAAGAGTGGGTTGATGTGATGTTTCAGAATGAAACGTCTTCATCATATTTTGCTGGAACAGCTATACACTGGTATGAAAGTACATATGATTATTTTCCAGAAGCACTTCAATATGCCCATGAAAAAGCGCCAACTAAATATTTAATTGAAACAGAAGGCTGTGTTGATTCTGAAGTTCCTATGTGGAAGGATGACAAATGGTATTGGTCTAAAGAGGCCACAGATTGGGGCTGGGACTGGGCTTCTGAAAAAGATAGACACTTACATCCAAAGTATGCTCCTGTAAATCGTTATGCTAGAGATATTATAGGTTGTTTAAATAATTGGGTTGATGGATGGATCGATTGGAATATGGTACTAGATAAACAAGGAGGTCCCAATTGGTTTAAAAATTGGTGTGTTGCACCAGTTATTGTAGATCCTGAAAACGACGAAGTGTATTTCACACCTCTGTATTATACGATGTCTCATTTTAGCAGATTTATAAGGCCTGGTGCTAAAAAAATAGAGGTGAAACATTTTAATGAAAGTCTTATGGTTACCGCAGTTAGAAACCCAAACAAGTCTATAGCAGTCGTGATTTTTAATGAAGAAAACACTCCAAAAAATTTCAACCTTAAACTAAATAATAAAAACATAAATATAAAAATTGATGGTCAGGCTATACAAACTATAGTCATACCAAACTCTTAATTAAAGGAGAAGTAATAAACTAAAAAGAAATTGTAATGTCAACGAAAACCAAGAAAGTTCCATTCGGTCAAAAACTAGCTTTTGGAATAGGTATGTTTGCTAACCAAATGTTCCCAGCAATTATGGGAATATTTATGGTAGTTTTAGTGCAAGATCTTGGGTTTCCAGGTTGGATGTGGGGCGTGATCTTTTTCGCTCCAAGAATTTTTGATTCGATTACAGACCCAATTATGGGATTTATTTCTGATAATACTAAATCTAAATGGGGAAGACGTCGACAATACGTTCTATTAGGAGCTGTGATTATGGGAGTTTCTTACATTTTTATGTGGCAACTTTTCAAAGAGAACTCGTTACAATTTAATTTTTGGTATTTCTTCTTATGGTCAATTGTCTTTTACTTAGGACTAACTTTTTTTAGTGTGCCTTATGTTGCTATGGGTTATGAAATGAGCGATGATTTTCATGAGCGAACAAATATTATGGCTGTAGCACAATGGATTGGGCAATGGGCTTGGGTAATTGCGCCTTTGTTTTGGATTATTATGTATGATCCTGATTGGTTTCCTTCAGCAGAAGAAGCTGTAAGGCAATTATCTATTTGGGTGGCAATACCTTGTGCTATTTGTGCCATGGTTCCTGCATTGTTTTTGAAAAGCAATTCTACTATTGATGAGGATTATGAACCATTAAACATTGCGAACATTGGTAACAGTTTGGTTAAAATTTACAATAGTTTTATTGAAGCATTCAAGATTAAGGAATTTAGACAATTGTGTGGTGCGACATTTTTGATTTTTAACGCGTTTAATACAGTTGCTGCACTTACTTTTTTTGTAATTGTTTATAAATTATTTAATGGAGATGCTGAGGCTACTGGTATTTGGGTGTCATTATTTGGATGCTTAAGTGCACTTGGAACTACATTTATTGTAATTCCTATTGTAACATGGATGTCCAAAACTTATGGAAAGAAAAATGCTTTTTTATTAGCGCAAGGGATCTCAATTATTGGGTATATAATGTTATACTTTCTATTCATACCAGGAAAACCTTGGATGTATATTATTGCCCTTCCATTTTTCTCATTTGGAATAGGAAGTCTGTTTACAATTATGATGTCTATGACCGCTGATGTAATTGATGTTGATGAACTTAATACAGGAAAACGAAGAGAAGGAATATTCGGCGCTATATATTGGTGGATGGTTAAAGTTGGTTTTGCAATTGCTGGAGCTTTAAGTGGAGTAATTATTGATTTTGTAGGTTTTGATCCTGATTTGGTTACTACAGATCAGCAGTTAGCTGTTGATGGACTGCACGCATTCTTTTGTTTCTTTCCAATGGCAGGAACACTTATAGCAATGTACATTATGAAAAGCTATAGTATTACCCAAGAACGTGCTACTGAAATTCGTATTCTATTAGACAAGAGAGCTAATACTATTTCTGTTAATAATGGTAATAAACCAGATGAGGATCTTAGGTCTATTGAAATAAATATCAATGAAACAACAACTTCAAAGAAGTATAATGTTAGTTAGAGTAGAGTAAGGTATAGTAACTTTTGGATGACTTAATAATAAAAAAGGATTTAAAATTTAAATAAAACTAAGATATTGATTATGTAAAAAATAAAATTAAGCAAACACAACATTACCACTACGATTAACATGTTTTTAATCCATTGCTTATGCAAGGAAGTCAAATTTTCCCCAAATAATAATTGTTTAGGAGATTTTAAGTATAAGTGAATTTTGTATGAGTTTTGTAAAGGTCTTAAAATTGCTTGTTAAAGGCTTATCAATTATTTTTACGTATGACAGAAATATTAACACTAAATAATTTAATAATTCGAACACTATGAAAAAAATTACAATGCTAATGTTTATGACTAGTTTGCTATTTAATTCATTAAATGCGCAAACTATTAATTTTGATGCTAACAATCAATGTCCAGATCCTCAAACGGATCCACCAACACCATGCTGGATTGGTTTTATGAATGTATCTAATCTACCTAATCCATTTGGAGATGGTGTTTACCAATTCGGTAGCGGATGGGGTATTGGTGATTTAAACTCTACTTTTGATCTTCCTGCAAATACGGTAACGCTCACTCCTAATCGAATAGGAGATACCAATGCCTACTGGCAAACCGATGGTGAAATGGAGGGTGAAAAAATTATGGAAGCTAATCTTTTTATTCAAGACGATGGACTAGCGACATCTACTGGGTTTTCATTTACAGGTAATGTGGTATCAAATACACTTGTAGATATGCCGACAACAATTACCTATAATGGTATGGGTAGTGATCAAGGAAATCAAGCATTAGATGTTGCTTACTCTAGTGTAGTATTCATCAAGATTTTTAATTCAGATTTTTCAGCTGTATTATACGAAGATAATGCTCCATTAATTGAAGGCGCTGATTTCTCAGTTAGTTATGATGGTAGTATTGCAGAAGACCCAAGTAACCACGTTCAATATGGTTTTCAAGTTGTAGGTCCAAACATAAATTCCAGAGGAGAGTTTGATGAATACTATGCGCAATTAGGTAGTATCGTAATTCAGCCTGCTACGTTGAGCTTGGAAGATTACGACAATTCTACGTTTACAGTGTATCCTAATCCTACAAATAACATCTGGAATGTGAAGTCTAATCACACATTAAACAAAATTCAATTGTTTGATATTCTAGGTAAAGAAGTACTTTCTTTTACTCCAAACATGACAGTTTCAACAATTGACACTTCTAAGATCAATAAAGGTGTGTATTTTGCAATATTGACAACTCAGTTTGGTTCAGAAACAATCAAGTTAGTCAAAAACTAATGTTGTTTTTTAATTTTAATTCAAAAGAGTGTATTTTTTTTAAATTACACTCTTTTTTTTACTATGGTAACACTAAAAGATTTAGCGGAGCAATTAAATGTGTCTATTTCTACTGTTTCTAAAGCTTTACATAATAGTGAGGAAATAAGTCCAGAAACAATTGCTAGAGTAAAGGCATTGGCTGAGCATTTAAATTATAAGCCAAATAAAGTAGCAATCAGTTTAAAAAATAATACTACCAATACAATAGGTGTCATTATTCCTAACATACTGAATCATTTTTTTGCCAAGGCCTTATACGCTATCGAAGAAGAGGCTAGTTCTCATGGCTACAATATTATAACTTGTCTTTCAGATGAAAAAAAATCTAAAGAGATGAATAGCCTACAATTATTATCTGATGGAAGTGTAGATGGTTTTATAATGTCCATAGCCGAAGAGTCGCAAATTGATAATGATACTGAACATATAAAAGCAATACTAAACCAAAATATACCTATCGTTTTATTTGATAGAGTATCTGATGATATTATATGTGATAAAGTTATAATTGATGATTTTGGTGCAGCTTTTGAAGCTACCAAACATTTGTTATCTGAAGGAAGAAAGCATATTGTTTTGATTAGTGATATTGATAATTTAAGTGTAGGTAAATTGCGTACAAACGGTTATGTTCAAGCTTTGACTGAAAATGAAGATTATAAAGAAACACCTATAGTAGTTACAATCTCTAAGAATGAAGTAGCAGATCAAAAAATTAATGTTTTGTTTAAAGAGTATCCATTAATAGATGGCATAATTGCTATTGATAATACATCTGGAGTAATTGCGCTTCAAAAAGCTTTTAAACTTAATTATAACGTACCAGAAGATCTATCTATTATCGGATTTTCAGATGATAATGTTCTTCAGTTTACTGATCCTAAATTGTCTACTGTGTCACAACATACTATTGATATAGGAAAGGCTTCTGTGAATTTATTTATTGATCGTCTCAACAATAAAGCGCAAAATTCTACGAAGACTAAAATCATTAAAACCAAACTCATATTGCGTGATACCACAAAACCTGTTTTCTAGGTTATGCTTTCGTTTGGTTTTATTGATATTTGTACCTAGCATCCTAGCATAGTATTTTATTTAAATTCTTATCTGGAATAGATCATTAATAAAAGGACTTCAAATTAAAACCTGTCATCGATTTTATTTCCCTTTGAAGTTTATTATTTTTTTATTGATTCTTGTCAAACTATCTTTAACACTGATTAATAGCAACATATAGTTTCCCAACCAAAATAACTTATTATGTCTTGCTTTAATCGTATTTCAAAAATACTAACACTAGTATTTATTGGTGTTTTCTACATCTTAGGTTCTTACACTGCTTTCGCTCAATTACCTGTTGGGTACTCTGCCAATGAGGTTCAAAATGGCTATAATACAATTATGGGTGTGGTGTTCAATAACGATGGCACTCAAATGTTTGTTTGGGAAAAACGCGGACATGTTTATGTGTCTAATTGGAATGGAACAACTTACGTTAAACAAACAACACCTGTTCTTGATATTTCTGATGAAGTTGGCGATTGGAGAGATTTTGGTTTTGCAAGCTTTTGTTTAGATCCAAATTATGATACCAATGGTTTAGTTTATATGTACTATATGGTTGATCGTGAGCATTTAATGAATTATGGAACACCTAGTTATGATCCTAATGATAATGATTATTATGAAGCTTCCATTAGCCGACTAACACGTTATCAATTAAATATAGGCAGTAGTCCATTAACAACCAATTATGCATCTAGAACTGTACTTCTTGGAGAATCAGTTTCAACTGGTGTGCCTTTAACACATGAGTCGCACGCTGGTGGTACTGTAATATTTGCCGATGATGGAACTTTATTGGTATCCACTGGTGATAATGCGAGTTATAATTCTGTTGATACTGGTAGTGCTAATGAAACGTATTGGCAACAGGCTATAAATGACGGAATTATGCGACCTGAAGAAAATGTTGGAGCGTTTAGAAGTCAGATGATTACATCGCTTTGCGGAAAAGTATTACGCTTAGATCCTGACACTGGAGATGGTATGCCTTCCAATCCATTCTATGACGTGTCTAATCCTCGTGCACCTGAGTCAAGAGTTTGGGCACTGGGCTTACGTCATCCTTTTAGAATGTCTATCGAAAAAGGAAGTGGTAGCTCTAATCCTTCCGATGGCAATCCTGGAATTATCCATGTGGCTGATGTAGGTTGGGGAACTTGGGAAGATTTACACATTTTTGATAAAGCTGGTTTAAATGGTGGTTGGCCGCTCTATGAAGGCTTAACGCAACATAATGGTTACTATAATAGTGGTACAACGAATCCTGATGAAGGTAATGTGCTTTTTGTAAATAACTGCCTTCAGCCAACATCATTTGTTGATGATCCTGATCCTGCTATGAGACGTTTTGTGCATGATAGACCTGAAGTGGCGTGGCGACATGGCGGACAAAATGAAGCGAGAGTACCTTGGTTTTCTGGAACAACACCTACAAATCCTAGAGTAGGAGCTACAGGTTCGCCTACTACTGGTATTGAGTTTAGAGGAAATACAGCAATCGCTGGTATTCATATTCAAGGTGATGCACTAGGAAGTAGTATGAATGGTAAATACTTGTTTACGGATTATATCAGAAACTGGATCAATGTGGCGACATTAACTGATGGATCTTTGAACTGGATTAGTGATATTTCTGAATTAGCACCTATAAATTTTGGCTCAGGAATTGTTCATATGATGCAAAATCCTCTGGATGGTTTTGTGTATTATGTGAATATTTTTAATGACACCTTATTTCGTATCGCTTTTGTTGGACCTACTTGGACCAATGAACCTACTGATATGACTATTGAATGTGATGAAAACGAAAATCCTATGGATGCTTATACCAATTGGTTGAATAGTTTTTCTGGAACGGTAACCTGCGGAAATGAAACGTTAACTCATAATGCTAGTGGATTAAGTGATCTTTGTGGAAATACAGGTTCTGAAACAGTAACTTTTACATTATCAGATGAATGTGGAAATCAAATTACTAAGGATGCTACATTTACTATTGAAGATAATACAGCGCCTACCTTTAACGAATCACTTCCAGCAGATACAACGGTTGATTGTGATAACATTCCTTCATCGGAAACGCTTAGTGCAAGTGATAACTGCGGAATAGCTTCAGTAGATTTTAATGAGAGTACAACCTTAGGTGCTTGCGCAGGAAACTATACAATTACGAGAACTTGGACAGCTAGCGACGATTGTGGTAATGAGACGATTCACGAGCAAACGATAACAGTTGAAGACACTGAAGCTCCAATTTGGGATGTCACTCCAATAGATGTAACGGTCAATTGTGGTGAAGATTTTCAAACTGCCTATGAGAATTGGTTATACAGTTTTTCTGGAACAGATGCTTGTAGCACAGCAACATTATTTCATAATGGTACAGCAACAGTGTCTTGCCCAGAATCGGTTGAAGTTGATTTTGAAATCTTAGACGCTTGTGGTAATGCTTCAGTAGCAACTGCTACCTTTAGCGTTGAAGACACCTTGCATATTTCTGAAGTTGAAGATCAAACAATTACATTATATCCTAATCCGACACAAGACGTTTTAAATTTTAAAGGACTTCAAAACCAAAGTAGTATTGTAATCTATAATATGTTAGGACGAATCGAATTTAAACGTGCTGTTAGTAATGCAAGTCCGATTAATCTGAAGCTAAGTTCTGGATTGTATTTGGTGAATATTCATTCAGGAGCAAAGACAGAAATAAAGAAATTGATTATTAAATAGATAGAGCTGTAACATTTTATGTGATTTTGCGTCCAACAGATGTAATCATAAAATAAAACAACGTTATCATGAGACAAGATAATCAGCTTATCGTCTTAACACATTTGAGTCAGTTATTAACGTTTATAACTGGTTTTGGAGGTTTAATTGTACCACTTATTATTTGGGTGACGCAACGTGATTCTGTATATGCAATGAACGAACAAGGAAAGCATATCCTGAACTTTCAAATAAGTATGTTAATCTATAGTCTTTTGTGTATTCCGTTAATATTAGCATTTGGTCTAGGTATTTTAGGCATACTAATATTATGTGTTTTATCGTTTATATATCCAATAGTTAATGCAGTAAGAGCCAGTCAGGGCGAAACACCAAGATATCCTTTATCTCTTAATTTTATTAGTTAGTTATTTTATAAAGAGGTAATTAAAAACGCGTACTAAAAAGTACGCGTTTTTTGCATTAAGAAAAAAATATGATAGTTCCAGAAAAATAAAGCAAGCATTGTAAACATAAATATTAAGTTTGTTAGTTGATATTTATGTGGTGCTATTTTAAATGCATATTATTTTTTCTTTTACCAGGTTTTGTAATTGCTCAAAATCCGGTTACGCATCATATGTCTAAAGTTTCAAATCTTCCAGATGTTGAATTTTATGATATAGCCGAAGACAACGAAAAACATATATGGTTAGCCGCAAATAAAGGATTGTACCGTTACAACGGAAAAGATTATAAACGGTTTAGTCATCATAAGCAAAAATCAAACTCCTTATTTCAATTAAAATTTGATGCTGATAATAAACTTTGGTGTAACAATATTTATGGCCAGTTATTTTATGTGGAAAACGATAGTTTAAACTTGTTTTATGATGCTAGTAAACTTGTGAAAGGACAATTAGCACTTTATACTATTCATGAAGACTATATTCGGTTATTTACTGTAACAGGTGTTTATGATATTGATCTAACAACAAAAAAAATCAATAAGCTTTTTGATGGTATGTGTATTAGTAACGCTACTATTAATGGGACCAATTACACCTTCGCTATCAGTTTTGAAGATGAATTAGAACGTCATCGTAT
Organism: Bacteroidia bacterium; assembly: GCA_030430385.1. GTDB lineage: Bacteria > Bacteroidota > Bacteroidia > Flavobacteriales > Flavobacteriaceae > Psychroserpens. Next base: position 34,423 of record JAUIFO010000008.1, read on the forward strand.
TTATAAATTTAATAACAACAAGTCCACAAAAATATTTGAAATAACAAGTACAAAGCGAATACAATCCCCAAAATTATTCACTTTTAATAAGACCATATTCTTCACACATAAAAGCGTTAATGGTAATGTTTTGTATTCTATAAATAGAGTAAACGATGACGTCACCAAACTTAAAACACCAGCCCAAATACAACATGAAACTATTTACAACGTTCTAAATTTTAAAGACGAGTATTGGTTTTTAACCAGTTCTGGTGTATTTGTTTATACTTTTGAAAGTGATTTGTTTACATTTAAAGAGCAACTTTTTAGTACTGAATCAGTTACTGATGTTCAAATAGATTTTAACGGCAATTACTGGTTTACAACTTTAGATAACGGTGTATTTGTTTCGCCAAACCTAAATATTCGTCATATAGAGTTATCTCATTTTGAAGCAAAAATAACAGCTTCTGCAGCCTTACAAAATAATCATTTTGTTTTTGGAACGAATAATGGAAAACTCATATTTTACAATAAAAATCAACTCATTAAAACACTACAATTACCTGGTAAGAAAATTATTGGTAAACTTTTTTTTGATAGCAGTTACAAGCAATTAATTGTTAGTATAAATGCCTCAGAATCGTATGTGGTTGATTTAAAAACTGATAAAATTACAGATGTAAGTAACCGATTTTCGGTAGCGAAAACATTTTCAAGTATTAATGCTAACACACTATTCTATGGTAATTATCGTCAAGGTATTGTATATAAAAACATTTTTGATAATCCTGAAAAACAGATTCTTAAAGAAAGTCGCGTAAAAGCTTCTGTTGTTTTAGAAAACACGTTATTTGTATCCTACATTGATGGACTATACAAGTACAACACCAAAACATTTACTTCAGAGGAAATTAAGTTCAACTCAAATAGTCTAATGGTTAATTCTATAGCAAATACCAACGGAATTATTTGGTTAGCCACACAGCACAATGGATTATTGAAATACGAGAGCAATACCTTGAAAACTTCAGGAATTAATCTTCCTGACAACCTTCAAATAAATACAATACATTCAGATGGACTTGTATTATGGATTTCAACCGATTCAGGATTGTTTCAATACCATATAAAAACACAACAACTTCAATCGCTAAATGCACAAGATGGTTTAAACACAGCAGTTAACGATTTTTTGGTACTTCAAGACCAAATTATTGTAAGCTTACCAAAAACGTTTTATACACTTCCTAAGTCAAACGGTTTGTTTAAAACCTTTAAAACTGCAAAGGTTAGGGTAGAAGAAGTTTCGATAAACGATCGTGACACTTTGGTTGCCAACAACTATAAATTACCACATGATTTTAATAAAATAGGACTAACTTTTAATTCCAACGGATTTCAATCTAACAAACATGTTAACTATCATTATCGTGTAAAGCAGCTAGATACTAGTTGGCAAAAAATACCGTTGAATACACACTTTGTCAACTTTAATAGTTTGTCAAGCGGAACCTTTACCTTTGAATTAAAAGCACAAAATGTTAGTGCTAATAATCCTGTTTTTGCAACACCAATAACATTTTTAATTGCTAAACCATTTTGGGAAACCTATTGGTTTTACAGTTTAGTTTTAGTGTCAATTATAGGTTTAGTTTGGTTGTATTTTAGATGGCGATTACAACAAAAAGAAGCACAGCGTATTGTGGAGATTGATAAAATATTAATCGATAAAAAAATCACCAATTTAAGGTTAGAAAACCTGCGTTCTCAAATGAATCCGCATTTCATTTTCAATGCTTTAAATTCTATTCAAGATTATATTATTTCCAATGAAAAAGAACTAGCAAGCTCGTATTTAGTGAAGTTTAGCCGATTAATTAGGATGTATTTAGATTACAGTCAGCAAAACGAAATTACTTTAGAAGAAGAATTAAACGCTTTAAAACTGTATTTAGAATTAGAAAAAGTCCGTTTTGAAGATGAATTGGAATATAATATTACTATCGATAATCAGTTGAAGACGAAACAAATAAAAGTGCCGTCGTTATTTATTCAGCCATATGTTGAAAATGCTCTAAAACACGGATTATTACACAAATTAAATAATCGAAAGCTACATATTGAAGCTAAAATAATTCAGCAAAATAAATTACAAATTACGGTTGAAGACAACGGTATTGGTCGTGTTCAATCCGAAACATTAAAACAATTAAACCAGCAGCACAAACCCTTTGCTACCAAAGCAAATGAAGAACGTGTGCACCTTTATAAAAATAAACTAAAGCGTGATATAGCCATAACAACCAGCGATTTGTATGACGAAAATGATGCTGCTGCAGGTACAAAAGTGGTAATTAGTATGCCAATACATTAAGATATGAAAGCGATAATTATAGACGACGAAAAACGTGCCAGACATTTACTATCAAACTTACTAACTGAACATTGCGAGAGTATTACAAACATTGGAGAAGCGCAAGATTTAGCATCTGGTGTCGATTTAATAAAAACCAGTAAACCTGATGTTGTTTTTTTAGATATTGAAATGCCAAACCAATCAGGATTAGACATTTTAGAATACTTCCCAAACCAGATCGATTTTAAAATCATCTTTGTGACGGCTTATAATCAATATGCCATTGAAGCCTTTAAATTATCTGCTGTAGATTATCTGTTAAAACCAGTTGACACCAACGAATTAAAAAATGCAGTTGCAAAAGCCGAAGAAGCCATAAAAGCTAACAATTTAAGTGATCAGCTAAACAAGTTGCGCGACTCGTTGAAGCAACTCTCAATGGACAAAATTGCTTTAGAAATACCTAAAGGGATTATGTTTGCATCTCACAATGATATCGTCTATTTTGAAGCTGATGGCATGTACACCAACGTACAACTTATGGATGGCAAACAAAAAACCATTTGCAAACCGTTGAAGCATTTTGTAGAGCAGTTAGAGCGTAATGCGATGTTTTTTAAATGTCATCGTTCGTATTTAATAAACCTAAAATATGTAAGCGAATTGGTTAAAGACGATGGCGATTACTTATTAATGAACAATCAAAAACGCATCCCGATTTCAAAATCTAAACGCGATCAATTTTTAGAAGTGATTAAGGAAACGTTTATGTGATTTTCATTCAGAAAGAAATTAGAACTATTCAGAAAAAAAGAAATTGAAAACCTTGTATGTAGTAGTTGTTTTGTGGTTGAAAATAAAAATTAATCTCAACTACAATGAAAAAAACATTACTCTTATTTATTACCTACCTATGTTTGGGCGTATCTGTAATTTTAGCTCAAAACGTAAACATTCCAGATTTCAACTTTAAAAATTATTTGTTAAACAATACTGCAATTAATACAAATTCTGATACAGAAATTTCTGTTGCAGAAGCGCAAGCTTTTACAGGAACAATATCGGCAACAAGTCTAGGAATTACAGATTTAACAGGAATTGAAGCTTTTGTAAACATAACCATATTAGAAGTATATTCAAATATCCTAACATCGTTAGACGTTAGTAATAACACTAGTTTAACACGATTGCATTGTGCAAACAACCAAATAACTACATTAGATGTTAGTAATATTCCTACATTAAATCAAGTGCATTGTCAAAACAATCAGCTGGTAGAATTAAATTTAGCTAATGGGAATAATGCTAACTTTTCGTATATGAAATCTTACGGAAACCCAAATTTAACGTGTATTCAACATGATGCTAGTTTTTCGCCACCTTATACTAATGCAGGTCAATACGATAACGGATGGACTAGAGATGCAAACTCTAGTTATTCTTCTAACTGTAATTATGGACCTATTTATGTAGATGCCAATGCTTCTGGAGCTAATGACGGAAGCTCATGGACTAATGCTTACACAACAATAAATGCTGCATTAACTGTTGCTGGTCCTAATAGTAATATATGGGTAGCTAAAGGTGTTTATAAACCTTCAGCTCAAAACACACCTCTAGAAATAAATGCTACAAGTATTTCTATTTTTGGTGGTTTTGATGGTACTGAAACAGAACTATCTGATAGAGATTTAACACTAATAAATACAACTAATGCAACTGTTATTACAGGTGATATGAACGGTGATGATATTGATGGTGATTTAACATCTAATAAATCTGATAATGCTGATAGATTAATATTAGTAGATGCTACTAATATTACTATTGACGGTTTTGTTTTAGAAAATATTTACGATACCTCAAGTAATGTTAACAATCAAGATAATGGTGTTATTTATTCAAAATATTATGGTGCTTCTACTTGGATTGAAAACTTGAGTATAAAAAACTGTAGTTTTAAAAATAACTATAGTAATGATTTTTTAATTAAAGGATTTGGTTTAAGGGATAATTTTAAACTTTACAACGTAAGCTTTACAAATAATGTAAGTACTGGACAAAGTATTATTTTATTACATACAGATCGCTTTAATAATATTTATGCAGATTTTTCTAATGTTCTGTTTGCTGATAATGAAACCAAGTTTTCTGTTATCAATGCATATAGAATTCCTGATGGTTCATTTACAAACTTCAGAGACTTAGATTTAATAATAACTAATTCATCTTTTATTAATAATAATGTAGTAAACGTCAATAATACATCTTATGGACAGTCAATTATCATGGGTTCAGATAATACTCGAGGACATCTAGAGATAAACAACTCTATCTTCTTTGGTAATACGTTAAATGGAACTTACGCAGACAGAGATATTTCTTATGGTACTCAAGGAAATCATTATGAATTAGTAATTAATAATTCAATAACTCAAATCACTTATAATGGAGGAGCATCAGGATCTTTTGCAGCACCATCATTTAATAATGTTCAAGATTTAGATCCAAATACAGTGTCTCTTAATTTAAGTGCAGATTATAAACCAACATCAGCTTCAAATTATATTATTGATCAAGGTGATAATGCTCTTTATGATCTAGCTTTATTTGGCGATTTAGATTTATCTGGTAACACAAGAGTTTTTGACACTACAATCGATTTAGGTGTTTACGAATACAACGCTACATTAGAAGTTGGCGATATAGTTTTGAATGCGAATTCAGTAAAACTATACCCAAACCCAGTTAGAGATAGATTATTTATTAAGTCTACAGCGCAAATTGATAGTGTGTCTATTTACTCAATCAATGGTCAATTAGTAAAACAGCCTAAAACAATTAACAATGGTATAGATGTATCAGGTTTGAACATTGGGTTATATATGATTCAAATTAAAACATCTAACAATACTATCAATAAAAAGTTCTTGAAAAATTAGGCTGTTATGATAGTATAAAAAAAAGCCCACTTGTAAGTGGGCTTTTTTATTTGTAAAAAGTAGTTTTTCTAACTATTGAGCATTACTGGCATCACAAGCATTGTCACTTGTTCACCTTCGTCAAGTCCGTCAACTGGTGTAAGAATTCCAGCTCTGTTAGGCAAGCTCATTTCTAATTGTACGTCATCTGCATTAAGGTTGGTCAACATTTCTGTTAAGAAGCGTGAGTTGAATCCTATTTGCATATCATCACCTTGATAATCACAAGACAAACGCTCTTCAGCTTTGTTTGAATAATCGATATCTTCAGCAGAGATATTTAATTCTGCTCCAGCAATTTTTAAACGTATTTGGTGTGTAGTTTTATTAGAAAAAATACTCACACGACGCACAGAATTTAAAAATTGTGTTCTGTCTATTGTAAGTTTATTTGGGTTTTCCTTAGGAATAACCGCTTCGTAATTAGGATACTTTCCATCAATTAAGCGACAAACTAAAACAGAGTTTTCAAAAGTAAACTTAGCATTAGAGTCATTGTATTCTATAGTCACTGCATCATCCATAGTTGCTAAAATCCCTTTGAGTAGATTCAATGGTTTTTTAGGCATAATAAATTCAGCAACTTGATCAGCTTTAATATCAGATCTTGTGTATTTTACTAGTTTGTGAGCATCTGTCGCTACAAAGGTTAAACCTTCCGTAGAGAATTGAAAAAAGACACCACTCATTACAGGACGTAGATCATCGTTTCCAGCAGCAAAAATGGTTTTACTGATAGCTGTAGCTAAAATGTCTCCTGAAATTGTCGTTGTACTAGGATTGTCTAATTCAACAGCTTTTGGAAATTCATTTCCATCAGCATAAGCCAAGGCATATTTACCATGATTCGAACTAATTTCTACTGTGTTATTGTCTTCAACAACAAAGGTGAGCGGTTGCTCAGGAAAGGTTTTTAAAGTGTCTAATAATAACCTTGCTGGTAATGCAATGCTTCCGTCTTCATCACTTTCTACATCTAAAGTTGATGACATGGTTGTTTCTAGATCACTAGCTGAAACGGTAAGCTTAGAGGCATTTAATTCAAATAAAAAGTTGTCCAAAATTGGAAGTGTATTTGAATTATTGATCACACCACCTAACACTTGTAATTGCTTTAATAAATATGTGCTTGATACTATAAATTTCATTTGTATTTCAATTGATTTTTATCTGTGTGCTATCCACAGTATTCGTTCTACAAATATATCTTAAAGGGATTGTTTTATAAAACAAACTTATTAACATTTTAAACAAGAGTTAGAAGCTTATTTAAGTCTGCGCTTTTCCTATTTGGAATAGCGTTTTCTTCTGAAATAATTAAAGCTAAATCCGAAAACACTAAGAATAACTAGAGGCAAAGCAATATTGATAATTTGCCATTTCGATTTTTCAGCTTGTATTTTTTGAGGATCTAAGAATTGTAAAGCAATTTCTTTAGTACGAATGTTTATAAGTCCGTCATCCTCTAGAAGATAATTCACAGCATTTTGAAGAAACTCCGTATTGCCAAATCGTCTCCCTGTCATACGATCAAAACCAAGCTCTTGAGGTTGATTTTTAAAGACCTCATTTTTGATGACATCACCATCTGCAATTACAATCATTTTTGTTTCAACACTTGCCGTTTTGTCTTCATTGATTTGAAACGGTTTGATACGATCTTTATATACTGAAGTAAACTCACCTTCAAGCAATACTGCAAGTGTTTGGTTAGGGTTGTTGTAGCTTTCAATATATGGCTCTTGTGTTACGATATCCAAATCGACTTCAGTTGGAACACCAACTAATTTTGTTAGGTTTGAGCTTCTTAAAAGTATGGTTTTCTCCACTGAATTTTTTAAGGTATCTATCTGACTAGCAAAATCAAAACGTACAGGATTGATATTGGTAGTGATCGGATGATTCGGATTATTATCAGCCAAAGGTGAATATTGCCATTGTACAGGTTGAAATTGCGCATTACTACCTTCACCAATTGCTAACGTAATAGGTGCAGAGTACATATCATTAACCATAACTGGATTGATGCGTACGCCATATTTGAAAAAGAAATCATTTAAATTCAAATCTTTCATAATCGCTACGGCCTTGCCAGAATTGCGATAAAGACTATCTTTATCCATAATGATAGCTTCAGTAAGCCATAGACTTTTTCCACCATTCATAGTATATTGATCTAAAACATACTTTTCATTTTCTGTAAACGGTTCCATAGGTTTCGCCGAAATGATAAGATCAAACCCTTGCAAATCTTTTAGGGTTTTGTTTGGATTACTCGCAACACTATCTAAAGTAAAAGGTGCTAAATAATAATGTTCGCCTAAGGTTTTTAGAAAGTCGGCAACATAGATGTCTGCTAATTGTTTGTTACCGCGAAGTACAGCGATTTTCTTTTCTTTTGGCGTTACTAATTTTTTAAAACCTTCAGCAAAAGCATATTCTAAATTTTGAATAGATCCATTGACTAATTCTTGATCTGAAGCACCAATTTTATTTTTAATTAATGGGATAATAACGGTTTGCTCGTTATAGCTAGCCAAAGCCCAAGGAATCACAACCTCTTGTGAAGTTTTTCCATTTTCCTTAACAGTAATTTGAAAAGGTTGCATACCACGTTGTGCTAATTGTTGGATGTTACGTTTGCGATCTGCTTCATTTTCAAAGGGATTGATAAAATCAAATTTTAGTTGATGGTTTGCTACGGAAAACTCTTCAAGAATCTGACGTGTTTCATCTCTTAGACGTCTAAATTCTGAAGGAAAATCACCTTCTAAAAACACATCAACAATTATAGGAGAGTTCACATCAGATAAAGTCTGCTTAGCCGCTTCTGAAAGTGTGTAACGTTTGTCTTGAGTTAGATCAAAGCGCTTGTATAGCTGACCAGAAATCACGTTGATGATGACTATAATTAGTAAGAGTCCAGCAATATATATGATACGTTTTTTAGTCATTAGTGCTTTCAAAGGTTAGGGTTTCTTGATAAGGGTTAACTGTTTTAACCTTCGTGTTTTGAAATACAATTTCTAAACATTCTTTTTGATCGTTAAAGGCTCCTGGTTCTTGACCTAGGCTATAGTTCCATTTGTTGTTGTCATGTGTTTTTAAAGTATCATTCCACGACAACCATTCATATGTGCCCAATAAGGATTCAATATCAGACTTCGATTTGCCAATGAGTAAGTTAGACGTTAGTAAATCATCTGAAAGCTCATAACGTAAATTAGGTTTGTCGTTCCATAATTGCGCTGTAAATGTTTTTTGATGATGATAACTGCTAAATATATTGATCATAGGATATACTGCGTAAAAATAAATAAAAGGCGTTAAAACAACACTGACTAATATGGTTAGCCATTTACGCTTATCAATGGTTTTTACAAACAGAAACACCAAAATAAAGGTGATACAAAGCAGAATGATAAAGGACGCATTGATAATCATGTGTTAGCACGCTTTATATTTAGTTGAGTTAACACAATAAAGGCAGCAGTGATACTTAAATAGTAAATGATATCACGTGTATCCAGAACACCACGACTCATACTTTTAAAGTGTGAGGCCATTCCTAAAGTTTCAATGTAAAGCGCATCACCAAATATCTTGTATTCAGAAAGGCCTTCAAATCCAAAATAGAAAAAGAAACTTATAAAAACTGCAATTATAAACGCTACGATTTGGTTATCGGTTAAGCTTGATGCAAAAACACCAATAGCAGTATAAGCTGCTATTAAAAACAGTAAACCAAAGTAAGAACCTATGGTGCTTCCGAGGTCTAAATTCCCAACAGGATTTCCTAGTTCATGTAAGGTGTAAACGTAAAGCAGCGTCGGAATTATCGCAATAATTATAAGCACAAAAGCTCCAAAATATTTTCCAAGAACAATTTGTAAATGACTAATAGGTTTTGTGAGTAATAGCTCTAAAGTTCCTTGTTTTTTTTCATCAGCAAAACTGCGCATCGTTACAGCAGGAACCAGAAAAATTAAGATCCATGGCGCTAATAAAAAGAAGCTGGAAAGATCGGCAAAACCATTATCAAGAATATTGAATTCCCCTTTAAATAACCAAAGAAACAATCCGTTTAGTAACAAAAACACAGCAATCACCAAATAACCAATTGGTGAGGCAAAAAAAGTATTAATCTCTTTTTTAAGTATAGCAATCATTTATTTAGAACTAGAGCCTTTTAGAAATTTTTTAAAATTAATCATTTTTACAGCATAAAATACAATAAACGTAAAACAGAAGGCTGAGGCAAAAAAGCTAACGGTTTGAGGTGTAGGTTGTTTACTGCCAAATCTGTTAAAACAGATGGCTACAATACACAAAACCACATAAACTATAAATGGTGTTATTAGGTTTCTCCAAGTTTGTTTGATTTCGCGTTCTGTCATTTAATTTTATTTTAAACTAGCAATTTTATCAACACTCCAAGCTTCAGCTTTGGCATTAAATAAGGGTTTGGTGACAGACCAAATGCCTTTAAAGAGATCAGATGACCTGTAATGCTCTAGATCTTCTTCAGAATTCCAATAACTATACGTGAAAAATACATTTGTATTGCGTTTGTCTCTATATAATTCTAAAAATTCACAACCATCAAAAGCTCTGATCTTAGCTTTGTGCTTTTCAAAGTTATTTAAAAAAGCACCAATGTGTTGAGGCTCAAAGCTCATTTTTACAATACGTACAAACATAGATTAATGGTCAATAGTTTCTTTACCTTTAGGTGTGACTAGAGTTGCCACAAAATTCACAGTAACGGTATCTCTAAGTTTTAATCCCATTAGACTAGATGCACTTCCAACAGTGTTGCCATCACTTTTGTAAACAGCAATTTCTAGATAACCTGAAGAGTTAAAGACAATTAAACCTTTACCAGCATCATAGCGTTTTTCTTCAGGAATATCAAAATTTATAGCGTCACTATAATTTTCATAAATGGTCTTAAACTTGTAATTACGTGCTGAGATCTCATAGTTTCGAGTTTTCTGAATAGATTCAAAAAAACTGCGTTTAATATTCGTAACCACATTTCCATAATTGTCAATATAGATGACACTACCAATGATCTGAGTTTTATCATCATTAACAAAAGGAATAAGATTTTTAATAGGTTTGATAGTGTCTATTACTTTTCCAATGACTTCTAAAGTACCTCCACGAGCAATATGGCAAGCCACATTTACAAAAACATCAAGAACAGGGAAACTTGTCGCAACACGATCATGAATATTGATCTCTACAATTTTTTGAGGTACAATTTCAGAACAGATCATACTCATGATCCCATTATTGGCACAAATAAAATAATGATCGTCCAATTGTACAGCGATATGTTTGTTTTCGGGATTCAATTCAGAATCAATACCAATCACATGTATGGTTCCTTTAGGAAAACTACTATAAGCATTCTGAATGATATAGGCAGCTTCAGCGACATTAAATGGCGCAACAGAGTGTGAGATATCAACAATTCTAACATCAGGCAACTCACTGTAAATAGCACCTTTTATGGCACCAGCAAAGTGGTCCTTTTCGCCAAAATCGGTTGTTAATGTAATGATTGCCATAAATAAATCACTTTAAATGTAATTCTAAATACTAGGGTTTTGGTATTGGATAAAACTGTTAAAAACTAATTTAATTTTAATCTTAAGGTAACCTTTTGAATAAAATACTTTAGTTATTTTTGAGTTAATGAGAGCCAATTTATCTCAACACAAAACTAATAAAACAAAACAGATTAATTATTAAATAGGACAGCTTTTGAACGAACTTATTTTAGAACTAGAAGAAATCACTCCTAAAGAATTCTTTGGTGCTCAAAACGCCAATATTAAAATCCTAAAACAATACTTTCCTAAACTCAAAATTGTAGCTAGAGGCAATAAAATTAAAGCCTATGGCGATGAAGATCTTCTTGAAGAATTTGATCGTCGTATGGAAATGCTTATGGTGCATTTTGGTAAGTATAATAAGATTGATGAGAATGTCATCGAACGCGTACTTACGAGTCAGAGTAGCGACGACTACGAAACATCAGCACAAAGCGGTGAAGCGATTGTGCATGGTGTTAATGGAAAAGTTATAAAAGCACAAACGGTCAATCAGCGTAAGTTGGTTGAAAGTATGAAAAAGAATGATATGGTTTTTGCTATCGGACCAGCAGGAACTGGAAAAACATACACTGGAGTAGCTCTTGCTGTTCGTGCTTTAAAGAATAAAGAAGTAAAGCGTATCATTTTAACACGTCCTGCTGTTGAAGCTGGTGAAAATCTTGGGTTCCTTCCAGGCGATTTAAAAGAAAAGTTAGATCCATACATGCAACCGCTTTATGATGCGCTACGCGATATGATTCCGCCTGAGAAATTAGCAAACTTCATCGAGAATGGAACCGTTCAAATTGCACCTTTGGCTTTTATGCGTGGTAGAACTTTAGATAATGCTTTTGTGATTTTAGATGAAGGTCAGAATACCACGCATGCGCAAATGAAAATGTTCTTAACCAGAATGGGTAAGAATGCTAAATTCTTACTTACTGGTGATCCTGGTCAGGTCGATTTGCCTCGTCGAACCATTTCTGGACTTAAAGAAGCGCTTTTAGTACTCAAAAATGTTGAAGGTATCGGTATGGTGTATCTTGATGATAAGGATGTCATTCGCCATAAACTCGTGAAGAAGGTCATCGAAGCTTATAAAAGTATAGAGAATAGAGATTAATTTTTTTAGGAGCTAATCCAGCTTTCGGCAGTCGCTTTCTCCGTTGCTCTTTAGAGCGAGTGAGAAGAGCTCCAACAAATGCCTCAATCTGGGCTAGGGTTTAAAGATTTCAAATTTATCATTGTGACAAATCAAAAACATACAATTACAGCGTCAAACTTTAATTTCCCAAATCAAAAAAGTGTCTACAAAGGGAAGGTAAGAGAAGTTTACAATATAAACGATGAGCAATTGGTCATGATTGCAACCGATCGCTTATCAGCTTTCGATGTGGTTATGCCTAAAGGGATTCCGTATAAAGGGCAGATCTTAAATCAGATAGCAACTCGCATGATGAAAGCTACTGAAGACCTTGTGCCTAATTGGCTAACTGCAACTCCAGATCCAAATGTTGCTGTCGGACACTTATGTGAGCCATTTAAAGTAGAAATGGTCATTCGTGGTTACATGTCTGGTCATGCAGCTCGTGAATATAAAGCAGGAAAACGAATGCTTTGTGGTGTTGCAATGCCTGAAGGCTTAAAGGAAAACGACAAGTTTCCTGAGCCTATCATAACTCCTGCAACTAAGGCAGAGCAAGGAGATCATGACGAAGACATTTCTAAAGAAGAGATTCTCAAACGCGGCATTGTTTCAAAAGCAGATTATGAAATCTTAGAAGATTATACTAGAGCATTGTTTCAAAGAGGTTCAGAAATTGCTGCCTCTCGTGGATTGATTTTAGTGGATACTAAGTATGAATTTGGAAAAACTAAAGATGGAAAGATTGTCTTGATAGATGAAATTCATACACCTGATTCTTCTCGTTATTTTTATGCGGAAGGTTATCAGGAACGTCAGGATGCCAACGAACCTCAGAAACAGTTATCTAAGGAGTTTGTAAGGCAATGGTTAATTGCAAATGGTTTTCAAGGGTTAGAAGGGCAAACCGTTCCTGAAATGAGTGACGACTACGTTAATTCTGTGAGTGAACGTTATATTGAGTTGTATGAAAATATCACTGGAGAACCATTTGTAAAAGCAGAGGTGTCTGATATTCAGAGTCGGATAGAAGCAAATGTTCTCAACTATCTTTCCAATTCATAATAGATTGAAAATACTATCTTAGAGGTTGTAATTAAATCGAATGGATCAACTTCTAGACTTTTCTGAATCGTTTTCTTCATTTGCTTGGGGAATTCCACTTTTAGTGTTGCTTATTGGTGGCGGACTCTACCTTACCGTATTGTCTAAGTTTTTACCATTTCGGTTTTTCGGTCATGCTATTCAAGTGCTTCGAGGAAAATATGACAATCCTAATGATTCTGGAGAGATCAGCCATTTTAAAGCGCTTACAACAGCATTGTCTTCTACTATAGGCATGGGAAATATTGCTGGTGTAGCATTAGCAATTTCAATTGGAGGACCAGGTGCTTTGTTTTGGATGTGGATTAGTGCCATTGTAGGAATGAGTACTAAATTTTTCACGTCTACATTAGCAGTGATGTATCGAGGTAAAGATTCTAATGGTGATCTTCAAGGTGGTCCAATGTATTTTATAACTGAAGGACTAGGAAAGCATTGGAAGTTTCTAGCGATTATGTTTTCTATTTTTGGAATGCTTGGTGCATTGCCTGTGGTTAATGTCAATCAATTAACCCAAGCTGTAAATGACATTGTGTTGATTCCAAATGGGGTTGAAGTTACTACAAATACCAATCTTTTAATTGCCGCTGTTCTCGTTCTTGTGACGTCAGTTGTAATTTTTGGCGGATTAAAACGTATAAGTCATATCGCTTCTAAAATGGTGCCTTCAATGGTGTTGCTTTATTTTGGTTTGGTACTCATCATTCTAAGTCTCAATTATTCTGAAGTACCTAAATATTTAGGATTAATTTTTACAGATGCATTTTCAGCTAACTTTATAGCAGATGATAAAGTTACAGGAGGTGTTTTAGGTGCCTTAATTATTTTAGGAATTAAGCGTGGTGCATTTTCAAATGAAGCTGGAATTGGAACTGCTCCTATGGCACATGGTGCCGCAAAAACAAATGAACCTGTACGTGAAGGCTTAGTGGCTATGCTTGGACCAGTTATTGATACTTTAATTGTGTGCACACTCACAGCGCTTGCGATACTGGTTACAGGTGTCTGGCAAACAACAGATACTAATGGTGTGAGTTTAACGGCTTCGGCATTTCAAAATGCAATGCCAGGAATTGGCCAATATTTACTCATGATCTGCGTATTTGTTTTTAGCATTTCATCGTTGTTTTCTTATGCCTACTATGGTACTAAGTGTATGTCTTTTTTAACTGGAGCCAAATACAAGTTTTTGTACAATATTCCTTATATTCTAAGTATTGTCATCGCTACTACTGAAGATTTTGAAGCCATCATAAATTTTATAGATGGTATTTTTGCATTTATGGCTATTCCTACAATGTTGGCAACACTTATTCTAGCGCCTAAAGTGATAAAAGAAATGAAAGCTTATATAAAACGAATGCAGTAAATCTAAGATTTTGTAATTGAAGCTTTGAATTGTTGTGGAGTCATCATTTCCATTTTTTTGAATTGCCTGTTGAAATAACTCGTATTGTTGAAGCCTGATTTAAAAGCAACTTCAGACATGCGGTAGGATGTGTTGACTTTCATTAACTGCTTAGCAAATTTTATCTTTTCAGAATTGATATAATCAATTGGTGAAATGCCTAACGTATTTTTGAATTGCTTGTGAAAATGAGAGGTACTCATATAAGCCTTTTCTGCTAAGACATCTACCGAAAGATCTTTATTGGTCAAATTTTCCTTGATATACTTAATCACAGTACCAATTCGCGTATCATTAAAAATTTGATGTGGATCATTAATAATTAAGGATTTAGCTTTTGTTTGAAGCAACCTTACGATTAATTCCTGAATCATTAGGTCAAGTAGGACATCTTTTGATTTGTTATTATTGGTGAAGGTGTAAGTTAATCGCTCGATAAGATGATTCACATCTATATCATTAATAAGATGTGACGCAGAATTATCAAGATCCCAGTTGTTGTTTTCATTTTCAATAGCGACATTATGGTTAAATTTTGAAACCACTTCATCAATCTTTGTAGCATCGATTCCTAAAGCTAAACATTGCGTAGGATCATGTTCTTTAGCTAACGGAAAGTCAATAACCATCTCCTTGTTTGTTGGCATCACTACAGATTCACCAGGAAAGAAATCAAACGCATCAAAACCATCAATATGCATCACTTTTTTTCCAGTTAGCATGCTCGCAATAATTGGAAAATCAAAAGTTAGTGAAACTTTTTCAGCATAGGCATGAGTTTCATAAATATTCAATTCGGCATATTCAGCATTGTAGGTTGTTCTGTTTTCAACCAAAGTGGTGAGTTTTCGGTGTTTTTTATGCTGACTTAACAAGGATTTCATACTCAATAATACAAAAAAATGTGACTAGTATTCAGATTTAATAGATATGTTCAAAAGTATGATACATATGTTCAATAAAATAAGAATATCATAAAATAATTTTATCAAAATTAAAAATATCACAATAATGATATCAAAAAAATAAGTAATTAACAAACTAATTTAGATTCAAATGAGTTATTCAAAACCAAAGTTTAAAGCCCAATATGAAAATTTTATCAACGGAAAATTTGTCGCTCCAAAAGACGGACAATACTTTGATAATATTTCGCCAATCGATAATAGCTTTATTGCAAAATATCCGAGATCACAAAAAGAAGATGTAGAATTAGCCTTAGATGCAGCTAACGCAGCTAAAGAAGCTTGGGGAAACACCTCTGCAACCGAACGTGCAAATCTATTAAATAAAGTTGCAGATATTATTGAAGCTAACCTAGAAGAGTTTGCGCTGGTTGAAACCTGTGATAACGGAAAACCAATTCGTGAAACTTTAAATGCCGATATTCCATTATGTGTTGATCATTGGCGTTATTTTGCAGCGTGTATTCGCTCTGAAGAAGGTAGCGCAACCGAATTGGATGCCAATACCTTATCAATGAATATTAAGGAACCTCTGGGTGTCGTTGGTCAAATCATTCCTTGGAATTTTCCATTGCTAATGCTGTCATGGAAATTACCTCCTGCCTTAGTAACAGGGAATTGTGTGGTACTAAAACCTGCTGAGCAAACACCATCTTCTGCAACATTATTAATGGAAAAAATTGCAGATGTATTCCCTCCAGGTGTTATTAATATTGTGCATGGTTTTGGTCCTGAAGCTGGTAAACCTTTAGCTTCAAGTTCTCGTGTCGATAAAGTGGCATTTACTGGTGAAACCACAACTGGTCAGTTAATCATGCAATATGCTTCTAAAAATTTAAATCCAGTAACCATGGAATTAGGAGGTAAGTCACCAAATATTTTCTTTAATTCTGTGATGGATGCTGATGATGCCTATTTAGATAAAGCTATTGAAGGTGCTGTTTTGTTTGCTTTTAATCAAGGTGAAGTTTGTACTTGTCCTTCACGTTTATTGGTTCAAGAAGATATTTATGATGTATTTATGGAACGTGTGATTGAAAGAACCAATGCTATCATTCAAGATAATCCTTATGATGTAAATACAATGGTTGGTGCTCAAGCTTCTAATGACCAATATGAAAAGATACAATCCTACTTAAACATAGGTAAGGATGAAGGTGCTAAGGTACTAGCAGGTGGAGAAGCCAATACATTAGAAGGTGATTTAGCTAACGGATTTTATATTAAGCCTACAATTTTAGAAGGTCATAATAAGATGCGTGTATTCCAAGAAGAAATTTTTGGTCCAGTAGTTTGCGTGACTAAGTTCAAGGATGAAGCTGAAGCTTTGGAAATTGCTAACGATACACTGTACGGATTAGGAGCAGGAGTATGGACAAGAGATGCGCATCAGTTATATCAAATTCCTAGAGCTATAAAAGCAGGACGTGTTTGGGTGAATTGTTATCATGCGTATCCAGCACATGCACCTTTTGGAGGTTATAAAAAATCAGGATTCGGACGTGAAAATCATGTGATGATGCTTAATTATTATCGCCAATGTAAAAACATGCTAATTTCTTATGATAAGAACAAATTAGGATTCTTTTAGAAACATTGATAAATAGCGTTAAGGCTGAATGATAAAAAGTTCAGCCTTTTTAATATTTTTAACCTATGAAACGTGTAGAGATTACAGAGCGAGCAGAAGCTATTGTAAAGCAATTGAAAGAAAAGCATGGTAAATTGATTTTTCATCAAAGTGGAGGCTGTTGTGATGGTTCTGCACCAATGATTTTTGAAAAGGAGGATATGTACCTAGATGAAAGCGATATTCATCTTGGTGATGTTGTTAATGTACCTTTTTATATGAATCAAGATCAATTTGAATATTGGAAACATACGCACCTCACCATTGATATTACTGAAGGTCGTGGCGCAAGTTTTTCACTAGAAATTCCGTTAGGAATAAGGTTTATCATACATTCTAGAATTTTAACCAGAGAAGAAGATGCTTTTTTTAACCCAAAATAAGTATCTTTTATGAATAAAAAACAGATCAAATAATGAGTAATTACCACATAAAACATTTAGAAGAATATTATCAAGTGTATCGTAAATCGGTACGTAATCCAGAAGTATTTTGGGAAGAAATCGCTGAAGAGCACTTTATGTGGCGAAAAAAATGGGATAATGTTTTAAGTTGGGATTTTTCAAAACCAGAAATCAAATGGTTTGAAGGTGCACAACTTAATATTACCGAAAATTGCATTGACAGACATTTGGTGACTAGAGGTGATAAAACGGCGATCATCTTTGAACCGAATAATCCAAATGAACAAGCGCAGCATATTACATACAAACAGTTACACGAGCGTGTGTGCAAATTTGCAAATGTTCTAAAATCAAGGGGCATTTCTAAAGGCGATCGAGTTTGTATTTATTTGCCAATGATTCCAGAATTGGCTATTTCGGTTTTAGCATGTGCTAGAATTGGAGCGATCCATTCTGTAGTGTTTGCTGGGTTTTCGTCTACAGCTTTAGCAACACGAATTAATGACTCAGATTGTAAAATGGTTATTACTAGTGATGGCTCTTATCGTGGTGCTAAAACAATAGATCTCAAAGGTATTGTTGACGAAGCGCTTGAGGAATGCTCTTGTGTGGAATCTGTTCTTGTGGCTAAACGAATCAATTCTGATATTCAAATGAAAGACGGAAGAGATCATTGGTTATCTACTTTACTGGAAGCAGCAGATTCAGATTGTCCTGCAGAAACAATGAATGCTGAAGATCCACTCTTCATTTTGTATACCTCTGGTTCAACAGGTAGCCCGAAAGGTATGGTGCATACAACAGCTGGTTATATGGTCTATACAGCGTATACTTTCAAGAATGTATTTCAATATCGCGAAAATGATGTGTATTGGTGTACGGCAGACATAGGATGGATTACAGGTCATAGTTACATTGTTTACGGACCTTTATGTAATGGTGCAACAACGGTTATGTTTGAAGGTGTGCCAAGTTATCCAGATTTTGGAAGATTTTGGGATATTGTTGAAAAGCATAAAATTAACCAATTCTACACAGCACCAACAGCTATTCGCGCATTAGCCAAAGAAGGTGTAGAACATTTAGAGAAGCACGATTTGTCTACTCTTAAAGTTTTGGGAACGGTTGGTGAGCCTATCAATGAAGAGGCTTGGCATTGGTATGATGATAATGTAGGAAAGCGTAAAGCTCCAATTGTTGATACCTGGTGGCAAACTGAAACAGGCGGAATTATGATCACGCCAATTGCTTTTGCTACACCAACAAAACCAACCTATGCGACGCTACCTTTTATTGGTATTCAGCCTGCTTTAATGGATGAAAACGGACAAGAGATTAAAGGCAATCAAGTAGACGGTCGATTATGTATTAAGTTTCCTTGGCCAAGTATGGCAAGAACTATTTGGGGAAATCATCAACGTTATAAAGACACTTATTTTTCAGCCTATGACAACAAGTACTTTACTGGTGATGGTGCACTTAGAGATGAAGTTGGCTATTATAGAATTACTGGTCGTGTAGATGATGTGATTATTGTATCTGGACATAATTTGGGAACAGCGCCAATTGAAGATGCAATTAATGAGCATCCAGCTGTTGCTGAAAGTGCTATCGTTGGATTTCCACATGATATCAAAGGAAATGCTTTGTATGGCTATGTCACGTTGAAAGACACAGGTGAAAGTCGTAATCAAGATAATCTTCGAAAGGAGATCAATCAAATTATCACAGAACAAATTGGTCCAATTGCGAAGTTGGATAAAATTCAATTTACAAACGGATTACCAAAAACGAGAAGTGGTAAAATCATGCGACGTATTTTGCGTAAAATAGCCAGTAAGGACACCAGCAATCTTGGTGATACAAGTACCTTGTTGAATCCAGAAGTGGTTCAGGATATAATGGATAATGCCTTATAGAAGTATTCTAACTAAACTTTTTTTGAAGCTCAGAAACTGTGGCAGCAATGGTCTTGTCCTTTTCTGAGCGTTTCAAAACTTTTGGCTCAACTTGTCTTACGTCGCAGTCTTTAATGGAACAGCGTTCACAAGTCACACCAACATCAACAGGTTTAGGCGGTTTGCTCTGTAAAAATGTAATTTTTTTTCGACTTTGATTGTCAGATAAAATACCAATGCTTATACTTCTGTAGGTATTGCTTTTAAAAGGGTCTGGTGTTGCTGTAGACAGTACCAAATAACTAGAATTCTCATCTGGATAGTTTGAGAGTTGAATATCAGAATAATGGTTTGCCTTTGAAGGATCCGCTTGATTTAAAACCTTGAGGGATATCCAGCGTCTACAGTAATGCTCATTGGTTTCATTGGCATGAGGCGACTGTTTTTTTGATAGGTGTAACTCCTTATTCAGGTCATATCGCTTGCTGTCTTTTCTATGAGAAAACCTTAGGAAGAATAGATTTTTGAGATTAAAATCTTTGGGTAAAATATTGGTCATGCGTTGATACACAGATTCAGGAGAAGCATTATAATTGTTGAATATAGATTCAAAATCTTTGATTTTAAATGTAGATTTAGAAAATAATTGCTTCAGATCAGATACCAGTTGTTTTCTAGGAATTACAAGTGCTCCAGCAAAATAAGAGGCATAAAAATTATTCAGAACTTGATCGAAGTTATCAAACTTTATCCATGAAAAGGTATAGAGTCGTTCTTCAATTTCTAAATAATTATAGGCAATTTCTTTAGCATAAATAAACGCCTTTTGTGCATCATCAATATCTTTAGATAACAAGAGTGTCTTAGATTTTGGAACAAATACCGAGCGCAAATTTTCAAGCGCATCATAATTTGATATTTCAGAATCATTTATCGTATAACCATAAACTTCAATAAGGATGTCTTCAAGTTCATCTGATTGAATGGGTTTGCTTAAATCGACATGATAGTGTTTTGCAAAACCAATAACAGCGTGTTCAAGGTCTTCAAAGTAATTATTATTAGCTTCTTGATACGACCTTACAGAAGCGAGATAAAAACTTTCTTTACTAAAATTATAGTTTTTCGCTATTTCAATAATGGTACTTATAAAGGCGGTTACTTTTATAGGTGCATTCGAAACAATATCAATAAGCGTACTTTCTTGAATTCCAAACAACTCTAACGGTATTTCCTTTAGAATTTTTGATTGTAAGATTTCACCAATTGGAGCTAGATTTTTGTCCAATTTTAATGACACTAATTCGTCATAAGGAACTTCTAAACATTCAGATAAAATTGAAATTTTATCAGGTTTAGGATATTTTTTTCCTTTTTCTATCTCGTTCAAATACGACTTTGAAAGTCCGCTTAGTTTGGATAGTCCAAACAAGGAAAGCTCCCTATCTGTACGGACTTGCTTCAGTTTTAAACCGAAAATCAATTTGATATAATCTTCTTCCATAAAAACAAATATAGCATAATTTGCGAATATCTATAAATAGCGAAAAAATAAATTTAGCGAACGTTCGCTTGTTTTTTTTAAAAATTGGTTGTAACATTGTTTCATCAAAAATTTAACAGTATGGAAACTTCAGTAGTAACAGATCAAAAACTTAAATTCTCACCTTCAGTAAGCAATACGTATCCAAATATCTTAACCGATGATGCCTTAGTATTTCTTTCAGAATTACACGAACGGTTCAATACATCTCGATTAGATTTATTAGAACGTCGAGAAAAGCAACAAGAAGTTTTTGATGCTGGTAAGTGGCCAACATTCCCTGTAGAAACTCAACATATTAGAGCATCTCAATGGAAAGCTGCACCAATTCCTGAAGATCTTTTAGACAGACGCGTGGAGATTACTGGTCCTGTTGATCGTAAAATGGTTATCAATGCTCTAAATTCTGGCGCCAAAACATTTATGGCAGATTTTGAGGATAGCAATGCGCCTAGTTGGACAAACACTATGGAAGGTCAACAAAATATGATCGATGCCAATGCTAAATCCATTACACTATTTAACGAAGCCAACGGAAAGCATTACAAGCTAAATCCTGAAACAGCTGTGCTTATGATTCGTCCTCGCGGATTGCATTTAGAGGAAAAACATCTTAGTATTAATGGCGAATTTTTATCTGGAAGTCTAGTAGACTTCGGACTCTACGTCTTTCATAATAGTAAAACACTACTTGAAAACAATTCTGCTCCATACTTTTATTTACCTAAGCTAGAGCATTACTTAGAAGCACGATGGTGGAATAAGGTTTTTGAATTTGCGCAAGCTTATCTTGGTGTACCACAAGGAACGTTTAAAGCTACCTTGTTGATTGAAACAATTACGGCTAGCTTTCAGTTGGATGAATTTATTTACGAGCTCAAAGATCACATTGTTGGTTTAAATTGCGGACGATGGGATTATATATTTTCATACATCAAAAAGTTTCGAAACCATCCAAATTTTATAGTTCCAAATCGAGATCAAGTGACTATGACGACACCTTTTATGGAAGCGTATTCTAAATTGGTTATAAAAACTTGTCATAAACGCGGCATTCATGCTATGGGTGGAATGGCGGCACAAATTCCAATTAGAAATAATCCAAAAGCTAATGCTGAAGCTCTTGAAAAAGTACGATTAGATAAGGAACGTGAAGTTAAAAATGGACATGATGGTACTTGGGTTGCGCATCCTGCTTTAGTTGATGTCGCAATGACAGAGTTTGATAAATACATGCCAACAGCCAATCAGATAGACAAACCGTTTGAGGCGTATTCAATTTCTGAAGCAGATTTGGTTGAAATGCCTAAAGGTTATATTTCTGAATCTGGAATTAGAAAGAATATTAATGTCGGAATTCTGTATTTGGAAGCTTGGTTAAGAGGTTATGGTGCTGTGGCTTTGTATCATTTAATGGAAGATGCTGCAACAGCTGAAATTTCAAGAACTCAGGTGTGGCATTGGTTAAAGAATACTGTCAAACTTGATGACGGAAGACGTTTTGACAATGCACTATTTGAAACCATATTTGATGATGAAGTTGAAAAGATTATCACTGAAGTAGGTGAGGGTCGAATTAAAAACACAAAATTCTGCGAAGCGATCACATTATTCAAAACCTTAGTAACACAATCTGAGTTTGAAGAATTTCTTACGCTTTTAGCATATCAGCAATTATAAAAACAAAAAATAATCCCGCTAATGCGGCAACATTAAACGGGATTCATATTAAATCAAAAACGTTCATTAATACCTTTCAAAATTATGAAAAATTTACAACAAAGCCATTATGCTTCAGCATTACAAACGGTTAAAGATCTCAAGGCAAAGTTTGGGAGTACTTGGAATGCTATAAATCCTGAACACGCAGCCAGAATGACGGTTCAAAATCAATTTAAAACAGGCTTGGATATTGCAAAATACACAGCTGCATTGATGCGAAACGATATGGCTGAGTATGATGCCGATGCTTCAAAATTCACACAGTCGTTAGGATGCTGGCATGGATTTGTTGCACAACAGAAAATGATCGCTGTTAAAAAGCATCATAAAACGACTAATAAGAAATACTTATACCTTTCTGGATGGATGGTAGCTGCTTTGCGTTCAGAATTTGGACCTCTGCCAGATCAGTCGATGCACGAAAAAACAGCAGTGCCTGCACTAATTGCAGAAATTTATGACTTTTTACGTCAAGCAGATGCGATTGAACTCAATGATTTGTACAGACGTCAAGCTCTTGGTGAAGATGTTCAAAATGAGCTTGATAATTTTGAATCACACATCGTTCCTATTATTGCAGATATTGATGCTGGTTTTGGTAATGAAGAAGCCACCTATTTATTAGCTAAAAAAATGATTCAAGCTGGTGCTTGTGCAATTCAAATTGAGAATCAGGTTTCTGATGCCAAACAATGTGGCCATCAAGATGGAAAGGTAACTGTTCCACATGAGGATTTTATAGCGAAACTCAATGCTGTACGTTATGCATTTCTCGAATTGGGAGTCGATGATGGTATCATTGTAGCGCGAACAGATTCTGAAGGTGCTGGTCTTACCCAAAAACTTCCTGTTAGTAAAACACCTGGTGATTTAGCGTCACAATATTTGGCTTTCATTGATGCTGAAGTGGTTGCACTTGAAGACGCTGAAGATGATGATGTGCTTATTAAGCGTGACGGAAAATTAATGCGACCAATGCGTTTGCCTAATGGCTTATATAAGTTTAAGGAGGGAACCAATATTGATAGAGTTGTTTTGGATTGTATTACGAGTCTTCAAAATGGTGCTGATTTGTTATGGATCGAAACTCCAACTCCTAATGTCAAACAAATTGCACATATGATTAATAGAGTTCGTAAGGTTGTACCTAATGCAAAATTGGTTTATAACAATTCACCATCTTTCAATTGGACATTAAATTTCAGAAATCAAGCTTATGATGATATGTTAGCTGAAGGCGAAAACATGACAGCCTATGATAGAAATAACCTGATGGATGCACAATATGACGATACTGAATTATGTTTTAGAGCAGATGAAAAGATCAAGACCTTTCAGATGGATGGTGCTAAAGAAGCTGGTATTTTCCATCATCTAATTACCTTACCAACCTATCATACAACAGCATTACACATGAATGATCTAACTGAAGGTTATTTTGGTGCTGAAGGTATGTTAGCTTATGTGAAACACGTTCAACGTGAAGAGATCAGGAAAGGTGTGGCTTGTGTGAAGCATCAACGTATGGCAGGATCTGATTTAGGAGATGACCATAAAACGTTTTTTGCAGGTGATAAGGCCTTAAAAGCTGGTGGTGAGAAAAACACGTCCAATCAATTTAAGACCAATGACAACACTGCTCAAGTCAAGAAAAAATTAAGCATCGTGGCTTAAAAATAACCAAGTTAGACTATGACATAGTTCTAGTACTTAGTTTTTAGTTAGGGAAAAACACACTCATTTGAGTGTGTTTTTTTGATGCTTTTGTTCAGAACCAAGAGAAGAAATGTTTTAAGCGTAATCGTTTGTGCTTTAACTTCAGTTTTGCAGTTAATTTCAAAAATAAAATTGCGGTTAAGTAAGCATCACCAGAGGCTGTATGTCTGTCGTGCATAGTAATATTAAAAATTCGGCAAAGCTCGTCAAGACTATAAGACTTAGAATCATTAATATATTTTGTTTTTTTATGAAGCTTTCCTGTATCAATAACCTGATTTTTAAGTTTGGGTAAATCCAGTCTTTTGAGAGCTTCATTTATCATAGCAATATCAAAAGCAGCATGATGCGCAACTAAAACGGCATTTTTGATGTGTCCTAAAAATAATTTTATGCTTTCTTCCTCACTAATTTTTGATAGCGAACCCTCTTTAAGTATACCATGAATCTCAACAGTTTCTGGGTTAAATGTCTCTTGTTTGATAAAGCATTCAAAATTATCAGAAATATCGATTTGAAAATTTAAAATTGCAACAGTTCCGATGGAAAGAATCCTATCACTTTTAAAATTTAAACCTGTAGTTTCTGTATCAAAAACAACAAAACGAACGCTTTCAATATTTTGAATATCTTCTTCAAAAGCATTTAGATATGTCTTGTAGAATTCAGGAAGGTCTTTATGTTTGTTGAACCAAGACATTACATCATTTGCGATAATTTAAAACGTATGCGAATTAATTCCTGAATGTCCTTTATAGGTTTGAAACTACTTTTGAGTTTTAAACGATCTGATTTTGAAAGACGGTCAATAGCAATGTATCGTCCAGAAGTATTGCTTTTTAAGCCATGTTGCGTCCTAAAGCGTAATAGAACCCTAAATGCTTGAATACATGATTCGTACAGATCACTATTTTGCGGTTCTAGTTCACATAATTTTTTGTAGCGATTAATCGTATTGTTCACATCTTTAATTTTATGTGATAAAATTAATAACCGAGCAGCATCTACCAACGGCATCATTGCTCTAGCTTTAATGTCAAATTGATCTTTGTGGTCACCAGAATCTTCAACTAGAAAATTTCTAAAAAAGCTTAAAGGCGGTGGATTGGTCAAGGCATTTTTGCCGAGAAAATTCAGAAAGATTTCATAGCTATCAATAGCATTAAAAATACTATCAGACATCTCATTAACTAGATTATGATTGCCATATACATAATCGTAATCAAAAAAAATGGTACACAACATTATTTTATCAGTATTAGGATGCGTGATCCATGTTCTAAACTGTGATTTCCATTCTGAAACAGACAAACACCATTTAGGATTACTTGCCATCATTTTTGCTGGGCAAAGTTCAAAACCAACAGTATTGAGTTTTTGATTTACGGCCTCAGATAGCTTCAAGAAGTAAGACTTTGCATCTGTATTGTCTGTAGTATCTTCATACACCAAGGCATTATCTTGATCTGTGAGAAGAAGTTGTTCTTTTCGACCTTGACTTCCAATGGCTAACCAAGTAAAAGTTGTAGGAGGCTCTAGTTCTAATTCTTTTGTACTTAATCTGATACAGCGTTTTGTTATGGCATCATTGATGGCAGAAATGATATTACTTATAAAAGTAATGGGAATGCTCTGTTCGATATAATTTTGCAATAGATATTGAGCCTTTTCTCGTATATGTCGTAATTGTTCAGCGGTTAAGGCACGTTTTATTTCCTTGATCAATACTGAAGGATTATTACCATGAATAACGATAATATCATGTTCTGACAAAATGCCAACCAAATCTGAGTGAATAGTCCCATCTTTAGTGATACATAAATGAGAGATTTCGTGCTTAAGCATAGCTATTTGGGCCTCAGCGACTGTAATAGAATCAGGAAAAGTAATAACTGGAGACGACATGATAGCTGAAACAGGTTCGGCAATAAGGTGCGTACCAGTAGCAATTTTATTTCGTAAATCTTTGTCTGTAATAATTCCCAAGGGCTTATGATTCTCTGCAATAATTATTGAGCCTACTTTATTGGAACTCATAATTAAAGCAGCATCTTGAATTGTTGTTTTTGGTTTACAGGTAATTGGATTTTTAGAAAATGAAGCCGATTGTACCTCTGTAAAACTTGAGGTATTGGGCTGTAAAATGGTTTCGGTAGCGAAAAGCGTTCCTTTATCTTCGTCTGAATATGGATTACGCGTGTTAGTTGCAAATGAAGCAATGATAAACCTATTGGCTTTGATGTTTGTATTGAGGACATCTTCAATAAGCGTCGCTGGAATACCGTAAACAATACTTTCTTCAGTTGCTATGGCATGGAGTAGATATTGATCTTTTCTAATGATGGCACGTAACCCAAAGATATCACCTTCATCACATTGATCGACTAAAGTTTGATCTCTATATATTCCTATTGCGCCATCCTTGACAACATAAAAGCAATCGTGTAAAGCTTCTTGTTGTTTAAAAACCGTACTGTTTTTCTCAAAATAAGATACTTTAACCTGCTTAGAAATAATTAATAGCTGATCACGTGAGAGTGACTCAAAAGGAGGAAATCCCTTTAGAAAATCAAGTATACGTTCAGCAATAGTATTCTTCATCTTACTAATTTATAGAAAATTAATAGGATAAAAGCTGCATATTATCATCTAATTGCTAAAATGCTATAGCTTAAATGATCAAGACTTAATTTTTCTTAAATAAAACCTTTTCGTTTGTAAACTGATGTGCTTCATCTAGAAAAGCAATCATTTGTGGCCAATTGTCACTTGACTCATAATAATTTTTGTAGCGTTTTGAAGTTGTAATAACCAATTCATTTCCTTCAATAGCAGCAGTACTAATAAAAGCACCAGTGGCATTGTCTACGTTCTTATTCAATTTGTCAAGACCAGTAACTGTATAGCCATCAGGAATTGAAATGCGTAAGGTATAGTTAAAAACTCTTGGATGTGGTAAATACACATTTTGATCTCTTTCGCGTTCGTCTGCTTCTAAATCAATTTGACCACCAATAAGTTTTCCTACTTGCATAATGTAATTTGGACCAGCTTTTTTAAGCAAAGCATCTTTGGCATTAAATCGCTCTGTAAAAGTGAAATATTCATCTAAGCCATAGCGTCCATTATTGTCTATAAGGTACGTGTAATCTACAATATCTTCAATACCATACTCATTTTTTGCACTTGCCTCAAACTCGTCTTTTTGTTTGGTTTTCAATTTTTCGATTAAGGCATCCATCTCTTTAGAAAACTTCTCCTTATTTTTCTTTCCTCTCACTTTTTCAATCCACGATTCAGTGCCATACTTTTTATAGTCTTCAAAAACATAATCAGAAAAAAGAAGTCTGTCGTATTGCTCATCACTTTTTTGATGTCCTTTAAAACTATTTACTGAGGTAAGTGATAGTCCCGAAAAATCATCATTTAAATTAACCGTTACAACTTTCTTAGTTTCATTTTGCTCATACGTTGATGTTGGCAAAGTACCTCTGTCTATTTTATCAATAATACGTTTGGTTTTTTCAGAAGATAATAAGAAGACATCTGTACCTTCCATAAGAGGAGAGAACTCATTAATGTTGGTATGCGGACTGAAAAACTGAGCGTACATTGGTGTTGGTGTATTGACTTTTACAAGCACATTGACATTCTTTTCAATAAGGAGTTCGTCAATAGAACCATCATAGCGCTTTTTACCAACAACTATACTGTAATCTATTTTTTGTCGCTTTAAAAATTCAGTAAAATGTCTAATGAACTGCTTTTGATTCTGAATAAAAACAACATCATTACCATACACCATAAATGGATACGCAGAAATATTAGATTCTCTTGCATAGAAAGCTTCAATATATCTTGTTAAATAGTAATGCCTCATGTAATAGTAAGCCGAGGTTACTTTTTCGTTATCATTACTGAAAGATTTTCCTTTGAAAAAAGATTTCACATCACCAACATCACCATCTGGTTTAAACCTGCTATCATAAAGATCTAAGACTTCTTCATCTGAAACACTAGTTTTGATGATGTCTTCTTTTTCAGGTAAGAATGCTAGCGCTCGGTCTTCAAATTTCCCTGAACGTGCAAAGTACACTTGAAATTTATAAGAAGGCAATTCAACAAGAGGGTAGAACCAACGTCTGTATTCACGTTTTGGAATATTAGTTTCAGTAAGTTCATAGCGTCTCATATTCTTTTTCTCTGTCTGAATTTCCTTCAGCTCTGGAGCACCATTGAACGATTTAAAATTGATAAAGAAATCATTTTCAGTCTCAAAGAACAATTTGAAATCCATAATAGGATATTCTTCATTTAAACTAGTTTCAACAGGATCAAATCCAAAAGCATACGTGCTCTTGAACGGTTCTTTTCTGTACAAATAATAATCGATAATATCGCCAACCTCTAGGTTTGGAATAGCCACTTTGGTTTCGCCATCTACTTCAACAGCTTCTTTGTCAACATCAATTTCAGTTACAGAACCATCAGGCTTTACAATTTTTACACCAACAAAGTTGTTTCCTTTTTCTTTCCAAGTATAACGCCCTTTAGTAGACCTGAATCGTTTCGTAAATGAAAATTCAGAGAATTCTTCAACAGCAGCCATATCTAAAAGCTTGATACGCTTTCTTATTGATGTAGTATAGGTTACATTTTTACCATATTTATGGAAATCGTAGTTTTCATTTTTATAGATGATTACGGCAGATTCATTTTCCCATTCTGAAGGAATATCATTGGCATCTTTATACGCGTCTGAAGCGCCCCAGAAAAAATCTTTAGCAGCAATTTCATCTTTAGATTGTGCGTTTATGCAAAGCGAATATGTGAAGGTGAGGAGTAGTAAAAATCGTAAGGTCATGAATTAATCGGCTTTTGTTAAAATAATTTGTTCGTTATATAAGTTGTTAAGTTCATCAATAAAACTGTTCCATTGCTCAAAGTCTGCAGTTTCAATTTTTGCATTTTTTATTTGGAAGGTCTTTTTGTAAACGATGGTATTGTTTTCTTTTGAAAAGTTAACCGTCATATCAAAATTTGGATTCGTTACTGAGATATCTTCAGGTAAATGAGAGATTTTGTAGCCTTGCGGAATATCTAAACGTGTGGTCGATTGTAAATCTTTTTTTGAGCTAAAAACATAATCGGTATGACGTTCTTCTAATTTGAAGTTTGATAATTGCTTGTCAAAATCTAAATCAATATACACATCACCATCAAAAGCAGAAACCGCGTTTTTAATGGCAACATCATAAGCAATATTGATATTCTCATCACGATTTTTTAGATCTGAAGTTGATATGTTTGAAACTTTAATGTTGCTATTTCCTTTGTTCAAGTAATACTCTAAAAAATCTTCTTTTTTGTCGTTTTTGATGCTATTGAAATAATACAGTAAGCTCGATCTGCTTTCGCCATTGTAGGTTTTATCAACAGTTCCTACTATAGATTCATCAGAAAGTGTAAGGTTGTACTCAAATTGCTCTTTATTAAAATCGGCTTCAACACTTGGGACATACTCAAGAATATACTCATCGCCATTTTCGATAAGCACCTGTTTCCCTTGAATACGATTGGCATATTCACCATAGGCATTGAACTTTTCAGTACCATCAAGGAATATGGTTTTTCCATCTTTAAATAAAGTACAGATCATATGATTATCTACTGAAAGGTTAGGAGTGGAGTAATCATAAGCAATTCGCTTAGTACCAATCCAAGTAAGTCGTGCATCAAATCCAGCTTCTTTAAGCATTTGTTTGGTTAAGTTAGCCATCCCTTTACAATCGCCATAACGCTTTTTAAACACGTTTGAAGCTTCGTCTGGCTTAAATCCTGCGATGCCATCTTCAAAGGCAATGTATCTAATATTATCTTGAACCCAATAGTAGATATTTTTTATTTTTTCTTCATCTGAAGCAGCATTCTTAGTGAGTTCTTCAACCTTTGACTTAATAGCAGAATTGTCATTTTCTAAACTATTCACTAACGATTTGTACCAGTTGTATAAGTCTTGTGTGTCTTTAAAAATGTTTGTCGATTTTCCATCGGCTTCATACGATTTAGCAAGAATTAAGATATGAGGATAAATATACGTTGGACCAGGAGCACCATCTTCCTTGTACATTGCTGGAATATCTTTGAAGGTGTAGGTGTGTAGCTTACCATTTCTCTTTTTATTTGGAACCACACTTTTTTGAATATCAAACCCTTCAAAATTGATTTCTCTCAATTCTAGATCCAACCAATCAGGAACATCGATCGTTATTGTTTTTGTAGATGTTGGATAGTCACCATTAAAGTAGAGTTTAGTAAAATACTTGATGTCTCTATAGGTCTTTTTTTGATTTGTTAAATACCTGTATCCTTTCAAAGGGAAGTCAACATTGGTGTATTTTACTCTGGTATCATTGTGAAACAGATCGTCACTTGTATAGGCTTCGTCTTTAAAATAGAAAGAAGCCGTTTTATGATTTCTAAACTTAATTTCAAAGTTTTCTATTGAAGACTCTCCATCATAAAAAGTATATAATTGAATATCTGCTCTAGAATCTAGATTGATCATATTTTCATCAGTAGTATGGGTAACAGTCACTTTTCCATCACGCTTGTTCAAACCAAAAGTAATATGATCTTTACTTGAAACAAGTGCTACATAGTCATCTTCATACTGGGCTTTTAATTCTTTGGCTAGCGTTAAATCTTGTGGTGTAGGTTCAATTCGTTTTTGTGAATAGCTCGATAGCGTAACTACTAAAATTAGCGTTAGGGAAATGTATTGTTTTATCATAATAGATGTTATTATTGCTAATATATCATTTCATACCAAATTCTAAAATTTTTAGCTACTAAATCTACAATAGCTTCTGAAATCTAATAAAAACTATGCGTGCATAGTATTTTTATTATCTTTACAAAAAAATCATTGATGGCACCAACACAACTTACAGAATTATTGAACATTAAATACCCTATCATTCAAGCGCCTATGTTTTTGGTGTCTAATGTTGATATGGTTAAAGAGGCTATGAACGCTGGTATTGCTGGATGTATTCCTGCGCTTAATTACAGAACTTTAGAAGAATTAAGAGCTGCAATCAGAGCTTTGAAGGCTGCTAAGGTTGAAGGTGGTTCTTTCGGTTTTAATTTGATTGTCAATAAATCTAACATAAAGTATAAGAGTCAACTTGAAGTTTTGTGCGAAGAAGGCTGCGATTTTATCATTACATCATTGGGTAGTCCTGAAGAAACCATCAATAAAGCACATCAAGCTGGTATTAAGGTGTTTTGTGATGTTACCGATTTAAAATTTGCTAAAAAAGTTGAAGATCTTGGTGCTGATGCTGCCATTGCTGTTAATAATGAAGCAGGTGGTCATCGTGGGAACTTATCTCCTGAAGAATTGATTAAGCAATTGAAAACGAAATTATCCATTCCTGTTATTTCGGCTGGAGGTGTTGGTTGTCGTGCAGATATTGATAAAATGCTTAATTATGGTGCTGAAGGTGTCTCAGTTGGAAGTCCGTTTATTGCTTCAGTTGAAGCAGGAGTTACAGAAGACTATAAGCAAGCTTGTGTAGACTATGGCGCTGAAGATATTGTGATGACCGAACGTATTTCTGGAACACCTTGTACAGTGATCAATACGCCTTACGTTCAGAAAATAGGAACAAAGGCAACTTGGATCGAGAACCTGCTCAACAAAAATAGAAAGCTAAAAAAATGGGTGAAAATGATTCGTTTTTCTATTGGTATGAAAGCTACTGAAAATGCTGCCAAAAAAGCGACCTACAAAACGGTTTGGGTGGCTGGTCCTAGTATTGAGCATACTAAAGCGATACTTCCTGTTAAAACTATTGTAGCAAACTTGGTGAATTAAGCATGAGTTTTAATAGTAATACACTGTTTTATTTTTAAACTGTAACAATTCGTTTTTTTTCTTCTCTTTAAGTAAACCATAACCATCACATTATGATTCGCTTAAAGATTTTTTACGTCTTGTGTTTTACTTTTTTTATTACACAGTCCTACGCTCAAACTGATGCCAATAAAACACACAAAATTGAATCTAAAGTGTTCAATAAAGAACGTCGTGTTAAAGTATTTCTACCAGAACGCTATCAAAGAGATACCATAAGTAAGTTTGCTGTGGTCTATATTTTGGATGCGCAATCTGATCGCATTTGGAATCTAGCCAAAGGAAATA
Source organism: Bacteroidia bacterium (assembly GCA_030430385.1). GTDB lineage: Bacteria > Bacteroidota > Bacteroidia > Flavobacteriales > Flavobacteriaceae > Psychroserpens. Next base: position 67,091 of record JAUIFO010000008.1, read on the forward strand.
TTGGTTATATGGTCGATAATTATTCGATCATGCCAATGATTGCTGTCGGAATTGTTTCAGATAGTCGTGGTTCTGAGTTTGATCCCGAAAATTCTGATTTGCATAAGCATTTTAAGGAAGAAGTATTTCCATTAATTGAAAGTCATTATCGCGTAGATCATTTTAGAGCAGTTGTTGGCCATTCTTGGGGAGGCGCATTTATTGGAAATACTATTTTTAGTGAACATCGCGAATTATTTAATGGCTACATTGGAATAAGTCCGTCTTTTGGAGATTCTGACAATGTCATTGAAAAGCATGCAAAACGTTTATTAGAAAGCAATACAACCTTTGGGAAGTATCTTTATTTCTCTTTTGGAACAGTAGGAAGACGCGAAGCAGAATTTGGGAATTTTGTAAAGAATATTGATCAATTAATTAAGACAAATCCAAATGCGTCTTTGGCTTGGAACATGCATCATATTCAAGATGTAGACCATTGGCAAATTGTTGGACCTTCTTTTTGTAGTGGTTTGCTGTATATGAGTCGGAACTATTTTGCAGATCAATCTACTATTGAAGGATTTGCTAAAGGTAATTCAGATTTAAAAAATCAACTAACCGAATTTAATGCATCTAAGGCATCTACATTTGGATATGTACATAGAGCAAGTCCTGCTTATTTGAACTTTACAGCTAATGACTTTAGAGATTTAGAAAATTACGACACCGCTTTAGAGCTATACAATTTAGCTCTAGAGCAAGACCCAGACAACGTAAAAGTTCACGTTAATATTTCAGATATTTATGACAAGATAGGTGATCGAGAAAATGCTAAATCGTCATTTAATCATACACTTAAACTACTACACGAACAACGTTCAAATCTTGGGAACAACTATTTTAAGAATATCAAAGAATGGATTGAAGAAAGGTTAGCGTCTTATAATTAATTGATTTACAGATTGATTGTAACAAAATTACCTTCAGTGCGACCAACTAAGTAAACAATTAATTTTAAACAAATCGTTATGGTTCATAAAGGCATATTAGTATTAGGTGTTTTAGCAGGTGCTGCAGCTGGTGTATTATTGGCTCCAGATTCTGGAAAGAATACCAGAGAAAAACTTAAAAAAGAAGGTAAAACTGTAAAAGATCAATTTGTTTCTGATTTTAAGGAAGTTAAATCAGATTTACATAAAACTGCAATTTCAGGAAAAAAAGTATTGAAACGAGAAGCTAAAGATTTTGCCTCTAAAGCAAGTTATAAAACAGAGCATGTTATCACATTTTTAGAAAAGCAATTGGCTATTTTAAAAGCAAAAAATAAAACCTTACAACAAACGAGTTAGATCGTATTAAAAATGGTCGCCTTTAAGTGCGGCCATTCTTCTTTTATGATTCCATAGCAACAGGTATTACGTCTGAAACCGTCTTTCATAAGTGTATCTTTTCGTAAGACACCTTCAAGTGTTGCACCTAATTTTTCTACAGCTTTTCTAGACTTCATATTGCGTTCATCAATTCTGAACTCGACCTTTTCAAACATTAAGGTTTCAAACGCATATTGTAACATCAAAAACTTCATGTGTTTGTTCAAACCTGTACCTTGAAAATCATGTCCAATCCATGTCCACCCAATATGAAGGACTTTGTTCTTCCAGTTTATGTGTCCGAAACGCGTACTTCCAGCATAAGCTTTTTGGTTTTTATCATAAATAATGAACGGCATCGTAGTTTTAGAATCGTAACCTTCAAGAGCAACTTCAACGTATGCTTTTAAGGCTTCTGGAGAATTGATAGTACTTGGAGAATAATAGATAAGCGCTTTCTCTTGCGCTATGCTTAAGAGTTTATGATAATTGTTTATGGTTAGCGGACCTAACCTTACGTGATCATTTTCAAGGGTTGGAATTTGCATTATTTTTTAGTCAAACCATTTATAAAATCAACATTAACAACATGCTTTCCTTCAAACGGAAAAACAGCAACTTTATTTTTAAACAATGCATTAGCGCGCTCAATTTCATAAGAGATTCGTGCTTCATTTAAGTATTCATCATTAGTGCCATAAACTAATGATACCTTTCCTGTGAAATGCTCAAAATCTGTTGCAGATAATTCCTTTGGAATCCCTCCAGAATGTAAGATGAGATGATGACAGTCTAATTGACGTTTGGCTAAATAACGCATTGCCACGCTCACACCTTGCGAATATCCAAAAACAATAAGCTTTTTATGAGAATTTATGGCTTCAGCTTCAAAAACAGCATCAAAATAACGCATCACATTGTCTGTTTCAACACTTGTGTTCTCACGAGTTAACCAACTTGCTCCAACATGTTTAAATTGTTCGCCTTGATAGTATTTACTTTGCGCCTGAGGCGCTATGATGTAATGCTCTTCAGAAGGTAAATCTTTAAAATATCTTATAAAATACCGACTCAAATAACCCATACCATGACAAGCAAACCACGTGTATTTTGTGTTGTCTGTAAACGCATTTAAAGTAGAATAACTATTAGTAGAGGTGTAAAAAATGTCTTTTTCAGTAGAATTCATTTCGTATTTTTGTAAGCGACTTTAAAAATACAGTATTTCTATGCAATTAACTAAAGAAGCCCTTATTGAACAATCTAAAATTATCTTTAAGAATACCTTGATGGAAACGCTTCAAATTGAAATGGTAGATTTTGGAGACGATTTTCTAATTGCTAGAATGCCAGTAACACCAAAAGTTCATCAACCTAATGGCGTCTTACATGGTGGGGCAACTGCTGCTTTGGCTGAAAGTTTGGGAAGCTTTGCAGCTCACGTTTTTACAGATACTGAAAACTTTTTTGTGCGAGGTATAGAAATTACTGCTAACCACCTTAAAAGTGTTAAAGATGGTTTTGTTTATGCTAAGGCAACCTACCTTCATAAGGGAAGAACGACACAATTATTTGACATTAGAATTACAGATGAGCAAGATAACCTTATCTCAATTTGTAAATTATCTACCATTACGCTTCCTAAATCGTAAGTATGCTACAGGAAACTTTTTTTAAAAGTGTAGAAACTCAGCTTGATAGCTCCTTGCCTTTTGTGGTGTTTAGAAAGCCAAATGAAACAAAGCTAAAAGGTTATTTTCAAGAGGATGACAGTTTGAATTATGTGTCTAGTTATAATGAAATCGGATTTGTGTTTGCACCTTTTGATACGTCACAAAAAGCTGTGTTGTTTCCAATAGATAATGGATTCCAATTAGAATGCAGCTTTAAAATTTCTGAAAAAAAAACAAATACAACGAATGGTGTGGTTGATTCAAATATTGAAGCATTACACAAAGCATTAGTTCAAAAAGGCATAGACGCCATTACAAACGGAACACTTAACAAAGTTGTACTGTCTCGTTGTGAAATTGCTCAAGATATACAGGAGCATCCAATGACGATATTTAAGCGGTTGTTATCGCGTTATGAAAATGCATTTGTCTATTGTTGGTATCATCCTAAAGTTGGATTATGGCTTGGTGCAACACCAGAAACTCTAGTTGAAGTTTCAGGGAATCGATTTAAAACGATGTCGTTGGCTGGAACTCAAGATTATGTTGTTAATGAAGCTGTGATTTGGAATCCTAAAGAAATCGAGGAGCAGCAAATTGTCACAGATTTTATTACAGAAAAATTTGAATCTTTAACTGAAGCCTTATCGGTTTCAGAACCTAAGACCACAATAGCTGGTCATTTAGCGCATTTAAGATCTGACATCAAAGGCATACTTAAAGCAGATTTAAAATCGGTAATTCAACACCTTCATCCAACTCCAGCAGTGTGCGGATTTCCTGTTGCAGCATCCAAAGCATTCATTTTAGAGAATGAGCATTACGATCGTGAATTTTATACAGGTTTTTTGGGAGAGTTGAACATTCAAACTAAAAGAACACGAAATACGAACAGACGAAATGTTGAAAACAATGCTTATGCTTCAGTAACTAAGACGAGTCATTTCTTTGTCAATTTGCGCTGTATGAAACTTGAGGCAAGTAAAGCCTATATCTATGTTGGAGGAGGTATCACTTCAGAATCTGATCCAAAAAAAGAATGGCTTGAGACTGTGAGTAAGTCTAAAACCATTCGGAGAGTTTTGTGATAAAATATTGTCTTATTCGTAAGATTCAAGTTCTAAAGTAAAAAAACCAGCATCTTCTTTAATCTCTCCAATTTGTTCATCCCAAAACACGTAAGTTGTATTTATAGTCCCAGAGTCCTGATAAGAAATTACAGTACATGTAAAGGTACCTGCAGGAACAGTAATGGTTGAATCTACAGAGATAACTTCCCTAGTAATAACATCTCCACTTGGTTGTGTGTAAGTCCATGTTTCACCAACAGTAGCGTTTAATTTAAAATTTTTAGAAAAATAATCACCATTATTATTTGAATCTACTTCCAAAAAATCACCGTTTTGTCTCCACAAATCAGTACCATTTCCAAAAGGAGCAATTCTTGAAACCAGAAATCCTTGTTCTGGATCACATGCTCCAATAGTAAGAGAACTACCACTACTTCCTGCAACAACATAATTTAATGTTCTTCCTTCCATTAAAAAGGGAATGGTTGGTTGACATAAATTTTGAGGTATAATATCATCATTGTTATTTGAGCTATCATCTGAAGAACATGAAACTGTAAGTACAATTGCAGAAAGGAGAATGATAAATTTCTTCATAAGGTTGGTTTTTTGTTAGATTGTGAATATAGATAATAATTTTCATAAACATTAATATTACTCTTATTTTTGTATAATGTTATATCCTAAAATCCCACTTGCTCAAACCGTTGTTCAGCTGTGTAAACTTAAGCAGATTAAGCATATTGTAATTTCTCCTGGAAGTAGAAATGCACCTTTAACCATTGGATTTACCAACGATTCTTTTTTTAAGTGCTACAGTATTGTTGACGAACGTTGTGCAGCATTTTTCGCTCTTGGAATAGCACAACAAATCAAAGCACCTGTGGCTGTGATTTGTACCTCTGGAAGTGCTGTGTTAAATTATTATCCTGCAGTTTCTGAAGCATATTACAGTGATATTCCTTTAGTGGTAATTTCGGCAGACAGACCTAAGCATCTCGTCAATATTGGTGATGGTCAAACCATCAACCAACCTAATGTATTTCAAAATCACATTTTGTATTCTGCAAACCTTAAGTTGGATTTGAAAGATGAAGAAAGGATACCTCAAAAGGAAGAGCTTCCGATCTTCAAAAACATTGAGAACAAATTAGAGCGTTTGTTAGGGTTACAGCAAGGAATTCAATCTTTTAATGAGGAAGAAGTCAATAAGGCTCTAGAATTGGCTGTGTTTAAAAATGGTCCTGTTCATATTAATGTTCCTTTTGATGAACCTCTATATGAACTTGTAGATAAGCTTTCTGTACAACCAAAATCAAAGCCTTTAGAGCTTAAGCATCCAAAACTAGATCAAAATGAAATTGATGATTGTGTAGACGAATGGTTCGTTTCAAAACGGAAGATGATTTTAATTGGAGTATTGCCTCCAGATGCCATTAACGAAGACTTGATCAATGAACTGGCTAGTGATGGTAGTGTGGTTGTATTTACCGAGACAACCTCAAATGTTCATCATGCAAATAGCTTCCCTAGTATTGATAAAATTATTGCACCTTTAGATGATGTCGAGTTTAAAGCACTTCAGCCAGATATATTAATCACATTTGGAGGGATGATTGTATCTAAAAAAATCAAAGCCTTTTTAAGAACCTACCAACCCAAAGAACATTGGCATATTGATCCTAAAAAAGCCAATGATACCTTTTTCTGTTTGACAAAACATATTGAAGCTACTCCAAATCAATTTTTATCAGCTTTTCTTCCAAATATCACACATGTTACTAAAAGTCAGTATTTTGAAACGTGGAATTCTGTAAAAAAACATCGAAGTAATCGTCATAAGACTTATTTGAATAGCATCCCATTTTCAGATTTGACTGTGTTTAGTCACGTATTAAAAGCTTTGCCTGCTAAGTCTATGTTGCATTTAGGAAATAGCTCAACAGTACGTTATGCACAATTATTTAATTTAAAACCATCTATTGAAGTATTTTGCAATAGAGGTACAAGTGGCATTGACGGAAGTACGTCTACAGCAATAGGTTGTGCAGCAGTTTCGGAACAGCAAACGGTTTTTATAACAGGTGATTTAAGTTTCTTTTATGATAGCAATGCCTTGTGGAACACTAACATTCCTAATACCTTCAGAATCATTTTAATCAATAATCAAGGTGGTGGAATTTTCAGAATATTGCCTGGTCAGAAAAACACGGAAAACTTTGATACATATTTTGAAACTACGCACAATTTAACGGCAAAGCAGCTTTGTGAAATGTATCGATTTGATTACAGCTATGCTGAATCTGAAGCAGAGCTACAACAAAGCTTGACATCATTCTTTTCAAAGTCGCAGCAACCTAAGCTCTTAGAAATTTTTACACCTAGAACAACTAATGATGAGGTGTTGCTGGAATACTTTAAAAACATTAAGTAAACGTTAAATTGTGACTTGTTATCAAATATTGTGTCTTAAAATTGACTATATTTAGATAGAATAATTTAATAACATTAAAACGATTTCAAAATGAGTAAAAGAGATGAGCTTATTGCTAAATACGCTGCAGATTTAAAAGATAAGTGTGGTGTTAATCCTGATATGGATTTATTAACGAAAGTAACGGTAGGTTTAGGACCTTCAATTTATAATGCAGATGCTGCTACAGTTTCAGGATCTGACGAATCTGAATTAAACACAGTTAAGAATAATTTCTTAATCAAGAAACTAGGATTAAGTGATGGTGCAGATTTGGATAAAGCTATCGATGCTGTGATGGAAACTTATGGTAAATCTAATAGAAACAAATATAGAGCTGTCGTTTATTATTTATTAACAAAACACTTTAAAAAAGAGTCTGTTTACTAGTCGTAACCATACTTATGATAATTCAAAGCGCTGTCAAAAATTATGATGGCGCTTTTTTTAATTCTGAATACTAATATCAGTATCTTTGGCGCATGATAAAACTTGGAGATTATAACACACTAGATATCATTAGAGAAACCGAACAAGGCCTATACTTGTCTGATGCAGATGGAAATGAAGTTTTGCTTCCTAATCGATATGTGCCTGAAACGTATAAAATTTGGGATCCTCTAGAGGTATTTGTGTATTTAGATAATGAAGAACGTGAAGTTGCTGTAACTGATAAGCCTTATGTTACAGTGAACAATTTTGCCTTATTACGTTGTAATCAAGTAACCAGACATGGTGCCTTTTTAGATTGGGGAATGCTCAAAGAATTGTTTTGCCCTTTTAAAGAACAGGCATTTAAAATGAAAGAAGGCGGCTGGTATTTAGTTTATTGTTATCTCGATGAAGAAACAAATAGGTTAGTAGCTTCAAGTAAAACCAACCGTTTCTTAGATAATTCAACCTTAACTGTAGCCTTATATGACGAAGTTGATATCATCATTTCGCATCCTTCAGAATTAGGAATGAATGTCATCGTCAATAAAAAGCATCATGGTTTAATTTATAAAGATCAAATCTTCCAAGAACTTAGTATTGGTGATGAATTAAAAGGGATAGTAAAGAAAATTCGTCATAATAATAAGCTTGACATCACTTTACAGAAAATAGGATACCGAAATATTGAGCCCAATGCAGAGAAAATCATGAAATCTCTTGAAGACAATAACGGATTTCTACCTCTAACCGATAAGTCTGATCCAGAACATATCAAAGAGGAGTTAGAAATGAGTAAAAAGAGTTTTAAAAAAGCAATAGGATCATTGTATAAACAACGACTTATTACTATTGAATCTGATGGGATCCGATTAGTTTAGAGAGACTGAAAGTTTATGCTTAACTCTTCCGTAAACCGTATCTAAAGCTTCATATAAATTGGTATAACTAATGTTTTTGTCTGCGCAATAATTGCTTTCAATTTCTGCATTCATACGTCCAGCTTCATTGTGACTCACAATACCATAAGCCACAAGGTTTGGAAATATAGACTTCACCTCACTAGTTTCCAATAAGGCTATGGAGTAAGAGTTTACTCGGTTAGAAATTAATCCAAACGGTTTGGAGTTTCCAAAGTAAGCAATAAGATCATGTATTGTTTTTCTGGCAGAATTTAAATCGATATGCATACCTTCATTAAATTCAACAACAGCAATATGATTAAAGAAGTGTAGAGTTCCGGCTTCAGATGTTTCTTGCTTTACAATTTGTGATGCGATATTTGTTTCTAAAATGGTCATTTCCCTAATACTTGTATTTAACTAATTTTTATTGCTCTCATTTGTAGAGCAATATTGAGACACAAAATGTTTAAAATGGTCACATTAAATTTTTGATATTTAACAAGTTATACGAAATGAAGTGAAATTTTGGATGTTTTTTGACTAAGAAATTTAATTAAAAAGCACTATTTTTATCAAAAATTTAAGACTATGAAGCAAGCGGAATGGGTGACTGCTAAAACCTATGAAGATATTACCTATAAAAAGTGTAATGGTGTCGCGAGAATTGCATTTAACAGACCAGATGTTAGAAATGCGTTTAGACCAAAAACTACAAGTGAATTATATGATGCCTTTTATGACGCGAATGAAGATGTCAATATTGGTGTTGTTTTGCTTTCTGCTGAAGGTCCTTCTTCAAAAGATGGTATTTGGAGTTTTTGTTCTGGTGGAGACCAAAAGGCTAGAGGTCATCAAGGTTATGTTGGTGACGATGGTTATCATCGTTTAAATATTTTAGAAGTCCAACGCTTAATTCGTTTTATGCCTAAAGCCGTTATTGCTGTGGTTCCAGGTTGGGCTGTAGGTGGTGGACATAGCCTTCATGTGGTTTGTGATCTTACTCTAGCCAGTAAGGAACATGCGATTTTTAAGCAAACAGATGCAGATGTAACTAGCTTTGATGGTGGTTATGGATCGGCTTATTTGGCTAAAATGGTTGGTCAAAAAAAGGCGCGTGAGATCTTTTTCCTCGGAAGGAATTATTCTGCTCAAGACGCTTTTGAAATGGGAATGGTTAATGCTGTAATTCCTCACGAAGAACTAGAGGCAACTGCTTATGAATGGGCTCAAGAAATTTTAGCGAAATCACCAACTTCAATCAAAATGCTAAAGTTTGCTATGAACCTTACCGATGATGGTATGGTTGGACAGCAAGTTTTTGCAGGTGAAGCAACGCGATTGGCTTATATGACCGATGAAGCTAAAGAAGGTCGTGATGCTTTTCTCGAGAAGCGAAAGCCAAACTTCGACAAAAAGTGGATTCCTTAAAATTGCGGTATGTTTAAAAAGTTGAAGCCTTGGATATCTGCGTTCAGATTACGAACATTACCCTTATCTGTTTCAGGAATTATCATTGGAGCTTGTTTAGCGCATCATAATGGTGGATTTAATTTGTATGTGTTCATCATAGCTATTTTGCTCACGATTAGCTTACAAATCTTATCTAATTTGGCTAATGATTATGGTGATGGCGTAAAGGGAACCGATAATGAAAATCGCGTCGGACCAGAACGTGCAATTCAAAGTGGTGCAATTTCTGAAGACGATATGCTCCTAGGCATCAAAAACAATATTTTAATTGTTGTTGGTTTATCTGTAGCACTCATTTATATGGCTTTTGGAGTTAGCCATCTGATACTATCATTGTCATTTTTTTTACTTGCTGGTTTATCAATTTATGCGGCAATAAATTATACTGTTGGTGAATCTGCCTATGGTTACAGAGCTTTGGGTGATCTGTTTGTATTTATCTTTTTTGGATGTGTGAGTGTGGGAGGAAGCTATGTGCTATTTGTTAAACAATTTGACCATCATATTGTATTGCCAGCCATATGTTTAGGACTACTTAGTGTTGGTGTTTTGAATCTCAATAATATGAGAGATTTAGATGCAGATAAACAAGTGGGTAAAATTACTTTGGCTGTAAAGCTTGGAGCTAAAAGTGCTAAATACTACCATTTATTTTTGATATTCTCTGCTATAGTAATCTCTGCTTTATTTGGGATTTTATACTTTTCTTCATTTTATAACTTACTTTTTGTTATTGCATATATTCCTTTGATTTTTCACATAAAAACCATCATTAAAGCCAAATCGCCTTCAGATTATGATTCACAATTAAAGGTTTTAGCCTTATCGACATTTTTGTTTTCTGTACTTTTAGGAATTGGCTACATTATATAAAAACGTATAAATATTTGGTTATCAAATAATTAATTCTTATCTTAAGCTAGAAATTTTGTAGGTCGGCATTGTTTGCTATTATGTTGACAATAAAATTTGGGGCTTTAAAACTCAGACAAATTAGTTCTAATCTGTCTGAGTTTTTTCGTAAATTCCTTCTTTATTAATCAACTCATTTATTTTCTATGCAAATCACTTTTTATGGCCATGCTTCTCTAGGACTCACAATTGGAGATACTCATATTCTTGTTGATCCATTTATTACTGGAAATCCAAAGGCGTCTCATATTGATATTGATTCGCTTTCTGCCGATTTTATTTTGGTTACACATGCGCATCAGGATCACATTTTAGATGTAGAAGCCATAGCGAAACGTACAGGTGCTGTTGTGGTTTCTAATTATGAAATCGCAACGCATTATGGTAATTTAGGTATTGAAAATCATCCAATGAATCATGGTGGACATTGGGAGTTTGAGTTTGGAACAGTGAAATACGTAAATGCGATTCATACCTCTTCTTTTCCTGATGGAAGCTATGGAGGTCAGCCTGGCGGATTTGTAATTGAAGGTGAACATAAAAATATTTATATCGCTGGTGATACGGCATTAACAATGGATATGAAGTTGATTCCAATGCGCACACCATTAGACTTGGCAATTCTTCCAATTGGTGATAATTTTACAATGGGAATTGAAGATGCAATTACAGCAAGCGATTTTGTAGAATGTGATAAAGTTTTAGGCTACCATTTCGATACATTTGGTTACATTGAAATAGACCACGAAGCTGCTAAACGGAAATTCTTTGATGCAAACAAAGATTTGATGTTGTTAGCTATTGGTGAAAGTATTACACTTTAACATTCTTTGATTCTTTATTCAGAAATTCATGTCTGAGATCACCACTTACTTTGCCAGTACCATCATGTTTCCAACCAGGAGGTTTTATAAAGTAAAGGAATCTGTTTTTTAAGGATTTTCGTCCTGAAAAAGCATCTTTGAACATGTAATACCATTCTAGAAAAGCAATTTTTATCGGATTGAAAGTATGGATGTTTTTAACTAATCCATAAACTACTTTTTCTTCCTTTAGTTCAGGCTGAAATGTGCCAAACAATTTATCCCAAATAATCAGAATTCCTGCGTGGTTTCTGTCAAGATACAAAGGATTACTACCATGATGTACACGATGGTGCGATGGTGTGTTAAAAACAGCTTCAAACCATTTTGGAAGCTTGTCTATGGCTTCTGTATGAATCCAGAATTGATATAACAAACTAATAGACATCTGTAGCATGATCATAGCTGGATGAAATCCAAGAATCGGTAACCACAACCAAAAAATAAAAGTATAAAATCCTCCAGACCAAGTCTGACGTAAAGCTGTACTTAGATTATAATGTTGCGAGGAATGATGAATAACATGTGATGCCCAAAAAATGCGGCATTCATGAGAAATTCTATGAAACCAATAATAGGCAAAATCATCTGCAAAAAATAACAGTACAAAACTCCACCAAACCACAGGTATTGTCGCAATTCTGAAGTTTTCATAAACATAAAAGAAACTCAGTAAGACCAATGCCTTACTAAAAAATCCTAAAAATACATTTCCTAATCCCATGGCTATCGACGAAAAAGCATCTTTAGATTCATAGGTCTTAATGCCTTGTTTTATAGTAACATATAATTCTAAAAGCATGGCCAATATAAAAAATGGAATGGCGTATAGAATGATATTTGGAAAATTGGGATCTTGCATAGTAATTACGAAGTTACAAAACTATTAAAAATCTGTACTTTTGTAGCGCTTTAAATTTAATGAATGAAAAGAAAAATTTGCCTTATTGTTGTTTTAGTTTTATGTGTAACTTCTGTATTTGCTCAAGTGGAATCTGGTAAAACAGGTGCTTGGTATATGTACTTTTTTAAACACCAATTTAAGGAGAGTCAGTTTGGGTTTCAAGGAGATATTCAATATCGAAATTGGAATGTAATTGGCGATCTAGAACAATTGCTATTAAGAGCTGGTGCAACCTATACGCCAAAAGAGGCCAACGTTCTGCTGACTTTAGGTTATGGGCATATCACTACAGGAGCATTTGGTGACAGTGATGACACTGTTACAGAAAGTAGAATTTATCAGGAAGTGTTACTCCCTCAAAAAGTTGGTAACCGAGTTTACCTCACACATCGTTTTAGATACGAACAGCGTTTTGTGGAAGATCAAGATTTTAGAACGCGATACCGTTACAACTTATTTTTAAACCTTCCATTTAATAAACCTACTTTAGAGAAGCAGGCAATTTATGCAGCACTGTACAACGAATTGTTTATTAATGGTCAGCAAGATATTGGAAATGGTCAAGAGGTAACTTTCTTTGATCGCAACCGAACCTATCTAGGTTTGGGTTATGTTTTAAAGCCTGGTCAGCGTATTCAATTAGGATGGATGAATCAGAAGTCGAATACTGTTGGTAAAGCACAATTGCAATTTAGTTTCCATCACAGTTTCTAATTACTAAATGACTGCAAACTTTCAGAAATATAATCTAGAGTTTAAACAAGCCAGTGGTACTTCCAGAGGGATTTTGCACACTAAGGAAGCATGGTTCTTGATACTTTCCGAAGCTAATAAAATTGGTGTAGGCGAATGCGGATTATTTAGAGGCTTGAGTAGTGATGATGTTGCAGAATATGAGGAAAAGCTACAATGGACCTGCAAAAACATACATCTTGGTTTAGAGGTTTTGTTAGCAGAATTAGTTGCATTTCCAAGTATACAATTTGGAGTAGAACAAGCGTTTCTATCTCTAAATAGTCAAACAGGTTTTGATTTGTTTCCTTCTGAATTTTCTAACGGAAACGATAGCATTCCCATTAATGGTTTAATATGGATGGGAACAGAAGCCTTTATGAAACAGCAGATCAAAGACAAATTAAATGAAGGGTTTGATTGCATCAAAATGAAAATTGGCGCTATCGATTTTGATAGAGAACTCCATCTTCTTAAATCTATTCGGAAAACATATTCAAGCAAGGATATTGAACTTCGTGTAGATGCAAATGGTGCTTTTACAACAGATAACGCTCTTGAAAAATTAAAGCGTTTGTCTGATTTCGACTTGCATTCCATAGAACAGCCTATTAAACAAGGACACATTGACGAAATGGCAAAGCTTTGTGAGCAATCACCTTTGGATATTGCTTTAGATGAAGAATTAATAGGGATTCATACTGTAACAAAAAAGGAAGCAATACTACAAACGATACAACCGCAATACATCATTTTAAAACCTAGCTTAGTTGGTGGTTTTAGAGGCAGTCAGGAATGGATTGATATTGCAGAGACTAATAGAATTGGATGGTGGATTACCAGTGCTCTTGAAAGTAATGTCGGTTTAAATGCCATTGCGCAATGGACTTACAAACTTAAAAGTAGTTTACCGCAAGGGTTAGGAACAGGGCAATTATTTACTAATAATATTGATAGTCCATTACAAGTAAAAAATGGTACATTGCAATATGATATAAATTTAGATTGGAATTTTAATATTTAAAGATGAAATATATACAACAAGCATTTAAAGGAGAACTTGGGTTTTGGAAATATTTAATTATACCTACAATATTTGCTGGTATAATGGTATTAAATTTTTTAGCTATTCAGTTAATGGATTTAGATGTCGATAAAATCATTAGAAGTGAGATTGAAAAAAAAGGTGAGAACCGATTTTTAATTGAATCACTTGCGCCAATGGTAGTTTTATTGATACTACTACTGCTTTGGGTTAAATATGTTCATAAACAAAGTATAACGTCATTAACAACTTCAAGAAGTAAAATTGACTGGAAACGTATATGGTTTGCCTTCTTTTTTTGGGGAATTATCTCTTCGGGATTAGTTTTAATTGACTATTCAATGAATCCTGAACACTATGTTATGAACTTTCAACTGGAGCCATTCATATATTTAGTAGTTATAGCTGTACTTTTAGTGCCTTTACAAACTAGTTTTGAAGAGTACTTATTTAGAGGCTATTTAATGCAAGGTATTGGTGCTTTGGCTAAGAATAAGTGGTTGCCTTTAATAGTAACTTCTGTGATGTTTGGAGTTATGCATATTGGAAACCCTGAAGTCGAGAAAATTGGCTATTTCATTTTAGTCTATTACATTGGAACAGGATTCTTTTTAGGAATAATAACATTAATGGACGAAGGTTTGGAATTAGCACTTGGATTTCATGCGGCTAATAATCTTTTTACTGCATTACTTGTTACTGCAAATTGGACTGCCTTTCAAACACCTTCAATTCTTAAAAGTATAGCAGATCCTTCTGAAGGATCTTCAATTTTTGAAATTATCATTCCTGTGTTTGTTTTATTTCCAATTCTACTTTTCATTTTTGCAAAAATATATAAGTGGAATAACTGGAAAGAGAAACTCTTTGGAAAGGTTGACGTACCTCCAAAAGAAGATTATAAGATTATAGACTAATAAAAAAAGCGACTTCACTTCGAGAACCTCAGTGACCAAGTCGCTTTTTTATACTACTTTTTTGAGTTTACTTACTCTGAAGCCTTAAACAATATGGCAGCTTTGTTGAAGTCAGAAGCAGCATTAATGACTTGTCGGAATGCTTCATATTTATTTAAATCGAATTCGTGTGTTTTGTATAACTCTTCAATGATGATGATAATTTTATCGTCTTCGATCTTATAATTAGAATCCCATTTTGCCGTAATTTTTCCATTACTAGCTTTATATTCTTTATGAATCACAAGTGATTCAAGTCCTTCAGCAACATAACCTTCAGGAATATTTACAATGATCTCATAGTTATAGCGATTTGGATATAACATTTCAATAGGATTGATACGTTCGGTTTCCTGATACAATTCACTTTGCGTCCCAATAACTAATCCAACTTGAAAAATATAGCTATCTCCAGCATCTTCTAATAAATTTTCAGAAGCAATAGTAGTTTGCACTTTAAAAGGCTGATTGTACTTGGTAATGTTCATGTCAGCATTTTGGTGCTCATAACTCAAGATCTCTTTGTCATCAATTCCAGAACCAGTGAGATAATCTTTATAGTCTGCAACACCTTGTTCTGGAGACAAGCTCATTACTGCACGACTGGTTTCAGCCCAATGTCCAAAATAATCTTGATCTTGTTTGATGATGACACGTTCAAAATCATCTTCAAAAGAAATATTCATATCGCGTCTAATTCTACTGTAATCTGGATCTTCTTGAATGATTTTAGAAAAATAGTGGTCATAATTCGATTGAATAAACATACCATAATTGCCTAAAATGTTAAAAGGCGCTTCACCAACACGCGCTTCGAAACGCTCAGGCGCAATGTATTTTTGTTCTTCAGGTAAATAGATTAAAAAATCTCGCAACATTCCAGGCACAAAGAATTCAGGATCAAATTTTGCCAGAAAACGATTTGCAGTGATGACGATTTCAAATTCAATATCTAAGGCTTTAAAGTATTGCGCATAGACTTTCATAATACCATAATCACTTGCCGAACGATTCTCAAGCACATACTTCAAATCGGATAACTCTGGATTATTATTAGAGACAATGGTATAATTGTTTTTAACAAAATTATCGATGAGTGCTACTGTTTTAAATGAAGTAAGGTCTGTTTGACCTTCAACAATAGCATTCACATCTTCTTGCGCTTTGGGTTCTACAACTTTAGGAAAAAATTGCATCCCAACATTATTGGCAACATTAGACCAAAACATATTTTGTGAGATGTTTTGTCCTTTAGGATAACATTGATACACTACAGCAATGTTATTCGCTTTAGGTGTAGCATATTCCTCTTCAACCATAGCAGGAATGTCAGTTATCGTTAACAATTCAGCTTTTGTGCCATCGAGTTTAACCGAATCAAATGTTTCAGTAGTTCTGTAAGCCTTAACATTTGATTCTAGGTCACCAGAAATAAACAAGAACTGCGCTTCTTTAATCTTGTAATCCGTTTGAATGGTTTCAGAACCATAGATTTCGTAGTCCTTTTCAACGGTGTATAAGATTTCTATTTCCGAATTGTTTTCAACACCTTCAATCGCAAAGATTTTAAAATCGCCATATTCTTCAACATTACTCACATCTTTAATGTTGTCTTTGTTCAGTTCAACAACTTTACCTTTAGCACTAATTGTACGCGCTTTTATATCAATAACATTATTGACATCATACATCGGAATATAAACCGTATTATGTCGTGCAATACCTTGATCATCATTAACTCTAATAATCTTATGTTCAGTTTCGTATCGAATAGGTTGTGCGTTTGCGTCACTTAAATAATACTCAACGATGTGTTTTTTTAATATAGCTACGGAAGATGCTTCAGCTTCAGCATCAGTAATTTTATGAAGCTTCGGTTTCTTTTTCCAATCATAGGTTTTAAAATGTTGTGCATAACTCGCTGAAGTTACTACTAAAGCTATGATGCAAATCAATTGTCTAATCATTATTCTTGTTCTAAAATTATACTTTTTTTGTAGGCTTTTCTTAAGCCTTTGATGAAGTCATTCCAAACTTCAAAATCTTCAGTTTTAACACTCAAGGTCTTTACATAAATCGATTTATGTTGTGTAATGGTTTTGCCATCTAAAACGTATTGAATTCTAAATCCGAAGTTGTCGTTCTCGTAAGATCTTTCTTCAGGAATGTATGAAGCTTTATAGCCTTCAGGAATTGTGATGACTGTTGTAAAATCTTTTTTGAAATGGTAATCGATCTTTTTACTTAAGGTTCTGTCTTTGATATCAACAGCACTTTTGGAAAGTGAACGATCTATATTGGGATTCAAATATATTTTTGTACCAATCGATTTAAGGTAACTATCGATTTCAAGATCATATGATAACTCTAAAGGTGTGCTCTTATTGTCAAAATTAGTTTTTAAAATATTAGAATATCCTGTTTTGTTATTTCCAAGAGCCAGTGTTGTATTGAGATATTCTTCTTCGGTTTTACTTTCTTTTTTAAATGTGTAATCTGAAATAAATTCTACTTTATCATAACCCGTTAAAAGACGCTTTTCAGACACTTTAACAATGCCATCAGAAATTGTAATGTCTGAAGTTATAGTCGTTGTGCTAAGATCTGCAGCTTGTGTAGGAACCTTTACAATTTTGTAATTAGTATCATCAATTCCCATTAAGGCTTCCTTATTTTGAGTAAAAGCACTTGGCATTCCAAAAGGCACATAGCTATCAGTGGCATCAAGAAAAATGGTATCTTTCTCTATAATAGCTGTAGTAATCATATGATCGTCAACAGACGTTGAAGGCAGATCAAAATAGGAGTAGGGTTTGTTTCTAGAACCAATCCAAGTTCTGTAAGCTTGTATGCCTTTGTGGTTTAACATTTCAAACAGCAGATTCGACATCGCTTTACAGTCGCCATAACGCGTATCACAAGTGGCTGCTGCTCCAGCAGGAATAAATCCGCCATAACCATCACCAAAAGCAATGTAATTAATATTGTTTTGAACCCACTCAAAAATGGCTTTAGCTTTTTCTCTGTCGGAAGTCATGCCTTCTGTAATTTCATCAGCAATAGCATAAACCTTGTCTAATTCTTTTTGATCAGTTTGTTTTACTAATGAGACATACCATTTATACAAATTATCTAATGTTCCCGAAACGGGAATGGTTTCGTTATTACGCTGGTAATTTTTAATATACAACATCACGTGAGGCAGATAGTACATTGGGTTTTCACTATCGTCTTCATCTTTATAACCTTTTGTGTTTTCAGCAGACCAAGTATAGACAAAGCTGGTATCGGTTTCTTCTTTTTTGAAGTCTAGTGCCATATGTTCTGTATTGAATTCGGTATAACCTAACTCAACATTTTTAGGAAACTCTACAGAAAGTTGAGCACTTTGAGTTGGCACATGAATGGCAAATAGGTAACTCCCTAAAAAGTGAGGTTCAGAAATAATACGTTTATAACTTAAGTGAGTTTCGGCACCTTCCTTAACAGCAGGAAATGTAAAGGTTTTATATTCATCACCACTATAAAAAACCATATTGTCAAATTGCTGTTGCGTTTCAATGTAATCCACATCAATTCGTTTGTCTTGTTCAGGAAGATAGGTATAAGCTTCAATGTCTTCAATTTTGTAAAAATTACCATAACCAATAGTTTCATTGGCATAATATAAATTCTTAGAGGTCAGGAACTTTCCGTGTTCATTTATATGTTTTACAATATTAAAAGCATCATTGTTAAGTGAGATTTTAATATGCTCATGACGTTTCAAATACATGTAATCTTCGTCTTTAAAATCTTGTGAAAATAGAAGTAAAGGCGCAAGTAAAAAAATGAATAGATATCTACACATACTTAGGGAATTAGATTCAAATATAGCCTAATTTTAATATTAATAATTAACTTTAAGGCGTTAAAAATTGTATAAAATCTATAGCCAATACCATACCAAAATGAAACCTAGATTTGATAAAATTCACTTAAAATTTAAATTGAATGGTAAATCGTATCGACGTGACGACCTTAAAGAAGTTGCCTATAGTCTGGTAAAAGAAGGCGAAGCGTATGAAAGAATTGCTGGTGATTTCATGTTAGATTGGTTGGATGATAAGGATTATATTTTTGTCAAGACTTCTGGCACCACAGGTAAGTCCAAACGCATAAAAATTATGAAGGATGCTATGGTGCATTCTGCAATAATGACTGGAGATGCTTTTGGTTTACAGCCTGGCGATACAGCATTACACTGTTTACCAAACCACTATATTTCTGGTAAAATGATGTTGGTAAGAGCGATGATTTTAGGCTTGGAAGTAGATTTGGTTGCTCCAACACTTCAACCTGATTTTGACGCTGATAAGCATTATAATTTTGCTGCAATGATTCCATTACAATTAAAACATTCGCTTGATAATATAGATTGCATAAAAACATTGATAGTTGGAGGCGCTAAAGTCTCGAAACCTTTATTAGAAGAAGTTCAGCTGAAGTCGACGACTGTTTATGAAACTTATGGTATGACGGAAACGGTTAGTCATATTGCCATCAAGCCATTAAACAAGACCAAAAACAATGCTCCGACTTTTAAAACCTTACCTGGAATAAGCATTTCTACAGATGATAGAGACTGCTTAGTAATACAAGCGCCTTTTATCAATACTGATCCTATTGTGACCAATGATATTGTAAATATTATCTCTAAAAACGAATTTGAATTACTTGGACGTTATGATCATATGATTAATTCTGGAGGCGTGAAGGTCTTTCCAGAACAAGTTGAATCAAAACTTCAAGACGCTATTGATCAGCGTTTTTTTATAACTTCTGAAGAAGACACTGATTTAGGTCAAAAAGTAATTATGATTGTTGAAGGTGATACTTCAACGATTGACAAATCGGTATTTTCGGTTTTGCAAAAGCACGAAGTGCCAAAAGCCATCTATTCAATTCCTAAATTTTTTGAAACAGAAACGGGAAAATTACAGCGTCAAAAAATTTTAGATGTTGTTTTTAGTATGGTTAACTAATTCAATTAGCGTATTTACTCATTTTAAATTTTCTTTAGTATTCCATGATTATAGTTTTGGAGTAAACATTTAAAACTAATCATCATGAAACAACTACAACTATTATGCATGGCATTATTATTTGGTGCCTTAGCAAATGCGCAATCTAGAACTATTACAGGAACTGTTACCTCAAATACTGATGGACTCCCATTGCCTGGTGTCAATGTTATTGTAAAAGGGACTTCAAATGGTGTTCAAACTGACTTTGATGGAAATTATTTTATTATGGCTGAAACAGGTGATGTTTTAGTATTCTCTTTTATTGGAATGAAAGAAACTACAGCCATAGTGGCTGGAAATAATGTAATAAATGTTGGAATGACTGAGGATGTTGAAGCATTGGAAGAAGTAGTAGTGATGGGATTTTCATCAATCTCTAGAGATCGAATAACTTCAGCGGTATCTAGTGTAACAATTAAGGATATCAAAGGAACGTCTTCAGCAAGTGTTGATAACATGCTAAGAGGTGTAGCATCAGGAGTACAAGTTACAGCACAAAATGGACAACGAGGTCAGTCACCATTTATAAAGATACGAGGGAACTCTTCCATTAATGGCGTAAAGTCAGAAAACAAAAATCATAGCGTTAAGTTTAATGCAAAAGAACCACTTTACATTCTTGATGGAAAGCAAATTTCAGAGAGTGAGTTCAACAATATAGCAGTTAAAAAAATTAAACACATAGAAGTTCTTTCAGCTATGCAGGGAGAAGTACTCTATGGTTATGCTGGAACAAAAGGAGTTATAGTATTGAGAACTAAAGGAAAGAAAAATTTTACTGATACAAGTATCATCAAGGATTTCCTTAATGAATCTTACACACCAATTGAAGAAAATAATTTTGAGCTATCTCTTTATTCGCCATTATCTACATTCTCAATTGACGTTGATAAAGCTGGATATAGTAATATTAGACGTATGATTAACAACGGACAAAGTATTCCGAAAGAAGCGGTAAAAATTGAAGAAATGGTAAATTACTTTGATTACAATTACCCTCAACCAAAAAACAATCATCCTTTTTCTATAAATACTGAAGTTGTTCAAACACCATGGCATAAAAGTACTCAACTAGTTAGAATCGGACTTCAAGGTAAAACGATTGATGTGGATCACCTTCCAGCTTCAAACCTCACATTTCTAATAGATGTTTCTGGTTCAATGAGTTCTCAAAATAAATTACCATTGTTAAAAAAAGCATTTGCGCTACTAGTCAATCAATTGCGAGAACAAGATAAAGTGTCAATTGTTGTTTATGCTGGTGCTGCAGGTGTTGCTCTTGAACCAACATCTGGCAAACATAAAGATAAAATTTTGAGCGCATTACAAAACCTTGAATCTGGAGGCTCTACTGCTGGAGGAGCAGGAATAAAATTAGCTTACAAATTGGCTAAAGAAAATTTCATAAAAAATGGCAACAACAGAGTTATTTTGGCTACAGATGGAGATTTTAATGTTGGAGCCTCAAGCGATCAAGACATGCAGGATTTAATTGAGAAAAAAAGAGAAACTGGCGTTTTCTTATCTGTTATTGGATTTGGATATGGCAACTATAAAGATTCAAAATTAGAGATTCTAGCAGATAAAGGGAATGGTAATCATGCATATATTGATAATATGTTGGAAGCTCAGAAAGTATTTGGTAAGGAATTTGGTGGTACTTTATATACAATTGCAAAAGACGTTAAAATTCAAGTAGAGTTCAATCCAAAAAAAGTTCAAGCATACAGACTTATTGGTTATGAAAATAGATTATTAGCTGATGAAGATTTTGTAGATGATAAAAAAGATGCAGGTGAGTTAGGTAGCGGACATAAAGTTACAGCACTTTACGAGGTTGTTCCAGTAGGAGTAGATGTGAATTATTTAAAAAAAGTTCAACCATTGAAATATACTAATATAGCAAACTCAAATAGCTACAATGATGAGTTATTTACTGTGAAATTTAGGTATAAACAACCAAATGAAGATAAAAGCAAAGAAATCGTACACATTCAAAAAAACGAATTGACTCAATCATCTAACGATATGAACTTTGCGGCTGCTGTAGCATTGTTTGGAATGAAGCTTAAAGATTCAAAATACCATAATAATGCCTCAATTAGTGAAGTTTTAGAACTAGCTAATAAGGGAAAAGATGAAGATAGAAATGGTTATCGAGCAGAATTCATTCGTTTAGTTGAAACATACCAATCTTTATAACTAATACTATACCTGCAACACACCCAAATTAAAAGGCTTTTCAATAGGAGCGTGGTTGGCGGCTTCAATTCCCATGCTAATCCACGTTCTTGTGTCTAGCGGATTAATAACAGCATCTGTCCATAATCTAGCTGCTGCATAATACGGAGACACTTGATTGTCATACCTGCTTTTAATGTTGTCGAATAATTCTTTTTCTTTTTCAGCAGTTATTTTTTCGCCTTGCTTTTCAAGTGAGGCTTTTTCAATTTGTAGTAACACCTTTGCCGCTGAGTTTCCACTCATTACAGCTAATTCGGCACTTGGCCAAGCTACAATTAAACGCGGATCATAAGCTTTTCCACACATAGCGTAATTTCCTGCTCCATAACTGTTTCCTATTACTATAGTGAACTTTGGGACTACAGAATTACTTACAGCATTCACCATTTTAGCACCATCTTTAATTATGCCGCCATGCTCAGATTTGCTTCCAACCATAAACCCAGTGACATCTTGTAAAAAGACTAACGGAATTTTCTTCTGATTACAATTCGCAATAAAGCGGGTAGCCTTATCGGCACTATCATTATAAATCACACCGCCAAATTGCATTTCGCTTGGTTTCGTCTTAGCACCTTTTGTCTTTACAATATGTCTTTGATTGGCAATAATTCCCACAGCCCAACCATCAATTCTAGCGTAGGCAGTGATAATGGTTTTACCATAGCCTTCTTTATATTCGTCAAATTCACTATTGTCGACGAGACGTTTGATGATGTCTTTCATATCGTATTGGTCGGCTCGAGATCTAGGAAGAATTCCAAACATATCCTCAGGATTTTCCTTAGGCTTTTTTGAAGCTACTCTATTAAAACCAGCAGTATCATAATCGCCAATTTTATCTATAAGACGTTGAATGGTTTCTAGCGCATCTTTATCGTCTTTGGCCTTGTAATCTGTAACACCTGAAATTTCACAATGTGTTGTTGCACCTCCAAGGGTTTCATTATCAATACTTTCACCAATAGCTGCCTTAACGAGGTAGCTACCAGCAAGGAATATACTTCCTGTTTTATCTACAATTAAAGCCTCATCGCTCATAATAGGCAAGTAGGCCCCACCAGCAACACAGCTTCCCATAACAGCTGCAATTTGAGTGATTCCCATACTGCTCATAACGGCATTGTTTCTAAAAATACGACCAAAATGCTCTTTATCTGGAAAGATCTCATCTTGCATAGGTAAGTACACACCTGCAGAATCAACAAGGTAAATGATTGGTAATTTATTTTCTATGGCAATTTCTTGAGCACGCAAATTCTTTTTTCCTGTAATAGGAAACCAAGCTCCAGCTTTAACTGTAGCATCATTTGCGACAACAATACATTGTTTTCCTTTGATGTATCCAATTTTAACAACAACTCCTCCAGATGGACAACCACCATGCTCTTTATACATATCGTCTCCAGCAAAAGCACCAATTTCAATGGTAGGCTTCTTTGAATCGAGTAAAAAATCAATACGTTCTCTTGCAGTCAATTTACCTTTAGCGTGATGTTTTTCAATACGCTTTTCACCACCTCCAAGCTTCACTTTTGCTAGACGTTTCTTTAAATCTGAAAGCAGTAATTTATTATGATCTTCGTTTTTATTGAAGTTTAAATCCATAGTTGAATAAATTTCCTACGAATTTACAAAACCCAATACGTATTAAAAAGTGAATGTTTTGTTAAATATAATTACATGGAAATATATTCCTTGGAAAATAAAATAGTTTGTCATACATTTGTACCAACAAATTATTATAAGTATGAAACAAATAATAGCATTTGCAGGAAGCAAGAGTAAAAGTTCGATCAACAAACAACTCGCTGAGTATACAGCAAGTCTGGTAGGAGATGTTGAAGTGATCAAATTAGATTTAAACGATTTTGAAATGCCAATCTACGGCGTTGATTACGAAGCAGAATTTGGAATACCTGAAAACGCACAAAAGTTTTTAGATCATATCAAATCTTCTGACGGAATCATATTATCATTAGCAGAACATAATGGCGCTTACACGGTTGCCTTTAAAAATGCGTTCGATTGGATGTCAAGGATAGATGGTAAGCTATGGAGTGATAAACCAATGTTATTGATGGCTACTTCACCTGGAGGAAGAGGAGGAGTGACAGTTCTTGAAATTGCTAAAGGACGTTTCCCATTCATGGGAGGAAATATTGTTGGTGATTTTTCATTACCTTCATTTGGAACAAATTTTCAGAATGGTAAGATCATAAATGAAGACCTAAATACGCAATTGTCAGAAGTTGTTAGTCAGTTTAAAAACAGTTTGTAATTAAATCTTATGGGAGACTTAGCAAAAGATATCAATTCCAAATTCGAAAACAATAGAGTCAAAGCACTATTAAACATTATCTATACTGCTAATTGGATTTCTAGTTGTCAGAATGAATTTTTCAAAGACTACGGAATTTCACCACAACAGTATAATATTCTTAGAATTTTAAAAGGCGCTAAAGAACCGTTAAAAGTACAAACTATCAAAGATCGCATGTTAGAACGTTCTCCAAATGCTACGCGTCTAATGGATAAGCTTTGTGCTAAGCATTTAATTGAACGATTACCTTCAGAATTTGATAGAAGGGTTGTGAAAATTGTAATCACCAAACAAGGGTTGGATCTTCTAGATTCTATTCCGAATAACTTAAACAAAGAATTGTTAAAAAACTTATCTGAAGCTGAAGCGGAACAATTAAGTGATTTACTTGATAAAATGCGATAAGCTATTTTTTTAACCTTTTATTTTCCATGGAGAATAAATAAACGATACGATTATGAAACTAAATACAATAAAAAGAGCAGGCAAGAGTCATTTTGTAAATATGGGACCTATTCGCTTGAGACAACCATTTCCAACGCAACATATAGAAATGATTGATCCATTTATTTTATTGCATCATTATGGTCCTTATGATATTTCAGAGACTAATAATCCTTTTGATCTTGGTCCGCATCCTCATCGCGGATTTGAGCCAGTCACTTTTTTAGTGCAAGGCGAACAATTACATCGTGATTCATTGGGTAATGAAAGTATTGTAGAGGCTGGTGATGTACAATGGACGACTGCAGGAAGAGGTATTGTGCATGCTGAAGGTCCAACGAAAGCACTTGTTAAAAAAGGAGGAACTATTGAAGGCATTCAGTTGTGGCTTAACTTACCTGCCGAAAAGAAAATGATGCCAGCTAATTATCAGCATGAAAAATCTGAAGACTTTAATGCCATTACTTCAGATGATGGAAACGTCACACTTAAGATTATTGCTGGTGTGTTACACAATCAATATGGTAAAATAGCAACGCAAACGGCTGTCAATGCTTTTATGATTGATGCTAAAGCTAATGGCGAAATATCAATTCCGTACAGTAATACGCATCAGAGTATGCTGTATTTGCTTAGCGGAAAGGTCATTGTAAATAATGTTGAAGCCTTAGAGTTTGACAAAAATCAGTTAATGGAATTTCAACAGGATGGAGAAGGCATTAAAATTAAAGCTGAAAGCGATTCAAAGTTATTGTTTTTATCTGGAGAGCCTATCAATGAAACTGTAGCTACTTATGGTCCTTATGTTATGAATTCACAAACAGAATTATTAGAGGCTATGCGTGATTACCAAATGGGTAAAATGGGATTTTTACCTGCTAATTAATTATTTATTACAACTATTATTATGAAAACTATACTGCATAAATCAGAAACTAGAGGATTTGCTAATCATGGATGGCTTAAGTCACATCATACCTTCAGTTTTGCCAGTTACCAAAACCCTGAACGTATGAATTTTGGAGCCTTACGTGTTTTAAATGATGATATCGTTCAGCCTAAAATGGGATTTGGAACCCATCCGCATCAGAATATGGAAATTATTTCTATTCCATTAAAAGGCGCATTGTCTCATAAGGATAGTATGGGAAACAAACGTGCTATTGAGGTTGGTGAAGTGCAAGTAATGAGCGCTGGTACAGGATTAACACATTCCGAATTTAATGATAGTAAAACGGAAGCGGTTAATTTTCTTCAACTATGGATCATTCCTGAGGAGATGAATGTTACACCTAATTATGAACAACGCTTATTTTCTTCTGACGATATGCAAAATCAGCTGCAAACTATTGTCGCTCCAAAAGATAAATTAGAAGGTGATGCTTTACCTATCAGTCAACAAGCCTATATTTATAGAACGGAACTAGAATCTAATAACGCATTAGATCTTGTATTGAAATCTGAAGGCAATGGTGCTTATGTTTTTGTAGTAGAAGGCTCTATAGAAGTTGGAAACACCAAACTTTCTAAAAGAGATGCCATAGGTATTTCTGAAACGGATCGAATTGAGATAAAGGCTAATGAAGCATCAAAACTAATTATTGTAGAAGTTCCAATGTCATAGCATTGTGATTGGTTAATAGCTAAAGCATCCAAATTTTGGATGCTTTTTTGTTTAAAAAACACGATATTTGTTTTTCCCTTAAAAAACTAATTATGGCAATGAATAAAAATACAGTGTTAGCTTGGGCTACCACAATAATGATAATCGTAGGTTTAGGTTTAATAGCATTAGGAGCATTTCGATATGATGATGTCGCTGGATGGGGATTTGCGTCTGTTGGTATTGGCTTTTTCGCAATCGCTTGGGTGTTTAATGCTTTAAAAGGTAGAGTATAATGAGTGACGATAAAAAAGTAATTTTTTCAATGTCTGGTATTACCAAGACATTTCAATCTGCTAATACACCAGTTTTAAAGAATATTTATTTAAGTTTCTTTTATGGAGCAAAAATTGGAATACTCGGACTTAACGGTTCTGGAAAGTCAACGCTTCTTAAAATAATTGCTGGTGTCGATAAGAATTATCAAGGTGATGTAGTGTTTTCTCCTGGCTATACAGTTGGTTATTTAGAACAAGAGCCGCAACTAGATGACAATAAAACTGTTATGGAAGTAGTTCGTGAAGGTGCTGCTGAAACTGTTGCTATTCTTGATGAATATAATCGTATCAATGATCAGTTTGGTTTGGAAGAGGTTTATAGCGATCCTGATAAAATGGAAAAGCTAATGAATCGCCAAGCTGAACTTCAAGATCAAATTGATGCCTCTAATGCTTGGGAATTAGATACTAAGTTAGAAATTGCTATGGACGCTTTAAGAACTCCAGATGGCGACAAAAAAATTAGTGTTTTATCTGGTGGAGAAAGACGTCGCGTGGCTCTCTGCCGTTTACTATTAAAAGAACCTGATGTATTGCTCCTTGATGAGCCTACCAACCACTTAGATGCTGAATCTGTTCACTGGTTAGAGCATCATTTAGCACAATATAAAGGGACAGTAATTGCTGTTACTCACGATAGATACTTCTTAGATAATGTAGCTGGTTGGATATTAGAACTAGATCGAGGTGAAGGTATCCCATGGAAAGGAAATTATTCGTCTTGGTTAGATCAAAAATCTAAGCGCTTAGCACAAGAAAGTAAAACGGCTTCTAAACGTCAAAAAACTTTAGAACGCGAGTTGGAATGGGTGAGACAAGGTGCTAAAGGTCGACAAACCAAGCAAAAAGCACGTTTGAAGAATTATGATAAGTTGATGAGCCAAGATCAAAAACAATTGGATGAAAAACTGGAAATTTACATTCCTAATGGTCCAAGACTTGGAACAAATGTTATAGAAGCTAAAGGTGTTAGCAAAGGCTATGATGATAAGTTATTGTATGAAGATCTGAATTTTAATCTACCTCAAGCTGGTATTGTTGGAGTTATTGGTCCTAATGGTGCTGGTAAAACTACAATATTCCGTATGATTATGGGAGAAGAGACACCTGATAAAGGGGAATTTGTGGTTGGAGAGACAGCGAAGATAGCTTATGTTGATCAATCACATGCAAATATTGATCCTTCAAAAACAATATGGCAAAATTTTAGCGACGAACAGGAGCTTATAATGATGGGTGGACGTCAAGTTAATTCTCGTGCCTATTTAAGTCGTTTTAACTTTTCGGGTAGTGAACAAAATAAAGCTGTAAAATTACTTTCTGGTGGTGAACGTAACCGTTTGCATTTGGCAATGACACTTAAAGAAGAAGGTAATGTATTACTTTTAGATGAGCCTACTAACGATCTTGATGTCAACACATTAAGAGCATTAGAAGAAGGGCTTGAAAACTTTGCTGGTTGCGCTGTGGTTATCTCTCACGATAGGTGGTTTTTAGATCGTATTTGTACGCACATTTTAGCCTTTGAAGGTGATAGTCAAGTGTATTTCTTTGAAGGTAGTTTTTCCGATTACGAAGAGAACAAAAAGAAACGACTAGGAGGTGACCTCATGCCTAAACGTATTAAGTATAAAAAGTTAGTACGCTAAATAATTGGCTGAAAGTTTATTGATAGAGATGATTATCGGTTATTCTGTAATCATTGCCATCAATGTCTAAGTTTTTTAAACGTTCAACATTAGTATCAAACCTATCTATTTCTTTGCGTATAGAGGATTCGTGCTCGTGAGCATATAAATCAGCTTTAGAAAAGATGACGTACACTATAAAAATGCTGAAGAAAATAAAGAGAAAAGCGAATGTCATAATTTAATTAACTATCGTATAAATGACCTTCGGTAAAATCGGTGTATTCTTGTTTTTCAGTTTTGTACTTACTTCTATCCATTAAACGCTTGTTTTCAGCCTTAAGCCTATACATTTTTAGGACAGCAATACCAATAAAAACTGAGAATATTATAGCGGTAACTATCAGGACGATAGTTAGTTGCGTTGTACTTACAAGAGGGATTGCTTCGAGGAAATGTACTAACATATGACTTAAGTTTAAACAGATTTGGATAATCAAATATACAATTTAAATTCGATCTCCAACTATTTCATAATAAAAAAGTTACATTTTTTATTTACAGTTCATCCGATTTTTTGTACCAATCATCCTGTATCACTTCTATAGCGCTATTTTTCTCGTTTATGATAGTTTCAAATTTTTTCACATCACTGAAACCTTCTGTACCTCTAAAGTGATATGGATACACTTTTTTAGGCTTAAACTCTAAAACAGCATCTGCAGCACTTTCAACGGTCATCGTATAGGGCAAATTCATACATACAAAGGCAATGTCAATTGCCTCTAAGTTTCGCATTTCAGGAATGTCTTCAGTGTCACCTGAAATATAAACACGCTCTTCACCTAAAGTCAGCACATAACCATTTCCTCGGTTTTTGGGATGGAACTTTAAAGCTTCCTCTCTTAAATTATACATAGGAATTCCTTCAATAATAACCTCTGTATCACCAATAACGAAATCTTTAATTTGAAAATTAGCCAATACCGAAGTACGATCTCGCAACATTTTAGGAAGCAATTCAGCAACGGCTAATGGCGCTATGATCTTTGTTTGTGGTGCTATAATTTCAATTAAAGTTGTCTCATCAAAGTGATCACCATGTATATCAGTAATTAAAATCAATGTTGGTGGCTTTTGACCTTCAAATTGCGTTTTACCTTTAACAGGATCAATGTAAATGACAACATCGTTGTATTCCAAAATGAGCGTACCATGAAAAATAGGCGTAATCTTAACGGCACTTTCTAAACGTTCAGTAGAATCAATAGCGTTATTCGTTTCAGAAGTTTTAACTGTAGTGTCTTTGTCTATTTTAGTGTTTTCTTGTGTAGATTCAGTCTTCTTTTCAGAATTGCACGCCAAAAGAAACAGACAGGTTATCAGGCTTAAAAGTGTAATACGCTTCATAATAGTTTATTTTGAACCTAAAGATAATAACTAAACGACAACTTATAAAGTTTGTAACATTTTTAATAAATCATCTACACATAATTTAAGCAGTTTAAGTTTTTAAAATCAGATTTTTTAACGAAATTGCTTATCCGAAAATTTGTTCAACTTTAAAACACTAACAAACATGTCTGATGATTTTGATTTATTAGAAACTAACACTAATGAGAAAAGCGAGAAAGTAGATGTTAATTGGGGAAAAGCCATTGATACTATGAAATCTAAATTGGCGCAGGAAGATGATCCTGAAAGTCGCCAAAAGATTTTAAATGCAACGCTTGATGATGTGGTTCATATGGCAGAGCAGGATAGGTCTACGCTTTTAGATGCAATTAAAGATCTTACAGATTATCAAGATGAAGTTGGTATTATTTTCGAAAAGTTTTCTTCACTTAATGCTGATGAGCAAAAAGTTATTGATGATGCTATTAAAGCTTTAGAGCGTGCTAAAATAGAACTTGAAGATGCCGAAGCTAAACCAGATACTTGGTGGAACAACCTTTGGGGCAGAAAGAGCAAGATCAAAAAGGCGCAAGACGACCTAAAAGAAGCGCAACGTATTCGTGATGCTGCAGATAATAAAGCTAAAGCAATGTTTCAAGAGCGTATTGAAAGCGCAGATGTACAAACTTTATTAGGAGAGTTGAGCTACAAATCTCAAGCTGCTGTGACGCGACTTAAAAATCGTGAAGTTGAGATTAAAGAGGTCGAAGATAAATTACAAACAGCTATTGTAGAAGCGACTAAAAATCACACAAAAGCACTTGAAAAGAAAAAAGAAGTTGAAGCAAAACTTGAAGAAAAGTATGCTGCACTCAAGCAAGCACGCCAAGCTCTTGAAGAGATTGTCGATAAACAATCGGCAGAGTATGCACAAGCCATAGGTAAAGTAACAACTCTTGAACAAGAAGTTGAAGAACTCGAAGGTTTAAAGAATGCTTACACCACACTTGCAGCATCTAAAGATAGCTTTGTACACAAACATAACTTAACGATTAAAGTATTGACCTCACTTCGTAGTAACTTACAAACGCATCGCGCCAAACTAAAAAGTGATACCGAAGAGCGTTTAAAATATTATGATGGCTATGTTGTGGCACTTAAGGCAAGAACCGATCAGGAGTTTGCTGCAATTTTAGAGCATTTAGGTGTAAAAACCGATGAACATATTGGCGAAACCTTAGCATCTATGCACACTGCAAGTGCTAAAGCACGTCAGGAAATGATGGACAATATTCCTGTTCACGAAAAAGTTATGCAAGGGGTTTACAGTAGCTATGCTGAAGCTTTACAAGAGATTAGAGCAAAAGATGTTGACATCCAAAAGAATTTTGCTGAGCGCTATGGTATCGATATGAAAGAAATTTTTGAAGATTACTATAAAGCCGATCCAAATGCACCTTCTGGTGATGATAATGGTGATTCAGGAGATGGAGCGCCAGAAGCTTCAGGTGAAAATGACGATTTATTAAGTTAATATGTTTTGGGCGTTTCCGTTCCCTTCGAGAACCTCAGGGAACGGTCAGGCTTTCCGCTATATCTTTTTTGTTTTTACACTTCGAGAGCCTCAGTGACCAAAAACAAAAAAGGATGCCGCTTTAATCCTTAACGCAATCTCTTCAAATTAAGAGAAATAGTACAAGTCATTATTTCTTAATAAAGAAGATGAAGTTTAAAGGTTAATGTTAATAATTATGAACCAAACAACTTTTTACTTTCAACTTATAACTTTCAACTTATAAATGATTGTTACACCTTTAGATTCAGCCATATTAGATTCCAAAGAACAATACATTTTTTACCACAAAATGGTAGATTTTGTAATGAAAGAACTCATTGTAAGCGTGCAAAAAGAAGCCTTGTGTTCTCAAAAAGAACTCATTTTCTTTAAACAATACTGTGATTTGCTCTTGTATTCTATAGAAGCCATGCGTGTTAAATACATGTACGATGCCGAAGATAATATGAAAGTGGATTTAACCGATTCTGGTTTTCCTAATTATTTGGAGTTTCGTTACCTGTTCAATGACCTATCATTACGTGACAATTATATATCCAAGCTTAAGGATGTTAGTGAATTACAAGAGGATTTCTTAGACCATTTATTAAAACGGAAACAACCTGTAAGTCGCGATAAATTGTTTCAAGCAGCTTCAATTGTATACTATACTTCTGTAGAACAGAAATACATCTTTAATCGCTTTGTGCAAGGTAAGATCATTGAAGCTCCAGACACAAGTTCTGCGCAATATATGACCAGTTGGAGTTTTTATGATGTAGCGCATAACAGGCCTTTTATTTGCTTTATGTATTTTGATTTTGAGGGACGTCATATTGAAAATGAGAAAACAAAGATCTACGAAGTCTTAAAAAATACAGCAGACCGTAAAATGGATTTAGATACAATGGCCTATGGTATCGATAGAAAATTAACAGATGTGAAACCTAAACATATTAAGCGTATTGATCTAGGACCATTACATAATGTGTTTGCTAAAGATGAAAATGAGATTACCCATTTGTTGTTGCAAAACATCGTTAGTAAAGCTATTCCTTTAGAATCCTATGCATTATCATTAAAAATCGATGAAGTATTTTCTGGTAGCGAGTTTAAAGAAGGTGGCTATTTTAGTAAGCAAACACTTCAAAAATGGAGTGATGTTATCAGACAAAAATATGTTTTTGCACCACATCGCATCATTCAATTGTTATACAACAAGAAGCCAGAAATAATGAACAAATTAGCGAAACCACCAATTGAAATGGCAAAGCTTATTATGAAATAAAAACTAAATTGTCATTCTGCGTTGCGACGTAGAACCTAATGAAATAGAAAAGCTTAAATGAAATAAAACTAAACTGTCATTCTGCGCTACGACGCAGAATCCAATGAAATGATAAAGTTTAAATGAAATAAAACTAAATTGCCATTCTGCGCTACGACGCAGAATCCAACATGAAAGGAAATAATCATCAATATTATGTATACATACTTTCAAATAAGAAAAATGGAACTTTATATATTGGTATGACTAATGATTTGGAAAGACGAATGTATGAGCATAAAAATAAAATTGTAGACGGATTTACAAAACGATATAGTCTAGATAAGTTAATGTTTTATGAAATTTATCAGAATGTTGATAACGCAATTAAAAGAGAAAAACAATTGAAGAATTGGAACCGTAAATGGAAAATAGATTTAATTGAAAAGCGTAATTCGAATTGGAACGATTTAGCATCAGATTGGATATATTAAAGATCCTGAATCAAGTTCAGGATGACAAACATGAGAAACTATAATCATATTTAATATAATCACTTTAAAAAGTGTCATTCTGCACTACGACGCAGAACTCAATGAAAAGGTAAAGCTTAAATGAAATAAACTAAAGTGTCATTCTGCGCAGCTTGTACTCAACTTGATTGGGTAACGCAGAATCTACAAGATAAAATAATTTAAAAAAAACAAATGGAACACAACTCAACCTTCCCAATTAAACAAAATGAACTCGATATGCTTCGTGATGAAGCAACATCCTACATCAAAAGTGTGCAATGGGAACAAGGTCAGCGTGCAAAAAACAAAGACAAAGATGCTAAGGATGAGTCCATTTTATTGTATTTATCTCGAGCAAAAGGTAATGGAGGGACTGAAGTTACTTCGGTCTCAAAAACGGTTCTAGAACTTAAAAAACGATTATTACCAGAGTCTATCGCAATTCCTGTACATCTCAATCAAACCTTGTATGTGGTTCAAGAAGGGATCACACTAGGTATTTGGATTAAAGACAGTTATTACGATGCTTCAGGGTTATCAACACTTTCAGAAAATAAATCAGCATTAGACAATTCTGGAAAACGAGAATATGAAAGCAAGATGCAAACTGCAACTGCATTCATGTTGTTTGCTACGGCTTACAAAATACTACATGATCTAAGAGCAGTTGCTTCAGATGATTTAAGTGTGATGAAAAATAAATTTGCAGGTATTCCTGAAGTGTCTTTAATGTCACCTCTTAAAGGAATTTCATGTGCGTTATTTTACTACGAAAAATACTTAGGACATCCCGAAATTATTACGAAAGATAAGGATGTAGTCGACTTTACTGTCGTCTTTTTTGAGGCTTTGATCTCAGAAATACAAATGCGTAAAAGCAGTTTAGAATACACCGAAACGATAACTGATAGAACATATAAACTAGAGAACTCTGAGTTTGCTGTGTCTGGCTGGGATAATGTGTTTCAAGGTGCTGCCAAGAGTGTTGAATTCAATAAAATTCAGTTTGAGCAGATCGTTGGTAACAGAGATGCAAAGCATTTTGCACGTCGTCTCACTGAGCGTATGTTGAGTTACGATTTTGAAGCTAAAAAGAATCCGTTTCAGGAATTAGGCGGATTTATGCCTGTCTTTATGGGTTACGGTATTCCTGGTACTGGAAAGAGTATGTTAATTGCAGCTATTGCAACACGGTTAAAAGAACATTGTGATAATTTAGAGATTCCATTTTTATTTCATCCAATGCCAGATACTTTGATATCTACCTTTCAAGGTGGTTCTGCAGAAAAAATGGTAGAGTGGATGAAGCCTTTGCAAGATCCTTCAAAATTAATTTTTGCACCAATTGATGATGCCGAGAACAATCTACAAGAGCGTACTGCACAAGGTGTATCGGCTGGTGTTAAAGAAGTGATTGGTGTGTTTTTAAGATATACTGAAGGTGCTTATGCTGTTAATTATGGAAATAGTTCTATTGGTTTATTTACAAACCTTCCAGAAATGTTAGATAAAGCAGTTATTTCGCGTGTGCAAGGTCGTTTTAAAATTGATGGTGCGCGAACAGAACACGACTTTTTAGACCAAGATCATTTGTGGTGGAGAAAGTTTGAAGATACCATGCCTGACTTTGTAAACATGCAAGGTCCGAGTGATTATACCTATTTGCAAAATCAAGGTCTTGCAAAAAATATGGGAGAAATTTTAAAAGTAACTAATAAGCCAACTGAAGCGCGTGTTTTAGAAGTATATGATAAAGTAGAACAACAATTCAGATCTAATGAACACTTGTTCTTTGCTAATCTATATCTAGAGATTCAAAAGATTTTTCCTTTCTTTTCTTCGCGTGATGTCCGTAACATTCAAAGCGCAATTTCATTACGACTTACCGATTTTGATTTGGAAAAAGATTGGTTTGATAATCCTGACTTGTATTTCAAAAAAGACTACGATACAAAATTTGGAATGCTCCAAGAATTGATGCGTGCTAATATGAAAGGCTTGGATTTCTCTGAGATTCGTCGTCAGGAAGTTGTTCGTTACTTAGATAATGTGGCTACTATTGCAGATACGGATTTCAAACGAAAAGTTGATGCAAGAGTGAATCAGCTTAATATTGATAGAGAAGCTAGAGAACAATTTGGAAGATAAGATTAAATGCCAACAGTAAAAAACATAAGTCACCATACACTTTCAAACGATTGGGCAACACTTCATAGAATTGAATATGACTATCAATTTATAGATGGACGTGTCAAACGCATTTCAAGAGAATGCTACAATAGAGGTGATGGTGCAGCAATATTATTATATAACAAGACTAAGGCTTCAGTTATTTTAACCAAGCAATTTAGAATGCCAGTTTTTGAGCATAATAAAACCAATGGGATGTCTGTTGAAGTGTGTGCTGGAGCTATTGATAAAGGTGAATTGCCAAAGCCTACAATAATTAGAGAAGTAGAGGAAGAGGTTGGTTATAAAATTAATGATGCTCAGTTCATCTTTGAAGCTTACATGTCTCCTGGAGCAATGACAGAAAAACTGTATTTTTTTATTGCTGAATATGACGAATCTATGAAAATAAATGAAGGTGGTGGAGTTGCTACTGAAGATGAAGATATCGAAGTTCTTGAAGTCAGTTTTGAAAAAGCCATGCAAATGATTCAAACAAAAGACATTTGTGATGCAAAATCAATAATGTTACTTCAGTATGCCAAACTTAATAATATAGTGGAATGCAAAAATTAAAAGACGCAAATCTATATAGAAGTGAATTAATTCCAATCTCTGGAAAACTGGTGGAACGTTACAATCAGTGTTTGGTGAAGTTAGGCTTTACAGAAACAACACTCAAAACATTTTCTATTGATGGCATTGGTTGGAGCCCTGAAATTGCTGAAGAGAAAAAAGATCAAAATTATTTGAGTAATGGTGAATCTAATCCTCATGGCATTATTATTTCGCCGTTGCAAAATAAAAAGCCTGTGTATTTACCTAATCATACTTTTGATAGAGATATGATGCAACAGGTTTTCAAAACCTACGGAAGCAAGATCAATGATATTACAAGAGATTCTGCTATTTGCTTGGATTTTGATCAGAAAATAGATGCTTTTTACGAACCGTTAGATGTTCTTAAATACGATACCATTCATATCAATTTTCATTTAATGAATAACTTGTATCACCAACAAAAAGAGCAACTAGCATTAATTGAAAAATTTAAACACGGACATAATTTTATTGATGAAACCATTCACGAAGAACTTTTAGAATCTGCTAAAACGTATGGTGATTTACGACATCGAGATCTGGAGTTGCCTGCTATTGATTTTAAAGTGAGTTCCTTCTACACTCAAGCATTTGGAGGTGTTTATGTGCTGCGTGATTTTATCTCACCAATTGTGGTGTTCGAAGATCAAAAGTGGTATAAAGAAGCCATTAAGGACACCATTCATGATGTGATCATTTTTCATATCTCACAACCTGAATTGATGGAAAAGCTCAGAGATCATATCATCATTGCTTATGATCTGGAAGATATTGTGAAGACAAAGCGTTACGAGCGCATCAAAAAGTTTGAATTTGCCCAACATCTTAAAAATCCGCAACACCCAATTAAAGACATACTTAATGACGCCTTGTTATTTAAAAGCTATCTTAACAAAGTTGATATAGAGACGCGTAAAAAAGTCATGAGTGTTGAGCGTTACTTAGAGAAATTAGAAACTAGCAACCAATTTAAGATCTCAGATATAGTTGATGCGGATCTATTTGAAGCTATGCACGAACCGCATTCTAGCTTGCATCCCAAGCATCAGGATTTAATTTGGAAGCTTTTGGTAAATATTGCACCAAAGGATGTCTTATTTTTATATTGGTATGATAAGCATGAGTTTTATAAGGTTTATGAAACTTGGGATGCCTCTTTACAAGATTGGGTTATTGAGACTATTCGTAACAATATTTAATAATTTTAGACTAATTTTATAAAACAGCGCAATTAAAACGTTAAAGCAATGGGAATAGATTTAGTATTATTTATAGTGGCCATTTTATTTGGAATTTTCATCTATTGGAGAGAATCTAATAGTAATAAAGTATATCGTTTCTTCAATAAAATGGTGAATAGTAAAGAATTGCAGATGAAACCAGATAACAAAAAAGGCTTCATCTACTTACAATCGTTTATCCCAAGATTGTTGTTTGTTGTGTTTGTGTTTCTGGTGGCAGCTTTGGTTGTACAATTTCTAACGCCTATTGAAATTTTTAGTAATTACAACGCTATTTCTGCATTGGCTTCAGTAACTGTTGGAACTCTTATAGGAACTTATATTGCTAATTTCATTATCAAATCAGGTAAAGTCATTGAAGAACAAAGTTCAACGATTGAAGATAAATTTGAAGAAGTGGTTGAAAAAGGAAAAGATTTTATCGAAGACCTTAAATCTAAAGATCGCGATACACACGAAGCGGTTCAAGATAACACTGAAACCACTCCTGAAACTGATCCAAATAAAAAATCGGCTAGAGAACGTCTTAAAGATAAAGGCTTAATGTAAACTTTGTTGTCATTCCGTATTTGATGCGGAATCTTCAAAAATTATTAATGGATTCTGTGCAACAACACAGAATGACAAAATTTGAAACATGATCAAATCATATTGGAATAAAGGTGCCAAACAAAAGACCATAACCATCATTCTGAGTTTAGTATTGCTCATCGCACTTTTTGTACTTCGCGATGATTATCAACCAGCTCTATTATTTGTTAGAAAATACATATTTGTAATCCTGCTCAGTATTATTGTACTGGTATTTGGTCTTAGAAGTTTTAGGAAATCTGCAAGCACAGGAAAGCGTTTAGGAATTTTAGGATTGCTTTTAGTATTCTTCGGAATTCTATACGTTTTGGGTTGGTATAAGGAGACGAAATTATACGATTATATGAAAACCTATAATGTTTTCAATGATTTGAACAAAGTTGAGATCAACGATCTACCCTTAACCCAAAATGAGCGTATTCAACCGCTTCGAAACATTTTTTCAATGGCTAATGAAAGCGTTGGTGAAACTAAGGATGTGTCGCTTCCTCATTTGGTTCGTGTTGATGATGAGAACAAATGGACTATGGCTATACAGCCTTCCGAAAAATACGTTATGCAGCGTATAAGTGATAATACAGAAGAAGTATTTTCGGTATCCAGCACCACACCATTTCCTCGTTTTTCAGCCGAAAATAGAATTCCTGTAACCTTTTCAATTGGCGAAACCTTAAAGTTTAGTAGAAACACCTACAATGCGGTTGTACAACGCTTTAATCCCTGGATGCTGGTCAACTATGAGCCTAGTGATACCTTTTATATGAAAGATGATGATGGAAATTGGGTTCAGGTTGTGAGTTTGATTAAATGGAAAGGCTTCTTTTTTCCTTATCCTACCTTTGGTGGTGTAATGGTTATCGAGAATGGTGAACACGATTTTAATGATTATCTAGAGCGTATTCTTATAGGAAAGGGAACATATATTGCTCCTGACGAGATGAAGAACTATCCTTATTTAACTCGACAAAACACCTTAGCAGAAAAGGTATCCAGATTGCAAGCAGAGTCTTTAAAGTTTCTAGGTGGATTTAGTGATCCTTTACCATGGAATATGGAAACTGCTGTCAAAATTCCTGAAATGCCTGAAGACCAAAACCAACAACCTTATGTTACCGATTTTGATTTTTCAGGATCTGAAAGCGATGCGTATACAGGTTTATATCATTGGTTTGGTTTAGAACCAGTAGGTGAAGAACGTACAAGTTTGACCTTTAGTGTTTTTGTTCCAGCAGATGGCACAAACAAATTGTATTACTATGATCATGCTGCAAAAAAACAAGGCTATGCTGGTGTTTCAGCAATGCCTCTGAAAATGATAGAGTCTAGAAAAGAATTTGATTGGGATGCTAACAAACCTGTTGAATTTAGACCATACATTAAAGATATCGCTGGTCGTAAGCGTTTATTCTTCTTAGGAACGGTTTCTGCCAAAAATGAAGAAGGTCAATTTGATGGATCGGCAACTCCAGATTTAGCGTTAATAGATAGTGAATATCGTGATGTTACTTGGATTGATGTAAAACATCCTAGTACTTGGAATAAAACAGTTTACGATCAACTAGGTGAAGCTTGGAGAGCTAGTGAAGGTATTGGCTATTATTTTCAAGAAACGATTGTTGATGAAGATTTAATCATTCAGAAGGCAGTTGATTCTATTCTTGCAATTCCTAAAGTTGATGATAATGCAGAGCAGATTGAAGCTCTTCAGCGTAAATTGGATTCATTGAAAGCCCTTCAAGATAATTAATTATTAATCTGAAAATATTACAGACGAATTATGATTTCAAAATATTATGATGTAAAATATTTAAAAGGAGATTTGACAGGAGGCTTGGTCGCTGGAGTTGTTGCCTTACCATTAGCTTTAGCTTTTGGTGTGCAATCTGGTTTAGGTGCTATTGCTGGTTTATATGGTGCCATTGCTGTTGGGATTTTTGCTGCGATTTTTGGTGGAACTGCCACGCAAGCTAGTGGACCAACTGGACCAATGACTGTTGTGTCTGCTGCACTTGTTGCTTCTGCTATTGAAATGACAGGTAGTTTAGATAATGCCATGGGTATTATCATTCTTACCTTTCTTATTGGTGGTTTATTACAGATTATTTTTGGCTTTTTAAATATTGCTAGTTACATCAAATATTTTCCTTATCCTGTAGTTTCTGGTTTTATGAGTGGTGTCGGACTTATCATTATCATATTACAGATATTTCCTTTTGCTGGATTGTCGTCGGCTAAGTCTACTTGGTTGGTCATGCAAGATTTACCGAGATTATTTACCGAGTTTAATTGGCAAGCTTTGGCACTTGGTGGACTAACAGTCGCAATTTATTATCTGTTTCCACTTATTACTAAAGTGATTCCTAGTGCTTTGGTCGCGTTGGTTGTTGCCTCTGTTACAAGCTATTTTTTACAATGGGATGTTCCAATTATTGGAGAAATTCCGTCAGGATTGCCTGAATTAAAAGTAGATGGACTCTTCTCTGTGAGTCCTGATGCCTATTTCTTAATCGGAGAATATGCTTTGGTTTTGGCTGTCTTGGGATCTATTGATTCGCTACTGACATCTGTGATTGCTGATAATATGACAAAAACCAAGCACAATAGTAATCGTGAGCTAATTGGTCAAGGTATTGGAAATACGATTGCTGCTATTTTTGGTGGTATTCCTGGTGCTGGTGCTACAAAAGGAACGGTTGTTAATATTAATTCTGGTGGAAGAACGCGTGTCTCAGGAACTGTTCACGGTTTGTTCCTATTAGCTGTATTATTAGGCTTAGGAACTCTTGCGGCTTATATTCCTTTATCTGTACTAGCAGGTTTGTTGATTCCTATCGGATTTAAGATCATTGATACCAAAGGGTTGAAACATCTATTAGTGGTTCCAAGAGCTGACGCAGTGGTTTTAATCTTGGTGCTTCTCATTACTACATTTGGAAGTTTAATTCAAGCTGTTGGAATCGGACTATTACTAGCATCGTTACTATTTATGAAGCAAGCTAGCGATATTGGTGAGCAAGGTATGGAAGTTGGAACCCTTGCTGGTTTTGATGGTGAAAAACCTTGGCAAGATGAAATTGAATTTTACAATACTTACAAAGACCAAGTGTATATCAAGCATTTGTATGGTCCATTGTTTTTTGGTTTCACCTCTCATTTTCAAAATGAAATTAAAA
This sequence comes from Bacteroidia bacterium, assembly GCA_030430385.1. Taxonomy (GTDB): domain Bacteria; phylum Bacteroidota; class Bacteroidia; order Flavobacteriales; family Flavobacteriaceae; genus Psychroserpens. The sequence continues at coordinate 108,030 of JAUIFO010000008.1, forward strand.
ATATACCTGCTGAAGTTAAAGCATTGATCATTAGGATGGATCGCGTACCTTATATTGATCAATCTGGACTTTATGCGCTTGAAAATGCGGTCACCGACTTAGAAGATAAAGGTGTAATGGTGGTTTTAACAGGATTGCAAGAGCAGCCTCACGATAAATTAGAATCTATTGATATTATTCCTGATCTTATTCCAGAAGAAGAAAATTTCAAAACTATTAATGAGGCTTTCGATTATTTAAAGACGAAGTTTAAGCTTTAAAATACCATTAGAATCGTAATTCCATTTTAATGTCACTTCGCTTATAAGGCGAATTTGACTCAAGTTCTAATTCAATAAAGCCATATTTCTTATAGATGTAAATCGCGTTTTCTAATTTACGTGCAGAGTAGAGCATGAGTGCTTTTAATTCATTCTCTTTAGCAAATGTTATACAATGTTCTAAAAGTTGCTGTCCTATTTTTTGACCTCTAACTTCTGGCAATACAGCCATTTTTGTCAACTCTAAAACCTTTGGATCTTGTGTAGGCATTAAAGCTACTGTACCAAGAATTTCATGTTGCGCATTTCTCACAAAGAAAATATGTCCTCCTTTATTTATGATATAAAGGTCAGGTTTGCTCAGAACTTCTTCATCAAAAGGTTCTACATAAAAATAAGTTTGTAACCACTCTATATTAAGATCATAGAAAGCTTTGGCATATTGAGTTTTAAATGGAATGATTTCAAATGCTTGTTTCATGAGCCCTTATAAAATCTGAAATGAAATAGGAGATAAGCTTTCCAACTTGAGATGCTTCGTTAGTTGTTGGTGCAGCTTCACAAATATGTAAGTAACAGACCGTATTTTGACTTCCAAAATGATGTATGAATTGACGAGCTTCATTCACAGAAAAACCACTTGGTGTCATCGCACTACTAGGCACATTTTGAATGGCGTCGCAATCAATTTCCAATCCGAAATGATGATCAGCAACATGGTCTGAAGCTCGTTGTATTTCTTTATTAAATTTTGAGGTTTTCTTAATGGCAATATCTTCAAAGGTATTGTACTTGACCGTTTTAATTTTATTTAAAGTTTTGAATATACGCTCTGAAGTGTAATTTTCATGCAATCCAAATACAAAGTAGTTTTTTAGAAATCCTTCAGCATAAGCATAGCTAAACCCGTTGCCACTGTGGCGACCTTCCTCAGCTCTAAAGTCGTGATGCGCATCAAAATTCACAGCATTTACTGGTGTATTGAGGGCAAGTGCGCTTCCTTTGAGATTTCCGTATGCATTATTATGACCACCACCAATTATAATTGGAATCTTTCCTGCACTAACAATTTGAGATACTAAATATGAAACTGAGGCATCAATTTCTGAAACCAATTTTCGAGCTTTTGAGATATCCTTCTTCTTAGATTGCTCTAATTTTTGCAGCTTTTTTTGATAAGATTCAAAATCTAAACAGCCTAAAACCAATACTTTTTTGGCGTGTGTGTAACGATTGCTTTGAAGATTTAACAAAACTTTAATGCAAGCATCCCAAGCCTCAGAAGTCCCAGTATTACCGAGATTAGCAAACACGCCTACATCTTCTTTTATTCCAAAAACTACATAGCGAACATCTAATTTTGATAATTGCTCGTATATAGAATTGAAGCTAGGAAGTAACTGTACATGTTCTCCAAATTTGGTTTCTTTAGAACGTTTATTCAGATTTGAATTTAAATCTGATGTTGTAAAAAGTTTTAAATGTTCCATGAACAAAATTGATTAATTTTGGTGAATTAAAAGTACAGTTTTTTATCTTCAGCTTTAAACAAAAAGAAAAGAATTAACGTTTTTACACTAATAAAAAAACACAATTTAATTATGGAAAATTCAAATAGTAAGAGTGTTGGATTAAAAATTGCCTTAGGAATTCTATTGGCATTGTTTTTAGGAACAGGATTTTACACTTCTAAACTTTACAAAGAGAAAAAAGAAAACGAAGCAACACTTACTAAAGAAAAAGAACAAGTTATGGCCGACTTGAGTTCTATGGCGAAGCAATATGATATTGTAATTCAAGAGAACGAAGTGACCAATCAAAATTTAGTTGAAGCTAGAGAGCGTATTCAAGGCTTAATGGATTCTTTAAAAATTTCTCAAAACAGTGTGAATAGTTTATGGAGATATAAGAAGAAATTCTTAGCACTGCAGGAAGAAATGGATGTTTTACTTACTGAAAATGATAAACTTAAAGTTGAGAATGAACTCTTAGCCACTACCTTAGATAGTACTAATATTCAATTAGCTGAGCGTGCTGTATTTACAGATTCATTATTAGTACAAAACACACAATTATCTGAAGTGGTTGAAAATGCTGCAGTATTACAGACTGTCGGACTGAAAGGGTTTGGTGTTATTGAGCGTAGTTCTGGGAAGCTTATTCCAACAGAACGTGCGAGACGCAGTGATAAAATTAGAGTGTGTTTTACTGTAGCAAGAAATGCTTTAGTTGGTGCTGGAGATAAAGAATTGTATGTTCAGGTATTAGATCCATTAAACAATGTATTAGGTGCTAATGAACAGATTCAATTTGATGAAACTGTTTTGAATTACAGTATGATAAGTAAGTTTAATTACGAAAATAAAAACCTAGATATCTGCGAATTCGTCGAGCCATTCGAAGACTTTGTAGAAGGACGATACATTATTAACGTTTTTAATGAAAGAGAGTTGATCTCAACATCTGAGTTTAACTTGAAATAATGATTGATTGATTTTTAAAATTGGAGAACCCAAAGGTGAAAGCCTTTGGGTTTCTTTATTCAAATGTTCTGCCATTTATAATGACAGTATCGATATGGTTTTCTCCAAAAGCATAAGTTAAATATGCATAACTAGGAATTGGTTTTGTAATGATAACATTGGCTTTCTTTCCACGACAAATACTACCATACATATTTGAAATATTCATAGCGTAAGCACCATTTATCGTAGCTGCGTTAATAGCTTCTTCAGGTGTCATTTTCATTTTAATACATGCTGCAGAAACTACAAAATTCATGTTCCCACTTGGCGTTGATCCTGGATTGTAATCTGTAGCAAGTGCTAAAGGTAAACCAGCATCAATAAGAGTTCTGGCTGGCGTATAAGGAATGCCTAAAAAGTAAGAGCAACCTGGTAATGCTACAGGCATAGTTTCAGAGGATTTGAGCGCTTCAATGTCTTCAGGATTCATTTCTTCAAGATGATCTACTGAAATAGCATTAAACTCGGTACCTAAAGCAACTCCTCCAAAAGCATTGAATTGGTTAACATGTATTTTGGGTTTTAATCCGTTTTGTGTTCCAGCTTCTAAAACGCGTCTAGTGTCTTCTAAATCAAAATAACCTTTTTCGCAAAATACATCGATGTAAGTGGCTAAGCGTTCTTTGGTAACCGCAGGAATCATCTCATTAACAATAAGATCTATAAATTCGGTTTTTTTGTTTTTATAAGCCTTTGGAAGGGCATGTGCTGCTAATAAGGTTGGCTTGACCTTAACTGGAAAATCTTGTTTTAATCGTTTTATTACACGAAGCATTTTCAATTCTGCTTCAACAGTAAGTCCGTAACCTGACTTAATTTCAATAGCTCCAGTACCTAGCCTGATAACAGTGTTTAATCGTTCAACTGCTTGCTTATATAATTCTTCTTCTGAAGTATTTTGCAATGTTTCAGCAGAGTTTAAAATACCACCACCACGATTAGCGATATCTTCATAGGACAAACCATTAATTCTGTCTACAAATTCTTGAACCCGATTGCCAGCATAGACCAAATGTGTATGAGAATCACACCAAGCTGGAAGTACTATTTTACCTGTAGCATCTATGGTTTCTTCAGCTTCAATACCATCAACATCATTCATACTTCCATATTCAACAATAGTATCGTGTTCAATGTATAAATAGGCGTTTTTAAGCACAGGCAAATCCTTCATGTCTTTGCCTTTAACGATTGTTACATTATGTTCTCTAACTTGAACAAGTTCTTTGATGTTGGTTATTAATATTGACATAAGAATAAGTTGAGTTTAAATTTAATAAATAAAAAGCGCCAGCAAAATGCTAGCGCGATATCTTTTTATAAATTATTTAGAACTATCGTTTTAAAAACTTAAACGTAGTGTCTGAATTTTCAAAGGTTATAATGTAGAGTCCGTTTTGAAAACTTGAAACATCAATATTAGCAGATGATTGAATAGTTTGACTGAATAATTGTTTCCCAACAACATCAACAATAGAAATATGAATAGGAGCATTACTACCTGTTTCAATGTTAAGGATATCTTTCACTGGATTAGGATAAATTTTTAAACCTTCAATGGTTTGTCCTTCAATTCCAAGCGTAAAAAGGTTGTTTGATAACCAATCCACAGTATCACTAAAATAACCAACTGTAGCGATGTCATTATCCATATCATCATCGTAATCGGCAATAGCGATATCTACAATTTGAAAATTATTATCAATAATTGTTGTTGGTGTGGCATCAGGACTAGCATTGCTATTTCCTTTAAACCAAATAATGGCATCATCCGCTGAACCAAAATCAGTAACAATAACGTCATTTAGATTGTCGCCATCAATATCCATAACTCTAGCTGCAGCAGGATTTGATATAATCGAAGCATCAGAAATTACGGTTGGAGTAGAAGTTCCATTTTTTATTTTATTAAACCAGATGACATCACCTGAGGTCACATCAGATGAAATTATGTCTAATTGTCCATCATTGTTCACATCTGCAAAAGAAATATCGAATAATCTTGTTGCAGAAGCGTCTACAGATTGAGTGTCTTTGATCCATGTTACAGCTGTAGAGCCACTTTCGATATATTGGTTATAGTAAATTTCGATACGCTGCGGCGCTGGAAACTTAAAAATTCCAACGAGCACATCAAGATCTGTATCACCATCATAATCGGCTACATCAATGAAATAAGGCGTATCAACACCACCTGCATCAATTTGAATGGTTTGTTCTGGGCCAAAACCTCCTGAACCATCACCTTCATACCATACGGTTTTGAATTCACTAAAAGTTGGGACAATGATATCCATATCTCCATCCATATTTATGTCGCCTGCTTTGACTTCTCCTGGAGCTAAAATTGAAGCATCTATTGAGGTCTCAGGTCCAAAACCACCAGCACCATCACTAAAGAAACAGACCACTTTATTCTGATTTTGAGAAGAGATGATAATATCTTCACCATGTTGTCCATCCAAGTCAGCGACTTCTAGTCCGTCAATAAAGGTCAAGGTTGATGAAATTGTTGGCTGAATGGTAAAACTTCCTGTACCATCATTTTTGTACCATTTTACAAAGTCTAAAGAGCCACTAGCATCAAATGTTGCCATTACAAGGTCAACTATTCCATCGCCATCTAAATCACCAGATTCAATTTCATAAGGCTCTTCTCCAGTGTTAGGGTCAATGTTCTCCAAAGGTGCAAATGTTGTTTGTCCAAAAGAAACAGAACAACACAATAAAATAAAGTAAAATTTGAGTAAAGTTGTTTTCATAAGCATAGGTTGTTGATTTATATCAATATAGGAATTTTATTTAAGAGCACCTACCATATCTTCAGGTTTCACCCAAGCGTCATAATCTTCGGCAGATACATAACCAAGATTAATAGCTTCCTCCTTTAATGTTGTTCCGTTTTTATGAGCTGTATTTGCAATTTCAGCAGCTTTATAATAGCCAATTTTAGTATTTAATGCAGTGACTAACATCAAAGAGTTATTCAACAACTCTTTAATAACACTATGGTTAGGTTCAATTCCAGAGGCACAATGTTCTTCAAAACTTACACAAGCATCACCAATTAATTGAGCAGATTGAAGCACGTTAGCAGCCATCATTGGTTTAAAGACGTTTAGTTCGTAATGTCCTTGCGTTCCGCCTACAGTAACAGCAACATCATTTCCCATAACTTGAGCACAAACCATAGTAAGAGCTTCACATTGGGTTGGATTTACTTTTCCAGGCATGATCGAACTTCCAGGTTCATTGGCAGGAATGATAATTTCTCCAATACCACTTCTAGGACCTGAAGCCATCATTCTAATATCATTAGCAATTTTATTAAGTGATACAGCTAACTGTTTTAGAGCACCATGAGTTTCAACTAAAGCATCATGAGCAGCAAGCGCTTCAAATTTATTATCGGCTGAAACAAAAGGCAAGTCTGTGAACTTCGCAATGTAATCTGCTACCAATTCACTGTAGCCTTCAGGTGTGTTTAATCCTGTTCCAACAGCAGTACCACCTAAAGCCAATTCAGAAAGGTGCGCTAAGGTATTTTCAAGGGCTTTTAAACCATGATCCAATTGCGATACATATCCCGAAAATTCTTGTCCGAGAGTCAATGGAGTTGCATCCATTAAATGTGTACGACCAATTTTTACACAGTCTTTGAAATCTATAGATTTATTGTGTAATGTATTTCTTAATTTAATAACACCAGGAATTGTGTTTTCTACAACTTTTTTGTAGATCGCAATATGCATTCCAGTAGGGAAGGTGTCGTTTGAGGATTGCGATTTATTAACATCATCATTAGGTTGAATGGTCTTTTCGCCTTCGCCAATTACTTTTCCAGCAAGTTGGTGAGCTCTGTTAGCAATAACTTCATTAACGTTCATATTGCTTTGTGTTCCAGAACCTGTTTGCCAAATTACTAGTGGAAATTGATCATCGTGCTTCCCATCAAGAATTTCATCACAAACTTGAGCAATCAAATCCCGTTTATCATTATCTAAAACACCTAGTTCAGCGTTGGTATAGGCTGCAGCTTTTTTAAGATAAGCAAATCCGTAAACAACTTCAAGTGGCATCGATGCTGGAGCACCAATTTTAAAGTTGTTTCTAGAGCGTTCAGTTTGTGCTCCCCAAAGTTTGTCTGCAGGCACATTTACGTTACCCATTGTGTCTTTTTCTATTCTGAATTCCATATTATTTAACCTAAAATTTTAATGAATACAAAGTTATGTTTTTGCACTTGAAAAGATGAATAATTGCGTCTATAATTTTTCATTTGTTATTAAAAAAGTAAATTAGCTGTGTGTTATTACTAACGACGAGTCAATTCGAATTTACAAATCCAAAAACAGATAATGATTACTATTGAAGACGAACATTTTATGGCTGAAGGTGTGTATCAAAAATGTTACAGACATCCAGATAATGATGCGCTTTGTATAAAAATTAGTAAGCAAAATCTTGAAACATCACGTTTGTTATATGAGATCAATTACTTCAAAAAAATAAGTAAGAAAAATTGGAAGCGTTTTGAATATCCTTTTTTTACTAAATACCATGGCGAAGTTGAGACCAATCTAGGAACTGGTTTTGTATACGACTTAATCACAGATGAAACTACTGGAGAGATTTCAAAGACGATGGAATATTATATCCTAAATCCAACGCCTAAAATTTCTGATGAGATCTTACGTGACGGATTTGATAGACTTGTTCGAATGATGATAAAGCATCGTGTGATTGCAAATGATATTCGTTCAAAAAATATCTGTTGTAAAATTCTCAAGGATGACAGTATTCAAATGATTATAATCGATGGTGTTGGGCATAGAGATTTTATTCCTATTGTAGAATGGTCAAGTTTTTTTGCTAAAAAGAAGATTATGAGACGCTTAATTAAGCACGATTTGCATAGCATTGAAGCACAAAGAACTCATCTTGAAAATTTAGAAGTATAACACTTTTAATATCCTGTTAATAAATCAGAAATTTAGTATTGTAAAACACATAGGTTTGTTATATCTTTGTTGCAACAAAAAAAAACCACATGTTTGAATTTGATCAATATTTAGGATTTTTAGCATTTTTAACCATTTTAACAATCGGTTTTTGGTTAATGATCTTCTTAATTACATTTGTTATTCCTTATTGGATTGGAGGTTCTTTAATGGAACGAATGAAAGAAATCAGAGAAGAAAAGAAAGCAAAACGAGGTCACTAATACCATAGATCTTTTACATTATAAAAAAAGGAAACCAATTTTGGTTTCCTTTTTTGTTGTGGTTATCCTTCAAAATCAAAATCGTCGCCATTACCATTTCCAGAACGTTCACGCTTTTTCTTTTGATTGAAACGGTACGTAAATGAGAGATTAACAGTGCGTTCTCTCCATTGGAATTCACTATCAGAATTAAAGGTAGGTGTTGTAGTTTCAGATCTACGCTTTCTTGAATTAAAGACATCTCTAACATTAACAGCTATTGACGCTTTTTCTTTAAAAAGATCTTTACTGAAAGCTAAATCCATAGAAAAAATACCTTCGTTTTTATTCTGAGCATCTTCACTTGGACCTCTATAATTCATTCGTGTTTGCCAATCAATATTTCCTGGAAGCGTGTATTTATTGTTAAGTCTAACAAACCAACTCAAGTTTTCAGCACCATAGTCTGTCCCTTGAAAAAACCCTTCAGTTATCGATTGGAAAATGTTGAAGTTTCCATTAATATTCCACTTTTTGGTTGGTCTATACGTTAGTGTAAATTCAAAACCATATCTGTCATTCGAGGCTAAATTTATAGGCGAACGTCTTAAAATAGGAATCAGTTGTTCAGGATCATATTGATCAAAATCAGGATCGTTTATATTGACAATTTCATTGGCTGAAAATATAAAGAAATCGTCTGTAGCAAAGTTTACAAAATTAAAAGCGTCTGTTGTATGTTGGTAATAAATAGACGTGTTTAAGGTTAAGGTTCTGCTAAAGCGTTTGTAATATCCAATATCAAAAGTGTTTGAGAAACTCGGATCTAGATCTGGATTTCCTTGAAATAAATTTGTAGCAGAACTTCGAGAAGGAAACGGATTGATAAAACGTGACCTTGGTCGTCTAATTCTTCTATTGTAACCTAATGTAATGTTTTCATCATCGCTGAGTTCGTAAGCTAAATTAACAGTTGGAAATAAACTCGTGTAATTTTTTCTATCAAATTGTCCGCTAGTTTCTTGGTCAATGGTGATGCGTGTATCTTCCATTCTTAAACCAAGAAGGAAACTAAATTTATCATTTAATTTACTTCCAAATTGTGTATATGCAGAATTGACATATTCTCTGTAGATCAGGTTGTTTGTGAGATCTTCATTTAGTTCAAATTCATTAGTTTCTAAATCTTTTAACAGCACTGTGTAATCGGTGTCTAAAGTTAAGAAACGACCTTGGTAGCCAAGCTCTAACTGACTAGCTTCTCCAATTGGTAAGACGTAATCACTTTGTAAAAAGATACGATCTTGTTCTTCATCAGTCGTCACATCATCAGTTTCTATACCATCTGAAACAATGAGTGAATTTTCTAACTCGGAACTACTTTCATATTGAAAGTTGAAGGTTAGCTTGTGGTTAGAATCGTCACCAAATTGTTTGTCATAGTTTACGGTATATTGAATGGTTCTATCGTCTTCAGTTTCTGGATCCAATCGATTTCTGAATATTGTTGTATTAGTTGAATTTTCAAACTCTACAATATCATTGGTGCTTAATTGCTCATTATTACTATCTCGAAACTGAACAGATGTGGTTAATGAAGCTTTATCTGTGATATACCATTCAACACCTAAGTTGGTGTTAAGGCCTTTACGTTCACGATCAAATGTCCTGGTTTCTTCTAGTCGGTCACCAGAAGGGATAAACTCTGAATTTGAATAAGAATTTCCAGGAATCTCTCTGTAATTATAACTTGTGGTGTTAAAAAAATTGAAGTCGCCTGTTCTATAATTGATATTACCAGAAATTCCAGCTTGCGTTGGATAACCAGCATTTAAGGTTATGGCTCCATTGAGACCTTGAAGTTTACTTCGTCTTAAAATGATATTTAGAATTCCTGCAGTACCTTCAGCATCATATCTTGCGGAAGGTGAAGTAATCACCTCAACACGTTCAATAGCTTCAGCAGGAAGTTGACGCAATGCTTCAGTTGAATTTAAGCCAACCAATCCTGAAGGTTTACCATTGATTAGAATACGAACATCATCGCTTCCTCTAAGCGCAACATTACCTTCAACATCAACTGAAACAGAAGGCACATTATCAAGTACATCACTCACAGTTCCGCCACTTACTGTAAGGTCTTTTCCGATGTTATATATTTTTTTATCCAGTTTAATTTCTGCTGTGGTTCGTTCAGCAATGATTTCAACAGTATCAAGGGCTTCCAAATTGAGTGATAAACCTACAACACCTAGATCAATATCATTATTGAGTATTTTGCTGGCATAGGTTTTGGTTTTATATGATAAGTATTCAATTTTGACGTCATAAGTGCCAGCGGTAATTTCTATATTGAATTTACCATCAATATCAGTAATACCTCCAGTGACAACAGTATTTTCTGAAGCATTAATAAATGAAATCGTAGCGTATTCTAGCGGAAAATTTTCTTCAGCATCAACAACTTTACCAGAAACAGTAATGCTCTTTTGGGCAAATAAGATGTTGGTGAATAAAAGGAGTAGAAGTGGTAATGTTAGTTTTGTGTTCATGGTTATCAAGTAAAGTACACAGGCTTTGTGTATGTCAAAGATATAACTACTTGTAACCGAAAAGGGTTAATTTTATGTTAATTGAAATTTGCGAATCGCACTTTATTTTTCAAGATTAATTTTTAGTCTTCTTCTTTCGCTTTTTGCGCTTTTTTTTGAGTTGCTTTTGATTCTTCTTCCAGTCACCTTTGATCTGATTTAGAATGAAATCAATTTCGTGTTTTTCAAGGATAGATTCAAGGTCTTTAAAATGTGTACGATCTAAAATATCTCTTAGTTCTTGCTTTTCAAGTGCTTCAATTTTCATCGCGTAGATTCGCTGAATTTCATTGAAATAAGAATACATAGTTTGCGAAACAATTTGAGTTTCAAATTCGTCTAAGTTTAGCTCTGCACAAACATCATTGATAAGGTTGCTTTTAACTTCTTCAGCTTGCTCTTTAAAACTTTCAATCGCGTATTTGCGTTCTGCTTCGGTTTGCGAGTTCATAGTAAAGCAAGACATTAGAGCAATAATAGAACAGAATAATAGTTTCGTCTTCATAAAGTAATCTTATAAAATATCTAAAATAGTGCTAGGAGGTCTTCCCACAACAGCACTTTGATTGTTAATAACAATAGGTCTTTCAATAAGTTTTGGATGTGTGATCATTGCTTTTATGATATCAGCATCAGATAAGGACTTTCCTTTATAATCTGATTTCCATATCGCTTCATTTTTTCTCACCAAGTCCAAAGGTTTGATACCTAAAAGTTTAATGATTTGTTTTAATTCCTTTTCTGAAGGAATGTCTTCCAAATACTTAATAACTTCAAATTCCTTGCCAGAATTCTCAAGAATTTCAAGACCTTCTCTTGATTTTCTGCAACGCGGATTGTGGTATATGCTAATCATAATATTATAATTCGTTTGTGTTTTCCTCTTTTTGTCCCATCATCATAAGATAGGATTTTAAAAATGGTTCAATATCGCCATCCATAACAGCATCAACATTTCCAGATTCATGACCAGAACGCACATCTTTCACCAACTTATAAGGATGCATGACATAGTTTCTAATCTGGCTTCCCCATTCAATTTTCATTTTACCAGCTTCAATGTCATCACGTTGTGCCATTTGCTTTTGCAATTCAATTTCATACAATTGCGATTTCAACATTTGCATTGCACGCGCACGATTATCGTGTTGCGATCGGGTTTCAGAACAAGAAATTTGAATTCCAGTAGGCTTGTGAGTCAATTGAACTTTTGTTTCTACTTTATTAACGTTTTGTCCACCTGCACCACTAGAGCGCGCTGTTGTAATTTCAATATCTGCAGGATTGATCTCAATTTCGATAGAATCATCTACCAAAGGATACACATACACTGAAGCAAAACTAGTATGTCGTTTGGCATTACTATCGAATGGTGAAATTCGAACCAAGCGATGCACGCCATTTTCACCTTTAAGCCAACCAAATGCATAATCGCCTTCAATTTCTAATGTCACTGTTTTGATACCAGCAACATCTCCTTCTTGGAAGTTTAACTCTTTAACCTTAAAGCCACTTTTCTCGGCATACATTAAATACATACGCATAAGCATACTGGCCCAATCACAGGACTCTGTTCCTCCAGCACCAGCAGTTATTTGAAGTACAGCACTCAAGCTGTCAGCTTCATCAGAAAGCATATTCTTGAACTCCAGTTTTTCAATGAGCTGTAAGGCTTTGTCATATCTATTTTGAACGTCTTCAGCAGTGGCTTCCTCTTCTTTATAGAAGTCATATATAACCTCGAGATCTTCAACAAAGGTTTTACCAGAATTATAGTCGTTTACCCAACTTTTTTTTTCTCGAAGCGATTTCATAACCAGTTCGGCTTGCTTTGAGTCATTCCAGAAATTCGGGTCAAAAGTTTGTTCTTCTTCGTTGGAGATTTCTATCAATTTAGCATCGATGTCAAAGGTAGTGCCTTAGTTTGTCAAGGCGTGTATTAAGATCTTTAATTTGATCAGAAGTAATCATAATTTGTGTTTTCACAAAAGTAAAAACCTAAGCGATTAAGCAAAAGATTTTAACTACTTTTTTTGTTTTAATTTATGTAGTTTTATAAACTAATTTTTTACTATGAAAACGCGTATCTTCTCCCTCACATGTATTCTATTATCATTTAGTATACACGCTCAAATATTGAATAAAACGAATCTGGATTCGTATAAAGGTTTTTTTGATTTTTATTACGAAGGGTCAACAGATAACATATACTTAGAAGTTAAACATTTAGACGAACCGTTTTTGTATGTCAATTCATTGGCTTCAGGAGTTGGATCGAATGATATTGGTTTAGATCGCGGACAATTAGGACGTGAGCGTATTGTAAAGTTTCAAAAGGCAGGAAATAAGTTACTTCTCGTTCAGCCAAATCAAAATTACAGAGCCAACACAGATAATGCACTAGAAAAGAAGAGCATAGAGCAAGCCTTTGCTAAATCTGTTTTGTTTGGATTTGAAATTAAAGAGCAAAAAGGGAATACTTATATTATTGACATAACACCTTTTTTAATGCAAGATGCACATGGCGTGGTTGCTACATTTGGAAGGCAAAACGAAGGGAAATATAAATTAGATAAAAGTAAAAGTGCGTTGGCACTTGAACGAACCAAGGCATTTCCTAAAAATGTAGAGTTTGAAGCTTTATTGACTTTTTCTGGAATGCCAACAGGAAAAAACCTTAGAACAGTTGCTCCAACCGCTTCATTAGTAAGTGTGATACAGCATCATAGTTTTATTGAATTGCCTGACGATGGTTATCAAATGCGTGAATTTGATGTGAGAAGTGGTGCTATTTCAATGTCTTTTATGGACTACGCAACTCCAATTCAGGAAGCGATAAAAAAACGCTTTATTATTCGTCATCGTTTAGAAAAGAAAAACCCAAAAGCAGCTGTTAGTGAAGCTAAAGAACCAATAATTTATTATTTAGATCCAGGAACACCAGAGCCTGTGAGGTCTGCATTACTTGATGGTGCACGTTGGTGGAATGAAGCCTATGAAGCTATTGGTTATAAAGATGCTTTTCAAGTGAAAATGTTACCTGCAGATGCAGATCCAATGGATTGTAGGTACAATGTGATTCAATGGGTACATCGTTCAACTCGTGGCTGGAGTTATGGAGGAAGTGTTATTGATCCTAGAACAGGAGAAATTATTAAAGGTCATGTAAGTCTTGGCAGCTTGAGAATTCGTCAGGATTTTATGATTGCACAAGCACTTTTAAATAAACCTTTTTCAGAACGTGATGATAACTATCAACCAATGTTAGATATGGCATTGGCTCGTATCAGGCAATTAAGTGCTCACGAAGTTGGACACACTATTGGTTTCGCTCATAATTTTGCTGCGAGTACCAACGGAAGAGCTTCAGTAATGGATTATCCGCATCCTACAGTAAAGTTGACTAATGGAGAAGTGGATTTGAGTAATGCTTATGCTGTTGGCATAGGTGAGTGGGACAAAGTTACGGTTGCTTATAGTTATTCTGAATTTGAGAATGATTCAAATGAAAAAGAAGAGCTCAATAAGATTTTAAAAGCAGCGACTTTTGCTGGACATCAATTTATTTCAGATTCTGATGCCAGACCAAAAGGTGGTGCGCATGCTTTAGCACATCTTTGGGATAATGGTAAATCGGCTTCAGAGGAATTACTTAATGTTTTAAAAGTGAGACAAAAAGCCATCGCAAACTTTTCCGAAGATAATATAAGAGAAGGTGAGCCATACAGTATGCTTGAAGATGTTTTTGTGCCATTGTATTTTTTCCATCGTTATCAATCCGAAGCTGCTGTTAAACTTATAGGAGGTTTAGATTATAATTATGCCGTGAAAGGTGATGGACAAACAATTGTTAAACCTGTAGATGTCACGCAACAGAAAGCAGCTTTAGAGGCTTTGCTCAAGACAATTAATGTTGAAGAGATTGCCATTCCAAAAGAAAAACTTTCACTTTTTCCTCCAAGAGCATTTAGTTATAATAGAGGTAGAGAGTCCTTTGCTAGTAAAACTGGTGTTGCTTTTGATGCTTTTGGTGCTGTTAATACTGCAAGTGATATGACTCTAGCATTGCTATTGCATCCTGAACGTGCAAATCGTATGATCCAACAGCATAGCTTAAATAGTCAACAATTAAGTTTTGAAGCTGTATTACAAACGCTTTTAGAAAACTCTGTAATGAAAAAGCACACCAATTCATATTATAAAGAATTACAGCATACAATTAATGCCAATGTATTGAAACATTTAATGAATCTTGCTGTTCATGATAAATCAACGTTTCAAGTTAAAGCGATTGCCAATCAATTTATTGAGAGATTCAGGCATGTTGGTATTGGGTCAGTTTTGATAGATAGTTCTGAAGTGAAACCAAATAGTTCAACAATTAAAAGGTTTTATCCTATTTCAACTTATAAGAATCAATATTTAATTACGATTGATCAGTTTTATAAAAACCCAGAACAATTCAAACTAGAAAGTGCACCAATAATTCCAGATGGTTCACCAATAGGAAGCGATATTTGTCACTATAACTCACATTAATTATGATTATAGATTTAAGAAGCGATACAGTTACAAAACCTACAAAAGGAATGCTTGATGCTATGCTATCGGCAAAAGTAGGCGACGATGTCTATAAAGAAGATCCAACTGTAAATGCCTTAGAGAATCGTTTAGCTGATATGTTTGGAATGGACCAAGCTTTATTTTTTCCTACTGGAAGTATGGCTAATCAAGCGGCTTTAAAATTACATACCAATCCAGGAGAGCAAGTGATTTGTGATAAATATGCGCACATTTATAATTACGAAGGAGGAGGTGCTTCTTTTAATAGTGGTATTTCTTGTAAATTAATTGATGGCGATCGTGGTATGTTTACCGCAAGTCAGGTTGAAGCTTCCATAAATCCTCCTGACTTTTATCATAGTCCGCTAACCGCTTTAGTTGAAGTTGAAAATACAACCAATAAAGGTGGAGGTGCTTGTTGGGATTTTGAAGAACTTAAGCGAATTCAAACCGTTTGCAGAAAGCATAATTTAGGTTATCATCTCGATGGCGCAAGACTATGGAATGCTTTGGTTAATACAAACGAAACTGCTAAAGAATACGGACAATTGTTCGATACGGTTTCTGTGTGTTTGAGTAAAGGATTAGGTTGTCCAATTGGTTCTGTATTGATTGGTAAAAGCGAGTTGATGAAAAATGCTTTAAGGGTTAGAAAGATCTTAGGAGGTGGTATGCGCCAAGTAGGATATCTAGCTGCTGCTGGACTGTATGCTTTAGACTATCATATCGATCGTCTATCTGACGATCATAAAAAAGCTAAGGATATTGGAGCTGTACTTCAAGACATGTCGATCATCAAAAAAGTAGAACCTATTGAAACGAATATTGTCATTTTTGAATTAGAATCGCATATCGATGAAAATGAATTTGTGGCTCAATTAGCTTCAAAAGACATCCATATCATTAGTATGGGAAGTAACAAACTACGAATGGTGACACATTTAGATTATACAGATCAAATGCACAACCGATTATTAGAAATATTAAATGAGTTTTAACGCTCTTTCTACTTAAATAGATCCATTCCTGGAATATTTGGCATCCCAGCTTTTGCCACAGCTGCAACTTCAGTTTCGTGAACAGATGTAGCACGTTCAATAGCTTTGTTTAAAGTAAGGATCAAGTAGTCTTCTAACATATCCTTATCACTCAATAACTCATCATCTATGTTAATTGCCTTTATTGTTCTGTTGGCAGTAATAGTAACTTTTAGCTTATTGTCGTGACTTGCTTCATCTAATAAGACGCTGTGTAAACGTTCTTTGGTTTCTTCTACTTTTTTCTGAGCTTCTTTAAGTTTGCCCATCATTCCCATCATATCTCCAAACATATTGTTAAGTTTTAAAATTATAAAAGGCAAAATTACTAAATTGCCTGACTTTTAAAAAGAAAAATGAAGACGACTATTGCTGCTCCAATTGCTAGGAAAATTCCGAAAGAACTTGAGAAACATAATGATATCAGGATTGATGAATATTACTGGTTGAATCAACGTGATGATCAAAATGTTTTAGATTATCTCAATGCTGAAAATGCTTATTACCAAAGTGAAACAGCTCATACCAAGAATTTTGAAAAGGATTTGTTTCATGAAATGAAGGCGCGTATAAAGGAAGATGATTCCTCAGTGCCTTATAAGTATAATGGGTATTGGTACATTGTGCGTTATGAAAAAGGAAAAGGCTATCCTATTTATGTGAGAAAGAAGGAGTCTCTTGAGGCTGAAGAAGAATTGTTATTCGATTGTAATGTAATGGCCGAAGGTCATGGTTATTTTAAGCTAGTAGGCTTAAGTGTAAGTCCTGACAATACGATGATTGCTTTCGGAATTGATACTACAGGTAGACGACAGTATAAGCTTCAAATTAAGAGTTTGATTACGAATGAAGTATTTTCAGATGCTATTGAAAATACAACAGGGTCTTCAACTTGGGCAAATGACAACTGTACCTTGTTCTATACCAAAAAAGACGAACTGACCTTAAGGTCTAATCGTATTTTTAAGCATAAAATTGGCGATTCAGAATCTGATGATGTTGTCGTATTTGAAGAAGATGACGATACCTTTGGCGTGGCAGTGTATAAATCTAAGTCTAGGCAGTACATTATTATTGCTTGTTACAGTACACTTACTAACGAGTATCATATTCTTGATGCAAGTACGCCTGATGCTGAATTTAAAGTCTTTCAGAAGCGCATAAGAGGTCTAGAATATAGTATTGCACATTTTGAAACAGATTTCTATATCCTTACCAATAAAGATGATGCGACTAATTTTAAGTTGATGAAAACTCCTGAAAAGGCGACACGTGTTTCTAATTGGAAAGAAGTCATTCCGCATAGAGATGACGTGTTACTTGAAGATATTGAGATTTTTAAAACCTATTTAGTGATTAGTGAACGTTCAAACGGTTTAAATCAGATTAGAATTAAACGTTGGGACAATACTGAAGATTATTATTTACCATTCAATAGTGAAACCTATACAGCTAATGTTGGAACTAATGTCGATTTTGACACTAATGTTTTAAGGTATAGTTATAATTCACTTACGAATCCTGCTTCTGTGATCGATTTTAATATGGAAACAAAATCGCGAACCATTATGAAAGAGCAGGAAGTGTTGGATCCAAATTTTTATAAATCCAATTACATTTCTGAGCGAATTTGGGCTACTGCTTCAGATGGGACTAAAATTCCAATGTCATTAGTTAAGCGAAAAGATACGTTACTCAATGAAAATACACCATTATTACAGTATGCTTATGGTAGTTATGGTTCTACTATCGATCCTTATTTTTCAACGATACGATTAAGTTTGCTCGATAGAGGTTTTGTTTATGTTATAGCACATGTTCGAGGTGGAGAATACTTAGGCAGACAGTGGTATGAAAATGGTAAACTGCTAAAAAAGAAGAATACATTTTCTGACTTTATAAGTTGCTCAAAGCATTTAATTTCTGAAGGCTATACATCTGCAAAGCACCTTTACGCAATGGGAGGAAGTGCTGGAGGTTTACTGATGGGTGTGATTTTAAATGAAGCTCCAGAGCTATACAATGGTGTCATTGCAGCAGTACCTTTTGTAGATGTGGTAACTACGATGCTAGATGATTCCATTCCGCTCACTACAGGTGAATATGACGAATGGGGAAATCCTAATGACAAAACGTACTACGATTACATTAAAAGTTATTCGCCTTACGATAACATTAGTAAGCAGCATTACCCTAATATTTTGGTAACTACAGGGTTACATGATTCACAAGTACAGTATTGGGAGCCAGCAAAATGGGTTGCTAAGCTTAGAACTTATAAACAAGATACTAACAAACTTTATTTGGTGACCAACATGGAAGCTGGTCATGGTGGCGCTTCTGGGCGATTTGAAGCTTTAAAAGAAGATGCTCAAGAATTTGCGTTTTTACTAGAGTTAGAGGGAATTTCTAGCTAGTTTCAAAAAAATTACTAATTTTGCAAGGTTTTATGTTTCATTTTGAAACTGATAAATAGCATTTATGAATCAAGACAAAAATGTATTTGATAATGTGTTGCAACTTGTTGGTAAGACACCGCTAATCAAATTAAATAAGTTGACTAAAGATTTTAAAGGCGATTTCTTTGCAAAAGTTGAAGCGTTTAATCCTGGTCATTCTTCAAAAGATAGAATTGCACTTCATATTATAGAAGAAGCAGAACGTCAAGGTATTCTTACTCCTGGAGACACAATCATTGAAACTACTTCTGGTAATACAGGTTTTAGTATAGCAATGGTGAGCATTATTAAAGGATACAACTGTATACTTGCGGTGAGCTCTAAATCTTCAGCAGATAAGATCGATATGCTAAAGTCTATGGGAGCACAGGTTTATGTGTGTCCTGCTAATGTTAGTGCTGATGATCCTCGTTCTTATTACCAAGTAGCAAAACGTTTACACAACGAAATCAAAGGTTCTATTTACATCAATCAGTATTTCAATCAATTAAATATTGATGCACACTACAATACGACTGGACCTGAAATTTGGAATCAAACTGAAGGCCAAATCACGCATTTAGTAGCATGTAGCGGAACAGGAGGAACGATTTCTGGAATTTCTAAATACTTAAAAGAGCAAAATCCTAACATCAAAGTTATTGGTGTTGATGCTTATGGTTCTGTATTGAAGAAATATCACGAAACTCGTGAATTTGATGATAAAGAGATCTATCCATACAGAATTGAAGGTTTAGGAAAGAACCTTATTCCAACAGCAACCGATTTTGATGCAATTGATACCTTTGTTAAGGTTACTGATGAAGAAAGTGCACACACAGCACGTGAAATTTCTAAGTCTGAAGGGCTGTTTGTTGGGTACACTAGTGGTGCTGCAATGCAAGCGATAAAGCAACTCAACGACGATGGTGAGTTTAAAAAAGGAGATAAGGTTGTCGTGATTTTTCCAGATCATGGATCAAGGTATATGAGTAAGATTTACAGTGATAAATGGATGGAAGAACAAGGCTTCTTCGATAGCCAAACTGAAGTGTCTGAAAGTATTCAATACGTAAAATAATTATCAAACATATATAGAACATCCTACTGCATTGGATTGCGGTAGGATTTTTATGTTTTTAGAGGATATCAATAATGGGCTAAAATATTATGTCATCATAATATAATTAACTAATTTTGCCCAACTAATTAGACTAAAATTAATAGCTTTAATGAAGGATTTATTTGAAAAGATTTATAAAGATAAAGGACCTTTAGGAAAATGGGCTTCTCAAGCAGAAGGTTATTTTGTATTTCCTAAGTTAGAAGGTCAAATATCTAATAGAATGAAATTTCAAGGTAAAGACGTAATTACTTGGAGTATTAACGATTACCTTGGTCTTGCTAACCATCCTGAAGTTAGAAAGGTTGACGCTGAAGCTGCCGCAGAGTATGGCTCTGCTTATCCAATGGGAGCACGAATGATGTCTGGACATACAGATCTTCATGAACAACTACAAAATGAACTTGCTGAATTTGTACAAAAGGAAGCTGCATATTTGTTAAATTTTGGATACCAAGGTATGGTATCTACGGTTGATGCATTAGTTTCTAAAGATGATATCATTGTTTATGATGTTGATGCACATGCTTGTATTATTGATGGTGTACGTTTACACATGGGAAAACGCTTCACGTATAAGCATAATGATGTAGAGAGCTTAGAAAAGAACCTTGAGCGTGCTACTAAGATGGCAGAACAAACAGGTGGAGGAATTCTTGTGATTTCTGAAGGTGTGTTTGGAATGCGTGGTGAACAAGGGCGTTTAAAGGAAATCGTAGCTTTAAAGAAAAAATTCAATTTTAGATTATTTGTTGATGATGCACATGGTTTTGGTACTTTAGGTGCTACTGGAGCTGGAGCTGGAGAAGAGCAAGGTGTTCAGGATGATATCGATGTGTATTTTGCTACGTTTGCTAAATCTATGGCAAGTACTGGAGCTTTTATAGCAGGTGATCAGGAAATCATAGATTATTTAAAATACAATTTACGTTCTCAAATGTTTGCGAAGTCGCTACAAATGCAATTGGTAGTTGGTGCTCGCAAGCGTCTACAGATGTTAAAGACCATGCCTGAGTTAAAAGAAAACTTATGGACAATCGTAAATGCGTTACAATCTGGATTAAAAGAACGCGGATTCGATATTGGAACAACACAAAGTTGTGTGACTCCAGTATATTTAAAAGGAAGTATTCCTGAAGCAATGGCTTTGGTACGTGATTTACGTGAAAATTACGGGATTTTCTGTTCTATAGTTGTCTATCCTGTTATTCCTAAAGGCTTAATTCTTTTAAGAATGATTCCTACTGCAACGCATACTTTAGAAGATGTTAATGAAACTCTTGATGCTTTTGATGCGATTAGAGATCGTTTAGAAAATGGAACTTATAAACGTTTATCTGCTGCATTAATCGCTGCAATGGGAGAATAATATTACAAAATAATTCAATACAAAATCCGATGAATACTCATCGGATTTTTTTGTTTTAACTCTTAATGGTTTTTAATTTTTAAAATATTGATTTTAAATGCATTAAAATACTTTATATGAAGTTTTTATTCATTTAAAAACACAACTGAATGACAGGCGACTATAGCAGCAGTTTCAGTTCTTAATCGTGTATTTCCTAAAGTAACAGGTTTAAAATGTTGTTGTAGTGCCAACTGAATTTCATTAGGACTAAAATCACCTTCAGGACCAATAAGAATCGTTACATCTGTATTAGGCTCTAAACTTTGTTTTAAGGCACTTTTGTTACTGTCTTCACAATGCGCAATAAAAAGTTGACCATTATGTTGTTGTTGCATGAAACTAGTGAAATTTACAGCTTCATTTAATTTGGGTAAATAGCAGTTCAGCGATTGCTTCATTGCAGCTAATAGAATTTTTTGATAACGTTCAGGTTTTATCACTTTACGTTCACTGTTATCACAAATAATAGGAGTGATGCTATCAATACCGATTTCTGTAGCTTTTTCTAAAAACCATTCATAACGATCATTCATTTTTGTTGGTGCCACAGCAAGATGAATGTGATAAGAGCGTTTCGGTTGTACTTGATAAGCAGTAATATTAGCAGTGCACAATTTTTGATCTGCCGAGACTATTTCAGAAGTAAAGTGTATACCTTTTCCATTGGTAATATGAAGTTCATCACCAGCTTTCTTGCGTAATACTCGAACAATATGCTTGCTCTCTTCTTTTGAAAATTGAATAAACTCTTGACCTTCTTCTAGTTCAGAATTATAAAATAATTGCATTATTTAACAGTCTCCGTAATTTTAAGCACTTTGATCTCTTCAATGTATTTTGTGTCTTCTGTTTTAATGATCACATAATACCAATCTTGTTTTGGAACATCAACGGTAAAGATCTCATTTACATTGTGAATATCGTTAAAGGCTTGTTCTTCAAAATCGGGATGCAAATCACCTTCAGTAACCCATCCAAGATCACCACCACGCTTAGCATTATCGTCCATTGAATAGTGTTTTGCTAGGTCTTCAAAACGGAATCCTTGTTGGTATTTATTAATAATACTTTGTCGAAGTGCATTAATCTCTTCAAGGCTTTTCTGTTTGCCATCTAAGAAAATGTAGCTGAATTTTTTATACGGAATATCATTTTTCTCAACAACCTTGTAATAGGTCTTTGTCATATCGGTTTTATAGACTTTTTTAGAGCCTTTCCCAAGTCGGAATAATTCATCTGAAATTTGAGTGTGGTGTTTTTCTTTGTTGAACGTAATGACTTTTCCTTTGATGGACTTATTTTTCTTGACAAAAATTTTAGCTTCATCAAGAGTTTGAATAGAATCTAATTCGCTTTCAAAATCATCTTGAGCGAAACAAAGGACAGAACTAAAACATAAAGCAATTAAAAATGTATTCTTAAGCATAGTGAGTTTGGTTAGGATTTGTTTCAAATTTAAAAGGAAACCTAAATCGCAAAACAGGAAAGCAATGAAGTTTTTAAGAATTGATTGTTTATAACTTCTAGATTACTGCTGAATACGACCATCTACCATAGTAAGTTTTCGGTCTGCCATATTAGCTAACTCCTGATTATGCGTGACAATCACAAAGGTTTGTCCGAATTCATCTCTCAATTTAAAGAACAAATTATGAAGTTGTTCAGCAGACTCACTATCTAAATTACCAGAAGGTTCATCGGCAAAAATGATATCGGGATCATTAATTAACGCTCTAGCTACAGCAACACGTTGTTGTTCACCACCAGATAACTCATTAGGTTTGTGATGATGGCGTTCACTTAATCCGAGAAAATTAAGTAATTCCTTAGCGCGAGATTCTACATCGCTTTGCTTTTTTCCACTTATGAAAGCAGGAATACAAACGTTTTCAAGTGCAGTAAATTCAGGTAGTAATTGATGAAACTGAAAAATAAATCCGATATGCTTGTTTCTAAATTCTGCTAATGCTTTATCAGCAAGCTTAGACACTTCAATAGCATTGATCAATAGCGAACTTTGTTCTGTAGTATCTATCTTATCTAAAGTTCCTAAAATTTGAAGCAGCGTTGTTTTTCCAGCACCTGAAGCGCCAACTATAGATACCACTTCACCTTTTTTAATAGACAAGTCAACACCTTTTAGTACGTGTAAATCACCATAGTATTTGTGAATTCCTTTTGCAGCTATCATAAATTTCAAATGTAATTCGAAAATACTATTTTAATATGAAAAATGATAATTAAAAGAGTACTGCTTCAGGATTTCTATGACGTGATAGCATACTGAGTTTGTCAAGATCTTTAGGCTTCTTCTTAAAGATCTTTTTCAAACCATTATAATCAATAAAGTATTGCAATCGTACTGATAGTATATGCTGCATGTCTTGTTTGAATAGATTGTCTAAACTGTCTGAAAAGCCCAAATCGGCAAACTCATCAGAATTGAACAACTGATTTCTATACAAAGCGGTTAAAAAACTACCAGGTGCAAATTGCCACGAATAACTCAAATCGAGATTCCATGTACTAAAGTTTACATCAGAGCTTGCTAGACCTAGTTGATCGAATGTACTGGTCGATCTTATGAGTCGTCCATTATCCTGAAGGAAATAAGGTGCTTTATCATATTTTACGGTCGTCCAGTAATTTCTGAAGGTGAGGTTTAAGGAATTAAACGGATCAAAGTTATAACCAGCAGATATTCTATTTACGATTGTTTTTTGATTGCGTTCACCAAAAACAATTTCATCGTCTAAGTCGTTTGAATTGTTAGCGTAACCTCGACTTCCAAGTTCGTTGGTAAAATCAAAACTGTAGGATACTAAAAATTTATCACTGATAAGAAACCTTGGACTAAATCCAAACCACCATTGTAAATAATCGCGTCCTTCTTCAAAAAGGGTAGCACCTCCAATGTTGGTGTCTAAAGCTACAGGCTTGTTGTAGTTAGTAGAAATCCACATGTTTCCATTAATTCGGTTTTCATAAATAAAGAAACGTTTATTTTCAAAGTCTCTTGGCTCAAAGAAATCATACTGTTTTCCCATTTGGTAGTTAAGGTTACCACCAAAATCCATTAACTCTTTTTTAGTTTTTCCGTAGACACTTACTCCAGCATTCTGACCAGTAAATGTACTAGGTTTGTATAAGCGTCTGTAATTGTACCAAGCATTTATACTGAAGTTATTTAGTTTTTCTGAAGGTTCAAAAATTTGATACCAAATATCAGCGCCAAAATTGTTGAAGTTATTTCTGAAGTTTAAACCAAGGTCATTAATGTCAAAATTTTCATTAGAAAAACTATGGTCAAAGCTATAACGCAGATTTCCGTGAGCCTTTCTAATATAAAAGAATGAACTCAATCCAGTTTCAATTCCTGTATCTAAGTTTCGGTTGCTCATTTTTACATCTGCTCTGATGTTGTAGGTGTTTCGTTTGTTGAAAATATTTCCAACTAAAGCAGTAACATTTGCATCTCTAAAACCGCTACCTTCTCTAATGACATTAGTGTTTACAATAGCTACGGAAGAGTTACCATTAAACTGTTGATCTAAAACCATAATATTGTAATTTGTAAAAGGCTCTACAGTTTCAGTTCTAGTTTCACCAGTAACTGTATTTACAATTTTAGCATCGGTTTTTTCAGTAATTGCATTAAAGAAGCCAACACCCAAACCATTTTTATTTCGACCTGATATTTTTAAAGCATTTAATACTTTTACTTCATCAGGATAGTCTGAAATTTCTTCATCATCATCCAATTCAACATCACCAGTTGGAGCGCTTCCAACACGTCTTGAGAAGAACAAATCACCTTTGTTAAAGAGTTCGACACCTTCGGTAAAAAACTGACGCTGTTCATTGAAGGTTTGTTCAAATGGACCAAGATTTAAGAATAAATTATCAAATCCAGCCTGACTAAAATCAGGAATTAGAGTTGCATCAAGTGTGATGTTTTCAGTAATCCCAAACTTTATATCCATTCCCAGATTAAAATCAGGTTTATTCTTACTATCAAATACTGTAGATGCAAACGGATAGACATTGAGTCGGAGAGGAGGTTCTATATTTTTAATCCCATTAAGTTCACCATGATACAACCCTATATTACCTTTAGTGACATCAAAAGGATTCCAAGTGTATTGTGATCTGTCACGTTGAAATCGTCTATGGAACTGTAATCCCCAAGTTTCTACATCAGGAGAAAAGCGCAGTGCACGATAAGGGATTTTCATTTCAACAACCCAACCATCGTCATTAATTTTTACAGCACTATCCCAAACCGCATTCCAACTAAAATCTTCTCCAATATTTGGATTTGCAATAGCATCAGCTTGAGTTCCTGACGAGAACACAAAAAACTCTGTATCATTTTGTGCATCATTGTTCGGGTTGATTACAATAAGAAAGAAGTCAGATTGCCCAAAATTATCTCTACTTGTAAACTGTTTAGACATCAAGCTAGGGTCATCGTATAAGTATGCAGCGACATAGATTCCAGAGTCGTCATAAGCCATTTTTACGATAGTTTTACGTTCTTCGGTTGCTGGCAATCCCATTTCTGGTCTAAACTGAATAAAATCCGTTGCAATATCAGCAGTTTTCCAAACGTCATCATCTAAAACACCATCAATTTTAGGCGCAATGGCAGTACGTTCAATATGAAGTTGTTTTTTAGGAATTGTATTTTCAGAACTTTCTGATTCTTGGGAATAGCTTTGGAGCACCAATAAAAAGGTCAGAAAGAGTGTTAAGCGGATTTTCATTTTAGTTTGATTGATGATTGTCGTTAATTGTATTAAAGACAACTAAAATATGGCATTGTTACAGTTAGTTACGCAAATCTAAATAGGCGAGCTGCTGAATTTTCATAATAGAACGTTAAAAACAAAATCGGAGTGTTAATGTTTATGTAAGAACTTTTACGAATATTTTACTTACTTTTAGTTACATAAACACTAGAATATGCCTTATCACAAATTTGAAGAATACAATATTAAAGTGACAGATGATGTCAAAGCGCGATATAAGAGTATTATTGAAGACTTAGGAGAGGATACCAATCGTGATGGTTTATTAAAAACACCTGAACGTGCTTCCAAAGCAATGCAGTTTTTGACTCAAGGTTACCATCAGGATGCTGCCGAAATTCTTAAAAGTGCTATGTTCAAAGAATCGTATAACGAAATGGTCATTGTTAAAGATATAGAATTGTATTCGTTATGTGAGCATCATATTTTGCCATTTTTTGGAAAGGCTCACATTGCCTATATTCCTAATGGCTATATTGTTGGGTTAAGTAAAATCCCTCGAATTGTGGATGTGTTTTCAAGAAGACTACAAGTGCAAGAACGATTAACACAACAAATTTTAGATTGTATCAATACCACACTGAAACCCGAAGGTGTTGCCGTTGTTATTGAAGCCTCACATATGTGTATGATGATGCGTGGTGTTCAAAAGCAAAATTCTACAACAACGACCTCAGGATTTAGAGGAGCATTTAAAAACATTGAAACCCGAACAGAGTTTTTAAAGTTGATAAGTGAAGACTTGTCATAAGTGTCTATTTTGGAATGCTATTTGCTTAACTACAAGTAAATTAAATTGTATATGAATTTAGAACACTTATCAAAAAACAAGAAATTAGTATTAGGTATTTTACTGGATGCTTGTGGTTACTTGTCATTTATTTTTCCTCCTATAGATTTTGTTTGGGCACCAGCTTCAGCATGGTTAATGACCAAACTGTATAAAGGAAGAACAGGAAAAATAGCAGCAGTAATTACGTTTATAGAAGAAGCACTACCTATGTTTGATGTAATTCCAACATTTACCTTAATGTGGTTATATACTTATGTGTTTTCTTCGGAAAAAAAGACTTCAGAAAATAAGATTATCGATATAGATTAAACAAAAAAAAGCCTTGTTTTAAACAAGGCTTTTTTTATTTGAATAGACTATGTGTGTTATTGAATTACAACGTCTGAAAAGGTAATGTTAACATCTGCGGATCCTCCTGTTTGTGCTCCAAGTCCTTCGTTAGCGTTACTGTCTACCGTTTCAGATTCGTGAAATAATTGAACTGTAATAGTTCCTGTTCCAGCTGAATTGGCAGTCCAAGTAGTTTCAAAACCAAGGAAGTTGCCATCCATTCTTTCAATATCATTTGCAGATCTGGCAAATGTCATGTCTAATCCGTTAATACCATAAACAAAGAAATGCTCGTCTGGTTCATCTTCAGTAACCTCTATGGTAATATCTTCATCTTCAATGGAGTTATACAAATTCACAGTTGCTGTGTAGGTATCACCAACATTGAAAGCACCAGTTACAGATAAGGTTGGTTCTAACGGTCCATCGTCACCATCTGGATCAACACTTAAAAGTGTTACAACATCAGATGCGTCGGCATTGTTCACGAATCTAAATGTAACATTAGTGATGACTTCATCTTCGTTTGGTTCTCCGCCACCACTGCTATCATCATCATTAGAACATGACGCAAAAAGCGCGAGTGAGAGTATTGCGCTTAAAAATAATTTAGTTGTTTTCATAGCATTTGTATTTAAGAATGTCATAGATTTTATGTTGTTTATTGAATTATTTGTTTTCATCTTTTTTTTAATAATTAAGTTTTAATTGTAAGGTTATATTTCGACCTAAGTCATCTGCAAAATAGCGCAGACGATTTAGGTAATTTCTGTAGGAAGTATCAAAAATGTTGTTGATGCCTACAGCTATATTTAAGCTAGATTTGAGGTTTAGGTCAAAATTAGCTTCCGTATAAAAATGCAATAAATGATAAGCAGGTGGAGGTGTACTTACATCTAATAATTGCAATTCTCCAGTAGTAGGATTGTCTACTTCAAAATTAAAATCTGGAAATTCATTTTGTTCTAAAACCCATTCCGATTTCAAACTTGCAGAGAAATTATACCAGTCTTTATTTGAATATGTAATACTATTGGAAGTGCTAAATGCTGGCATATCAATTAGCGGCTGATCATCTTCATCATAACCTTTAATAAAAGCTGTTTTGTTTAACCAATTGAATTGGTTAGTAAAATCATAACTTATGGTTAGGTCTGTTCCAAATAAATTAGCATTAGTTTGCTTGTATTCCCAAACAGGAAAAGCACCTCTATTACTCTGTAATACACCTGTTGGTCGTAAGTACATATAGTTATTTATAGCATTGTAAAACACGTCGATAGCAATATTAAGTTTAGAACCTGAATGCTTATAAGTTGCAGAAACTCTATTCGCGATTTCTGGGTCTAGTCTTAAATCTCCTAATTCTATACGAGCAGCAGAGTGGTGTAGACCATCACTAAAAAGTTCGGCAGGATTTGGAGGTCTACTCGCTAAACTATAGTTACCAATAATATGGTTTTCAATATCAATGTCATAACGTGCGCCAACAGAAGCAGAAATATTATGATAATCAAAAACAGGATTAGTAAATATGTTTGATCCAGAAATATCATCTCTTGGTATTTCAAATTCAGGAAAATCTATATCATAACCACGTTCTTCCCATCGCGATCTTTGGTAATATTTAAAAGCATCAATGCGATTAAAATCATAACGCAATCCAGCATCAACAAGCCAATCGTCATTAATTTGCCATTCTGAAGTTATATAAGCACCAAAATCATACTTTTCGTAATTTGGAATCAAACGTCTTACACCAGTATTAGGAGCTAAATTATCTTGAAACCTTCCAAGGAAACCGAAGTTTAACTTTCTGTCTAGATTAACATCTACGTTTACATCAGCAAGTAAAGTGTGTGTTTGTAGAGTTAAATCTAGCGCAGCTTGATTTCTAAGATCACCTCGTCTAATATCAAATTCAAGTCGGTTGTTGTTTTGGTAATCATATTGTAAATTGACTTTCCCAAAGTTTTTAAAGCGTTTGAAATACGTTGCTTTAAATAAATGGTGCGTCACTTCTTGTCTTGGATTGTCAATATCATAACTAAAATCTCTAACAATTGCAGGTTGTTGTGAGTTTATAGCAGTAATCAAATCATTGACATTACCAATATGCGAAGAAGCTAGAATTCCAATTTCATTATTGATGTAGCTATAGAATAGTTCAAAGCCAGATTTAAACGTCGATTTTCCTGTTCGAAGAGATATGCTTTCCGATTGTAAACCCGTATTGGTGAGTTGGTATTCAGGAGCTTTAAAATCTCCATTTTTTTTGAATGACCCTTGAATACTAGCAAACCAACCATTTTCATAGCTTTTAGTTAAGGTAGATGTTAGATTATAACCTCGACCATTGGTTTGACCACCAATAATGGTTTTACCAAACAGACTATCTTTTTTGAAGATTCTATCTGGCTTTATAACAATAACACCGCCTATAGCATCTCCACCATATGCTAAAGCGCCAGCACCTTTTATCACAGATATTTGATCAGCACTATTAATATCTATATTTGGTGCGTGTTCAACTCCCCATTCATGATCTTGCAAACGTACATTGTTGTTTAAAATTAAAAGACGACTGCTATGCAAACCGTTAATCATTGGCTTAACAATGCTGTTTCCAGTATTTATAGAAGACACTCCTGAAATTTCTTTTAAAGCATCACCTAAGTTTAGGTGACTGTATTGTTCTAAAGTTTCCGTTTTTAGAATAGTCTCCTGAGCAGTTTTGGTCTCTTTAACACGACTAGATCCTTTTACAGCAACCTCATTCAATTGTTCAATATGATGTTCTAATAAAATTGTTTTAAACACATCACCAGATATTGAAATGGTTACTGTTTTAGTCTCACAGCCTATATGAGAGATGACCAAAGTGATATCACCTTTGCATAGTTCTTCAATTTTGAATTTGCCATCAAAGTCAGAGATGATATACTTGTCTAATTCTTGTATATATATGTTTGCAGCTGTGATTGGTGTGCCATCATGGAAGTCTTTAATTTCTCCTAATAGCGTGAAATCACAGTTTTGAGCATAATGAAATCCATATATGAATAACATCATACTCGTCAAAAAATATTTCATTGAAAATAATTTAACGTAATAAAATAGGGAATAGAGTTTACGTTAAATGCGGTGGGCCTCTGAGACTAGAGGTTAATTGCTTATGACTCTTTAAGAAAGAGTAGTAGTTGACTTTTGTAGTACTAGTTTCGGTAGTAGTCTTTAATTCGTAATTAAAAAACTCAAAGATGGAATTGTGATTGATTTTAAATTTATAAAATTCACAATCCAAATCTATTTCATGAAAATGTGATTGGTTTTCTATAAGACATATCTCATGTTCATGATGTTTTAAGAGATGCGTAAACTTTACAGCAATAGGTAGCATAAGACAAGCTATTAGTGCAATAGCTGAAGCTTTAAACCCAAGATGTATTTTAGTGTTACTCATTTTTTAAAAACCTTCCAAGACCAAATCGTCTAAGCATTTTCTTTTCAAATTCCCAAAAGAATTGGAACTGACCAAAAATCCAGCCAAAGATAACCAAAAGAATTTGATAAAATAAAAGTCCAATAATAATAAATAAGACCCAATAAAGCATTGGATTTAAGTTTTCTTTAGTAATTCCTATGAGCTTCATTATTGGTCTTCCAACAAACATTGATGACGACCCTGTTACCGCAAATACTATAAACACTCTTATCATTTCCCACTTGTAATCCAAGATCCATTTGTTTTCAAGTTTTTTAAAAATGAAGAGTGTAAGTTTTAGCAATGCAAAAAATAAAGCTATTGTAGCAATGATAGTGAAAGCAACGTGGTAGTTTGACGTAAACATCAATGCCAACTTATAGGCACTATATATTAAAACGATTAGTCCTAAAAGCGGAAAAAGTAATTGCCAATTATGCTGGATTTCCCAACGCGATTTGAAGTTTTCTAACATAGCAGAATTTTGCTATGCAAAGATACTCTAAATTCTAGGAAGATATGATGATAATCGTTGCTTATAAGTGATTTGAAAATAAATGAAATAGTTATAGAGTTTATAATTCAAATCATAACCATAATTAATTCCAGGTCTGTAATCAATTTGTAATTGGTACATATTAGGGTCATATCTTCCAGGTTGTAGAACTCTAGTATTCCATTCTTGAACCATAACATTGTTTCGAGATTCAAGATAAGGTTGTGAATAGTATCCTTCAGGTCTGGCCATTGTAGATAACCATGCATTAAATCCAGGTTCAATAATGATGATCTCATATTCGAGAGCATCACTTTCTAAACGCACTAGGTCTTCTTCAGGGACATTATCTATATCTTGAGTATTATTTGTTAACGATTGAGAACTTCCGCAGCTCGTTAAAATCGAAATAAAAAGGCAATATGTAAAAAAAAGTCTCATAGTCTTATAAAGTATTAAAGTTACAAAATTTGATAGCTCTAAACTACATGTTAACCTGAAGATATAAAATCTACATTGAGTGTAGTGTACATTTGGTTGAGTAATGCTTATAGGTTTTCATAAAAAAAGTCAGGCTCATGGCCTGACTTAATTAATGATTTATAGTGTAGTGTTTAAGAATTACTTTCCGCCAAAAAGACCACCTAGTAATCCACCAAGTCCACCTTTTCCTTTAGCGCTTCCTAGAACCATACCAGCAACATCATCAATAACGCTACCATCACCATCAGCATCTAAAATCTTTTCAAGAAAGCTTTGTTCGTTCTTAGTTTCATTACCACCTAAAAGGCCACCTAATAATCCGCTTAATTCACTTGGATTGCTAACGTTATTTTGGCGTGATTGTTTACCTAAAACTCCCATTAAAATTGGAGCAGCTACTTTTAAGATATTTCCAACAGAACTCGCATCAACACCAGCTTTCTGTCCGATAACTTGTTGTACACCACTTTGTCTATTTCCAAGTACGTGACCTAATATTTTAGCACCATCGTTGGTAACTGCTTCATCAACACCACCACCAAATAAACCTCCAAGGTTATCTAGGATGCTTCCATCGTGCTTACCGCTTAAAGCTCCCATTAAGCCTTGCGCACCTTCTGGAGTAGAAGCATTACGCTCCATTGCTTTCATTAATACTGGAAGCGCCATTGTAAGTACGCTACTTGTTTTGTTTTGATCTGTTCCAGTAGATCCAGAGACACCACTGATGATAGTTTTTCCTAGGTCACTGTTTAATAAGTCTAAAATTCCTGACATAATATATATAATTAGGGTTAATAAAAGTTGAACTTTAAAGATACAAAAAGTCCTAACACTAATTAGGACTCATATATAAATAAAAAGTCACATTTAAGACTTATTTTAAAATACTTATGATTTGATCTGCTAATTCAGTTCCAATTCTATCTTGCGCTTCATTTGTTGCTGCACCTGTATGAGGAGTTAGTGATAGCGCAGAATTCATCAGTAATTGAATTTCAGGTTTTGGTTCATTTTCAAACACATCTAAAGCAGCTCTTGCAACTTTACCACTTTCGATAGCTTTTACTAAAGCAACTTCATTGATAACACCGCCTCTTGCTGCATTGGCGATTATCACACCATCTTTCATTTGGTTAAATTCAGCCTCATCAATCACATAATCTTTTTGGGCAGGTACATGTAATGTTAAAAAGTCAGCTTGTTTAAGAACCTCTTCTTTAGACACCGTATTTATTTTAAATGAAAGTTTCTGACCATCGAAAAAATCTAGTTCTAAATCGGTAGTTTCTATGTAAGGATCAAACGCTACGACTTTCATTCCTGCACCAATTGCAATTTTAGCGGTAGCTTGACCAATACGACCAAAACCAATAACTCCTAAAGTCTTGCCTTTAAGTTCGGTACCTTTTGCATAGGCTTTCTTTAAAGTTTTAAAGTTAGCATCACCTTCTAGAGGCATCTCTCTGTTGGAGTTATGTAAAAAACGTGCAAGTCCGTAAAAATGCCCAAAAACTAACTCTGCTACGGAATGAGAAGAGGCTGCTGGTGTGTTTATAACATTCAAACCTTTACTTCGCGCATAATCAACATCGATGTTATCCATACCAACACCACCACGACCAATCACTTTTAGGCTAGGGCAGTTGTCTATAAGGTCTTTACGAACTGTTGTTGCACTTCTTACAAGGAGTACAGTAATCTCATTTTGATTAATATAGTTTTGAAGTTGTTCTTGCGCAACTTTTGTAGTGATGACTTCAAATCCTGCGTGTTCTAAAGTGTCAATTCCACTTTGTGAAACACCATCATTTGCTAATACTTTCATATTTAAGTAAAAAGTTAAAAGCTAAAAGTTAAAAGTTCTGTAAACTATTAATCATTCAACTTGAAATTAAATTTATTTTTTTCTATGCTTTTCTTTCTAATTCACTCATAACATCTACAAGTACACCAACACTTTCTAATGAAAGTGCATTGTACATAGACGCTCTGTAACCTCCAACACTTCTGTGACCATTTAAACCATTAATGCCAGCTTCTTCAACCATAGTTTCAAAGGTTTCTTTTAGGTCTTCATTAGCTAAGGTAAATGTAGCATTCATATTTGAACGGTCTGCCTTAGTAGCAAAACCTTTGAATAATGGATTCAAATCAATTTCAGAATATATCAATTGTGCTTTCTTGTCATTTTCCTTTTCAATTTCAGCAATACCACCTAAATCCTTTAACCATTGCAGTGTGAGCATTGATACATAAACAGAAAACACAGGAGGTGTGTTGAACATACTGCTTTTACTAATATGTACTTTGTAGTCCATCATTGATGGAATTTTTCGAGAGACTTTCCCTAAAATATCTTCTTTAACCACAACTAAAGTAGCACCAGCTGGTCCCATATTTTTCTGAGCGCCAGCATAAATGAGATCAAATTTTGAAAAATCTAACTGTCTTGAAAAGATATCACTACTCATATCACAAACCATTGGAATAGGAGAGTCTGGAAACGCTTTCATTTGCGTTCCAAAAATAGTGTTGTTAGATGTACAGTGAAAATAATCGTAATCTGTTGGGATATCGTATCCTTTAGGAATATAATTGTAATTAGCATCTTTAGATGAAGCTACTTCGTAGATATCATCATAAATTTTAGCTTCTTTAATTGCTTTGTCGCTCCAGGTTCCTGTGTTTAAATAACCTGCTCTTTTTTCAAGCATATTAAGTGCCACCATTAAAAATTGCGTACTCGCTCCACCTTGTAGAAATAAAGCTTTATAGCCTTTGCCTTCTAAGCCTAAAAGCTCAAGAGCTAGAGCACGAGCCTTTTCCATAACATCAACAAAAGGTTTGCTTCTATGTGAAATTTCTAAAAGTGACAACCCATTATCAAAATCGATAACAGCTTCAGAAGCTTTTTGAATAACCTCTTTTGGAAGAATGCATGGTCCTGCACTAAAATTATGTCTTTTCATGATTTATTTTTAAAAAAATTGAATGAATTTTAACGTTTACAAAGGTCACAATTTCTTACAAAACAAGTGTTATATAATTGATAAATTATTAACAGATTTTCAACGAAAACGAAATAGTATCCACGCCATCTGCGTAATCCGATAATTTAGGAGATTGTGTTTGTCCAAATGCGATCTCATTATCAGTAAATCCATTTGAAACTACACATTGTATTTGATCTGAAGCCTCATCTAAACGCGATTTTAAATCTGATAAATCGTTGTAGGTTTCATAAAATAGAGTCGCTATTGGAGACGCAAAGCTTTCGTCTTCTTTTAGCATTAAGAATCCGTTTTCTAGCATGTCAAATTCACTCATCAAGTAAACCGCTTTATTGTAGTCGTAATTGTTAGCGTATTTAGTTTGATTTATAATAGGATGCCATTCATACATTGCCTTAAAGAATGCATCAAAATTATAGTTGTTTGGTATAAAAAGTTTAGAAACATTTCTGCAACCTAAGCCGTAATATCTAAAAATGTCTTCAGATAAAGCAGCGAGTTCGTTTTCGGTTTCATTGCCAGTTAAAATGGCAACAGAGTTTCTGTTTTTTCTAATTATTGAAGGTTTATTCTTAAAATAATATTCAAAATAACGTGCAGTGTTATTACTTCCTGTAGCAATTACCGCATCAAAATTTTCAAGCTGTTGTTCAGTAAACTGTATACGACCTTTAAATTCAGGTTCAACATATTCTAGATATTTTGCAAGAAATGGTAATAAGTGTTTATCATTAGAAGATTGCTTTACTAAAACATTCTGACCAGAAATTAGAACACTCAAGAAATCATGAAATCCAACAAGTGGAATATTCCCAGCCATAATAATGGCTATGGTTTTAAGATTTTCTTGATTAAATGAATACTTTGACAACCATTCGTTAATATTGCTTTCAGTCAAAGAGTTAGACCATCCATTTATCGCATAAATAATATTGCTTTTATTAAACCATCCATTGTGTTCTTCAGCAAGTTTTAATTGATGTATAAAACCATCAAAAAATACATCGTTATGTGGAATTGTTTCCTCTTTTATAAAGTCTTCTGAAGCAAATTGTTTTAGGAACTGACCTAATCTTACAAAAGCGTTAATTCTTTGTTGTAAATCCATGATGTGTTTGGTAAAACGATGTTTTGGCTTTATTTTTGCAACTGCAAATTTACGCAATAAAAAAGAAGAATTACTATGGCAATTATAATAACTGACGAATGTATTAATTGTGGTGCTTGTGAACCAGAATGTCCAAATACTGCAATTTATGAAGGCGCAGATGATTGGCGATATAAAGATGGTACGAGTTTAACAGGTCGTGTTGTTTTGCCTAACGGAAAAGAGGTAGATGCCGATGAAACACAAGAACCAATAAGCGATGAAGTGTACTACATTGCTCCAGATAAGTGTACAGAATGTAAAGGGTTTCATGAAGAGCCACAATGTGCTGCGGTTTGTCCTGTAGATTGTTGTGTGCCTGATGAAGATATTGTTGAAACTGAAGAAGAACTTTTAGCAAAACAACGATTTATGCATCCTGAGGATTAAATCAAATATGATATAAATAAAAAACCCAAACTTAAATGTTTGGGTTTTTTATTTATATGTGACATATATTATTCTGTATCAGACATCTCTAAAACTAAGAACTGCATTATGCGTTCTACATCTGTAACTTCATCGACATCGTGGTTTTCAGTATGAAATGAAGAATAGAGTACAGCACCTTCACCATGTAAAAATGTAAACGCTAAATCTTTGTCTTCAAAAACTTCTGTACCTGTATCATCAGTATAACTAACTGGACCATTTAACCATGAAATTGCTGTGTTTGAATCATAAGTATCAATCACTTGCCACGAATATAAAAAGTCGTCAATCAAGACAGTCTGATCAATAGTGATGTTAAAATTCTGAAGTAACCAATCATTTAAATCATCATTTAAGATGGTTGCAACAGTAGAGGTAGATGTACCACTTTTTTCTGGAACATATGGCGTAATATAATCTGCGCCTGAATTAGTAATGGCATCTAAATATCCTGAAGCCCAATCTGTAGCATATAAAATACCACCATTAGAAACATAAGTGTCTAATGCATCTGATTGATCTTCATAACTTTCGTTTACACCACAATTTAAGAATACGATATCATAACCACCAAGTAGTTCCTGGTCTGAAATTAAATCTTCGAAATTAAAATCAACATTGGGCTGCAATAAAGGGTTGTCAGAGTTTCGTTCAAGTGTTTGACGACCATGTTGGTGTTTGCTATGTCCAACAGATTGTCTATCTAAAAATCCGCTACCATCAATAATATCAAATAAAGGTTCGCTAGTTACTGGATTAAAAAGTCCGATGCTATATAAGACGCTTTCAATATTATCGTAAGAACCTGTTACAACAGCGATATTTGGTAACGATTCAATAGCAATGGAATCTAAACTGAAATTTCTATCAACGGTTATCGTTCTTTCAGATTTAAACTTTCCTTTGTTGATTACAAGATTGTAATCGCCTCTGTTTAGATCAATAGCAAATTTTCCTTGTGCATCTGTAGACGTTTGAGATTGTAATTGTCCGTCAACATAAGCTCTTACATGAGCTCCTGAGACTGGGTCTAAACTGTTTGGTGTGAAAAACTCACCAGTTACTGTAAATTCTTCTGTAGATTCAGAACTATCGTCCTTATTACAGGCAACTAATATGAGGCAAGACAATAAAAGTAAGAGATACGATTTCATGTGGATTAATTTTTAGAGTTGTTAATAAAGATAACTTAAATATTTAATTATCTATTATTTAAACAGTTAATCATCTGTTTTTCCTACCTGTAATGTTGTGTGCATATATATGATTGTGATTTAAAAATGAGGTTAAGTCAGTGTGTGTAAAGCCTAAATGTACTTTGATTTTTTTTGATTAAATTATCAGATGCTGATTTTTTTGCATTACTACGATGTTGTTTTTTTTAAGTTTGAGTTGTAATAAATATCCATTTTGAAAACCTATATTTGCAATCGCAAATTCTCAAATTATGAAAGCAGGAATCGTAGGCTTACCAAATGTTGGAAAATCGACATTGTTTAATTGTTTATCTAATGCAAAGGCACAAAGTGCTAACTTTCCGTTTTGTACAATAGAACCTAATATTGGTGTTGTAAATGTGCCTGATCCAAGACTTAAAAAGTTAGAAACCTTAGTTAATCCTGAACGTGTTATTCCAGCAACGGTTGAAATTGTTGATATTGCTGGTTTAGTTAAAGGAGCAAGTAAAGGCGAAGGTTTAGGAAACCAATTTCTAGGAAATATTAGAGAAACAGATGCAATTCTTCACGTATTACGTTGCTTTGATAATGACAATATAGTTCATGTTGATGGTAGTGTAGATCCATTACGCGATAAAGAAACTATCGACATGGAGTTGCAACTGAAAGACTTGGAAACGGTTGAAAAGAAATTAGATAAAGTTGGTAGAGCTGCAAAAACAGGAAATAAAGATGCTCAAAAAGAAGCTTCAGTGTATGAGGTTATTAAAACGGGATTGGAAGCTGGTTCATCAGTTAGAGCTTTAGATTTTTCTGAAGAAGATTATAATGATTTTGTAAAACCACTTCAGCTAATAACAGCAAAACCAGTAATGTATGTATGTAACGTAGATGAAGCTAGTGCTGTGTCTGGTAATGCCTATGTAGATCGCGTTAAAGAGACTGTTAAAGATGAGCATGCCGAAGTATTGGTGCTTGCAGTTGGTACAGAAGCAGACATTAATGAATTAGACGATTACGAGGAACGTCAAATGTTCTTGCAAGATATTGGTTTAGATGAACCAGGATCTTCAAAATTAATTCGTTCGGCTTATAAGTTACTTAATCAGCAAACGTATTTTACAGCAGGAGTTAAGGAAGTTCGTGCGTGGACTGTAACTATTGGAGCTACTGCACCTCAAGCTGCTGGTGTGATTCATACCGATTTTGAAAAAGGTTTTATTAGAGCTGAAGTTATTGCTTATGATGATTATGTTGACTACGGAAGTGAAGCCAAAGTAAAAGAAGCTGGTAAAATGCGAGTAGAAGGTAAGAACTACATCGTGAAAGATGGCGATGTCATGCACTTCTTGTTTAACGTATAAAAAAAAGATGTATCATATACAGATACATCTTTTAAAAAACTTCTTTTAATACGAAACGTATTATTCTTTTATAATTTGTTTGTGGTATTCACCATTTTCAGTTTTAATAACAAATAAATACATTCCAGAATCAAATGACGACAAATCAATGTTTGTTGCACCATAAGGATTACTGGTCATATCATTAGCAAGGATTAATCTTCCGTTAATATCATAAATATTTACAGATTTCATCTTTAATGAACCTGGATTGCTAATTGATACGATATTATTTGTTGGATTTGGATATACCGTTAAATCTGAATCACTAAGTTGGTTGTCTTCAACACTCAACACTTGATTAAAATACCAATTTGATCCTGTGTTAAAATAAATTCTATTTGTAGTGATTCTCACGTGATCACCAGTAATAAAAGCAGCACCACTTTGAGATACGGCAAAACCAGTTTGAGCATTATCAAAATCTATTAAAATATCAGCAGAATTGGTCTGACCTACATAGTTTAAAACAATGGTGTAATCATCTGCAGTACCTGCTATTTCATCAACGCCAGCTTCAGCATAACTTAATCCAGCAACATCGTCTGGTATCAATGTGCGTTGTGCTTCGCTATTATTTGTTCCTTGATTCATAACAGATTCAGTTCTATTAAATCCTAAAGACACTCCAACATCTCTAGCGCCATTAGCTGAGTAAACACCAGATGGTAAATCAGCTAAATCACGACTATAAGTTGTTTGATCCATAATAGCAGTGGAGGTAAATGGATTATTATCCGCAATTTTAAAATAATTCAAGTTAACATCATCACTTCTTACATCATCTTCAGAACCAATGATTCCGTCAGGGCCAGAACTGTAATCAAACGTATTATTAGCACCATTTGTTGATTTAGTGTAATCTTGAACAACAAAAGGAAGTTGCGACTCAGTTGCTAAATTACAATGTGCCAAACCTAAAGAATGTCCCATTTCATGTAATAAAACCGATTGAAAATCTACAGTTCCATTAGGGATTAAAAAGAGAAGTATATTAGGTGTAGTACTTGTTAACTGATTGAATTGTGTAACAACATTTTGTACAGCAATTTCCATATCATCAGCATGTGTGCTGGTTGCATCGACTCCAACGGTTAAACTCACAACACCTCCAGTACCAAAGTATCCTATTGGATGCGCAACAACATCAACTCCATTTGCTTCACCAGCAAAAATATAAGCAAATGAAAACGCAGCATTTAAAGGTGTTAGTAACAGTGTAATTAAAACAAAATATAAGCCTAACGACTTTGACTTTAAGTTATTTAATGTAATTTTTTTCATAATTGATACGATTATAAATCTTTAAATATTATGGTGTTGAGTTAAACAAACGATAGGTTAAAACAGACTCTAAGCTAGCATCCTTTTTGCTAGTACATTTGCAGTGGTCTTGGGTGTCAGCAAAAACAATAGTATTGCAATTAGAAGCAATAGCCATCATTGCATTACGAGATTCTGTAATCACTAAGGTGTCATTAATAACAACAAGTTCTTCTTTATAAATACCTGCATATAGAGGTGTGTGAAATTCATATTGCAGATACCAACCTTTATCAAGTTCATTTACTAATGTAGGATTGATTAATTCGAAATCTTCTGATTTCAATTCAAGAATCCAACTAATTTTAGATTTGATTAAAAGGTTAGATACATCATAATCAGCTAGTGCATAAGAGTTGTCAACAGCGTTAGCAATAACATGAATGCGTTCTGAATGACCAACATTTTGAGATGACAAGCAATTATAATTAAAAACAAGAACTAATGTGAATAGTAGTATTTTTTTCATAATTAAAAAACGATATATATTAATAGTAAAGTTGCTAAGTTAAGCTATTATAATGTTTTATTTGCAATAATTGCTCCATAAATCTCTATATAAATGATTATCCTGATAATAAATATCAATTTATAGATATGTTTAAAGATTGATTTTGTTACCTACATACAATTGTTAATTACTTTGTGAAAACCCTGTTTTATTATTTAGGACGTTATGTTATATTAGCGTTCTATCTAAATTTTTCATTGATTTATGGCAGAGCAAACCAATTATACCGAAGACAATATACGTTCACTAGACTGGAAAGAGCATATTAGAATGCGTCCAGGAATGTATATAGGTAAGTTGGGAGATGGTTCATCACCTGATGACGGTATATATATCTTACTTAAAGAGGTTTTAGATAACTCTATTGACGAGTATGTCATGGGAGCTGGTAAAACCATTGAAATTTCTATTCAAGGAAACAAAGTTATCGTTCGTGATTATGGACGTGGTATTCCTCTAGGAAAAGTAGTAGATGTAGTTTCTAAAATGAATACTGGTGGAAAATACGATTCAAGAGCTTTCAAGAAATCGGTAGGATTAAATGGTGTTGGTACAAAAGCTGTTAATGCCTTATCCACTTATTTTAGGGTCGAATCAACTAGAGATGGAAAATCTGCGTCTGCCGAATTTGAGCAAGGGACGCTTACGAATGAAGAACTCCTAGATGATACATCAAGACGAAAAGGTACCAAAGTATCTTTTGTTCCTGATAATAGTATTTTTAAAAACTACAAGTACCGCAATGAGTATGTAGAAAAAATGCTGAAAAACTATGTGTACTTAAACCCAGGTTTAACCATAGTTTTTAATGGAGAGAAATATTACAGTGAGAATGGATTAAAAGACCTTTTGGCTGAAAATATTACTGAAACAGATCGACTTTATAACATCATTCATCTTAAAGGTGATGATATTGAAGTGGCAATCACACACAGTAAAACGCAGTACAGTGAACAATACCATAGTTTTGTAAATGGGCAGAATACCACGCAAGGCGGTACACATTTATCTGCTTTTCGTGAAGCTTTAGTAAAAACCATTAGAGAGTTTTTTGGAAAGAATTACGATGCGTCTGACGTTAGAAAATCGGTTGCTTCAGCAATTTCTATCAAGGTTATGGAACCAGTTTTCGAAAGTCAAACAAAAACCAAACTCGGTTCTACAGATATGGGAGGCGAACTACCAACTGTAAGAACTTATGTCAATGATTTTATGAAGACCTATCTCGATAATTACCTTCATAAAAATCCGGATGTTGCTGAAAAGATTCAAAAGAAGATCCTTCAGGCAGAACGTGAACGAAAAGAACTTTCTGGCATTAGAAAGCTTGCACGAGATCGTGCCAAGAAAGCGAGTCTTCACAATAAAAAATTAAGGGATTGTCGTGTGCATTTTGGAGACACTAAAAATGAACGAAATCTTGAAACAACCTTATTTATCACTGAGGGAGATTCGGCTTCAGGAAGTATTACTAAATCGAGAGACGTCAACACTCAAGCGGTGTTTAGCTTAAAAGGAAAACCTCTGAATTCTTATGGATTAAGCAAGAAAATTGTTTATGAAAATGAAGAGTTCAATCTACTACAAGCAGCGCTTAATATTGAAGAGTCACTCGAAGATTTACGCTATAATAATATTGTAATTGCAACAGATGCTGATGTGGATGGCATGCACATTAGACTCTTGTTAATTACATTCTTTTTGCAATTCTTTCCTGAATTAATCAAGGAAGGTCATTTGTATATCTTACAAACACCATTGTTTAGAGTACGAAACAAAAAGGAAACCATTTATTGCTATTCCGATGAAGAGCGTCGTAATGCTATAGAGAAACTAAAACCAAAACCTGAAATCACACGATTTAAAGGTTTGGGTGAAATTTCTCCTGATGAATTCCAGCACTTTATTGGTGAAGACATCAGATTAGATCCTGTAATGTTAGATAAGGACATGTCTATTGATGAGTTGCTGTCTTTTTACATGGGAAAAAACACACCAACACGTCAAGAGTTTATTATTGAAAACTTAAAAGTAGAGTTAGATCTTGTAGACCAAGACGCCTAATCATGATAAAAATCCTTTAACCTTCATTTTTTAAACAATACCAAACTAAACTTAACAACAAGAATGAGAACCAATAATTCAAAAACCAAAAATGCAATAATATCTGTATACTTTGTAATTCTCGTTCTTGCTATCGCTGCACCAATCTTTATAAAATCCTTAAGATTGTTTGGTGCAAATGCTACGATGAGTTCTGTAGTGATTGGAGTGCTATTGATAGGGTTATTTTTCTTAGTGCACTTTATTTGTAGATTTTTTGAATATGATAGTGATGGAACAAAGGTGATTGTAACAAATAGAGGGTTATTATTATCTGACTATATGAATTACAGAGAACATGTTGTGGAGTTCGATAAAAAGGACTTAGTGGCTTACAGTTTTAAAAATTATATCATATACAGAACGCTAACGCTTTATTTGTTAAACTCCAGAGGAAAAAAGCGAAAAGAAACGTTTAACATATCATTAGTTAATAAAAGAAAACGAAAATACATAAGACAATCATTAAAGAAAATTGTTAAAGCCAACAAAAAAGCTGCTATGTAATGAGTGAGGAGAATAACGATTTAATTAACAACACACCCGAAGATAATAATGAAACGATTACCAGAGTAACTGGTATGTATAAAGACTGGTTTTTGGATTACGCCTCTTATGTAATCCTTGAACGCGCTGTACCTGCCATTGAAGATGGTTTCAAGCCTGTGCAACGTCGTATTATGCATTCTATGAAAGATCTGGATGATGGTCGAT
Organism: Bacteroidia bacterium; assembly: GCA_030430385.1. GTDB lineage: Bacteria > Bacteroidota > Bacteroidia > Flavobacteriales > Flavobacteriaceae > Psychroserpens. Next base: position 151,403 of record JAUIFO010000008.1, read on the forward strand.
ACAATAAAGTTGCTAATATTGTGGGGCATACGATGCAGTATCATCCTCATGGCGATGCTAGTATTGCGGATGCTATGGTGCAAATCGGTCAGAAGGATTTGTTGATCGACACACAAGGAAACTGGGGAAATATTTTAACAGGAGATAGTGCAGCGGCTTCACGTTATATTGAAGCACGTTTGTCTAAGTTTGCTTTAGATGTGGTCTATAACCCTAAAATCACAGAATGGCAAGCGAGTTATGATGGCAGACGAAAGGAACCTGTAAACTTACCTGTAATGTTTCCGCTGTTATTAGCGCAAGGTGGAGAAGGAATTGCTGTTGGTTTGTCTACTAAAATCTTACCACACAATTTTATAGAACTTATAGAGGCTTCTGTGAAGCACTTACAAGGAAAACGTTTTAAACTAGTTCCTGACTTTCCAACAGCTGGTATTGCGGATTTTACAAATTATAATGATGGCCAACGTGGTGGAAAGGTTCGAGTGAGAGCTAAGATTTCTCAACTTGATAAAAACACATTAGTCATTACTGAAATCCCTTTCGGAACCAATACGTCTTCATTGATTGATTCCATTCTGAAGGCTAATGATAAAGGAAAGATCAAGATCAAGAAGATTGAAGACAATACTGCTGCTGATGTTGAAATTTTAGTGCATTTACCTTCTGGAATTTCGCCTGACAAAACGATTGATGCGTTATATGCTTTTACCAATTGTGAGACTTCAATTTCACCTTTAGGCTGTGTTATTGAAGATAATAAACCCTTGTTTGTTGGTGTGTCTGAAATGTTACGACGCTCGACTGATAATACGGTTCAATTATTAAAAAGTGAGCTGGAGATTAAACTTGGCGAGTATGAGGAGCAATGGCATTTTGCATCCTTAGAACGTATCTTTATTGAAAATAGAATCTATCGCGACATTGAAGAAGAAGAGACTTGGGAAGGTGTAATTCGTGCGATTGACAAAGGACTTCAGCCACATATCAAGCATTTAAAACGTGCAGTTACTGAAGAGGATATCGTTCGACTTACCGAAATTAGAATTAAACGTATTTCGAAATTCGATATCGATAAAGCGCAACAAAAAATTGAAGCGCTTGAAGAACAAATTGCTGAAGTAAAACACCATTTAGCGCATCTTATTGATTATGCCATTGCCTATTTTCAGCGTTTGAAAAAAGAATATGGCGAAGGTCGTGAGCGTAAAACAGAAATTAGAACCTTTGAAGATGTCGATGCTACCAAAGTAGTCATTAGAAATACCAAGCTCTATGTCAATAGAGAAGAAGGCTTTATTGGTACATCATTACGACGTGACGAATACGTATGTGATTGTAGTGATATTGATGATATCATTGTATTTACAAGAGAAGGTAAAATGATGGTAACCAAAGTGGATAGTAAAACCTTTATTGGTAAAGATATTATTCATGTTGCAGTCTTCAAGAAAAAAGACAAACGAACCATTTATAATATGATCTATCGCGATGGTAGCAAAGGGCCAACTTACGTTAAGCGCTTTGCTGTGACCTCTGTGACACGTGATCGCGAGTATGATCTAACCAATGGAAACAAAAGCTCAAAGGTTTGGTATTTTTCTGCAAATCCTAATGGTGAAGCTGAAGTTATAACGGTTTATTTACGACAGGTTGGTAGTATCAAGAAATTGAAATGGGACTTAGATTTCGCTGAAATTCTAATTAAAGGTCGCGCATCTAAAGGTAACCTGGTAACTAAATATTCGGTTAAAAAGATCGAATTAAAAGAAAAAGGCTTATCAACACTTAAGCCACGCAAGATCTGGTTTGATGATACTGTACAACGTTTAAATGTTGATGGTAGAGGTGAACTTGTTGGTGAATTTAGAGGCGAAGATCGTTTGCTAATTATCACGCAATCTGGAATAGTTAAAACCATACTTCCAGAACTCACTACACACTTTGATGATGATATGATCGTATTGGAAAAATGGATTCCTAAAAAACCAATTTCTGTAATTTACTTTAATGGTGAACGTGAGTTGTATTATGTCAAACGTTTCTTGATAGAGAATGAAGGTAAAGAAGAAAGCTTTATCACAGATCATCCAAAATCACAATTAGAAATTGTGTCTACAGATTGGAAGCCAATGGCAGAAATTGAATTCACAAAAGAACGTGGTAAAGACAGAAAGGACAACGAAGAAATCAATCTTGAAGAATTTATTGCAGTAAAAGGAATTAGCGCTATTGGAAATCAGCTCACTAAAGATAAGATCAATCAGATTAATCTTCTAGAGCCTTTGCCTTATGAAGCGCCTGAAGAGGTCCCAGCTGAAGCGATTGAAGTGGTTGATGAAACTGACGTGAGTTCTGAGCCTGCAGACGAGACTGCATCAGAAACTCAAAAACCGTCTACAGACACCAAAGCATCATCAGAAGGTGAAGATCCTAATTTTGATGATTCTGGTCAAGCATCGTTGTTTTGATTTAATTATGCACGCTTACAGTAACATCGATACAGAATTTGGATTTAACAATGAAGCCTTGTTTTTGGGATTACCAGAACATGTTTGTTCTATTTTAAAATCTAATATGTCTTCGATACAGTATAAAGCTGGAGATTATATTTTCAAAGAATATGACCAGCCTTTAGGTATTTACAGGGTGTCTTCAGGTAAGGTTAAAAAATTGACTACTACAGATTTCGGAACAGAGCATATATTTTATATCTGTAAGCAAAAAGAATTCTTAGGTTATCATGCAGTTATAAGTCAAGAAAAATATGCTGATTCAGCTGTAGCATTGGTGGATAGCTCTATTGATTTTATACCAATCAAAGACTTTCAGCGTGCAATGGAAGCTTCAAACGAATTGATACAGCGTTTATTAAAAACGCTAAGCCATGAATTTAGAGTCTATATTAATGCTACTAAGATATTGGCTAAATATACTGTTAGAGAACGTACTGCACTAAACCTACTAATACTTGAATGCAAATTTAGAAGTGGTACTCAAGATCAAACCGAAATCATCATAACTCGTGATAATTTAGCAAATATGGTAGGAACTGCTAAAGAATCTCTTGTGAGAACACTAAAAGAATTTAAGGACGATAATTTAATTTCCACTAATAGGAGTAGTATTTTTATTAAGGATTATAAAAAGTTATTAAAAGTATCATGCTTTAATAAACCTCAAGTTGATAAATATCAATATAAGATTTAAAGTTGTTTTCCGTTATTATCAATAATATTGAATATTATATAATAACCAATTTTGAATTTAAAACGTATGAAATGTCTTGTTTCTTTTGTATTGCTATTCTTTATCCAAACATCCTTAGTGAACGCTCAAGATTGGATTACCAATTTTGACGAAGCTAAAGCGATAGCTAAAGCAGATCAAAAGCCTATTATTTTAGTATTTCAAGGATCTGATTGGTGTGCACCTTGTATCAAATTAGAGAAAGAAATATTGAGTACATCAACGTTTCAAAATTATGCCAAATCGCATTTTGTGATGCTTCAAGCTGATTTTCCTAAAAGAAAAAATAACAAGTTATCTGATGAGCAACAAGCTCATAACAATGCGCTTGCCGAAACGTATAATAAAAATGGTTTTTTTCCTTATGTTGTGATTTTAGATGCAAATGGAAAAATGCTAGGTTCTACTGGATATAAAAAGATGTCGCCTTCAGATTATATTGATTTGTTGAACTCATTTAAATAGGAATTTTGAAACAGTTTATTGCAATAGTTCTTACATTAATTTCTGTTGTTGCTCTTGAAGCGCAAGAGACTCATAAACGTGTTTTGAAGTTAATGGGAAGTCGTTTTGAGATTACTGTGGTGGCTAAAGATTCTATTGAAGCGAGTTCATATATCGATTTAGCTATAACCGAAATTTCTAGGATAGAGGCTTTAATTTCATCTTGGGATGAAAACTCACAAACTTCTAAAATAAATTTAAATGCAGGAATACAACCTGTAAAGGTTAATCAAGAGCTCTTTGATTTGATTGAGCGTTCAATAAAAATTTCTGAATTGACTGATGGTGCATTTGATATTTCCTACGCTTCTATGGATCGTATATGGAAATTTGATGGCTCTATGACTCAAATGCCTTCAGAGATAGATATTAAAAATTCTGTTGCAAAAGTTGGTTTTAAAAATATAGTCCTTAATAAAGAAAACACAACAGTTTACTTGAAACATGAAGGAATGCGAATTGGTTTTGGAGCTATAGGAAAAGGTTATGCCGCAGATAAAGCCAAAATGTTATTACAAGATAAAGGTGTTAAGTCTGGTATAATCAATGCTTCAGGTGATATGACTACTTGGGGAAAACAAATTAATGGAGAGGATTGGAAAGTTGCTATCACTAATCCTCTAAATAAGCACAAAGCTTTTGCGTTGTTACCAGTTAAAAAAGGAGCTGTTGTAACTTCAGGAAATTATGAAAAATTCGTCACTTTTAATGATAAGCGTTATACACACATCATTGATCCTAGAACGGGTTATCCTTCATCAGGAATTATAAGTGTAACTGTATTTGCACCAAAAGCTGAGCTTGCTGATGCTTTGTCAACTTCAGTTTTTGTTATGGGAAAAGAAGTTGGTTTGAATAGAATCAATCAACTACCTAACATAGAATGTATCATTATTGATGATCAAGGACAAATAATAACATCAACTAATATTAAAATTAATAAAATATGACTAAGAGGATTTTAATGGTAATCGTTACGCTTTTAAGCTTGTCTTCTTGTGTTGCTGTAAAGGAATATGAGAAGGTTAATCTGAATGATCCTGATATGTTGTTGGCGGAAAAGAAATCTGATAGAAATATATCAACATTTCATTCATACAGAGAAGCTGCGTCTGGTGGTAATGGAGGAAAGACAGGTGGAGGTTGTGGTTGTAACTAATTATTGATAACGATTTGAAAAAGATACTAACCCTATTGTTTTGCTGTTATGCGTGTCAGTTTTACGCGCAAGATTCAACTGCTACCTACAAGAAGCGCGTGCTTGAAACTACTGAAATAGATTTCTTAACAAGCTATTATACTCAAGATGGAGAGAATGCTGCTGTTAGTGGTGGTATTGGAACTGAAGAACTTAGTGATGTGACAGCTGCTTTTGTGGTATCGATTCCTTTAAATGACGATGATGTACTTACTATTGACGCAGGTATTTCTGCATATACTTCAGCGTCATCGAGTAATGTTGGTCCTTTTGATTCTAGTGGTAGAGCTAACCCTTATGACGCGAGTACTGGAGCTTCCCAAGGTGATGTTTGGGCAAATATAACAGGAACTTATTCGCATAGTTCTGATGATAGAAATGACATCTGGTCTGCCAAATTATCGATATCAACAGAGTATGATTACTTTTCGGCTGGTGTAGGCGGAAGTTATACGAAATTATTGAATGAAAAAAATACTGAGTTAAGTATTAATGGTAATGTTTTTATTGACTCTTGGAATGCATTATACCCAACAGAGTTACGACCATTTGCCGATGGAGGAGACGGATTAAACAATGTGTTGTTTAATCAGTATATGATATCAGGAAACCCTAATTATAACCCAAATTTTTCTGAGTTTGATAGTGAAGGACGAAATACTTACAGTCTTGGATTTGGATTTTCTCAGATCATGTCTAAAAAACTTCAAGGGTCATTAGCACTTGATTTAGTAATGCAGGATGGTTTATTATCGACACCTTTTCAGCGAGTTTATTTTTTAGATGTGGCAGATTCTTTTATTGAAGATTTTCATTTGGCGGATGATATAGAAAGACTCCCAGACTCGCGCTTTAAAGTAGCAATAGGAGGACGACTTCATTATTATATAAATGAAACATTTGTGTTGCGAACATTTTACAGGTACTATTTTGATGATTGGGGAATTGCATCTCATACAGCTAGTTTAGAAGTTCCAATCAAGCTAACAGATAAGTTTACAATCTATCCATCGTACAGATTTTATACACAAACTGCAGCAGATTATTTTGCACCTTACAATACACATTTGTCTACAGATGAGTTTTATACTTCTGATTATGATTTGTCAGATTATAGTGCTAATCAATTTGGGTTTGGAGTAAGTTATACGGATATCTTTACTAAATTCCATATATACAAATTTGGATTAAAAAGTATAGACTTAAAGTTTACGCAATATGACAGAAACAACTCGCTAAGTGCTAGTATGTTTTCAGCAGGTTTCAAATTTATTATGGACTAATTTGCTTTTTGTTTCCGCTTTGCGGCTTTGTAGTTTAAAAATTCTACAAACAATGAAAACGCAATAGCGAAATATAAATACCCTTTAGGAATAGCGCCAACCTGATTTCCGAAGAATGCTGTATGCGATAAATGTGCAGCTTCAGTGACAAGCATAAATCCTATAAGAATTAAAAAGGCTAGTCCGAGCATCTGTATACTTGGATTCTTTTCTATGAATTTACGAATTGGATTAGCAAAGCCTATCATAATGATAATCGAGATCACTACAGCAATGATCATTAATACTAAGGTGTAATTATGATTAGGATGTAATCCATTGGTCATTCCAACAGCCGTTAAAATAGAATCGATTGAAAAAATAAAATCAATAATCAAAATTTGAGTTAATGCCTGGGATAAGGAAGTGATTTTTTTTCCGCGAACCTGATCTTCATCATGCTCTGGAGTATTTACTTTTTCTCTAATTTCAGACGTACTTTTGTAAATTAAAAACAATCCACCTACAAATAAAATAATGGCTTGCCAACTTATGTGGAGTTCAATCCAAGAGTTTTCTAAAGAAAAAAACGGTTTCGATAATCCTACTAAAAAGGACACAAAAAATAACAAAACGATGCGTTGCACCATAGCTAACAGTAATCCAATATTTGTAGCTTTACCTCTTTGGTGTTCAGGAAGTTTATTGGCTGCTATTGAGATAAACACAATATTATCGATGCCCAAAACAATTTCTAAAAAGGTTAAGGTCAATAAGGCAATAATAGCATCACTCGTGAGTAAAAACTCTATCATTTTAGTTTATTTTTTTTGCAGTTCCTTTCTCAATACGTGCTTTCTTGTATGGATCTTTAACTGCTAGTTGGTATTCAAAGGTGTAAGTATCTTCAGTGGTACTTAAGATTTTAAAGTGTATGGCTTTTTCTTCGGCAATAGATTTTGGGTGTAAAGCTTTTTGAATAAACTCACAATCGTTGATCCAGCGCACTGAAGCAGAATCAACCTTATTTTCAAAATAATCAATGTTTAAGTCTTCAGTTCTTTTAAATGTACCTGTTTGTTCCTTGCCATCAATAGTGTAGGTGAATTCAAACGTACCAGTTTTGAAATCGTTACAATGACGTTGCGGTTCATAACAACTCAATAACATAAGGCACACTAAAAGACTTAAAAGACATCTCATTTTTAAAGTTTTGTCAAAATTACAAAATGAGAATCGTGTATTTGATAAATTGTATTTAAAATTATGAATTATTGAAGTTTTGAAAGGTACCATCCTTGTAAAAAATAACAATACGTTCAATAGTTTTTTCTGAAGAAGTAGTGACATTGTTATGATCTATTTCTGAAGATCTAGAACTAGTTTCAATAATCTCTTCTTTAATCGGAACTTTTGGAAATGATCCTTTGCCATTCATGAGCCAATACAATTCGACTTCAGGAAAAGAGGAGAGGACTTTCAAAACAAAATCTAAACTCGGTTTATTTCTTCCTGAAAGTATATGAGAAATACTAGAACGTTGCACACCAATTTTTTCAGCAAAAGACGATGCAGATTCATTGTAATATTCCATCACTTTTTGGAGTCGTTTTGTAAAATCTTCGGTGTTTATCATTGTAAACAGTATTAGACGCGTAGTTTATGATACAAATGTAAACATAATTAGGTTTATTCGCTAAACAATATTACTTAATATAAATAATATATTGAATAATAACTTTATGTTTTAATATTTAAATAATTGATAATAAATAATATAAATTAATAATTTTGTTTGTATTGAATATTTCGCAATGATAATTGTGTAGATTAGGTGTTAGTTCTCCTATTTGTTGAATATTGTAACTTCATAAAGTTAAATTTTGTGTTTACAAATGTGAATTTCAATTTATTTACCTTTGTGATTAAGAACTGAAGTTTATGCAAATAGATCACCTTAATCATCTCTTTGATACTTATAAAGAATCATCATTATTTGGACGCTATATTCATACAGATTCCATTGCGCCTTTATTAGAAAAACGATCTTTAAAAAAATACGTGTCTCAAATCGGAACTTCTGTAAATGCAATTTCAATTTATGATATCACCATTGGAAGTGGGCCAAAACATATTTTATTTTGGTCTCAAATGCATGGTAATGAAAGCACGACAACTAAAGCTTGCTTTGATCTTTTAAACACCTTATTGGCTTCAGATCAGATTTCCGAACAAATTCTTAAGCAATGCACTATTAAAATCATTCCAATTTTAAATCCTGATGGTGCAAAGGCTTACACGAGACTTAATGCAAATGGGATTGATCTAAATAGAGATGCGCAACATTTGTCGCAACCTGAGAGTAAAGTGTTGCGACAGGTTTTTGATACGTTTAAACCTCAATTTTGCTTTAATCTTCATGGTCAACGTACAATTTTTAGTGCTGGCAATATCAATAAACCAGCAACAGTATCATTTCTAGCACCTGCACAAGATGAGGCTTGTACAGTTACTGAAACTAGAAAAGTTGCAATGGAACTCATTTCAGTTTTAAATCGAAACTTACAATTACAAATTAAAGACCAGATAGGGATTTATGATGATGCTTTTAATTTGAATTGTGTTGGTGATACTTTTCAAAGTTTAAATGTGCCTACGATTTTATTTGAGGCTGGGCATTTTCAAAACGATTATCATAGAGAAGTAACTCGAAAATTTATTTACCAGTCGTTAGTGTTGGCTTTGCATACCATTGCAACACATGATATTGATGGAAGCAATTATGAAGCGTATTTTGATATTCCTGAAAACAAAAAGTTATTTTTTGATATTCTTATCAGGAATACTTCCGAAGGTGATATGGCTATACAATATGTAGAAAAATGTATAGATGATCAGATAGCATTTGTACCAACAATTGAAAAAATAGGGGACTTATCCTCTTATTTTGGTCATATTGAATATGAGGCCAATGGTTTTAAGGTGTTTGATTCAAAAAAAGTACCTGTACAAGAGCATAACGAAATCGATTTCGTGTGTATAAATAATGAAAAATTCTCATTGAAATTGAAAAAAAACTAGGTTTTTGTACATTATCTTCACTCTTTTTACGTTAATTTTGTATAAAATTTAAAGAAACTGGAAAATGGCAAAATACAAATTAGATGAAATAGATCACCAGATTTTAGATATGTTGATCGATAATACACGAATTCCGTTTACTGATATTGCAAAAAAATTGGTGATTTCAGCTGGAACGGTTCACGTACGTGTTAAGAAAATGGAAGAAGCTGGAATTATTAAAGGCTCGTCATTAACTTTAGACTACAAGAAACTCGGATATTCATTTATCGCTTATGTTGGTGTATTTTTAAATAACACATCGCAAACTAAATTTGTATTAGAACGCATTCAGGATATTCCTTACGTGACTGTTGCTCATATCACAACAGGAAAGTTTAATATTTTCTGTAAGGTAAGAGCTAAAGACACGTCTCACGCTAAAGATATCATATTCATGTTAGATGATATTGAAGGAATATATCGCACCGAAACTATGATTTCGTTAGAAGAGAGTATTAATGATAAAAAACGATTAATGCACACTATTTTTAACGAACTATAACTTAACGCTAGTAACTATTTTAACATTTATTAAGCCCTTTGTCTTTAATCGATAAAGGGTTTTTTAATTTAAGAACAAACACAAAAATACTATGACAATAGCTGATTTAAACACTATGGAATACAATACATATTATCAAACTTATATAGATAAAGTGGATCACACTGAATTGGTGTCTGGTTTGATATCTAGTAATGCAAAATTTTCTGCTTTTTTAGAAGCCATACCTGAAGCTAAATTTGATTTTGCTTATGCTGAAGGCAAATGGACGATCAAAGAAGTGGTACAGCATATTATTGACACAGAGCGTGTGTTTTCGTATAGAGCCATGTGTATCGCTAGGAAGGAGCAAGTAGAATTACCTGGATTTGATCAGGATGATTATGTCTTAACGAGTAATGCTAATGAGAGAACTAAACAGAGTTTACTGAACGAATTGCGAGTATTAAGACAGTCTTCTGTAGCGTTATTTGATAGTTTGTCAAATGATGCCTTACAACGAATAGGAACAGCCAATGGCAATCCCATTTCTGTAAGAGCATTAGGATTCATTCTTATTGGTCACGAAAACCATCATTCTGAAGTAATAAAAGAACGTTATTTATAAAAAAAAGCCATCATAATTATGATGGCTTTTAATTTTTAAGTTTAGGATTTAGAATTGATATCTAATTCCGAGTGCAATATCAAAATCTAGATCGTTTGTATCAAAATCGTCATTACCGAAACCAATTTCTGGTCTAAAGTCTAATGACAATAATAAGGGAATATCAAAATTGTATTCAATACCAATATCTCCAGCAGCAAATATAAAGGTATCACTGTCGTCAACACCTCTAGGAACATTATCTACACTTATAGAACCAATTCCTCCACCAGCACCAACATACCAATTAAAATTCCCGTCAAGTTGCCATACCCATTGGTACAATCCTGCTAGTTTAAAAGCATCATACTTGCTGCCATCTCTCCAGCCTAGATCTAATTCTAATCTATTATTTTCGCCTAATGCACGTTGGTAATTTATTCCAGGTCCAACACCATCACTATCTCCTAGACGAAGACCGATAGCATTTTTTGAAATATCTTGAGCGTTAGAAAAAGCTACAAATCCAAAAATACCAAGTGCTACTAAACATAATTTCCTCATAAAATTTTAAGTTTTTTTAGTTATTAATTAATTGATTAATGAAGTGTGACCACTTCTTGAAGTTTATTGATGATACAAAAATAAGACCAAAACAGACTTACTATTGAAGTTTTTTTAACATTTATAGTATATACGTTTTGTTTTAACATATAGATTTCTAAACCAAAATTTTAATAATTTTGAATTCATAAGCTTTATTTTAATTTTTGATTTAAAAAGCTGTTATCTTGTCTTCAATTATGGAAAAACTCATTACGGATTTCTTAGATATTCTCAATCATGAACAAGTGCTTACAGGTGACGATTTAAAATCGCGTTACCATCATATTTGGCATATGGATAAGCCTTTAAAGGTTAAAGCGCTATTACTTCCTGAATCTACTGAGCAAGTCTCAGAAATTATGAAAATTTGCCATAAAAATGATCAGCCTGTTATTGTGTTTGGTGGACTCACTAATTTAGTTGGAAGTACCGAAACCTTAGAGCGAGATGTTGTAATTTCGATGGAGCGTATGACTACTATTGAAGCTCCTGATTTGCAAAGTAGAACCATAACCGTTGAAGCAGGAGCCATACTAGAAAATGTTCAGCAAAAAGTTTCTGATGCTGGTTTACTGTTTCCTTTAAATTATGGTGCTAAAGGTTCTGCTCAAATAGGAGGAGCTATTTCTACTAACGCTGGAGGCTTACAAGTAATACGCTATGGGATGACTCGAAATCTGGTACTCGGACTAGAAGTTGTTCTTGCTGATGGTACGATATTATCGTCCTTAAAAACCATTATTAAAGACAACTCAGCTTATGATCTAAAGCAGTTATTTGTTGGTTCGGAAGGCACTTTAGGAATCGTTACCAAAGCGGTTTTAAAATTGGTGGAAGCTCCAAAAAGTCGCGTCAGTGCTTTTGTTGGTATAAACGATTTTTCTAAAGTTGTTGAATTTATGCGCTTTGTAGATCAAGGTCTAGCAGGTACCTTAAGTAGCTATGAATTGATCTGGAAAACGTCTTTTATAACCTTAACTAAAGATCCTTCGGTTGAGCGTTCTCCTTTACCTTATTATTATAATTATTACATTTTATTAGAGGGCTTGGGAAGTGATCAAAATGTAGATCAACAGCGTTTAGAACACCTTCTTGAAGAAGCCCTTCACCAAGAGATGATATTAGATGCAACACTTGCGTATTCTCAATCGGAATTGAATTGGTTTTGGCGCATTCGTGAAAATGTTGATGCTTTAGTTGCTGTATGTCAGTTTGACCAGCATTTTGATATTAGTTTACCCATTCACAGTATTGGAGACACTATAGCTTCAATGACAGAACAATTGGAACAAGTAGAAGGTGTCACTCATGTGTTTCCATTTGGACATGTAGGTGATGGAAATATTCATTTCATCATTGGTAAAACTTCAGAAGCAGACACACTTAGAAAACGCATCAATGCTATTGTTTATGAGCCAATCAAATCTTTAGGTGGTTCGGTTTCAGCAGAGCATGGTATCGGACTCCACAAAAAAGCATATTTGCATTTGTGTAGAACCGAAGCAGAAATAGCTGTGATGATTCAGATTAAAAAAACCTTAGATCCAAAAAATATTCTTAATAGAGGCAAAGTGTTAGACTTGAACTAAATCACTTTTTGTCTTTGTTGTCAAAAATGGTTATGGCTGCAATGAGATCTTTCATTTCCATATCCTTAACATCTTCATCAGCATAGAATGCTCTTAGCTTGTCTTCGTTGTAGTTGTATATTTTCCAACGCTTAAATTGGTATTCTAAAGCAGTAAAGTTTTCAACCCAATCACCAGAATTCAAATACGTGGTTTTGCCATATTTGTTTTCTTTGGTCAACATTTTTGGCTGATGAATATGTCCGCAAATCACATAATCATATTCATTTTCTATAGCTAAATCGGCAGCAACTTGTTCAAAATCACTAATGTATTTTAAAGCACCTTTAACGCTATTTTTAATGCGCTTTGATAAGGAATAGCGCTCTTTTCCTAAGCGAACCAAACACCAATTTACAAGTCGGTTTATTAAAATTAAGAGATCATATCCATAGCCACCAAGCTTTGCGAGCCATTTTGCATTTTGAATAGACACATCAAAAACATCGCCATGAAAACACCAGGCTTTTTTACCATCTAAATTCAACACAGCCTTATCTACAATGGAAATATTTCCAATGGTAGTATCACTAAACTTACGAAGCATTTCATCGTGATTACCTGTGATGTAAATAATATTGACACCATCTGAAGCCATATCCATAATCTTTTTGATCACTCTCAAATGCGATTTTGGAAAATACCGTTTGCTAAATTGCCAAATATCTATGATATCGCCATTAAGTACTAGTGTTTTTGGATCTATACTGTTGAGATAGGTAAGTAGTTGTTTGGCGTGACATCCATAAGTACCAAGATGCACATCAGAAATAACAACTACTTCAATTTTTCTTTTTATTTTCAAAAGGCTACCAATCTTAATTTATGCTGCAAATAAATACGTTCTTTATTAACTGAAAGTCAAACAATTATTAATAAACATTCAGCATATTGTTAAGCTATTGTTATGGGTTTTATGAATTAGAGCTTAGATATCTGTTTTTGTTTCTCTATTTTTACCTTTAACTTCGTAAAAAAAGCATTTATGGCAGGAAATACCTTTGGTTCAGTTTTCAAATTAACCACATTTGGAGAGTCGCATGGTTTGGCTATTGGTGGTATTATTGATGGATGTCCTCCAGGAATTGTATTGGATTTTGAAGCCATTCAGGATGAAATGAACCGACGTAAACCTGGTCAATCTAAAATTGTGACACAGCGTAAAGAACCAGATACAGTTGAGTTTTTATCTGGAATCTTTGAAGGTAAAACAACAGGTACTCCAATAGGTTTTGTGATTAAAAACACTAATCAAAAGTCTAAAGATTACTCGCATATCAAAGATGTATATCGACCAAGTCATGCCGATTTCACCTATCAAAAGAAGTATGGAATCAGAGATTATAGAGGAGGAGGGCGAAGCTCTGCACGTGAAACCGCATGTCGTGTTGTTGCTGGTGCCATTGCGAAGCAACTGTTAGCACAAATTAAAATTAATGCCTACACATCTTCAGTTGGTGATATCTTTCTGGAAAAGCCTTATCAGGATTTAGATTTTTCAAAAACCGAATCTAATGCTGTGCGTTGTCCTGATGATGCTGTGGCTGAACGTATGATCAAAAAGATCGAAACCATAAAAAAAGATGGTGATACTATTGGAGGTACCATAACTTGTGTGCTTCAAAATGTACCAATCGGACTAGGAGAACCAGTATTTGATAAGCTACATGCCGAATTAGGAAAAGCCATGCTATCCATCAATGCTGTTAAAGGTTTTGAATATGGAAGTGGATTTTGTGGTGCTAAAATGAAAGGAAGTGAACATAACGATTTGTTTAATACAGATGGTACTACCAAAACAAATTTGTCTGGTGGTATTCAAGGAGGTATAAGCAATGGCATGGATATTTACTTTAGAGTAGCCTTTAAACCTGTGGCTACAGTTATTCAGAAACAAGATGCCCTAAATAGTTCTGGAGATATTGTTGAAATGCAAGGAAAAGGACGTCATGATCCTTGTGTGGTACCAAGAGCAATTCCAATTGTTGAAGCTATGGCTGCACTGGTTCTAGCAGATTTCTATTTGCTGAATAAAATGTACAATTAAATGGGTCTTTTTTAAGACGATAGATATGAAAAAATTAGCACTACACTGGAAGATTATTATTGGAATGGTATTAGGACTTGGCTTCGGCTTTGTAATGAATACGGTTGAAAATGGTAAAGATATTGTGACAGATTGGATAGCGCCTTTTGGAACAATCTTTATCAATCTGCTAAAATTAATAGCTGTTCCGTTGATTCTAGCCTCGTTGATAAAAGGAATTTCTGATCTGAAAGATATTTCTAAAATCCGATCAATGGGATTGCGAACCATATCCATTTACATCACTACAACATTAGTAGCCATTATAATAGGATTATCCATTGTAAATCTCGTGAAACCTGGCGTAGGAATGTCTTCTGAAACGATTAACAAAATAAAGCTCAAATACGAAAATGATTCTGGAGTTGTAGATAAATTAGAAAAGGCAACTGCGCAAACCGATGCTGGACCACTTCAGGCTTTAGTAGATATTTTTCCTAGTAATATTTTTACAGCCCTTGGTGAAGCAAAAATGTTACAAGTCATTTTCTTTGCCTTATTTGTCGGAATTTGTTTATTGTTAATTCCAGAGAAAAAAGCAGAACCCTTGGTCAAGTTTTTTGATGCTTTAAATGAGGTTGTTATGAAAATGGTTGACTTGATCATGCTCTTTGCACCTTATGCTGTTTTTGCGTTAATGGCCAATGTAATTATTGCATTTGATGATACTGAAATTCTTCTCAAATTATTGAATTACGCCATATGTGTGTTTGGCGGATTGGTACTTTTGATTGGGTTCTATTTGATCTTAGTAAAGGTGTTTACAAAAAAATCACCACTTTGGTTTTTGAAACAAATCTCTCCTGCTCAATTATTAGCATTTTCAACAAGTTCAAGTGCTGCAACGCTTCCTGTAACGATGGAACGTGTTGAAGAACATATAGGTGTTGATAAAGAAGTATCAGGATTTGTATTGCCTGTTGGTGCTACAGTAAATATGGATGGTACAAGTTTATATCAAGGCATTGCTGCTGTCTTTATCATGCAGGTCATTTGGCCTGAAGGTTTGACCTTCACAAATCAGTTGGTCATTATTGCTACAGCATTATTAGCGTCAATTGGTAGTGCTGCAGTGCCTAGCGCAGGAATGGTAATGCTCGTTATTGTTCTTGAATCTGTTGGGTTTCCATCAGAATTATTGCCTATCGGACTCGCTTTGATTTTTGCAGTTGATCGACCTTTAGATATGTGTCGTACTGTTGTGAATGTTACTGGAGATGCGACAGTGTCTATGATGGTTGCAAAATCTTTAGGTAAACTTCACGAACCTAA
The DNA here is from genome assembly GCA_030430385.1 of Bacteroidia bacterium. Taxonomy (GTDB): domain Bacteria; phylum Bacteroidota; class Bacteroidia; order Flavobacteriales; family Flavobacteriaceae; genus Psychroserpens. Next base: position 167,419 of record JAUIFO010000008.1, read on the forward strand.
ACCTAAAGAATGGGACGATCATTATGATGCTGTAAAATAGTTTTTAAATAACAGATTATTCTTTTTAAATTTATAAAATAACCAACGCGCTATAAGATTATGAATATATGTTTTATCATGTATCCTTGGGAAAATATCGATCCTGAAAACGATACAAGTTTGGCCTTAATAAAGGAATGTGTGAAACGTCATCATGGTGTGGCTATGTGTACACCTGCAAACCTTACCATTAGAGATAGTGTTACCAACGCTTTTTGTACGGTTATTGGTCGAATGGATAAAGTACCATCGTCTTTGAAATCCTTCTACAATAAAGCAAACTTAAGGGAAGAAATGTTGCCGCTGGCTGGTTTTGACGCGATCTTCTTTAGAGCAAATCCGCCTCTTGATCCTTTAATGTTAAACTTTTTAGATTCGGTAAAAGATGATGTGTTTATTGTAAACTCTTTACAAGGAATGCGTGAAGCTAATAACAAACTATATACTGCTGCATTTGGTGATGCGCATAGTAACATTATTCCTAACACGCATGTGTCAAAAAATAAGAATTATTTGATTCAGCAAATTAAAGAATCAAAATCTGATAAGATGATCTTAAAACCGCTTAACGGATTTGGTGGTTCAGGTGTTATTCTTATTGAAAAGTCGGCAATGAGTAATATCAATTCGCTTTTAGATTTTTACATTACCAGTGGTGACGGAACGTCAAATTATGTGATTCTTCAAGATTATATTGAAGGTGCCGATCAAGGTGATGTTCGTATTTTATTACTTAATGGTGAACCTGTTGGTGCTATGAAACGAGTTCCTGGTAGTGACGACCATCGTTCAAATGTATCTGCTGGTGGTTCGGTTCAAAGACATACGCTTACTAAAGCTGAAAAAGCTTTGTGTAAACAAATTGGTCCTAAACTGGTTAAAGACGGTTTATACTTTGTTGGTATTGATGTGATTGGCGGAAAACTTGTTGAAGTTAACGTGATGTCTCCTGGCGGAATTACTTACATCAATAAAGTCTATAAAGCTAAGGTTAAAGTAGAAGAACGCGTTATTGATTTTCTAGAAAGTAAAGTACTAGATCAACTTCAAGCTTTTGATAGACGTGTGCGCCTAAGAAAGACCGTTGAAGACGCCTAAATAAAACCATTTCATGCAAAAAATAAACAGATGGTTGATTGACCACATTTTTGAGGTATCAGCATACTTATCATTAACAACACTTTTACTAATTGTGTTGACGTTTTCAGGAATGGATCATTCTCTTTTTGTCTATCCCAATATATTCAACTTCATTGCCTTGGAGCTTAACTTTTTTGAGTTTGATATCTTTAGGTTAGAAATCGATAGAGAAGATGGATATATTACATCATTTAGTTATTTAGGAATAGCATTTAAAATACTTTTCATTTTGGCCACTATTGTCTACAAAATATCAGACCATAAGCAAACTAAAATACTAAAATTCTGCTATTCTATTTTTTTAATAGTACCTGCAATTACCTTTATACACCATATTGGTTTCTTTGTGCTTCTTGATGAGGTATATTATAACGAAGATTTTAACTTCACTAAAGAAATTTTATTTTCATTATTCCTATTCATTAAGATTTTCATTTTGACCTATATCAGTTATTTATATTTGAATCATTGGCAAAAAAACACTGCTAATTTGAATAGCGAAAAACTTACAGTAAAGAACTTTTCAAAGTTTACACTTACTCCAGCTAGCTCGGCTCAACGATTTGTACATTTGATTATTGACTCATTTTTGATACTTAGTATTTTTTCTTTTGTGGGAACCTCTTTTATTTACAGAGATCTACTAGGAGATGTCGAAGAAATATTTGGAGAACGTTTTGGCTTATGGATATTAGTAGTTTTCTTCAGTTCGATTTACTATTTAATTACAGAAGGATTAGTTAAAGGATCTCCAGCTAAGTTTATTACCCAAACTACGATTGTAAATCTCAACAATGAGAAAGTTAGCTTTACCAATATCATTGGTAGAACTTTGTGCAGACGTATTCCGTTTGATGCCTTTTCGTTTCTAGGTCAGCCTGGATGGCACGATACACTGGCTTTTTCAACTGTAGTTAAACAAGAAAAAGAACCAAGTAAATACAACTGGATTTATATCATCTATTTCGTTTTATTTCTAGGTTTGTTGATATACAGAATTCTAGAAGAAAATCACTTTTTTTAATTTGAGATTATGATACGATTAAGCATTCAGGATATTATTTCAAAAATTAATAATGAAGAGGTCTTTCATGCAGTGGCTGAAGACTATTCGTTTACTTTAAAAATTGATGCCTATGTGCATTATGTCTGTGGTGCAGTTCATGACGGACATCAATTTAGAAAAGAACTCTGGGAGAATTGTATCCATACCGAATATGAGCGTTGGTATGAAGAAGACCCTGAAACAAAGCAAATGATACATTCGCATCCTATTGTGATGGCTGGATGTGATTCTAGATTTGAATATGATCTCAATAGAACTCCTGAAGAAGCTGTGTTTGAAACAGCTTGGGGAAAACAATTATGGAAATCACCTTTACCAGAAGCTCAAAAAACTAAAAGTCAGCAGAAGCACGCTAACTTTTACAAAGTGGTTCATGCTTTAATTACTAAACTTGAAGAAAAATTTGGTGTATGCGTCGTATATGACATGCATAGCTATAATTGGAAACGTTGGGAAAGGGAAGTGCCTACATGGAATCTTGGGACTTCTAATGTAGATAATGATAAGTTTGGAAATGATATTGAATTATGGAGACAAAGCCTTTCAGAAATTGAATTTCCTCACAATATCAAGTCCACTGCAAAAATCAACGATACCTTTCAAGGAAATGGATATTTTTTAAAATTCATTACTAATAACTTTAAAAATACCTTAGTTTTGGCAACAGAAATTGCAAAGGTGTATTGTGATGAATATGATCATATTATTTATCCCGAAGTTGTTGCAACCGTTACTAAATCGCTACGATCACGTTTGCCAGAACACGCTGCTCATTTTTATAAAACGCATAGCTAGATAATGCCGCAAATTACAAGTACAGAAGAATACCAAGATTTATTTGACATTGATGCTAACTTAAATAGGTTGGTAAAAAACATCGAATTACTCAATTATATCAATCCGCTTAATATTGAACGCGAAAAAAAACAATTCTTTTCATCTAAGTATAATTACGAACCGCAATTTAAATATCCAAAACTAAAGTTTAATGGCTATAAATTGCATCGTTTATTTTTTTCGCAACGTTTAGAACGTATTGAAGATGAAGCGGTTCGTCAGTTATATGAAGATGTGATCTATGAATATTCAGGATTAATAGAATGCATACAAACCATTAATCATGGTCGTAAATTTTATTACAATAGCTTAAAAAGTTTCGGAACACCTATTGAAAAAGATATCGATAATGCAAAGTTCATTCTTCGATTTGACGACAGTGATTTTGATCAAGAGATGCTTCCTATGTATTCGGCAAAGGAAGCAGTAAACTATTTTGAAGACTATTCAAAGCGCTATGACTTTAACTATAACATAAAGTTATCGACAAACCTTTCCGCAGCAGCGATGGTTCTAAACAATACACAAACATTGGTATTGCGTAAAAATCATAAGTTCAGTTTAAACCAGCTTAAAGTATTGACCAATCACGAAATAGGTGTACATATGGTTACGACTTTCAACGGATTGGCACAACCGTTAAAAATATTTTCTAATGGATTGCCTAATAATGTCGAAACACAGGAAGGTTTAGCGGTATATGCTGAATATATGTCTGGTTGTTTAACGATGAAGCGATTAAAAGAATTGGCTTATCGTGTTATTGCTGTCGATACTTTACATAAAGGATATGATTTTTCTGAAACATTTGATTTGCTACATAATCAATATAAACTCAATAGAGATAAGGCTTTTGCAATTACCTTACGTGTGCATAGAGGAGGAGGTTTCACAAAAGATCACAAATATTTAAGAGGCATTACAGAAGTGTATAACTATGCGAAATCTGGAGGTGATTTAGATGTGTTGCTCACTGGTAAAGTTAGTTTAGAATATAAAGATGTGATTGCAAAACTTCAAAGTCTTGGTTTGGCTATTTCATCGAAGTATTTCACAGATTCGTATGAAACTAATGATAACTCAAATACCAACTTAGACTTCATTTTAAAGAGTTTAAAATAAAAAAAAGCCTTAAAGCATTTTTCTAATAGATATTATTCTAAAACTCAATTTGTGTTAGACTTTCCACGAATTGAGAACCCGATTCGTTCCTTACTAACAGAAGCAAGGGTCAAGCTGAAGTGCTACTTTAAGGCTTTTATATAATAATAGTTCTAAAGTACAGTATAGCTCTAAATATTTCAAAGTACTATTAGTAAACACTTCTTTTGAATGCGTAAAGTCTTAAATTTAATGAGTATAAAGGATGTCACTCACAGATGATTTTTGCATTTCTACATTTTTAATCAATTTTTTTTTGCGTTACACCGATAAATTAGCTTGATTATGAACATGATACGTAAGTTTATACCATAAAATAATGTGCTATTAATCATTTATAATGTTAGATAATCCCTCAAATGATTAATGATGATTTTTTTAGAGTTAAATTAGTTTTAATTAGTTGTTAATTATTAAAGTCCTTTCGCTTGAAAGGACTTTTTTATTGTAAAAACTTAGCAGTTAACTCAGGTGTTGGAATCATACACGCCTCCTTTTTGCCGTACCATTTGTAACGATTTTTAGCGACATAATCGTAAACCCAATTTCTTATAAAAGTAGGAACAATAAAAAACACCGTCATTAAATTTCGAGGAAATCCGAGTTGTTTGGCAATTCGTAATGCTGCGCTAGATTTAATAGAAAGACCATTGTCTTGAGAATACAGTAAAATAGAATCTGTTTTTGAAGTATCGATATTAAAAGTCTCTATAATTTGTTGACCAGCTTGACTTTGTAAAGGCGCAAACATAAATCGATTGTTCTTATCGTGTTTTATAACGTAGAGCACTGAGGAGTTGCATAAATTGCATACACCATCAAACAAGATTAACTGTTTATCCTTAGGTAAATTCTCAATCACCACACAAAAATACGAGTTAGAATTATAAGGTATTCAAAAATTGCGTTAAATCCTCATCCTTGTCTAATTGGAGCTTCTTTTTCAATCTGTATTTAGATTTAAGAACGCTGTCAGGCAACACATTAAGCATCGAAGCAATCTCTTTGGTTGAAAGGTTCATTCTTAAAAATGACGCTAGACGCATTTCTTTTTCTGTGATGTCTTCAGCAATGGATTTAATTTTTACATCAAAATTATTGTGTACTTCAGAAAAGTATGATTTAAAGACTTCCCAGTCTTTGTCTTCAGCATTTTGTTTTTTAAGTAACATTACAATACGTCTGAATTCTACTTTAAACAATTCTGGCGATTTCTTGATCTTTTCTAGATTTTCTTTCAACTCTTGTAAGAATGTATTCTTCTGAACGAGATGTAAGGTTTGTGTGGTGAGCTCTTTCTTTTTAAAAGCAATTTCTTGCTTGTAAATTGCTTCTTGTTTTTCTCTAGCAATGCGATTTTTTTTGATGCGCTGTTTGAAGCCAAAATAGAGCAGAGCAGCAATCATAATAAAAGAAATCATACCAACGCCATACAAGGTTTTTTGGGAATTACTTATGGCGACATCTTTTTCTAAAAGATCAATTTGAGTTTCTCGCTTTTCAGCCTCATAAAGTTCTCGCATGTTAGCGATCTCTTTTTCTTTGGCCTTTGTAAAGATTGAATCTTTGGTAGATATATAGTCCTTATATACCTTAACGGCTTCAGTCGATTTATTGTTTAACGTTAAAGCTTCTGCATGTAGTTTTAAAGAATTCAAATAAGCATCTGAAACTCCACGTTCTTTTTCTTCCTTATACACTTGAGATGTTTCTATGAGTGCGAGGTCATATGCATTAGTATCCAAATAGGCTTGCGCTAAAAATTTTCTTCCCAGGTTTTCGATGATTTTGTTATCTAATCTAATCGCTTCTGCAATACTCGATTTCAATAAGGGAATGGCTTCATTTAAGTCTCCATTTAAATAAAGTGCTCTTCCTAAATGGGTGTTACAATACAATACACTATTTGGTTCGTTCTTTTTAAATATTTCAATTGCTTCTGGTAACTTTTCTAAGGATAATGCATGCTTACCAATGTCATTTGCAACGATTGACATATTTACTATCGAAGCGGCATACATACGTTTATCATCAGCTTTTAAAAAACCGTCAGCAGCTTCTAAATAGTTTGAAATGGCTAATTCATCATCTTTATTTGCACTGTATGAATTTGCTAAAGTAAATAGCAATCCACTTTCGCGATGAATATCATTACTAGCTTTGACGTAAATTCGTGAGTCGAGTAGGAGTTCAATCGATTTTTTAATATTGCCTATACGTTTATAAGAACTTGCTAACCTAATTCTGCTTATTGCAATTTCACTACTATCATTTGCGTACTCAGCCCAATAAATTGCTCGTTCATAAATTGGAATCAAACTATCAATCTTTCCTGTTTTAGAATAGGCATAACCCAACTCTCTCAGTAATCTATTGGTTACCAAAGGATGCTTTTTACCATCGAGTTGTAACCCTCTTTTTGCATAAGCTATATGATCCTCACCGTTTCCCGCGAAATCTAATGCATTACAAATTTCAAAATAGGTTTGTGCTAAAATAGAGTCATTATCAACTTGTTTAGAGATTTGAATGGCATCTTCAAAAAACGAATTACAATTACTCTGCTTTTGGTTGAGACACTTTATAGCTTCATTAATTAATTGCCTTTGCTCATCTGGAAGCATATAGATTGGATCTTGTCCATATGAGAACAAGGTGAAAAAAATGATCAATGCGAATCCTAAGACTTTGGTTTTCATGATTGGTTATTTATAGGACTAAGATAATTAATAAAGGAATCAATTCATATGTGCAGTCTTGCTCGAAAATTGTCTTGTCTAGGCTTTGTCTATTATTACCTTGTTTTAATTGCTCTTTAAGACACTGTTTTTCAGTTGTTTAATTTTAGTTGTCAAATACTGTTTCTTAATCGAATATATACACGAAATTGAAGTTTGTCCATAGTTTGTCCATGCTAAAAATTAGATTTCAAAGACATTCGACGCTAGTTTTGGAGTGTCATTAATATGTAATGGCATAAATATTTTGTGGTGTCTTGCACTGGATTGGCTGCAGACTTTTCCAGTTGTAAGTCGCTACAAAAATCAAAACCACAAAATTTTTATCCAATGAAAACAAATTCAATTTTAAAACTGATCTTCATTTGCTGTGCAACAATTTCTTTGTCTTGTAGCTCAGAAGATGATGGAGATTCAAATGATCCTTCAAGTAATGTCATCAATGTGAACATTTCTGAATATCCTTCAAGTGGTGATTTTATCACTTCTATAAATTCAAGTTTAGAGGGAAGCTTAACGTATTCTATCACTAGTGCGACTGCAGATCAAGCCGCAATTCTTAATGGTAATGAACTCATTGTTGGTGATTGGTTGGCCTTTGATTTTGAAACAAATGCGTTTTTATTAGTTACAGTAGAAGTAAGTAATGGAACTGAAACTGAAGCACTTCAATATCGAATAAATATTCAAGATGTTGATGATATCTGGGCTTTTTTAAATGGCAATTCAAGAACAGCTTATGAAGATGCATCTCCAGGAGAATGGGTATGGATCACTGAAAGCGAATACAATGATCTTGCAAATTATTTAGCTGCAACGACTAAAAGTGGTGCTTCAGACAATCAATTATTTAGTAATAATTCTGTACAACAAGTGCCAGGTGGTAAGACTTATGCGAATGCAAATGGAAATAGTATGCCAGCAAATCATTACTTCTTTGCATTTAAATATTATTCATGGTCAAGCAATGCTGCAAGTAATCGCGTAAAATTATCGGAAATCTCAGTAGAAGAATCATTTTCAAGTGTTGGAGAGGTTCTTCCAGAACATGACGATGGTTTTAATCATTTTGTTTTAAAGGGAGCAAACACAAAAACTACTTCTGAAGCTTACATAGGTTTATATGCGTCATTAAAACTTGGAGTTAAAGATGATAGCTCTAGCAGCTATAATCATGGTGAAGGGAATACGGCTACTTTAGACGATTGGGTTTTAGGTAAAGTATTACTTCAGCAAGGCCTAAGTACATCTATAAAACAATGGGATTAATATTAAACTAACAATCATGAAAACAATATCATATAATAGCTCCAAATTTTATTTAAAACTACTTTCGTGCTTTACACTGGCATTACTAATCTTTAATTGTAGTGAACCAGAAGATGATGATACAGAAGATGAAAATCCTTTTGCATCTAGTATAAATGAGTATTTGCTCGGTTTAAATTATGATGGAAATGAATTGCTCGAAGTTAAAAATACTGGTGGATTGCCAAATGCAAGACATGAAACTTCTAGTAGTCAGGGAAATACTCCTCCTGTTAATGGACAAACAGCATTCTGTTCTACGGTAAATTGGTCTCTGGATTCTAATTTTGATGATGTTGCCATATTAAGACCAAATATCGATGCTGTTTATCCAGGTGCTTTAGTGTCGGCAAATGATAATATGCTTGAAGGTGTTCCAGATCCATTGTCTATTGAAAAAGGTGCTTATACGCTTCGTATTAATTTACCAGGAATTGGACAAAATGGTGTCCTTAATATTCAAAATCCATCGAAGTCGGTTGTAGATACCAAAATAGATAATGCATTACAATGGTGGTACACGAATGCTGGAGATAATGAGGTGCCTGCGAATTCTGTATACAGTTCAGCAAACTTATATTCGTCAATGCAAGTGAGTAGAGATATAGGTTTAAACTTATCTTGGGCAGATAATAACGTGGCAGCTCAATTAGATTTCACTAATACTACAGAACGTCGAGTTGCGACGATGTCCTTCAAACAGGTTTTCTTTTCAGTTACAATGGATACACCTTTGTCTCCTGCTCATATGTTAGGTAATACGTTAACCTTAGAAGATGTACAAGCTAGAATTACTGATGAGTTACCAGCTGCATATGTAAGTTCTGTGTCTTACGGAAAAATATTAGTATTACGAATGGAAACCGAATACACTGAGGAAACAGCAGATATTGATCTAAGTGCTGTATTAGATTATAGTGTGAATGTAGATGCAACATACGACGAGGAAAAGGAATCAATTATTGCGTCTTCAACGTTTAAGTTATTATCAATTGGTGGTAATGCCGAAGTAGGTGTAAGTCCAATTAGTAGTTCAGATTTTACTTCTGGTCCTGGAGGTTTCATTGATGCTATTACTGGATCTAATGCACTATTAAGTGCAAATAATCCTGGAGTTCCAATCGCTTATACAATGCGTTTCTTGAGAGATAATTCTTTGGCAAAAATGGGTTACAATACTGATTATTCTGTAGAACAATGTGATCCAAGTGCAAATTTTGTACATGAAGATGTGAATGTAGAAAACAACTCCTACCACGATACGCGATTTTATTTCAAGTATAAGCCAGCAGGAGGAAACTTCTATTTAAACGGTCCAAAGTATGAATTGAATCAAGGTTCTCAAACTACAAAATCACCTCCTAATGGTGCTTATGATGTTGAAATCGTTTTTGAAAGTCAGATTGGTTGGGGAGACTGGGAAGAGATAGGTGATTGTAATATAGGTCATGTTACTTATGAACGCTCTTATGAATTTGTAGGAGGTAATATTAGTGATCATGGCTATGTGCCTGGTTGTGGCACAGATTAAGACTTAATTAGATTCCACTAATTCCAATAACTCCATATTAACGTTAGTTGTGAAAATGCCATAGTTTACTATGGCTTTTTCTTTTTCTATACTGTCAATGGTACCAACAGCTTTGCCATCAAACATTCGCACACGATCACCAATTTTTAAAATTGGTTTTGGTTTTTCAATTTTGACTTCTTCTTTTTTAGCGGCTTTTTTCTTTTTTCTAATGACAGCAACTTTTTTCTCAGCTTCCTGTTTGATCTGCTTTTCTTTAGCTTTTTCAGCACGTTTTTGTTTTGCAGAAATCTTTTTGCGTTTTGAATTCTCGATTTGAACCAGCTTAAACAGTTCAGCCATCAATTCTCGTTTTCGTTTATTGTCAAAATATTTTTCTGAAATGTCATTGAACTTCTGTCCAAGGTAAATAAGGCGTTGATTGCTATCGTACAACTCCTGGTAACTCTCTAGTTTCTTTTGAATCTTTGCGTTGATCTCTTTTAACTTATCTGCTTCCGATTGTTTCTTCTTTTCGTTAGCTTTCAGCGAACGCTCTGTTTTTTCCAATTTACTGCGTTCCTTCTGAAGCTTTGCAATAGTAGCATCAAAACGAACTTTACCACGTTCTATCTTCTTCTTGGCACGATTGATCAAACGATACGGAATCCCATTTTTCTGAGCTACTTCAAACGTAAAAGAACTTCCAGCTTGACCTAAGGCGAGTTTAAACATTGGTTCCAAACTACGTTCGTCAAACATCATATTAGCATTTTGCATATATGGCAACTCATTGGCGAGAACCTTTAAATTAGAGTAGTGGGTTGTAATAATGCCATAGGCTTCTCTATTGTAAAACTCTTCTAAAAATGTTTCAGCTAATGCACCACCAAGTTCAGGATCACTTCCTGTTCCGAATTCATCAATCAAAAACAACGTGTTCTTGTTGCATTTTTTCAGAAAGTAATTCATCTGTTTTAAACGATAGCTGTAGGTACTTAAATGATTCTCAATAGACTGATTATCTCCAATATCACTAATGATTCGATCAAATAAGCAAATATTGCTTTTCTCATGAACAGGAATTAAAAGTCCAGATTGTAGCATCACCTGAAGCAAGCCAATCGTTTTTAGCGTGATACTTTTTCCACCAGCATTCGGACCAGAAATGACAATAATTCTATTTTCGGGATGCAGTACTATAGACTGCGGAAATGTTGTTTTACCTTCAGCTTTGTTAGAAACATAGAGTAGTGGATGAAAGGCGTTTTTTGCTTCGTATAGCTTTTCATCATTAAGTTCTGGCAGAATAGCATTAATGGATTGTGCGTATTTTGCTTTAGCATAGATCACATCGAAGCGTGTTAGAAACTGCTGGTAAACATCTAAAGTTGGCGCATAAGGTCTTACATATTCTGTGAGATTACGCAAAATTTTATCGATTTCTTCTTGCTCTTCAAACTCTAAATTATTGAGTTCTCTAGCATGTTGAAATGTAGCTTCAGGTTGCATATAAACAATACTTCCTGTTTTACTACTTCCTAAAATACTCCCTTTTACTTTGCGTCTGTACATAGCTTTAACTGCAAGCACGCGCTTGTTTTCTACAACAGACTCTCTAATATCATCGAGATAATCTAAGTTGTGATACGAGGTTAACGCAGCATTAAAGCTCTGGTTTATTTTTCCTCTAACGGAATTAATAGATTGCCGTATTTGAAATAAGGTCTCTGTAGCATTATCTTTGATATCTCCAAAGCGATCTATTATGGCATCGATTTCTGAAACTAAATTCGGTATAGTGTCTATAGTAGAAACCCGTTTTGACAGCGTAGGATAATACTCCTCAAATTTTTTTAAAGTCTTAATGATCTCATTAATCGTAATCGTAATGGATATCAGCTTTTTGAAACTCTTTGTTTCAAGAGAAGAATTTTCAATGTGAAGCAGTTTAAGTTCTTTAGTGATTGGCTCAAAACCATGATTTGGAATTCGGTTGTCATTATAAAATGAGGATACATATTCATTAGTATATTGCAACGATTGAAGCACTTCTTCTTTACTTGAAAAAGGCTTAATCTCTAAAGTTTGCAATCTACCTAAATCTGTGATACAGAATTCTGACACTTGTTCTAAAACCGTGTTAAATTCAATATCCTGTAAGGTTTTATTATGAATACTAATCATTAATTTAAGTGCCTTAATTCACAGAAGTTGCAAAGGTACTTATTAATGCATAAGAATTAAAATGAAATACTAGCTTTAGCGTTTAACACGCTTCCCTTCATCATTGATATAGTGACAAACACAATCTTTACGACCATAAAGTCCAACACTATGAAGCTTTCTTTTAATAAGCTCTGAAGACTTCATTTTGAAATTATCCAATGGTGTAAACGCAAAATTATTAGAACTTATTGAGATGTCTAGTCCGTAAACACAATGCCACCAAGTTTGAGGAATGAATAGCATCTCTCCAGGATGTATAATAGTGTATTGTACCTGAACATCTTTAAAATTAGCATGTGCCACGTCATCGAAATCCTCCATATTAACATCGCTCAAACGTGAGCCAGGTTCGTATTTTTTACTTGGATACATTCTGTCAGAATCTTTCGGACTTACCAGAAACACAAGCTTTCTACCTTCAATCAACGCTAAAATATTATTAGCAAGTCTATCTGTATGCCAACCTGTTAAGGTTCCAGCAGGACCAATCCAAAGCGAGGTAGAATTTCTAACCGTATTTTTTGATATCAATGAAAAATCAACATGCTCCAATAGCTCAGGAAACATTTGCGCGATAGGCATATTTCCTAAATATGTTTCAGTGTCAGTATTTCGAATTTCATTTAAATAATCCTGAAATGCTCCAAACTGCCAATTGGTATCATTTTGTCTAATGTTGCCTTTATAAGTATAAGTTTCTTTGTTTTTTCCTATTTCTTCAAAATAATCTAATGACCATAATTCAGTTGCCTTCCAATGGTCCATCATTTGAGTGATTTTTACAGGAGTGTTCTTTTTGATATGATTTTTGAAGAAGTCATCATGATCAATATTTTCAATAGAATAGATCTCCTTTAAAGGCTGATTTAGAATACTTTGGACTCTGTCTATGATAGCTTTAGCCATAATTGTAGGTTTTGTAACAACGAATATAATACAAAAGCAGATACTATTTTATGACATATTTCATATTTTAGACAAGATAGATTTTTTTATAGATAAAATGAACGTAGATATACAAGAAAGCTGGAAAAAGTTACTACATGACGAGTTTGAAAAACCTTATTTTGAACAATTAGTACGTTTTGTGAAATCTGAATACAGAGAGACTACTTGTTATCCACCTGGAAATCAAATATTTTCTGCGTTTGATCATTGTCATTTTGAAACCTTAAAAGTTGTCATCATTGGTCAAGATCCTTATCATGGTGTTGGACAAGCAAATGGGTTGTGTTTTTCGGTAAATGATGGGATTACACATCCTCCTTCGTTGATAAACATTTTTAAAGAAATCCAATCTGATCTTGGAACACCTTATCCTAAGTCGGGTAACTTAGAACGTTGGGCTAAACAAGGCGTTTTATTATTAAATGCGACGCTTACTGTGAGAGCTCATCAAGCTGGTAGTCATCAAAAAAAGGGTTGGGAGGTATTTACTGATGCAGTTATTAGAACAATTAATGCGCATAGCAATGATGTGATCTTCTTACTTTGGGGAGGCTATGCCAAACAGAAGGCAAAATTAATTTCAGCAGATACGCATACTATACTAACATCTGGCCATCCATCACCTTTAAGTGCCAATAGAGGTTATTGGTTTGGAAACAAACATTTCAGTAAAACAAACGAGTGTTTAGTGAGTAAAGGGAAAACAGCTATACAGTGGTAAAGTGAATTTAGCTTCCTGTTGGAGCTAATTGTGACGATTGAGCTGTTGGTAACTTTTTTGTAAGAATAGGATTATCTTGGGTAACAGTACTAGGCTTTTGAATAGATGAGGTTCTTTTAGTAGTTTTATTACAACTAAACTTAAGAAGTAGGAAATTTATAATAACTAAGATAGATAGAGTTAGAGTAATAATCATTATCATATTCTTCAAGTTTTGTTAAGCTAATAGGTATAGGGGTTAGAACAAATGTAATTAAATTTTTGATAAATAGAAACTTATAATTGAAAACATTACGATTCAATCAAAGCCATTTATATATATAACAACCTTTGACCTAAAAATCCTACCGAAACATTAAAAAATATGAACAAGATCTTTATAATCTGCCTTTTCTGGGATGATATTAAGTTCTAATAGTTTGTTTTGAACTACATCTAGTGTAGCTTCATCAATGAGTTCTTGCGACCATTCTGTTAACGATAACCATTCTTGAACATCTTCCAATTTTTGATCGTATCGGTTAGAAATTGTAACATCAATACTTGGGATAGCTTTAAATTCTCTAGTTGTTGTATTGATAATTTCTAGTATGGTTTTAACGTCTTCTTCATTGTCTTTAAGAAAAGACTCATTAACAGCAATTACAAAGCATGGCCAAGGTGTTGGACATTCGTCAATCTTTCTGAATATACCATCATCAACGATAGGTTTAGTGGTAAACTTTTCCCACATAAAATAATCGGCAACACCTTCAGTAAGACCTTCAACAGCACCTTCTAGGTTTTTGATGACTTCAAAATCAAGATCTTTTTTCAAGTCCCAGTCGTTATTTTCAGCATTAATAAAAGCCATTAAATGAGACCCAGAACCATACCGACTTATTGCAGCTTTAGTGCCTTTAAGATCATTGATAGTTTTATATTTAGAATGGGCAGCTACGTGTATTCCCCAAATTAAAGGCGATTGTACAAAGGTTTGAACAATTTTACTTGGGTTACCATCAATGATATCTTTTATAATACCTTCAGTAAGAATGACAGCCATGTCTATTTCACCATCACGAAGGCCTTTGTTCATAGCGCCAGTACCACCAAAATAATCTTTCCATCTTAGATTAATACCTTCAGCTTTGTATTCACCATTTTTTAGAGTGAGGTACCAAGCTAAATTAAAATGTTCTGGAACACCACCAATATTGATTCTTTTCATAAGGTCTAAGAAATTAAAGGGTTACAATGCGTTCAAGAGCATATTCAATTAACTGATCAACCGTTTGTTTTGGATCTTTACTGAAATCGCCATTAGGTCTATTTGCAATAATTGCATTTAATGATAAAGCTTCATGGCCTAATAATTTTGAAAGTCCGTAGATTGCTGTGGTTTCCATTTCAAAATTGGTGATTTTGATATCTTCATACTTAAAAGTATCCAGTTTAGAATTTAAAGAAGCATCCTGAAGCGCTAGTCTAAGTACACGACCTTGTGGTCCATAAAAACCTCCAGCTGTGCCAGTCATTCCTTTGTACATTTTATCACTATCAAAATGCTTTTGAAGGGACGCACTATTATTGATGACTATGGGTCTCGCTTTATTTTTATCCCAATTGGTATGCGCAATAAACTCATTTTCAATAGCTGGATTGCTAATAGCGTCTATTTGATAAAAATGAAGCATTCCGTTAACATCAAGTCCGTGTGTACTAATCAAAAACGAATCTACAGGAATATCACTCTGAAGTGCACCAGAAGTTCCAATTCTAATGATGTTTAAGCTGGTTAATTGCGATTTTGGCAGTCTTGTTTCTAAATCAATATTTACTAGTGCATCTAACTCATTAAGAACGATATCAATATTATCTGGTCCAATACCAGTTGAAAGTACCGTAAGATGTTTGCCTTTGTATAATCCTGTTTGGGTTTTAAACTCACGCTTTTGTGTTTCAAACTCTATGCTGTCAAAATGTTTGGTTATTTTTTCAACACGATCCTGATCACCAACAAAAATTATGGTGTCAGAAATATGTTCTGGTCTCAGGTTTAAATGGTATACGCTTCCATCTGGATTTAAAATAAGCTCTGAGTGTTTAATAGACATTTATATTTGTTTTAATGAGTTTGTTTTGGGTTTTATTATACAGAAAATCTAGACGGTTCAAGCCACCATAATGAACATTATTGTTGAGTTCTGACGATACATTATATATATGCAATAAGGCTTCGTGACCTTTTCTGTTTAATCTGATTTGATTTTCAGTGATTTCAAAAAAGATGGATAATTTATCAATCATTCGTGATAATTGTAAATCACCATAGCCATAGTAGCCTTGATAATTTAAAATATATCCAAGAAGATGATGTTGCGATTTTATGTCATTATCTCTAACGATTTCTAACATGTTCTTTTCAAGAATGTTCAATCCGCTTTTTGAATCTGGAAACCGTCTTAAATGTGCTTTCAGACAATTACTTAAATATTTAAAAGAAGACTTCTTCGTGATGTAAGGTTTGAACAAGTTGTGGTCTTTACCACAGTAAACTCGCCAAAGTGAAATGGCTAAATCCTTGTCGTCATCTGTTAACTGAACCTTGTTTTTGTAATGTTCTAAAAGTTGTTCAGGTAATAATTCTGAAAGGCCTTTTAGACTTTTTTCTCCTTGAATTCTTCCGCTGCAAACTAAATAGAGTGGAAGGTTGATTTGCTTTTGGTGCAATAAACTAATTACTCCTAATAGGTTGATATGACAAAACAAATCATATTCAAACCACAAGATAATTTCATTGTAGTTTTCAATATGATTTAAGAGATTGAGTTCTTTCTGTAATTCTTCGGTGTTGACTTCAATATTATAGGTCGTATTTAGAAATTCTGCTCGGATTTTAAAAAATTCATCAGAATTAATATGTGCAATTGTAGGGCCTTCGCAAAGCATTTCTTGCCATGTGAGAATGTCACCCTGAATATCAAGGTCTTTCAAATAATCGGTTAAAGCATTTCCGTTCGTAATATGAAGTGATTTACTCATAAGCTAGCCTCCAACACGTTTTACTTTAAAGCCTTTGTCCTTTAGAATTTGCATGATCTTATCTCTGTAGTCACCCTGAATAATGATCGTATCATTTTTAAAGCTTCCACCTACACTGAGCTTTTGCTTGAGTTCTTTTGCCAGTAACTTGAAATCTTGATCTGCTCCAGTATATCCTTCAAGTATGGTAATGGGTTTTCCTTTACGTTTTTCATACTTGCAAATGATTGGCTCTTCTTGAAGCCAAAGGTCTGAATCATGGTTGTCTTCATTTTCTGAACTAGGTTCAGGAACATGATCTGGAAAAAGATTTTTAAGCTGATCTTGTAAGTCCATTGATGAATTTAAGTGATCTGTTCAATAGCAGAAGTGATCTTAAAGACTCATCTACTGCGTTAACAGTGAACAATTATTATTTTTTTAATCCGAGTTCAATAAGACGTTCATTCAAAAACTCTCCAGCAGTAATATCATCAAACTGTTTAGGATTGTTATCATCTATACAACTCTCTAAAACATCTAATTTCATTTCACTAATTGGATGCATGAAGAAAGGAATAGAATATCTTGAAGTTCCCCAAAGTTCTCTTGGCGGATTAACAACACGATGTATTGTAGATTTTAATTTATTGTTGGTGTGACGTGATAACATATCACCAACATTGATCATAAGTTCATCAGGTTCAGCAATTGCATCAATCCATTCGCCTTCATGATTTTGTACTTGTAAACCACGACCTTGAGCTCCCATTAGTAAAGTAATTAAGTTAATGTCACCATGAGCTGCGGCTCTAACTGCGTTTTCAGGTTCTTCTACAATTGGAGGATAATGGATGGGTCTTAGGATAGAGTTACCATTATGAATGTAATGGTCAAAATACGTTTCTTCTAAATCCAAATGTAAGGCCAATGCTCTTAAAACATACTTAGCTGTTTTTTCAAGCATTCTATAAGTTTCTTTTCCTACTTTATTAAATTCAGGAAGCTCAGCAACGGTTACATTGTCTGGATATTCTTTAGCGCGTTCAGGGTCGTCTTCAACATATTGTCCGAAATGCCAAAACTCTTTTAAATCGCCTTCTTTTTTTCCTTTAGCACTTTCTTTTCCGAAAGATACATAACCTCGTTGTCCACCAATGCCTTCAATTTCATAGCTGCGTTTCGTTTCAACAGGTAGACTAAAAAAGTTTTTCACTTCACCATATAATCTATCCACTAAGGCATCATCTAAAAAATGACCTTTAAGTGCCACAAAGCCTATATCTTCATAAGCTTTTCCTATTTCATCAATAAATTTTTGTTTTCTATTTGGGTCTCCAGAAATAAAGTCTTCCAGATTTACACTTGGTATTCTATCCATTGCAAAAAAATTAAGTTATTACTACAATACTACAAAAATAACGAAAACATCGCTAAATTCATATTAAACAATACTAGTCAAAAAAAATCGAGTTTCAAGATGATTCATTCAATTTTTAGTTACATTTGATTTATAAATGCAATTCAAATCACTATGTTAACTTCAACAAGAAGTACAATAACTTACGATAAAAAAACCTTAGACAATAAAACACTTTTAAATCTTTATAAAGCCATGTTGAAACCAAGGCTTATAGAGGAAAAAATGCTGATTTTATTGCGACAAGGTAAAATTTCGAAATGGTTTTCTGGAATTGGCCAAGAAGCAATTTCTGTTGGTGTCACTATGGCTCTAAAACCAGAGGAATACATTTTGCCAATGCATCGTAATCTAGGTGTTTTTACTACAAGAGAAATTCCGTTACATCGTTTATTCGGACAATGGCAAGGAAAGGCAAGCGGATTTACCAAAGGTCGAGATCGTTCTTTTCATTTTGGTACGCAAGATTACAATATTGTTGGAATGATATCACATCTCGGACCTCAAATGGGTGTTGCAGATGGGATAGCATTAGCTAGTTTGCTGAAAAAGAAACAACACGTAACTGCTGTATTTACTGGTGAAGGAGGTACAAGTGAAGGTGATTTTCACGAGGCTTTAAATGTGGCTTCAGTTTGGCAACTGCCTGTGTTGTTTTGCATTGAAAATAATGGCTATGGATTATCGACACCTACAAACGAGCAGTATCGATGTAAAGATCTAGCCGATAGAGGAAAAGGATATGGCATAGAATCTTTTGTGCTAGATGGAAATAATATCCTTGAAGTCTATACTAAAATAAAAAAGCTTGTTGAAAGTATCAGAAAACGACCAAGACCTATTTTGGTTGAGTTTAAAACCTTTAGAATGCGTGGTCATGAAGAGGCTAGTGGTACCAAATATGTTCCTAAAACATTAATGGATGAATGGGCTGCCAAAGATCCTGTTGATAATTTTAAAGCGTTTCTTGAAACTTCTAAAATTTTGAATGCTAAGTTAGATACTTCAATTCGTGAAGATATTTCAAAAGAAATTCAAGATAATCTACAAAAAGCCTTTGATGAACCAGCTATAGTTCCTGATGTAACAACTGAATTAAATGATGTCTATAAATCATTTGAATATGAAGATGTTAAAGAAAATTCAAAAACTGAAGAGTTGCGTTTGGTTGATGCCATTTCTGAAGGCTTAAAACAATCCATGCTAAAGCATAAAGATCTTGTCATTATGGGACAAGATATTGCTGAATATGGTGGCGTTTTTAAAATAACTGAAGGGTTCGTTAGTGAATTTGGTAAAGCACGTGTTAGAAATACACCAATTTGTGAATCTGCTATTGTTGAAACAGCCATGGGATTATCGATTGCTGGAATGAAAGCTGTGGTCGAAATGCAATTTTCTGATTTTGTAACGTCTGGATTTAATCCAGTGGTGAACTATTTGGCTAAAGTGCATTACCGTTGGAATCAGAATGCTGATGTTGTCCTAAGAATGCCTTGTGGTGGAGGTGTGGCTGCTGGTCCATTTCATTCGCAAACTAATGAAGCGTGGTTTACCAAAACACCTGGACTAAAAGTTGTATATCCTGCATTTCCTTATGATGCAAAAGGCTTGCTGGCTACTGCTATTAACGATCCAAATCCTGTATTGTTTTTTGAGCATAAGGCCTTATATAGAAGTATCAGACAAGATGTGCCAACAGACTACTACACGCTTCCACTTGGAAAAGCTTCAGTATTACGAGAAGGAAACGACGTCACGATCATTTCGTATGGAGCTGGCGTACATTGGGCTTTAGAAACACTTGATAAGCATCAAAATATAAATGCGGATATGATTGATTTGAGAAGTCTTCAGCCGTTAGATACAACCACTATTTTTGATTCTGTAAAGAAAACAGGGAAGGTGATTATCTTGCAGGAAGACTCGCTGTTTGGAGGTATTGCTAGTGATATTTCTGCTATGATTATGGAAACGTGTTTTGAATATTTAGACGCACCAGTAAAACGTGTTGCAAGTTTAGAAACACCAATTCCTTTCATTAATCAATTAGAAGATCAGTATCTTGCAAAAGGGCGTTTTGAAGAGGCTCTACAGACTTTATTAAACTATTAACTTGAAATGAAAACAGGATTAAATTCTATTAAAGCATTTCGATATGCGCTTTTAAGCATAGCCGCTTTTTTGATTTTTGTACTTATTAAAGCCTTAGTTGGTGCTGAAAAAATTGCCATTGAAAATTACGATTACATAAGCATATTGACGATGTTTTTTGTAATTGCGTTTTCGTTTATGGGATTTATTTACAGCATGAAAAGTCTTAAAGAACCTAACAACTTTAAAAAAATAGCAGCTCTTGTGATCAACTCCATTTTGATGATTCTGTTTATTGCAACCACAATTGCTAATGGGATTGATATCATTAATTATATGAAATCTACTTAAAACTTAACTGTTACGTTTATTCCATTTCAGCTTCTGAAAGCTTAAAAGGATAAGCCTTTTTTACTTCTGATAGTTCGGCTTTTGTTAACTCTTTTTCAGATTTATTGAATTTTTGTAAGGCGTAAGCTTCTCGTAATTCATAATATGCTTTCGTTAATTCGTCTTGAACTTGAATGTAAAACGCATAGGATGTCGTTGGCGAATTTTTTAATGAAATAACTGCTGTATCTGGACTATCTGAAGCTGTTGCTAATTTTTCACCATTGCAATACACACAAGTACCATCACCATTATTATCTAAAAAAGATTTGGTCAATGTTCTTAAATCGTTTAATCGAGTGACCTCATTTTCAACAAATAGTTCATTGTTAGCATTAATGCGTATTTCAAATATGTTACGCTGATTAATCTCAGAATCACAAATTTCTCCTGGAGGACAAAGCTCAGGTAATTTTCTAAAAATGCCTTTGTCATTCGGAATCATAGCGGTTACTAGAAAAAAGATCAATAATAAAAATGCAATGTCTGCCATAGATCCTGCATTAACTTCTGGAAAGCGTCGTCTTGAATGTTTCATGAGAATAGTATTAATGGTTTCAAAATTGATGCTCAATAATGATACCATAACTTAGAAACTAAAAAAAAAGACACCCAAGAACAATGTCCTTGAATGCCTTTCTTAATTTAAAACTAACACTAACTATTTTATGTTTATTTTACGGTTTCTAGATCGTCATTGACCGTATGCGACGTATTTAAGATTTTTGTTAATACTTTCATGGTAGAGAGGTTTAATGATTGATGATGATGCTTTTGCTATTTACCTATAGCGTCTTTTTGAATTCCAAGTAAAGGTTTTTGTTTCTGTTCTTGTACTTGTGATTTGATTGCTGTTTAATGTTCTCATGATGTTTCGTTTTTTAATTGATTGTTATACCTAATAGACGACGAAAAAACAGAATTGTTACAGTACTATGTAATGCAAAGTAGCAATTTAACAAATTTTAACAGTTTAGTGATTGATTTTCAGTAGGCTAGGGTGTAATGATTAATTAATTCTCTTTTTTTATCATTTGTTTTTAACAATCGGTTTGGTTAAGCTTATAAAAAGTTAATTTTGTAAGAATTTTTTTTTCAGAAGCTATTAATTATATGTCAACAACTCTAGAAATAGAAAATCAGAATGCTACTAAAAAGCGCTTATACGATTATCAAATAGCCGATCTTAATCGCATATTTGAAGTTTTTGAATCTGCGCCAGATAATTACAACTTATTGTATCAACTTCCGACGGGAGGCGGAAAAACCGTTATTTTCTCTGAAATTGTTAGACGTTATATTAATAAGCACGATAAAAAAGTTGTTATTCTTACGCATCGTATAGAGCTTTGCAAGCAAACATCAAAAGTCTTACACGGATTTGGTGTTAATAATAAGATCATTAACAGTAAAGTTAAAGAGTTACCAGATCAAGATCAGTATAAGTGTTTTGTTGCTATGGTTGAAACTTTAAATAATCGTCTCAATGATGATAAATTAAAGTTAGATGATATTGGTTTGGTAATTATTGATGAAGCGCATTATAATTCCTTTAGAAAGTTATTTAAGTTTTTTGACAATTGTTTTATTCTTGGTGTAACTGCAACGCCTTTAAGTAGCAATATCAAATTGCCAATGAAAGACAATTATAAAGAGCTTATTGTTGGTGATGATATTGCAACCTTGATCAAAAACGGATTTTTAGCCTCTGCCGAAATCTATAATTATGACGTCTCACTTACCAGTTTAAAAATTGGTATTAATGGTGATTATACTGTAAAGTCTTCGGAAGCTTTATATACCAATGCATCAATGCAAGGTAAATTGTTATTTGCCTACGAAGAATTATCAAAAGGAAAGAAGACACTCATATTCAATAATGGGATCAATACCTCTAGAGAGGTTTACTATACATTTAAAAGAGCAGGCTATAACATCAGACATTTAGATAATACTTGCTCGAAACAAGAGCGAAAAGAAATTCTGAAATGGTTTAAGGAAACACCAGATGGCATTTTAACTTCTGTAAGTATTTTAACCACAGGTTTTGATGAGCCTTCTGTTGAATCTATCATTTTAAATCGCGCGACACGTTCACTCACATTATACTTCCAAATGATTGGTAGAGGTTCTAGGATTGATGGTGATAAAACCAAATTCAAAGTTATCGATCTTGGAAATAATGTCATACGCTTTGGACCTTGGGATCAACCAACCGATTGGCAACACATTTTTAAGAACCCAGATTATTACCTTGAGAATCTTAGAAATGATGAAGATATTGAGCGTGATTTTGTATATCAAATGCCAGAATCGCTAAGAAAACGATTCAGTAAAAACCCAAATGATCCCTTTGATATCAAAGAAGAATACAAACGTGTTATTCGTCAAGGTCATAAATCTATGAAAGCCATTGAAAACTCAATTCAGCAGCATTCAGAATTAGTGATTGCAAATAGTGAAGATGTTTTTGAAGCTAGAGAACTCGCTAAATTATTACACGATGATATTTGCTATCGTATCAAGCAATATTGTTATTGCATTATGAATAGTACCAAAAATTACAAAGATTGGCTGTTGGAAGAATATACTCGAAAGCTTCGTTTAAGTTTTAATGGTAAGTTTTAAAGTGTTGTAACGACCATTAAATTGCCTAATTTATTGTTAATGTTGAAATTTTTTAGGTTAAAAATCGTTGTTTTGAATTAAGGAACGGTTTTTGTTTTACATCTGAAAAGGCATCGTCTTATGAAACTTAAATTTTTAATAGCCATCTTATGTTGTGTATCCTATATTGGATTTTCACAAACAAAGACTGATCCTGATAGTGAGCAAAAGTCTATTAAAATCCCTGCTAAAGAAACTAAAGACAAAGATTCTACTTCTGTAAAGCCTATTAAAATTGAACCTAAAGACAAAGATTCTAAGTCGGCAAGCAATACACTTAATTATCCTGTGAAAATCAGAGAGCTCAAAGCTAAAAAGAAAGAATTCTCTATGTTTGAAGATAGCGAGCTAAGAAATCCAGGTGAAATTTTTGAAAAACGCTACAATGCTAAATTAGAAGAACAGGGTATTAAAATTGAAACAATGCCAGATATGTTTTTAGGCGATGTGCGTGTTAGAGGTGAAATTGCTAATATAAGATGTCGTGATCATCAATTTCCAGATGGCGATTTGGTACAAGTGGTTGTTAATGATGAAATTTTTATTCCGCAACTACTACTTACAGGAAACTTCAAATCATTTGATATACCACTTAAAGAAGGGATTAATTCAGTAGTGTTTATTGCATTGAATCAAGGGGATTCTGGTCCCAATACTGCAGAATTTGAAGTATATGATGACAATAAAATGCTAATTTCCTCAAAGCGTTGGAACTTGCTTACTGGAGTGAAAGCAACAATATTGGTTATTAAAGATTCAAACATACCTAAATTAAAAACAGAATCTGAAACTTATACAGATAAATCTAAAGATAAGAGTAACTAACTTATAGGTTCTGTAAATCTCTCGATAAGGTATTAAACAGTTTCGCTTTTGTCTTCAAGAATTTATTTTGAAGTGTAATGGCTTTGAGCTGTGCATCAATCAAATTTTTCTCTCTAGAATTAATCAGAAATATAGAACTCTCTCCAAAACTAAACTTGCGTTCTTCAGCATTGAGCATAGTTGTATAATCATTGACAATATCATCAATGAGTTGATTTTGGGTTTCAAAAGAAGTCAATTCTCTATAAACCGCTAATACTTTATTTTGAATTGTAATGCGTTCATTATTGATGTCAAATTCTAAATCTTTAAGCTTCAATTTTGCTAAATTTAGGTCGCCACGTTCTTTTCTTAAAAACAATGGAAATGCAATATTAAATCCGCCTTTGTAAGTATTGGTGTTCAATGTTCTAGCTATATCAGGATCTTCGGTCAAAAAATTATACTGTACATCAATAATCGGCAATAATTTATTAGCTTTTAAACGTTTGTCAACTTCTAAACCTTCATATTTCATATTGAGGGAACGCAACTTTGGATGATTTTCTAGTATAAAGTCATTAAGTGCTAAACCTGAAATTTCTAAGTCATTATCTATTGTGCTTTCAATATTGATATCTGGAATAACATGATCTTGAATTTCAACAGGAATAGCATCATTCAACCATAAAAACGTAGACAATTCTAAGGCTGCTTTCATAAGACTCACTTTAGATTGTTCTAAACCTAGCGCTCGGTTTTTTACTGTGATACTAGCTTCAGTAATATCAATAGCTGCTTTATCTCCAGCTTCAACACTACGTTGAACCCCTTCAACACGAATTCTAGCATTTTCGAGAAAACGTTCAAAGGTTTTCACTTCAGTATACGCTTGCAACCAATTAAAATACGCAACAGCAGCATCATAGAGAATCTGGTTAATGAGTATCTCGCGATCTGCTAAGGTCTGCTCTTTAAAAAACTTAGCCTTTTTTAGATCTGCCATACGCTTATTAATAAATAAACCTTGACCTAGTGACGCAGAAATTCCAGCACTGTATAGTCCGTCTTCAGGTACAAACGATTCAGGATTTAAATATTCACCATCATTTTGTTCAAAATGCCCTTTGAGTTCAATGCCATACCAAGTTGGAATTTTAAATGTAGCGTTTAGTTGGTCGTAATACTCTGTAGCCTTAAATATCTTTCTGCTATGATCAACTTCTACTTTAGGGTCAAATCCACCACGTGCTTTCATCAAGTTTGCTTGACCTAATTGAATGGTGAGGTTTGCCTGTTTAGCTATAGGATGAAATTTCTTTACATATCCTAAATATTCACTAAAGCTAAGCACTAATGTGTCATGCTTAGGTGTTGTTTCATTTTGTGCAAATAGTGATGAAACAATAGTAAGGCAAAGTATGTTAATTATGTTTTTCATTAACATTAATATATAGGAGTTTTTATTGTTTTACTGTCTTGAGGCTGATAGTAGTTAGGAGGGAACCCGTTAAGTCTTCGCCATAATTCATACCATATCGAAACATCATCTAATAACGCTATGGTCATAGCTCCTGAACCCACTCTTATACCATCTGGCCACGGTTGATCATTCTTGTCTGGAGCTAGAAGTACTCTAAATTTGCCATTCGGACTAATAAAGCGTTCAACAGCAACAACTTCGGCACCATAAGTTCCGTACGAGACATTAGGCCAACCACTAAAGACAATAGCAGGCCAACCATCAAACTGCACACGAACTTTCTCCCCTTTGTGAATAAGAGGTAGATCTAATGGCTCAACAAACATTTCTACAGCCAAATCATAATTTGAAGGCATAATGCCTACTAATTGCTCACCTTCTTTAAAAGTTTCACCAATACCACCTTTAATGGCCTTATTGATAAAACCATCTTGAGGTGCTGTAATGTAGTATAACTTATTACGAATTTCATAATTAGTAAAATCACTTTCCAGTTTAGTGACTTGTGCTTCGGCATCAAACTGACTGGATTGTGCTGTAAACTTATCACTTTCAGCTTTAGATATTTTATCAACATACTCAGCTTGTATACGATTGATCTCAACCTGTGCATTGATCACTTCATTTTTCGACGCCAAATATTTATTTTCTTGAGAGATCAGTTTGGCTTGTTTTTCTTGAAACTTCGACTTTTTTTCTTCAAATTCGGTAAGTGATTTCAGTCCTTCGTTATATAATCCTTCTGTAGCCTCAATCTGACGCTTTGCAATAGCTAAATCAATTTTAACAGCTTCAAGATCTATACTATCACTTTGCACTTTTAGTTTAGCTTGGATGAGTTTATTTTGCGCTTGCTCTAACTTTAATTGACGCTCTTTTTGTAACGCATATATCTGATTATTAAGAGCAATAACTTTAGATTCATACGAGCTTACCGCTGCTGTTTTGGCTTTTATTTGTTGTCCTGTTCTATTGACAAGATTCGGATCGAAATATTCATTTTTAATTTCTGAAATGAAAAGTATGGTATCACCTTTCTTTACAAGATCACCTTCTCGAACATACCATTTTTCTATTCGACCAGGAATTGGTGATTGAATGGTTTGAGGACGTTGGTCAGGCGTTAGTGTAGTTACATTACCACGACTATTGATATTTTGTGTCCAAGGCAAAAACAAAATAATAATCCCTACAATTGCAAATGCCAACAAGAATCGGTTAAAATATTTAAAATGCTTCTTGTGAAATACTTTTTGACCTGACTTATATGTTGTTAAATCAACTTTTTTATGTAATTGACTTTTTGAAGATATATTTAGCATGATCTTAAGATGTTATATCAATTTTACCATTTTCTAATCTGATTAATCGTGTGCATTCGGTTTTCCAAGCCATATTATAACTCACGACTATCAGAGCCCAAGGGTTAGAGGGATCGGTTAGGAATTTCATAATACGAAGTGCTTCCTCATTATCAAATTGTTCTAATGGATCTTTGAGTAATAAAATTTTAGGGCGCTTTAAAATGCTTCTGGCTAAAACTATCTTTTTTGAAACAGTATTAGATAACTTTTTTCCTTCAGGATATAGCATAGAGTTAAGACCTTTTGGTTGCGATTTTACAAATGCAACTAACCCTGTTTTTTCTAATGCCCAATTGATGTCATCCTGACTAATATTTGTATCACCAAATGTTAGATTTTCTCGAATAGTGCCTTCAAAAGGTGTTTCTTCGGGTAAAGATTGACCAACCAAAGCGCGATAGTTGTTAAGTTTTATACCCTTCAAATTGATGTTGTTTACAAAAATAGAACCACTGGTTGGCTCAATTATTCCAGCAATTAGTTTTAGTAATGTCGACTTTCCAGAGCCATGTGAGCCATAAATCATGATACGATCTTTAGGGTTCACTTTCATAGAAATATTAGACACTAAAGGCTGCATTCTATCTGGAACCGTATAGGTTACATCGTCAAGCTCAACATTAAAATCTCTATTATCACTGGTAATGCTCTCTCCATCTTGTGATTCAAGGCTGCGATCTACCACTTGACCGAGTTTTTCCATAGACGTTAGTACATCGTAAAACGATTCTAAGCCTAAGATTAACTTTTCAACAGAACTGATCACCAATAGAATAATGATTTCAGCAGCAACAAATTGACCAATGTTCATTTGTTGGTTTAAAACTAAAAATCCACCTATAATTAATAATCCAGCAGTCACTAATATTTTAAATCCAATCAGTTTAATGAATTGTTGTACCAAAACTTTAAAGTGTCCCTCTCTTGCATCTAAATAGTCTGAAGTTAGGCTATCATTTTTGTCCAAAGCAAGACTGGTTTTTCCAGAAAGTTTAAAACTTAAAACAGATCTTGCGACTTCTTGTAACCAATGTGCCACTTTATATTTTTGTTCAGATTCTGATAAACTTGTATCTAATCCACGTTGTGCAGAAAATTTAAATACAACATATACCAAAAGAATGAGTAACATACCATAGATGATGAAGAATGGATGATAGAATGATAAAAGTATCAATCCGAAAATGATCTGTAAAATAGCAGCAGGGAAATCTATTAAGATCTTAGACAATCCTTTTTGTACAGTGAGCGTATCAAAAAACCGATTGGCAAGTTCTGGTGGATAAAATTGGCGCAATTCACTCATTTTAATCTTTGGAAATCGATATGCAAATTCAAAAGACGATCTGGTAAATATTTTTTGCTGTACGTTTTCAATAATACGCATTTGCATTAATTGTAAAATACCAACAAAGGCAACACCAATCGTTACTAGAATTACGAGTACAATCCATGAGCTACTTATTTGAGCTCCTTGAATCAAGTTTATAATAGCTTGAATACCCAATGGTAAAGAAAGGTTTACTACTCCAGCAAAAATGGCATAGTAGAAGATTTGCTTGATATCTTTTTTTTCCAATTTAAGAAGACCTATTAGCCTTTGCCATGAAGTCATGATCTTAGTCATTGTCTGCTAAGTTTAAGGTGTTAAAAACTAAATGCTTGAAATAATCTGAAGGTTGTATATTATGATTACAATCTGTAATGGTTTTAAAATGCTCCTTTAAAAAATGCTGATGTAGAGCGCCTTCTATTATTGTGCTTGCTAAGCTATGCGGATATTTGTAATCGCCATCTACATCTATAATCATATCTGTAAGACGTGTGATTAACCGCTTATAAATTGAAAAATAGCCTTCTTTGTTTTCTTGATCAACCTCTTTTGTTAAATAGGATTTGGAATATTCGTTGATCACTAAACGATTCAAAACTACTTCATCAATATGTGCAAATGATGAATCTTCTTTTGTGGTTTGCGTTAAGATCTCTATGGCTTTTTCTAATTTTAATTTAGAGTTCGAAATGTTATGCGTAGCAAATACTAATTGATACTCTAACCAAGCCCAATACCAAGAAGTAAGATACAGTAATAGCTTATGCTTGCTGTCAAAATATCTGTAAATCGAACTTTCATTGGAGCCAATTAAAGCTCCCAATTTTTTAAAATTGAAACTGTCGAATCCAATATCATCAATCAATGTTATACTATGCTCAATAATACGCTTCCCTAGATCTGAAGATTCAGGATCTTTTAGGTAAATCTTATCATTGATCGTGATTTTTATGCTTGATAGTAAATGTTTCATAGTAAAACTATTTGCACGCAAAAATAATAGTAATACTATTAAAAATAGATAAGCTTTAACTAATGATTAACAATTTTATTAAAAAGTTAAACAAAATTACAAGTCCTTGAGTGATTCTACTTGTCCCATAGCGAGACCATTTAGGTAAATTGATCCAATACGTGTTCTTATTAATCGGAGTGTTGGAAAACCAACTTTTGAAGTCATTTTTCTTACCTGTCGAAATTTACCTTCAGTAATGGTTATGGCTATCCAAGAGGTTGTACCATGTCTGTCATCTCGTATTTTTTTGGCACGTTCAGGAAAGTGAGGTACTGTGTCTAGTTTTACAGCGCTACATGGCAATGTGGTATACGTTTCACCTTGATGTGATAATTCTAGTCCGTTTTGAAGTTGCACTAAGGCGTCTTCAGTAATGTCACCATCAACTTGCACATAATATTCCTTCTCAACTTTTGTGCTTGTAATTTTTGCGCTCACCTTGCCATCTGTGGTTAAAAGTAAAAGGCCTTCTGAATTTTTATCTAAACGTCCAATAGCCATTGTGCCTTCAGGAAACTCATAAAGTTCACCTAAAAATTTCTTGTTGCGTTCGTGCTTGGCATTGGTTGTAAACTGACTTAAATAGCCATAAGGTTTAAATAATCTGAAATGACGATGGTTCATAATTACATATCACCTTTTAAAATCGCATACACTAAGGCTTTCGTAAGTGTTTTATTTTTAGCTTTTTTTCGGATGACTTCAAAGGACATCTTAAAATCACAGCCTAATGTATAATCTGAACAACCATAAGCGGTTCTACCTCTTATAATTTGGCCTTTATTGCATTTCGGACAAATCACTAAGGCGTTTTCTGAAGCCTTGGAAGACTGATTTGTGTTTCCCTTTTTGGGTTCTAAAACCAGCTTGAAATGCGCATCAAGGCGAAGTAAACCTTCAGTAGTATTTCCTTCATAAGAAAACCCTTTTAGGTTAACAGTACAACCTTTACGAAGCAATCTGATGTATTGCTTTTCGGAAATTTTCTTTCCAAAGGATTTAAAAGGCAATACAAAATTACAACCTGAAGCAAAAGCACTACAACCATAAGCCGATTGGCCTTTGAGGAGTGTGCCTTGTTTACATTTCGGACAAGCTTCTGCGGTTATGCCTGCTTTTTCTTTCGCTTTCGCTTTGGCTTTACGTTGCGCAATAACAGTGGTTTGTGAAATATTTGCTCGAGAACGTTCGGTACGAACTTCATAGACCAAAGCATCAACCATCTGCTTCATGTTTTTAATAAATTGACTTGCACTGTGAGTCCCTTTCTCGATATCTTTAAGCTGTTTTTCCCAAAGTCCAGTTAATTCAGCCGATTTTAAAAGTTCATTTTGAATGACATCAATAAGCGCTACTCCTGTTACTGTGGGAAGAATTTGCTTTTTATTACGCTTAATATATTGACGTTTGAAAAGCGTTTCGATAATATTGGCTCTGGTAGAAGGTCTCCCAATACCATTTTCCTTCATCAAATCTCTAAGTTCGTCATCATCAACTTGTTTTCCTGCAGTTTCCATGGCTCTAAGTAATGAGGCTTCAGTAAATTGATTGGGTGGTTTTGTTTGCTTTTCTAAAAAACTTGGCTCATGAGGCCCTTTTTCACCTTTCTTAAAAACAGGTAATATGTTTTCTTTTGAAGTACTAGCATTAGACGACGTATTGTTATGCTCAAAAACAACGCGCCAACCTTTAGATAGAATCTCTTTTCCAGTGGTTTTAAAATGCACATCATCTGCTTTACCAATAACAGTAGTGTTTGATACCTCACAATCAGGATAAAACACAGCAATAAAACGTCTAACAATAATGTCGTAAACTTGCTGCTGATTCTGTTGTAAATTAGTTTGAATTCCTGTTGGAATGATAGCGTGATGATCTGTTACTTTTTTATCGTTGAAGACCTTTGACGATTTCTTTATTTTTTTTCCTAGGAGTGGATTGGTAAGTGCTGAATAGTTAGTGAGTTTTTTTAGAATCCCTTCAATTTTAGGATATAGATCTGAAGGAAGAAAGGTAGTGTCAACTCTAGGATAGGTCACTACTTTTAATTCATACAAACGCTGAACAATTTTTAAAGTCTCATCTGCCGAAAACCCGAATTTAGTATTGCAATATACTTGGAGTCCTGTTAGATCAAACAATTTAGGCGCATAGTCTTTACCTTTCTTTTTTGAAACTTCAACAATTTCAAAATCGTGAGACTTAACTTTATTTGCTAGTGCCTCACCATCGTTCATATTTAAAAATCGTCCTTCTTCATAGGCAAATAAAGTGTCTTTATATAAGGTTTGTAGTTCCCAATAAGGTTGAGGCTTAAAGGATTCTATTTCTTTAAACCTATTGACCACCATAGCTAGAGTAGGTGTTTGTACACGACCAACAGACAAGACTTGTTTATAGCCTCCATGTTTAACGGTATACAACCTTGTAGCATTGATTCCAAGTAACCAATCTCCAATAGCTCGTGAAAATCCTGCGTAATAAAGATTATCATAAGCTTCAGCATTTTTGAGATTTTCAAAGCCTTCT
>JAUIFO010000009.1 GCA_030430385.1 Bacteroidia bacterium
ACAAAACGGAAAAAATACAAACAGCTTAGCTGTTGCGCTTTTTTTCCAACGGAATTTTCGCCGCAAGCGGCTCATCCTAACGCAAAGCGCTCGGCTAATTTCCGCGCAAGCCATACACAAACACGTTGTGCAACATAATGAAAAACTCACTGTTTACAAATAAGGCAACTATCTATGATAAATATCGATTAGATTATCCTAAAAGCATTAAAAGTCTAGTGTCTGAAATAATACCTCATACTGATTATAAAAGAGTTTTAGAGTTAGGTTGTGGTACAGGAAAATTCACTTCATTATTAAAGAAGTATAATTCTGTACATGTCTTAGAACAAGATAAAATGATGTTAGAAATTTTAAAACTAGAAAGTCATTTATTCAAAAAAATTATTTTCCATAACGTAAATGCCGAAGAAACTAACTTACCCTCAAATTATTTTGATTGCATTTTTTCAGCACAAGCATTTCATTTATTTGACAGTAATATAATTGGACAAGAAATTAATAGATTGTTAAAGCCAAATGGAAAGATATTTTTAGTTTGGTATCATTGGAAAAAAAATAAATTAAATGATGCTATTAAAAATATTTTTTTGAGTTATAACAAAAATCAGTTAATTAAAAGAACGCGAATTGACAAATATTCACTAAAAAAAATCTTTCCAAATAGTATTTTTTATAAATTGGAATTAAATGATCATACTATAAACCATAATAAGAATAGTTTTATAAAAAGTATGTTGAGTTCTTCTTATGCACCTACTGAGGAATCTAGTAATTACGATAAATATATAAATGAAATGGAAAACGTTTTTTTTAATTTTTCTAATAAAGATTCTATAAACCTATCTTTTCAATTCCTCATTTTTCATAATTGAATAAGAACTATATGATGACAATATCAGGAACAGATAGTGTTAAAGATAAACACTTTAAAATTGATGTTAAGTATTCGATTTACGTTTATGGTAGTAATGCTAATAATCTTCATTCAATTTACAGTGACATTGACTTTTTAATAGTAACTGAAGAAAGACTAAGTAAATATGATGAAAAAAGACTAAGAATTAATTTTTTAGAAGAACAAAGCAAACTTTTTAATCATAAAATTGGAATTAAAATTATATCTAAATCCCAATTAAACGACTTTTTTAATTATTCGTTGACTTGGACAAATAATATTTCAAATTCGAAATTATACTTTGGGACAGACATCATCAAAAATTATGATTTCAATTATTGTTTTAATCCAACCATAATTTATCAAAACGTTATTGAAAGATTATGGTATGATCAATTATATATTAAACCAAACAATACGGAATTTTATAACTTATATCTTGTACGAAAATCAATAAAATCTTGTTTTGGGTTCATATTATACCTTAATAACAAAATAATATCTGAGCAAGAATCTCGAGATGCATTTCTAAACTCTAATTCAGAAATATTAAAAAACTATTACTATTTTGATTTCTTAAAATCAAAAAGTTATAGCAAATTGGATAATATTAAAAACAAAATTTATAATAAAATTTCAGTTGATTTTTTACAGAAACCATTATTTGCTGATATTAATTTAACTTACTGGAAGTTCGATAAATTAATTTCTAGGAGTCTAAATGATAACGAGAAATGGCACATGGTGCTTCTAAAGTACTTATTAGATTTAGATGATGAAAGAATTAGGATTAAAAAGCATTCTGTCAAAAATCTTAATAAAATTTTTTCACAGAAAAATTTAACCAAACCTGAGGAAATTGAAATCTTGAGAAAACAAACACAACCATGATACCAAAAATTGTAAACGCTTTTAATGTGATAAATAAGCTCATACCCATAAGTGTGGGTGTGATAACTAGTTATATTATAAAAGAATATCTTAAAAACGAAGATTTTACGATATTAAACGCTTTGATTTTGTCCATCGCAATACTTATTTATTCATTAATTATAATTAACCTTTTCTCTAAATTTCTTAACTGGTCTATGATAAGAAAAATAATTTTAGGTAAAGACTACATTGAAGGGCAATGGTTGCAAACTGTAGAAATAGATAATGACGATAAACCTGAGAGAAAATTTACTCTTTTAGATATCTCATTTAAATCAAAGTCTTACCATGTTCATGGTAAAACTTTTAACAATGACGGAGAAATCATATCAATATTTGATTCTACCATGACTAAATTTATTGATAATACACTCTCCTACCCATTTAAAATTAATATGATTAAGTCTGATAATATAGATATACTAGGCAATACGAACCTACAATTTTCCAAAGTCAACAAAGAACACCTATATATTGGTACAGTATATTCAAACTTTAGGAGTTACCCAGTTGATATCAGAGGTAAAAAAATAGATGACGATTTAAGTCGTGATTTGGATTCTGAAAGCGGTAGAAAATCTTACATAAAGAAATTACAGTATGATTGAGTATAATTATTCTAAAATTTCTGCAAATCAATTAATTCCTGAGAATATTTTTCTTCATGATTTATCAAAAGAAAGTTTAAAACAAGTTGAAATTGACCCTATAGACTTTTGTAATCATAACTGTTCTTGGTGTTTTACAAAAAATTTCAGAGAAGATAAAAAAATTGATCTAATAAGCTTGAAAAAATATCTTGATCAATTTATTAATAATAATGGCAAATCAATTGTTTTTTCTGGTGGAGGAGAACCATTATTATACAAAGAGCTTTATAATAAAAATGAAGTATTTGAGCGCAAGAGTATTTTAAAATATCTAATAGATAGAAATGTACATATTGGTATAATTACCAATGGCTCATTACTGCATAAACTTTTTAACAGAGATTTCAAAATAAAGCAAATATCTTTTATAAGGGTTTCATTAGATTCATACAATAAATCTCAACATCAAAAAAGACATTTGAGCACAGATTTTATGAGCATTGAACAAAATATTAAAGACATTGTTTCTAAAAGAAAATCGAATTTTACGCCAGCAATTGGTATTAGCATAATTTGTAATCAGACGATGAATTCTAGTCTAAAAGATATTGAAAAGATTAATAAAATATCTTGTAAACTACAATTAGACTTTGTTCAATTAAAACATATTCATACAAAAGGTAAAAAAGAAGCTAACATCCTTATGAAAAAAATTCATTCTTATTGCTTAAGAATGAAGTGGGATAAGACTGAGTTTTGGGTTCAAGAATATAATTCTTCTAATAACACTCATAGTATTTGTAGAATAACCAAATATATTCAAGCAATCGGTGGAATCAAAAAGAAGTATCCTTGTTGCCATTTATTTGGAAGAGAAGAGTATTATGGTACAGATGATTTTTTGGCTGAAGGAAAGGAAATTAATGGATGTGATAATTTGGTCTGCAGATATAATGAAATGAATTCAATTTTAGATGGTACTGATATAAAAAAGTCTGAATTAATTTTAAAAAATAACATCACTAGATTTGGATTTCATCCTTACAGATATTGCCCTACTTCACCTAAAATTTTAAAACCTTTTTCGAATTAATGAGTGTTTTAAAAACTATAGATATTGAACCAACTACTGTTTGTAATTTAAAATGTCCTTTTTGTTTTGGTCCAAAAGTTGAATCAGTAAAAGGAGAACTTAGTTTAGAAACTTGGAAAGAAACAATAATTAGATTCAAAAATTGGGGAGTTGAAAATGTTGTCATCTCCGGAGGAGAACCACTTTTATATAAAAACATAGAGGAGTTAATTAAATTTATTAAACATAATGATCTATCAATTGTTTTATCAACGCATGGTAGATTTAGAAATAAACTTTTAAAAATAGTTGAATATTGTGATTGGATTTCTCTTCCTATTGATGGATATAAAAATGATACTGCATACACTTTAAGAACTGACAATGTATCGAACCAAGAGATACTAAAAACAGCCAAACTTTTGAAATTAAAGAATCCAAAAATTAAAATTAAAATTGGTACAGTTGCAACTAAGGTTAATATAGATGAAATTGAGAATATTAATTCATTATTGGATGAAAATATCGGAATTTTTGATACTTGGAAAATTTATCAATATACACCTAGAAGAAAATATAAAGAGAATTCTGATCATTTATCAATTGATGACTCAATGTATGAAGAATTAGTCAGTAAAATTAATGCTCTTAATAAAAACAAAAGAATTGTTTATTCATCAAATGAGAGTAGAAAAAATGCTTATCTATTTATTTATTATGATGGAGATGTAACTTTAGTAAATTGTGGAAATGACTTTGGTGATGATGTTATTGGTAACGTTAAAACTTTTGATAATATTAATTTAAAAAAAATAGTATATAATTTGAAGAACAATCATACCTCAAATTATAAAAACACATATTAAATTTACGTTGCACAACAACGTGTATAGCTAACGCTAAATTTGTTGTTTAACAAGAGGAATTTTTCCTACCTTTAATACTGAATTAACAAAAACGGAAAAAATACACACAGCTTAGCTGTCGCGCTTTTTTCCAACGGATTTTTCGCCGCAAGCGGCTCATCCAAGCAAAAAATTGCTCGGCTGAAAATCCGCACAAACCATACACGAACACGTTGTGGCTAATTAGACGAAATGAAAAGCATTTTAGCTTACATATTGATTTTCTGCATTCTATTTGCTTGTAAAAAAGATGATGAATTGAGTTCGGTTGAGGATACAAACGCTCATATTGATTATTTCGGTTTTACAATAGTTGATACATATTGGGATGACCCAACAGATCCCGAGATAAAAACCAATTACGCTGATGAAATTCATAGCTTTAGCAACATAGCTGATATTTTAGTTGTAAATCCAAACGACAATATTGTTCAACGGACACAAACCTTTGCGGATTTAGATTTAAAAGCAATTTTACATCTCAATGAGTTGTTCTTTGAATTAATTGATAATAACAGTCCTTCCGAATCAAATTATGATTTACGCTCTGATTATCAAGAAAGATGGAATGAATTTAAAATCATAAATCAAGCGATTTTAAATACCAATTACATTGGTGTATTTTACATTGGAGAAGAACCCACTTGGAATGGAATAACCTTCTCAGAATTGGATGCTGTGGCTCAATTACTGCAAGGTGAATTTCCGAACATACCAACGATGTTGATTGAAGCTTATCCATCATTAAATGACTTACAAATTCCAGAAACTATTGATTGGATAGGATTTGACCGTTATTTTGTTAACGACCCAAATACAGACTCTGAATTTCAGCAAGACTGGCAAACATTAAAAACAAAAATTTCAAATCAGAATCAAAAAATAATGGTTATTCTAGATAGCCATTATATAAATTGGGCACACGGAGATTTTGGAAACATAGATTTGACCCAAATGGATGATGTCGCAAAAAACTATTATCAACTAGCTAAAAATGACAAAAAAGTCATAGGAGTTTTAGGATACTTTTGGCCAAACGGATTTGATATTCCAGAATCTATTGGAGGAAGAGGAATGCCACAAAATGTGAAAATGGAATACGAAAGAATCGGAAGGGAAATTACTAAAAAATAACTAGCCACAACAACGTGTATAGCTAACGCTAAATTTGTTGTTTAACAAGAGGCATTTTTCCTACCTTTAGTACTGAATTAACTAAAACGGAAAATAAAGTACGAGTTCAACCTCGCGCTTTTTGTCCTGCGGATTTTTCGCCAGTTGTAAACAACTTGGCTCATCCAAAGCTAAAAATAGCTTCGGCTTAATCCGCACTAACCATACACAAATGCGTTGGCAATAATATTTAGAATTATTTGTTTTTGATTCATATTTGGTGTAATTTTACATCAAAGTAATTATTATGGCAAGACAAAGCATTTCTTTCACTAAAGCAAATGACGAATGGTTAAAGAACCAAGTCAACAGTAATGAATATTCAAGTAAAAGTGAATTGGTCAACGATTTAATTAGACAAGCTAGAAAACAACAAGTTCAAATTGATTGGATTAAAACGAAATTGGAAAAAGCCGAAAATAGCGGATTTACTTCCGATAGCAAATCGGATATTCTAAAACAATCAAAGGAATTGTTAAATGGCTGATTTCAGATTAAGTAACACAGCGAAAGAGGATTTAATTAGAATTCATCATTACGGAATTAGAAAGTTTGGAATTGAACAAGCTGACAAATATTTTAATTCCTTTTTCGAATATTTTGAAATTATTGCTCAAAGACCTTATTCATTTGAATCAGTTGATTTTATAAAAAAAGGATATAGAAGATGTGTTTGCGGATCTGATAGTATCTACTATAGAATAAATGAAGATATTGTTGAGATTATGACTATTATTGGGAAACAAGATTTAGATAGCATACTATAAATACAATTGCCAACAACGTGTAAGGTTAATAGCTACTTCTCCATTCCATCGGAACAATAATTACAAAATACTTAGTATATTTACTCAAAGAACATTTCGTTAAGCTCAACCTTGTGTTTTGTTTTCACACGGAATTTTCGCCGCAAGCGGCTCATCCGAAGCCAAAACAGCTTCGGCTCAATCCGTACAAACCATACACGAACAAGTTAGGCAACATTTAAAGAATACCGAGAAAACAAGAATGTTATTCGATAATATAGAATATATATCCATAGAGAATCAAACAACCAGTTTTCCAAAACATTTTCACGAAACGTTTTGCATTTCATTGATTCATAAAGGAATTGAACAAATTGATTTTGAAAATCAAAGCCTTTTTACTGAAGCTGGGAGCATATCTATTACGAATCCATACGAAATACATTCTAACCCACTTATTGATAATGACTCTTTCCTCAAATTTGATACTATCTACATACCAAACGATTTAATGAAGTACGCATTAAATGGAAGAAATATTATGTTTCTCAGCCGTCAAATAACTAATAAAACAGCCAACAAATCGTTTTTAAAACTTATAATAGCCTTAGATAGTAAAAATGAGGAAATGATTGAAATGCACCTATCACAATTTGTAAACATCTTAAAAAGTTACTCAGAAGAAAACAAAAATGAATATTCAGGATTAAACTTTAATGACTACAATCAAATTAGGAATTACATTGAAAACCATATTTATCAAAAAATCAACCTTAATAAACTTTCAGGTATGGCAAATATTAACAAATATGGATTTGCTAAAAAATTTAAAGCTTTAACTGGTATGACACCAATGAATTATGTTTTAATGCGAAAAATATTTTCTAGTAAAAAATTGATTAAATCAAATAAAGAACTTACTGAAATAGCCTATCAATATAACTTTACCGATTTGGCTCATTATTCAAAAACCTTTAAGCGTTTTATAGGTGTTTCCCCAAAAATATATCAAGAAAATTTTTTGTAAAGAATTATAATTGCCAACATTATACAAGTGGCTGAAATATTTTAAAATTAAATTTGGTTAAAATATTAATCAAATGAATAAAGTAATCATCATATCGCTTTTCTTTTTTTTTATATCAGACATTTCAATTTCTCAAACTTTAGAAGACAATTTTTCACAAGAAAAAATGCTAAAGGATTTAGAAATATTTAAAAAGATCCGTTTAGAAGCCAATTCAGGACTTTATAAATACAGGACAAAACACCAAATAGACAGTATTTATAGTTGGGCAGAGAACGAAATTAAGAACTTATCAACTTATGGCGATTTTTACAATATCATTTGTCAATTAACAGATTTTGAAGGAAGCTCACATAATAGCACCAAACTTCCTTCTAAAATTTCAGATAAATTACGAAATGAAGTCAGTGGGTATTTTCCATATTCAGTAAAAAATATTGAAAACAAATGGATTATTAACTATGACAATAAAACCATCCCTTTAGGTAGTGAAATAATAAGCATTAACAACGAAAGAATTGAAGACATCATAAGAAATCTTTATAAATATTACACAACAGATGGCGTAAATACAACAGGGAAACAATTTAGTTTAGTAAAGGGTTTTAGTAGATATTACCGTTATAATTATGGGCTTAAAAGTCAATTTATTGTTGAATACAGAACAAGAAATTCAAAAGAAATTAAAAAAGCTATTCTTAATAGTGTTTCGTACAAAGATTATATAAAAAAAGCAAATAAGAGATATTCAAGACCCTTTGATACTGGTAATTATAAAGATTGGAAAGAAAATGAAATCTACTCATATAAAACAATTGACACAGAAATCGGAATTCTTACAGTAAATAGTTTTAGTTTAGGAAATGAAAAAGACCCAAGGCATCATAGATATGTTGCATTTTTAGATAGTGTTTTTACAGCTATTAAACAAAATAAGATTAAAAATTTAATAGTAGATGTTCGCTATAATGGTGGCGGAACTGACCCAAACGATTTAGTAACCTATTCATATTTAACACAAAGAAACTTTCAAGAAAATACACAGGCTTGGATTAGCTTCAAAAAAATACCCTATCTTAAATATGTTTATTCTAAAATCCCAAGATTTCTAAGACCTTTGGGTGTTGGCAAGTATAATAGAGCGTTTCAAAAAGAATTTCCAGAAGAAAAGAACGGAAAGTTTTATCAAAACTCAACGAGTAATGACCATAAAATATGGAAACCCAATAAAAACACTTTTAAAGGAAATATTTATCTACTTATTAGCCCTAGAGTAGCTTCTGCTGGCAGTTTATTTGCAGCAATGGTTGCAGGTAATAAAAACACAGTAGTTATTGGTGAAGAAACAATGGGTGGTTATTATGGACATAATGGACATACCCCTTTGGGATATATTTTACCTAATTCTAAAATTGAAACATTCTTTTCTGTTGTGAATTTAGCACAAGATGTTCCTGAAAAGTCAAATCAAGTTTATAATAGAGGAATAATTCCTGATTATAATGTAACACAGACATTTGACGATTATTTAAATCATAAAGACACACAAATAAATTTTGCACTTGAATTGATAAAAAAGAATATGACTGAATAAAAACGTTGCCTAACAACGTGTATAATTAATGCTAGAGTTTGTAATGGAATCAAAATTTCCTACTTTTAATAAACATTAAATTAATCGGAAAACACTAACGATCATTAAAAAAACATGGGATCAAGGAAAGTTCAAGGTGAATTTTGGGGACAAAACCCAAAAGATTGGGCAAAAATTCAAGAACCAACAGGAGATTCTGGATACAAACACGCATTACAGTTTCTCAATATGAACTCTACTCAAACCCTATTAGATGTTGGTTGCGGAACTGGATACTTTTGTGATTTAGCTGCTAGACAAAATATTAATGTGACTGGAATAGATGCCAGTAAAAATCTCATTGAACAAGCAAAAAAACGGAACTCCAAAATTGAGTTTTCTGTCGGAGAAATGGAAGAATTACCGTATTCCAATAATAGTTTTAATGTTGTTTGTGGGTTTAACTCTTTTCAGTATGCCGAAAACTTAAAAAATGCGCTCTTAGACGCTAAAAGAGTCTTAAAAGAAAATGGGAAACTTGTAGCAATGATCTGGGGAAATAAAGAAGATTGTGAAGCTGTAAGCTGTATAAAGGCTTTGGGAAGTTTGCTTCCTCCACCTCCACCTGGTGCTAGAGGTCCATTTGCGCTTTCTGAAAATCAATTACTAGAAGAAACTTTGGAAGAAGTTGGATTTAAAATAATATCGAATTGCGATATAGAATCTGTATGGAATTATCCGAATTCCGAAATTGCTTTAAAAGGATTATTATCTGCTGGTCCTGCTGCAAAAGCTATTGAGCATAAAGGCATTGAAACGGTTTACCAAACTGTGAAAGAGTCTCTGAAACCTCATACTAAAAATAATGGCCAAGTGACATATAATAACAAATGGAGAGTTGTAATTTGTGAAAAATAACAAGACAAACTTCACTATTTCTTCTGCGAAATTTTCGACGCAAGCTATAAATAAAAGCGTTAGTCCAAATTAAAAATTCAATGAAAAGAAAGATATTTTTACTATTATTTTTAAGTAGCGTAATTACAAATTCTTACTCACAGAAAGACTGTAATTGTACGAGTGATTTAAAATTCTTAGATAATAAAATCAGAAAAACTCCCTCATACAAAGTCAACAAAAAAGCTTACGATGCCAGATATTTAGAAATTATTGAGGAAGTAAAGTCATCAAAATCAAACTTTGATTGTCATCTTTTGCTCAATAAATTATTGATTACTTTAAAGGATAATCACAGTAAAGTTTACGGCGTTGAACTTGGAGCTACAAAAGAGGTCATAGAAAACACTGAACTGTTTAATGAATTTAAAAAATCAGAACTATTTAACTCCTATCCAAAACCAAATATAAATTTAGATAGCTTAAAAAATGTATTGAACTCTAAATCTAAAACAGACATAGAGGGTATTTACAACTTGAAACGTTTTATGACCATAGGTGTTTACAAATATTTCAATGATTACAAGGCTATTATTCTCAAAACAGAATCTGATGTTTGGCAGATAGGAGAAATAATTTATACCTTAATTCCTTTTGGTAATGATTTTCTTTTAAGTGTAGGCGGAAACTTATCTTCAAAAAGATTAATTGCGTATACGGAACGTGTAGATCATGGCCTTTTTCATTTCATAGGATTTAATAAAGATAATACTCAAACAAATCATTCCTCTAAAACACTTTCAGATAAGACCTATTATCGAAAAGAGCTATCAGACAATATAACCTATATTAAGATTGGTAGTTTTAATTCGTGGTACCCAACACTTTCTGATGCTGAAAAGTTTTATAAAACTCTAGAAGGTAATCTAAATAAACCCAATCTCATTGTTGACTTAAGAAATAATGGTGGTGGTGGTGATCGTAATTCTAATATTCTATTTAAATTACTGAAAGACTATGCCAAAAAAAATAGAATTTACGTTTTAGTTAATCATAGAACCGTAAGCAATGCTGAGCAATTCACACACAAATTAAGTAAATTAAAGAATAGTCAAGTATTTGGATCTAGAACAAATGGCACGCTTGCGTATGAAATAAAAGACAGTAGTTTTAGCTTACCATGTGGCAATTTTGTAGCTGTTCTTACTTCAAAAAAACATTCAGAATATCTTGAATTCGAGACTAAAGGAATTGAACCTGATGTAGCTTTGGATATGAATAGTGATTGGATTACTCAACTTAAAAACTACATATTAAATGATAATTAGGGCTAACAAGACTTAAAGTTCATTGCTTGTTTGTAATAGAGAAAAAATTTCATACAAATTAGTATCTTTAACTAATAGGAAAACTTAAGAAATGAAATTCTCGCAAATTATAGTTTCAGTAGCGATTACATTAATTTCTTGTAATGAAGCAGCAAATGAACCTACTGAGAGTTTCATTACGATAAATGAGCATAAAATCCACGTAAAATCCGTTGGAAAAGGTAAACCAATTGTATTTGTTCATGGTGGATATCTTGACTTGGATATGTGGGACGAACAAGTAAATGAGTTTAAAGATTCTTACAAATTGATT
This sequence comes from Bacteroidia bacterium, assembly GCA_030430385.1. GTDB lineage: Bacteria > Bacteroidota > Bacteroidia > Flavobacteriales > Flavobacteriaceae > Psychroserpens. The sequence continues at coordinate 11,456 of JAUIFO010000009.1, forward strand.
AGATTTTCAGATTTAGGTCACGGAGAAACCATTCAGGCTAAAGAACCCTTATTTGGTTATGAAATAATCAAACAAATAGTGTCTAATCATTCTGATGAGAAAATTACGCTTGTTGGACTTTCTTGGGGTGCAATGTTATGTGTAGATTTCACTCTAAATTATCAGGAAGAAGTAGATAAATTAATTTTGGTTTCACCTGGTTTAAACGGCTGGAATTACTTTAAAGATAATTTGGCTTCTCAAAATCACACTTTAAGACAAGAAGCAATAAAAAATATGGATACATTAAAATCTTCTGAGTTATTTCACCAAAACTGGGTGGTTGGACCTAGAAGGCAAATACAACAATTGAATGAACCTTTCTCTTCTAAAAGCTTAGCTATGGTCTTAAAAAACACAAGAAACCACTGGCAAGAAGATTGGTCAAAATTAGATACAATTGCAGCTCGTAGTAGACTTGAGAATATAACAATACCTACTTACATTATCGTTGGTAATCAAGACGCTCAGGATATTTTGCTTATAGCAGATGAATATAACCAAAGAATAAAAAATTCGCAGAAAATAGAAATGCAGAATGTCGGTCATTTATTAAATATGGAAAACTCAAAAGAGTTTAACACCATTCTTAGTCGTATAATTGAAAAATAAACCACTTTAAATCAGATAAATTATGAAATATTCATTGACGATTCTTTTAACACTTTTAATTTCATTTACGGTTTTTTCTCAAACATCAGAAACCGATTCACTATCAAAAGCCAAAGTAAAAGAATTGGCTTTTATGGTTGGAAACTGGAAAGGTAATGGATGGATGATGGGTAGAAAAGGGAAATCTGAGTTCGAACAAACAGAAAAAATAGAATTCAAGTTAGACTCAACAGCAATTTTGATTGAAGGAAAAGGAATTTCCAAGGGCAAAGTTGTTCATAATGCCCTCGCAATTCTTACATATAATAAAGCTGAAGACAACTATAGTTTTCGGTCTTACTTACCTAGTGGAATGAATGCGGAATTCAAAGCTGAAATAATTGAAAATAAACTCTACTGGTATCCTAATGACAATGTACGCTACATTATTTGGAAAAATGAAAAAGGACAATGGTATGAAAAAGGCGAATACAAACGAGAAAACACTTGGAATCAGTTTTTTGAAATGACACTTGATAGAGAAAATTAACTAGCTAAACAATATTTAAAATTCATTTGACTGTTAGTTAAGCAGAACATTAATTCATTCAAATTAATTATTTTTAATTAATCGGAAAAACAATAAGATTAAGCCGTACGTTTTTTCTCAAAAGCCATTCTCTAACACTTTGGTTTTAAAGCCTAAATCGAATTAGAATAAATAATAATGATCTTTTTAAAATCCAAAACACTACTTATTACCACTTGCCTATTATTGATTTTTCAAAACCAAGCACTTGCTCAAAAATTAGACCCAAAAGGGCGGGATTTTTTTAAACCAGACCATGTAATTAAGTCTGAGATTACGAATAAAGACTATTTAATTCATATGTCGTTTCCTAAGAATTATTCCATTGAGGACAGTATAACTTATCCAGTGCTTTATGTTTTGGATGGAAAAAGCACATTTGGATATTTTGAATCATCTTATGTTGATTCTGAAAAAATCGAGGATATTATTTTAGTCGGAATTAGCCATAAGGCAATTGGAATTCAATCTAACATTAACAGATTTATTGATTACACACCATATCGAGATACAATTACTGATAAAAGAATTGAAAAAAAGTTTGGGGTTCAAAATGGAACCGTTACAACAGGTGGTGCTGATAAATTTTTAGACTGTTTAAAGAAAGAAATTGTGCCATTTATTGACAAGCACTATAAAACTAATTCAGAGAGAGGTATTACAGGACATTCGCTCGGCGGATTGTTCACGGCATACTGTTTTGTGAATTCTGATAATTTCTTTACTAAGTTTGGAATAAACAGCCCTTCATTTCAGCTTAATGAAGACATCTTTTTGGAACCAGCCATTTCTAAATTTTCGGATAACCAAAACTGGAATATTCACCCAACCAAAGTGTTCATTTCTACTGGAGAAAATGAAAGTCCTATGATGGTTACTAATATGATCAAATTTAGTATGTTTCTAAAAAAAAGAAACTATGAGAATGTTGTTATGGATTGGCACATCTATAAAAATGAAACCCATACGTCTGTTATACCCTTTTGTTTAAATGGAACACTGACAAATTTATTTAAAAAAGAGGTCGATACCTTACACTAACTAAAATTCATAGCTGCTATTTGCTAAATAGAAGCCTTGTTTCGCGCAAATTAGTATCTTTAACAAATGGAAAAACACACAAGTCTTAATCTTATTATTTTCCTTCAGCGGATTTTTATCACAAGTGGCTCATCATAGCAGAAATACTCGGCTGAAAATCCACGAAAACTATCAAAACCAAATTGTAAACAACTTAACTTAACCGAAGAAATGAAAGAAAAACGAAGCTGGTCTGAGAAACCAATACCAAGTCTAATCATATCAATTATCGGATTATTATTTATAATTTTCGCTTTAGTAAACCTATTAGGATTCGTAAAAAAACCAATTGAGAATACATCTAGCATATTTGGAATTGTACTCGGATTGATTTTGATATATCCTATTTTTAAGAAAAAACAGAAAAAGAATTGAACATAAAATATACACTACTAGCACTTCTAGTCATTTTACTTTCCTGCAGTAACAGTAAAAAACAAACAAAAGAAGACAAATACTTAGAAGCGTCCTACAAAGAACAAAAAAGCGAAGGAACTTTACCTGAACATTCAGAAGATTTTGATTCTTCAACTAATATTTACTCAAACTATAAATATCTAATCTCAATTGACGCACCTGATAATTGGAAAGTCGATTACGGAACAGCAAAACATACTATCTTTAGAGGAAATGATCCAGAACTTGCATTGACATTTTCAATGGTTGTCGTGGAACCAAAAGCGAAAATTTCTCAAAACGCTTGGGAATTTTATCTCGCTAATAAAGCTAAACAGGATGCAGAGTTAAAAAATGTAGTTGAAAGTCAGTATAACTCGAGAATTCAAAATTACAACGTTAAAAAAGGGTATGTAAGAAATAGTGTTTCAACTAATTATTCCTATGACTTTATGGTTCGTAGTACTGACCTAGAATACTTAAACCATGTGATAAGTTATCAAATTTACAGAGACGATTTCATGTATACGCTAACAGCGCAAATGCCAAAAGTGGTTTATGATAAACAACCTGAATATTTTGAAAGCATATTTAATTTGGTGTCGTTTTTACCAAATTCAGAAAAAATGAATGACTAAAAATTTATAATTTTAAGCAAACTTATGTCTGATACAATGAAATCCTGTCCAAAATGCAATTCTCCGTATGGTTACTCTATGGGAAATGAAATCTATGCCTGTCCTGAATGTTTTTTTGAATGGAATCCAAATGAGAAAATAGAAGATGAAAGCGAAATGGTTTTAGATTCTAATGGAAACGAATTAAATAATGGTGATTCTGTTATTGTGATTAAAGACCTTCCTGTTAAAGGTGCGCCAAAACCAATCAAAGCTGGAACTAAAGTAAAAAATATTAGATTATCAGATGGCGACCATAATATTGATTGTAAAATAGATGGATTTGGATCAATGGGATTAAAATCAGAATTTGTTAGAAAAGTCTAATATTGAAATCTGCTACGTTTAAGATTCATTACTCCTCAGTTGATAGTCCATTTTTAGTAAAAATTGTTTTCCATCACTAATTAAAAAATCTCATAAGTTAGCATCATTTTATTTTCTAAAGAGCATTTTTCGTTACAAATAGCATATCTAAAACCAAAACAAAATCATGACCTACAAAACACAAACAAATGTTTTGCGAGGAGTGTGATCTAGATTTTGAAAATGGTAAAAATCAAGTTTATTCATTAGTTTTGAATTCTAAACCTAATCAAAATTAATAAAACCCACCATGAAGACATTCATCATTGCCTCATTTACCCTATTTTTTTCTTTTCAATCATTTTCTCAGCAAGCTCAGGGACAGTCTGTTAAAACCAATGTAAGTATTACTAAACAAAGAGACTTAGAATTAAAACCAGAATCCTCAACGATAAATGTTCCATTAGTAACTTATTTAACCCAATACAAAAAAATTGTCTTAAGTATTGAAGGTTGGGCTAAAAAAACAAATGAAAAAGATATCAGAAATGCATTGAAACAATCAATCTTCGTCGTAGAAAAAAAGGACTTCAAAAAAGGAAAAACCAAAATGAATAGTGATACACTCTACTTTTTTTGGAATCGATCTGCAGATCACGACGACAGAAATACAACTATTGTTGTTAGAGATCATAATATGAAAGTTTTATACAGTGCAACTCATACAAATGTTGGAAGAGCTAAAATGTTAGATTTTATACTTAGTATTTAAACTAACACTACTTATGATAATATGAAAACTTACTGCTACTTTACTATTCGTTAGTAGCAATTATTACTCATAACTTTAGCATATTTAGATAAAGTAACATTTCATTAAGGCTAACCTTATACTATGTTAACTCAAGAAATTATGGCAGCATAAAATTCATCCTAGCGCAAAACATTTAGGTGATTTAAGTAGAAATCGTACACCAACATAGTGCGTCTACGATATTAAAATCTTCAACCAATTAAAATATCATATCTTTAAAGAAACCAAACTCTAATGATAAAGTTCTTCAGAAGAATACGCCAGCGTTTACTCTCCGAAAACAAGTTCAGTAAGTATTTAATTTATGCCGTTGGAGAAATAATTCTTGTAGTTATAGGAATCTTAATTGCTTTAAGCATTAATAACTGGAATGAAAAGCAAAAAAATCTGGACACAGAACAATTACTTCTAAAACAATTAAAAAGTGAATATCAAAGTAACCTGAATCAGCTTGATGAAAAAATACTCATGCGTAATCAAGCTCTAGAAGCTTGCAACAATTTACTAAATCAAATAGACCATCCTAACACATTAAATGAAGATGCGTTTTACCGATCACTGTGGACAATCTTTAGAGATCCAACTTTTAATCCGATACAAAACGATATTGTAGGATCTGAAAATATTCGCTTAATAAACAATGACTCTTTAGTGAGACTTTTATCAAATTGGTCTTCTGAAGTATTTCAGGTCCAAGAGCTAGAATTAGAATTTCAAAAATTTAGAACAGAGATTTTGTTGCCCTGTTATCTCAGGCTTGGAATTTCAAGAAACGTAAATAACAATTTATGGAAAGATGGCTACTCACCTACTGAAGCATTAGACAAAGAGTTCAACTATAAATTCACTATTAAACCAACAAAAAAAGGATTAGACTTAGCAGAGGTTCTTGCAGATGTTGAGCTAGAAGGCATTGTAAGTCAAGCCATCACAAATCATCAAGTTACAAACATTCAATCACAAAGTTTGCGTACAAGGATCATTAATATGCTCAAAATAATAGAACAGGAAATTGAGTGATTGTATTAAAAAACGCAATGTGTATAGTACACTACTTCTAAAAATTAAGCTCAATATAATTTGTAGAAAGCTATTTATATCTTGAACAACTTCAAAATTGGGAAGAATGAATAGATTTAGTATCAGTTTGCTTGTAAAGCCTTCTTTTTTAAAGTGTTTTTAATTTTTTAATCTGAGACACATAATCAGTATAGGCTATTATTTGTTAACTTAGTAATGCAAATATTTTGCAACAGTACTTGTAACCTAAGTTTTAAGATCAAGAGTTTGAAAAGAATTATCGTAATAATATGTGTTTTAATTGGAATTGCTTCTTGTAACACTGACGATGATTTAGATAGTATTACTTTTGAAGTATGTGAGGATGCCATTCAAATTGAAGAAGTAGTTGTCAACAATGTATCTATTCAAGGGGTAGATAATACTGCTCAAAGAGGTTATTTACTTAATGCAACTGTTGTAAATAACACCAATTCTGAAATTCAAAATGGTCGTGTTATTATTACGTTTTTTGCTAATAATAATCCATTTACATTTAATGCCTTAGGAAACTGTAGCACTCTAGATCCTAACTCAAACTGTAGTTTTTTTAGTTTTTTACCTATTAGTGCAACCGAAAGTATTGATCAAAATCCAGTAGTAGCTTGCTTTTACTATAAGCTTTAAAAACAAAAAAAGTAACGATGTAAAACCAAAACTGTTCAAAAAATATAGCATTCGTACTTTAATTTTATAATTCAAAAGACAATTCTCTTAGATCATAATATAACCGTCAAAATTTGTAGAATCTGACATTTAACTATCAGCGACCTCATTGAAAAAGAATGTCTAAAAAATCCATTTAGCGTTGATAAAAGTATCATTACAGCTTACCTTTTACTTCAATTAAAATTCCTAACTTTAAACAAATAATTTGGTGATTCTGAAGATTTACATTTAGCACACTTTAGTTACTTTTAATCCCATTAAGAAGTCGTTCAAATTGTTATTAATTAAGTTATAAAGCGCCATATCATGAAAATAAAGTATCTCTACATAGTATTTATTCCACTATGCTTCAGTTGTACAGACAGTAAAGAAATTAGCTCCATAAGTCCCGAAAACTGGTCGAAACGCACTATTAATTTACCTGCAACCGACACACTAGAATATGGTAAATCCTATTTATCAATCTATTCTCAGATTTACAGCTTTACAGAACATAAAACTCATAACCTAACATCTATGGTAAGTATGAGAAATACTAGTGATTTAGACACTATTTATCTTTTGAGGGCAGAATATTATGACACGCATGGTGTTTCGGTTAGGAAATATTTTAACACACCTATTTTTTTGGCACCTATGGAAACGACCGAAATTATTATTGACGAAATTGATACGTCTGGAGGTACGGGTTCCAACTTTATTTTTGAATGGAAAATTCCTAAAAATTGTCCAGAACCTTTATTTGAAGGCGTCATGACCTCAACAGTTGGACAACAAGGTCTGTCATTTACAACTCAAGCTAAACGAATACAGTAAAATGGTTGAAATCTTAACAACAATATTTTTTGTGTTTGCTGTCATTGATCCTATTGGCTCTGTTCCTGTATATCTTGAAGCTACCAAAGAATTTGATTTGGTTCATAAAAAGAAAATTGCAATTAGAGCTTCGATTATAGCCTTTCTCATTCTCTTATTTTTTATTGTCATTGGGCAGCTCATTTTAGAAGGTATGTCAGTATCCTTAGATGCGTTTCAAATTTCAGGTGGTGTGATTCTATTTTTGTTTGCGTTGACAATGATATTTGGAGATGGCAAGCCTGAACTAGAAAAAAAACGAATTACAGACTACAAGCATGTAACCATATTTCCAATTGCTATTCCTTCTATAGCATCACCAGGAGCAATTATGGCTGTGGTGCTAATGACTGATAACCATCTATACACTATTAAACAACAATCTATTACTACTGGCATCGTCCTACTGGTGATAGTGCTTACGTGTTTGATTCTTTTAGGAGCAAATCATTTACAAAAGAAAATTGGTAATTACGGAATTACAGTTATTAGTAAAATTATGGGATTAATTTTAGCATCTTATGCTGTACAAAGTATACTAAGTGGTATAAGTAATTATTTTAAAAGTATTTAACCCTATTTATTTTATTGCCTTTGCATCTGAAATTGAATTTTGAGAACGAACAATTAAAACCATAAATTATGAAATTTTTAAAGTACTTACTCGGAATAATAGCCTTATTGGCTATCATATTTTTTATTCTAGGTCTTGTAAAATCTGAAGTATCCTACAATAACGATATACTTGTAGATAAGTCTTTAGCTGAATCTTGGGCAGTAAGTCAGGATGACACTAAACTAAAAGATTGGCTAGAAGGCTTTCAAAAAGCGGAACACATTAGCGGAACACCAGGTACAGTTGGCGCTGTTTCAGATATCTATTTTCTGAATGAAGGTCAAGAGATGGTCATTAGAGAAACCATCACTGAAATCGTTCCAAATGAATCCATATCAATGACCTTTACATCAGATTTTATGAATATGGATTACAAACTTAGTATGACTGCTGTTGACAATAAAACTAAAATCAGTTCTAGAACAACCTGTACAGGCAATGGCGCCATTTCTAAATCAATGATAGCAATGATGGGTGGAGCAATGGAATCTCAGGAAGAAACCAACCTTAACAAACTAAAACAAACCATAGAACGTAATTCTAAAAATTATTTCAATTTGCAAAATTGATCTTCGAAATTAAAATACATTAGAGATGCTTATAAAATTGTGCGTCTAAACTTGACTTAGAATTAAATACTAGAATTAGTAATACAGTATAAATATGACAAATATTACCCATTTATTAGTAATTTATTAGATATTTATCTAAGAATTTTGGTACAACTCATATCATAAATAACAATTTAAAATAGCATTTATTAAAATATTCTAAAGAAAAATATGAGAGGACTTTTAAATACGATATTAATAAAACTTGGCTTAAAAAAAACACTAGTTAAAACATATCTCAAAATTAGAGACTACACTTACCGAAACAGGAAAGAATGGTATATGAAAGAAAACGGGATCAGTCTAAAATTTAACACCTATGATGATTATTCTTGGTTACGTTTTTATGGCTATTATGGCACCAATATTCCTGAATTTGGCACGACAAAAATATTCTTTGACTACATCAATAAAGACTCTGTTGTTCTAGATATTGGTGCACATTTAGGGTACTTTACTTGTCTCGCCGGAGCATTAGCTAAAGAAGTCCATAGCATTGAAGTAGACCCAAAATGTATCTCTTATATTCAAGATAATATCAATGCTAACAATTTAAATAATGTCACCGTTCATAATGTTGCGCTTGCAGATAAAAAAGGAACAGTTAAAATTCAAAATTTAGAGACACCAAACTCTAGTATAACAATAAATTCAAGAGTAAGCAATTCTTATATAGAAGTGGATAGCACCAGTTTAGACGAATTTATCGAAGCCCACAATATTGAACCCGATTTTGTGAAAATTGATATTGAAGGTGCCGAAGGAATTGCAATAAATGGTATGAAAAAACTCTTAAAAAGAGATATTATACTACTTTTAGAAGTTCATAATAAAGCACTACAAAAATGGTTTAATAAAGATGCAAAAGATGTCATTTCAGTGTTATTAGACTATGGCTTTACAATTAAAAAAATTAACCACAGAAGTAAGAAACTTGGATTAGAAGATGTTACTTTAGATACTAATCTTGGAAAAAACAGTATGCTTTTTTGCAAAAAAAAGTAGTTTATAATTAACTAAATATCAATAATATAACCGTACACATTGAAAACTATAATAAACACACCTAAAGCACCTGCACCAATTGGGCCATACAATCAAGCTGTTTTAACAGGAAATACGCTCTATACTTCAGGTCAGATTGCCATTAATGTTGATACTGGAGCATTAGTACAAGGTACTATCCAGGAAGAAACCAAACAAGTAATGGAAAACCTCAAAGCTGTTTTAGCTGCTGCAGAAATGACCTTTGATAATGTGATCAAAACCTCTATATTCATAAGTGATATGCATAATTTTTCAAAAATCAATGAGGTATACGCACAATATTTTGATTCTGAAACTGCACCTGCTAGAGAAACGGTTGAAGTAGCTAACCTTCCGAAGTTTGTTAATGTTGAAATAAGTATGATTGCTGTAAAATAATTGAGTATTGACACGTCTGAAACTCAACAAAACAGAATTAAAATCATTTCTAGATGAAAAAGTTGAAGCTTATAATCATCCTAGATTTATTGAAACCGATCCTATTCAAGTACCGCATCAGTTTACTAAAAAAGAAGATATTGAAATTGCTGGTTTTCTAACGGCAACCATCGCTTGGGGAAACCGAAAAAGCATTATCAATAATGCTCATAAAATGATGGAACTTCTAGAGCATTCGCCTTATGATTTTATTATGAACCATCAAGACACAGACCTTGAAAAGTTGAGTCCTTTTGTTCATCGCACGTTTAACGGACAAGACCTCGTACAATTCATCAAAAGTTTAAAGCATATTTATAAAACTCATAATGGATTGGAGGCGGTTTTTAACACCTACAAATCACCTGAATCCTTACAATTCGCGATCCATAAATTAAAAGTGCATTTTTTTGAAAATGATCATTTGGCACGAACACAAAAACACATAAGTGATCCCTTAAAGAATTCAGCAGCAAAGCGCATTAATATGTTCTTACGTTGGATGGTTCGTCAAGATAATTCTGGTGTAGACTTTGGTATATGGAACTCGCTATCACCTAGCCTATTGTCTTGTCCGCTTGATGTCCATTCTGGAAATGTCGCTAGAAAACTTGGGCTTCTAAAACGAAAACAAAATGACGGCAAGGCACTTTCAGAATTAGATACTGCTTTGCGACGTTTAGATCCTAACGATCCTGTAAAATACGATTTTGCTTTATTTGGACTAGGCGTTTTTGAAGGGTTTTAAAGAAAATGATGTGTCATTTCTGCTTACGAACCATTACTCAAATTAAGCCAAGCTTTTCTAATTTCAATTTGAGCTGGTGTAGCTTGATCATCTTCACCTAGCTCTTTACTTATAGTATAAGCTTGCTCTAAAGTAGTATCTATAATTACTTCTTGACCATCGCGTTCCAAATTAACTGTGATAGCATCACCAACTTTCCAACGATACATTTGTCCGATTAGTGTTCTTGCATTTTGCATTGACACCTCAGTTCCGTTAATAGATTTGATAATATCACCTTCTTTAACACCTTGCGATTCCCAAAACGTATTCCCTAATACATGCTCAGAAAAGAATAAGACCTCTTTTTCTGGATCAGCTTCAAAAATAACTCCAGAACCAGACTGAATAAAACTTGTCTCAACCTTAGTTGCCTTGAAGGTCAATCCTACTTTAGATAAAAACGCACTGTAATCAATTGGCGTACTTCCAACTACATAAGTGTTTAAAAATGCACCAACAGAAGGATAAGTCATATCTACAATTTCTTCAATTAACGATTCATCATTAAAAGGTTTATGAATACCATACTTATTTGATAATTCTTTCATCAAACTTAACATGCTTCGGTTTCCATTACTTTCTTCACGAAGTATGATATCTAAGCACATCCCAATTAAGGCACCTTTCTGATAAACATTGCCATAATTAGCCTTAAACGGTTCATCAAGAACATGTTCGCTCATTTCGGTGAAACTCATAGCATCATCATAAAGACTTCTAGAATATACGATTTGCTTGTCGATTTCATCATAATAGTCTTCAGCACTAATTAAACCTTCATAAATTTGAAAGTGTTGCGCAAAATATTCGGTCACACCTTCATACATCCATAAGTGTTTTGAAAATGTTGGCTGATGGTAATCAAAATAATGCACGTCTTCAGAATGTACTGTAAGTGGTGTTACAATATGAAAAAACTCATGAGCAATAACATCTGTAATAGACTTCGCTAAGGATTCTGCAGTGGCATTTTCTCTTAAAACAGCTACTGTAGATGTATGATGCTCTAAGGCTCCTAATCCTTTTGGTTCTCCTGGACCTCTATTGGTAAGGTATAAGTAAATATCATAACGTGCTGTTGTATTTAAATCTCCTAAATAATGCTTTTGTGCTTGCATCATTTTAAAGACAACTTCTTTAAGATCTGATGCCTTGTGCTTGTTATTTGGAGAATACACACTTAATACTATTTTTATATCGCCAACCATAAACTCCTCAACCTCTAAATCACCATACATCATTGGATTGTCTGTAATGTCAAAATAACGTGGCGCAAAGTAACTCGTTATAATTTTTGTTCCATCCATACTTGACTTAACATTCGTGTTTTGTAATGCCGAAGTTCGTGTTAAATTAGCTGCAGCAGTAACATCTAAAGTATATTGCGCACTTTTCAAAGTATCAAAATAGCCTATAAATCCATGTAGATTTAAAACATAGTTATCTGGTGAAATGTTTGTTCCACAAGGAGAAAACGGAACATCTTCTTTTATTCCGCCTTGAATTTCAAGTTCAAATGTATCATTAACATAATATTCCAACTTATCTAATTGAGTCGCATTAATAATCTGCCACGAATTATCATCAATCTTAACAACTGGTAATGCATTTCCGTTGTAGTCGATGGCTTTAAGTTCTTCGATGTATAATCCAAAATTATCAGCAGAATAACTTCCTTGTATTACTCTAGGAAGTCTGTAAATAGCAGTATCGCTTGTAAAACGACCAGGATTAATCGTTACTGGCGCTTTATCATCAACGACCTGTGTTAAATCTATTGTAGCATGTATGGTACTTAATTCGACGTTTTTAGCGATTTTATCTTTTGATGCACCACAAGAAAAAATGAGGAGACTTAGTGCAACTACCGAAAAAAATTGTTTCATAATATTAAGTTTATGTATTTGAGTCCTGCAAAATTACAATCCGTTACACTTAATTTAGCAAAGGTTTTGTTAATTTTAGGCGATGTCAAAACACCTGATTAGTATTATTATTCCATTTAAAAACACTTCTGAGTTTCTTCCAGAGTGTCTCAATTCAATTGTAAATCAGACCTACACGAATTGGGAAGTATTAATTGTTGACGATCATTCTACAGATGATAGTTACAAGATTGTAGAAGCGTATGCCAAAACCGATTCTAGAGTTAAATTATTCGCCAATTCTGGTAAAGGTATTATAGAGGCTTTGCGACTCGGATTTTCTAAAAGCTCAGGAACATATATCACTAGAATGGATAGTGATGACATCATGCATCACGAGAAACTTGAATCCATGTATTCAAATTTACAACTATATGGTAAACAACATATTGCATTAGGTTTAGTAAAGTATTTCTCAAAAGAAGGTATTGGTGAAGGTTATGCCAAATATGAGCAATGGCTGAACACTCTAACGCAACAAGGAACTAACTATTCTGAGATCTATAAAGAATGTGTTATTCCGTCTCCTTGTTGGATGATTCATCGTGATGATTTTATTGCTTGTGACGGATTTAATCCGAGTCGATATCCTGAAGATTATGATCTTACTTTCAGATTTTATAAACATCAAATAAAATGCATTCCAAGTGATACTGTTTTACATTATTGGAGAGATTACACAACAAGGGCCTCACGAACAGATAGCAACTACGCCTTCAATCATTTTTTAGAATTGAAATTAGACTACTTTTTAGAATTGCATTATCAAGCTGATAGACCGCTTACAATTTGGGGAGCAGGACAAAAAGGAAAGCGCGCTGTTCAGGTGTTGAAGGAAAAGCAGATTCCATTGCATTGGATATGCGATAATCCCAAGAAAATTGGAAAAGACATTTATGGGATTCAGCTTAAAAATTTTGAATACCTAAAAACATTAAACCAACCTCAAAGTATTATTACTGTGGCTAATGAAAAAGAGCAACAAATCATTAAATCATATTTTAAGTCTATTGATATGATAGCTATGAAGGATTTCTTTTTCTTTTGTTAATTAAAGTAACACTTCCATAACATAGACAATAATAATATTTGCTTAATTTGCATCATATAATTATGAAGACACCTATTTACATCTTATTTTTAATAAGTTTTTTTTTGCCTTTTCAAGACGTTTATTCTGAGGTAACTTTAAACAAAGTAGTTATACTTTGTCCTGCTCCAATCATCTCATCCTTTTCACCATTATCTGGACCTAACAACACTATTGTAACAATAGTTGGATCTAATTTTTCAGATGTTGTAACAGCTCAGATGAATGGTGTTACAGTAAACTTCAATACGATTAGTGATACAGAATTAACGGTAACAATTCCAACCAATTTAAGTTCTGATTCTCAAATAACACTTATTAGTTCTGGAGGTTGTTCTGAAACATCAGCACAAACATTTTCACTAATTACTTCTGAATGTAATACTAGCACTAATAATGAAATTTACATTTCTGAAGTTTACGATTCAGATGGTGGAAGTTATGGTGTTATTGAACTTTACAATCCAACCAATACTGTAATTACCTTAGATGGTGTCTATCAAATAGATCGTTATGGTGATATAGGAAACGCTACACCTAGTTATAGTATTTTACTAACAGGTTCAATAAACCCATTAGACACATTTATTATAGAAATGGGAAGCACAGGAAACACTTGTAGTGGTTTGACTAGCGATTTAGATCAAGGTGCAGGAATTAATGCTAATGATGAAATTGTACTTCTTAAAAATTCCGCAGCTATTGATGTGATGCATACTGATGTAAATATAGGTTACACTTTTACGAGAAATTCTGATGCTGTTGCACCTTCAACTACATTTGATATTAGTGAATGGATGTTTTCAGATACTGAAGACTGTTCGGACTTAGACATGCATTCTGAAGATACCATTATGCCTCCTAATATAACGCAACCTAATCCTCAAATTGTTTGCGAAAATTCTACTACAACCTTTTCTGTTTCAGTAGATACAGGAACTTACAACTATCAATGGAACGTTTTAGATGCTTCAGGCAATTGGATTAATATTACAAATAATGCAATCTATTCAGGAGCCACAACGAACACATTAACGCTAAATAACATTCCTGCAAATTTTAATGAAAATCAATATTATTGTGAAATCACGTCTACCTCTTGTGATTTGACAAGTATTGCTGTCCAGCTTCAAGTTCTAAGTCCTGAAGTTGATACGATCACTAACCAAACCGTTTGTACAGATTACACCTTACCTGCTTTGACTAACGGAAACTATTTTACGGGAACCAATGGTAGTGGCACACAACTAAATGCTGGTGATCTCATTGCAACATCGCAAACCATTTTTATTTACAATGAAGTCGGAACTGCACCTAACACTTGCTCTAACGAATCTAGTTTTACAGTAACTGTGTCTGGAACGCCTCCTGTAGATACCATAGCTAATCAAACCGTTTGTTCAGATTACACCTTACCTGCTTTAACTAACGGAAACTATTTTACGGGAACCAATGGTAGTGGTACACAATTAAATGCTGGTGATATCATTGCAACATCGCAAACCATTTTTATTTACAATGAAGTCGGAACAGCGCCTGATATCTGTTCTAACGAATCTAGTTTTTCAGTAACCGTTTCAGGAACTCCTCCTGTAGATACCATTGCTAACCAAACCGTTTGTTCAGATTATACCTTACCTGCTTTGACTAACGGAAACTATTTTACGGGAACTAATGGTAGTGGTACACAACTAAATGCTGGTGATATCATTGCAACATCACAAACCATTTTTATTTACAATGAAGTCGGAACTCCGCCTAACACTTGCTCTAACGAGTCTAGTTTTTCGGTGACTGTATCTGGAACGCCTCCTGTAGATACCATTGCTAACCAAACGGTTTGTTCAGACTATACCTTACCTGCTTTGACTAACGGAAACTATTTTACGGGAACCAATGGTACTGGAACACAATTAAATGCTGGTGATATCATTGCAACATCACAAACCATTTTTATCTACAATGAAGTCGGAACTGCACCTAACACTTGCTCTAACGAGTCTAGTTTTTCGGTGACTGTATCTGGAACGCCTCCTGTAGATACCATTGCTAACCAAACGGTGTGTTCAGACTATACCTTACCTGCTTTGACTAACGGAAACTATTTTACGGGAACTAATGGTAGTGGTACACAACTAAATGCTGGTGATATCATTGCAACATCACAAACCATTTTTATTTACAATGAAATCGGAACTCCGCCTGATACTTGTTCTAACGAATCTAGTTTTTCGGTGACTGTCTCTGGAACGCCTCCTGTGGATACTATTGCTAACCAAACGGTGTGTTCAGATTACACCTTACCTGCTTTAACTAACGGAAACTATTTTACGGGAACCAATGGTAGTGGAACACAACTAAATCCTGGTGATATCATTGCAACATCGCAAACCATTTTTATCTACAATGAAATCGGAACTCCGCCTAACACTTGCTCTAACGAGTCTAGTTTTTCGGTGACTGTATCTGGAACGCCTCCTGTGGATACTATTGCTAACCAAACGGTGTGTTCAGATTACACCTTACCTGCTTTAACTAACGGAAATTATTTTACGGGAACCAATGGTACTGGAACACAACTAAATGCTGGTGATCTCATTGCAACATCGCAAACCATTTTTATTTACAATGAAGTCGGAACTGCTCCTGATACTTGTTCTAATGAATCTAGCTTTATAGTAACCGTTTCAGGAACGCCTCCTATAGATACCATTGCCAACCAAACGGTATGTTCAGATTACACCTTACCTGCTTTAACTAACGGAAATTATTTTACTGGAGCGAATGGTACTGGTACACAACTAAATGCTGGTGATCTCATTGCAACATCACAAACCATTTTTATTTATAATGAAGTCGGAACTGCGCCTGATATTTGTTCTAACGAATCTAGTTTTTCAGTAACCGTTTCAGGAACGCCTCCTGTAGATACCATTGCTAATCAAACCGTTTGTTCTGATTACACCTTACCTGCTTTGACTAACGGAAACTATTTTACGGGAACCAATGGTAGTGGTACACAACTAAATGCTGGTGATATTATTGCAACATCGCAAACCATTTTTATTTACAATGAAGTCGGAACAGCGCCTGATATTTGTTCTAACGAATCTAGTTTTACAGTAACGATTAATACTTCAACTGATTTTACGCTTTCTGAATCAAATATTGATATTCTAAATGGAACATTAACTGTTAATATGAGTGATCAAACACTTAACTACGAATATTCAACTAATGGTGTAAACTTTCAAACCAGTAATATATTTTTAAATTTACCTGTAGGCTACTATATTTTGTACGTAAGAGAAATTGGTGGTTGTATTACCAAATATATATTCTTTGAAATCAATATAGATTTATTTATTCCGAAGTATTTTACTCCAAATGGAGATACATTCAAAGACACTTGGAAAATCATTGATAGAAATAATATCGTAAAAGATGTTTATATTTTTGATCGCTACGGAAAACTTCTAAAGCATATTCTAGGCACTGAAATTTCATGGAACGGAATCTATAATGGAAAAGCTCTTGAAACTAATGATTACTGGTATATTATAAATTTAAAGACAGGACAACCGTTAAAAGGTCATTTTACATTAAAGCGCTAGTTCATTTGACATCTAAGTTTTATGTAACTTTGTAAAATGCGATTTAAAGTACAATCTGAATTTAAACCCACTGGTGATCAACCTGAAGCTATTAGGCAACTGTCAGAGGGCATCAAATCTAATGAAGCTTACCAAACCCTACTTGGCGTTACGGGTTCTGGTAAAACATTCACAATTGCTAACGTTATTGAAGAAGTGCAACGGCCAACTTTGGTTTTAGCACACAATAAAACACTTGCTGCGCAATTATATTCAGAGTTTAAACAGTTTTTTCCAAATAATGCTGTAGAGTATTTTGTGTCCTATTACGACTACTACCAACCTGAAGCTTATATTCCTGTTTCTGGTGTTTACATAGAAAAAGACTTGTCTATTAATGAAGAAATAGAGAAAATGCGATTGAGCACAACCTCTTCTCTACTTTCAGGCAGACGTGACGTGATTGTTGTGGCTTCGGTGTCTTGTTTATATGGTATTGGAAATCCTGTTGAGTTTCAGAAAAATGTGATCTCTTTGGAAGTTGATCAGGAAATTTCTAGAACCGACTTGTTACATCGCTTGGTTCAGAGTCTGTATTCTAGAACTGAAGCCGATTTTAATCATGGAAACTTCAGAATAAAAGGAGATACTGTTGATGTGTTTCCAAGTTATGCTGATGATGCGTTTCGCATTCATTTTTTTGGTGATGAAATTGAAGATATTGAACAATTCAATATTCAAACCAATGAAGTGATCGAGCATTATGACCGACTCAACATCTATCCTGCTAATATGTTTGTTACCTCACCTGATATCCTTCAGAATGCAATCAAAGAGATTCAGGATGATTTAGTGAAACAACACGATTACTTTAAAGAGATTGGAAAACATCTCGAAGCAAAACGCTTAAAAGAGCGTACCGAATTTGATCTAGAAATGATACGCGAATTAGGCTATTGTTCTGGGATTGAAAACTATTCGCGATATTTGGATGGCAGACAACCAGGCACGCGACCTTTCTGTTTGTTAGACTATTTCCCTGACGATTATTTAATGGTTGTTGATGAGAGTCACGTGACCATTTCTCAAGTACATGCTATGTATGGTGGTGATAGAAGTCGAAAAGAAAATCTTGTAGAATACGGTTTTAGATTACCTGCTGCTATGGATAACAGACCTTTAAAGTTTGAAGAATTTGAAGCCCTTCAAAATCAGGTTATTTATGTAAGTGCCACACCAGCCGATTATGAATTACAAAAGACAGATGGTGTATATGTTGAGCAAGTGATTCGTCCTACAGGGCTTTTAGATCCTGTTATAGAGGTTCGTCCAAGTTTAAATCAGATTGATGACTTGATCGAAGAAATTCAGATGCGTGTTGAAAAAGACGAACGTACCCTTGTAACAACGCTTACTAAACGTATGGCTGAAGAGTTGACCAAATATTTAGAGCGTATTCAAATTCGTTGTCGATACATTCATAGTGATGTAGATACTTTAGAACGTGTTGAAATTATGCAAGATTTACGTAAAGGCTTATTTGATGTTTTGGTTGGTGTCAACCTTTTGCGTGAAGGTTTGGACTTACCTGAAGTATCGCTCGTCGCAATTATTGATGCCGACAAAGAAGGGTTTCTACGTTCTACACGATCGTTAACACAAACTGTAGGTAGAGCAGCAAGAAACCTTAACGGAAAAGCCATCATGTATGCTGATAAGATCACTAAAAGTATGCAAAAAACCATTGATGAAACCAATTACAGACGTGATAAACAAATTGCCTATAACACCAAACACAACATCACACCAAAGGCTTTAAACAAGAGTTTAGACAATGCTCTAGCTAAGAATTCTGTGAGTACGTATAGTTATGAACTGGAAGCTGCAAAAGCTGCTGAACCTGAAAGCGAATACCTTAGTAAGAGTCAGCTAGAAAAGAAAATAAAAGAAAAGCGCAAAGCGATGGAACAAGCTGCTAAAGCTCTCGACTTTATTGTAGCAGCACAACTTAGAGATGAAATCAAAAGCTATCAGCAAAAGTTAGAAAAAGTAAAAATGTCCTCATGAAAGTAAATGAGCCACCTGTAATTGTCGAACAAGATTTTAGAAGACCAAAAACTGAGGTTTGGAATGCACTTACCAATCCTGAAACAATGCGTCAATGGTTTTTTGAAAATATTCCCGATTTCAAAGCTAAATTGGGATTCTCAACTGCCTTTGAAGTACATGTCGAAGGAAAAGTATTTACTCATCTTTGGAAGATTGTAGAGGTTGTTCAAAATGAGCGATTAGTATTGAACTGGAAATACAAAGAATATGCAGGTGATTCGTTTGTTACATTTGATTTGAGCGATACAAGTGAAGGTTCAAAAATCGTATTAAGTACAAAGGTTGTAGAAGATTTTCCCGATGATATCCCAGAGTTTACGCGTGACAGCTGTCTTGGCGGTTGGACTTATTTTTTAAAATCGAGTTTAGTATCCTATTTAAAATAAAAATTCCGCTTAAAGCGGAATTTGTGTTATTTAGTTGTATTGCACTTTAAAGATATCTATTAAGAAATCTGGTGGTACAACTTTATTAGGGAAACTTTCCATTAAATCTAACACTCTGTTTATAGACTCATGACTTAAACCCATTCGCAATCCGAAATTATGAAGTCGCACCAACTCTTTTGGAGTGATCTCACTATCCAAATTCATTAGTAATACCAATCTATGGAATTGCACAATGCGTTCGCTATGGGATTTTAAATGAACATAAGTAACAGGATGTTTGATTAAATAATCAAAGTCTTCTTGTGAAATATCTAATTGCTTAGCAACACCTAAAAGGAATTTATATTCAATGGATTTAATACTTTCATTTGTCTGTGCGAAAGCTATCATTTCCGATAGCAAACTCAATTTTTCAACACGATTTATCATGACGAGGGATTATGATTTTCAATTATTTTAAAGTTAATAAGTTTGATTTGCTATAAACCTTGATAAAAGGTAACTTATCGAAAAAATAAATGCTTTTCATCGGTTTTTTCCTACTTTCATACAATAATGGTTTTTAAATATTTGATTTACAGAATATTACGATAAGCGTGCATTTCAACGACTTTTTGCATATAAAAATTAATTATCGATGAAATACATGGTATAAAGCATGATCGTTTTATTCTGAAAAACACTTCAAATCAAAATCCAAATAATTCATAAATAATAGCCTTAAACTTTTTAACTTTGACTTTCAAACATTCAACTACTGTTTATGACCAATAATGATATTTTCAAAAAGCTAAGAGTAGCGCACCAATTACGTGATGAAGATATTGTAAATATTATGGCCTTAGTTGACTTCAGGATAACAAAGAGTGAGCTCGGAGCTTTCTTCCGAAGAGAAAATCATCCTAAATACAAAGAATGTGGTGACCAAATTTTAAGAAACTTCCTTAATGGATTAATTATTCATCTGAGAGGCCCAATGCCAAAACCACAAAAAAAGCACTCTTAAATTATCATATTCGTAAAAATTTTCAGCAATGTTCTATCGTTCGTAATTGTATAGTAACTTGCACGTCTAATTACTACTTATGTTCGAGACAACTCCTACACATCATAAAGTCATTCCTAATATCTCAGAAAATGAGATCAACGCGTTGAATAAAACATACAAATCGCTTTCAGCAAGACAACGTATTACGCAACTCTATAAAGACTTTGATGTTACTGAAGTTATGCTAACAAGTTCTTTTGCCGCAACCTCAGCATTTCTACTTAAATTATTCTCTGAGGTTAATAAAAAACAGGAAGTGTTTTTTATTGATACTGGATATCACTTTGAGGATACTTTAAATTATAAAGCCCAATTGACAAAGCAATATGGATTGAATGTCAAATCTATTAGTGCCTTAAAAGAAGAACATGAGTTTACAACTAAAGATAAAACTTGGACTAAGAATCCAGATTTTTGTTGTGCTATCAATAAGGTTAAACCACTGGACATTATAAAAAACAAATACAAGGTATGGGTATCTGGATTGATGGAATGGCAAAGTGATCATCGTGCGACTCTAGACATTTTTGAATTGCGAGGAGATATTTTAAAATTTTATCCCTTGTTAGATATTAGTAAAGCACAACGAGATGCCTTTATAAAGGAACATGATCTTCCTTTTCATCCACTTGTAGCTAAAGGCTATCATTCTATTGGATGCACGCATTGTACAGTTCCTGGAGAAGATAGAACTGGTCGCTGGAATAACAGTCCGAAAACAGAATGCGGCTTACATTTATAATTAGTTTTCGGTCATTTAGAATATTAGAACCTTAACATAAATGATTTGTCATTCCGACCGAAGTGGAGGAATCTCTTGTTTTAAGATGCTTCGGTCGTAAACTACCTCTGAACGATAGTTATGTATTTTCTTTATGCACGAAAAATAACAACCACATAAAAAAGGCACTCCATAGAGCGCCTTTAAAATTCTTTACATCCTTATTTCAGAATGCTATAATATGTGTTATCCTAAAACTTGCTGTACTTTATCAGCAGCCTCTTGGAATTCAGTTGCACTTAATACGTCAAGTCCTGAATTATCAATTAATTCTTTGGCAATATCAGCATTGGTTCCTTGTAAACGAACAATAATAGGCACATTAATATTACCCATATTTTTGTAAGCATCAATGACACCTTGAGCAACACGATCACAACGAACAATTCCTCCGAAGATATTAATCAAAATAGCTTTTACATTAGGATCTCTTAAAATGATTTTAAATGCAGCTTCTACTCTAGCAGCATCAGCAGTACCACCAACATCTAAGAAGTTTGCTGGCTCACCTCCTGCTTGTTTAATCAAATCCATAGTTGCCATTGCTAAACCAGCACCATTTACCATACATCCAACGTTTCCATCAAGATCAACATAATTTAAACCTTGTTCTCCTGCTTCTACTTCAATCGGACTTTCCTCACGTTTATCTCTTAATTCAGCTAAATCTTTATGTCTAAATAAGGCATTGTCGTCTAACGTTACTTTAGCATCAACAGCCATAATTTTATCATCACTAGTTTTTAAAACCGGGTTGATTTCAAATAAAGATGAATCAGATTGAACATAAGCCTTATATAATGACGTCACAAAACGAGTCATTTCTTTAAATGCTGTTCCAGAAAGCCCTAAATTAAAAGCAACTTTTCTAGCTTGAAATGGTAATAATCCAGTAGCTGGATCAATTTCCTCAGTAAAAATTAAATGCGGTGTATCTTCAGCAACTTGTTCGATATCCATACCACCTTCAGTAGAATACATGATCATGTTTCTTCCGTTAGAACGGTTCAATAATACAGACATATAATATTCTTCAGGTTCTGAATCACCAGGATAATACACATCTTCAGCAACCAAGACTTGGTGAACACGCTTTCCTTCAGCAGATGTTTGAGGTGTTACTAAATCCATACCAATGATCTGTCCAGCCAAAGATTTAACGTCGTCTAAACTTTTAGCAAGTTTAACACCACCACCTTTTCCACGACCACCTGCGTGAACTTGCGCTTTAATCACATGCCAACCTGTTCCAGTTTCTTCTGTGAGTTGTTTTGCAGCTGTAACTGCTTCTTCAGCATTTTGTGCTACAATACCACGTTGAATACGCACACCAAAACTGCTTAATAATTCTTTTCCTTGATATTCGTGTAAATTCATTTATTCGAAAAATTTTAAGGTTTTCTCCAATTACAAATCGAAGCGTTTTTTAACGATAGCAAAAGTAATCATAGTTCATCGTTTTACCAATAATTTTTAAAAGGATTAGCACGAAGTGTTATTAATCTGTTAATCTGATGACCACCTCTGCATATTATCAAATTAGTTTATAATTTTGGATTAAAAATTTAGATTATGGAACATCATACCTTATTACAAATTGCTGAAGACTTTGGGAGTCCAGTTTATGTCTACAATACTGACAAGATAATTGAACAGTATAAACGTTTAACTTCTGCTTTTAATAAGGTAAATCATTTAAAAATCAATTATGCAGCCAAGGCACTTTCAAACCTATCCATTCTTAAGTTATTTAAAAGCTTAGGTTCTGGATTAGATACAGTATCTATTCAAGAGGTACAACTTGGTCTAAAGGCTGGTTTCGACCCTAAAGCTATCATTTATACACCTAATGGTGTATCCCTTAAAGAAATTGAAAAAGCTGCAGAACTCGGAGTTCAAATTAATATAGACAATTTGTCAATTTTAGAGCAATTTGGATCTAAATACCCTAAGGTTCCAGTATGTATCCGCATAAATCCTCACGTTATGGCTGGCGGAAACACAAATATATCAGTAGGACATATAGATAGTAAATTTGGTATTTCAATACACCAAATTCCGCATTTACTTCGAATTGTTAAGAACACAAAAATGACCATAAATGGTATCCACATGCACACAGGAAGTGATATTTTAGATATTGACGTGTTTTTGTATGCTAGTGAAATATTATTTGATACTGCCTCAAACTTCAAAAATTTAGAGTTTATTGATTTTGGTTCAGGATTTAAAGTTCCTTACAAAACAGGCGACATTGAAACAAACATTGAAGAACTTGGAAGCAAGCTTTCTAAACGCTTTAATGATTTTTGTAAAACCTATGGCAAAGACTTAGTATTGGCTTTTGAGCCTGGTAAATTTTTAGTGAGTGAAGCTGGATACTTCTTAACGAAGGTAAACGTAGTAAAGCAAACAACTTCAACTGTATTTGCTCAAGTAGATTCTGGATTTAATCATCTCATTAGACCTATGCTGTATGGCGCACAACATCAAATAATAAATATATCCAACCCTAATGGTCGTGAACGCTTCTATTCGGTTGTTGGTTATATTTGTGAAACAGATACTTTTGCCAATAACAGAAGAATTAATGAAATTAGAGAAGATGATGTGTTGTGTTTTAAAAATGCTGGCGCCTATTGTTTTACCATGGCTAGTAATTATAATTCACGTTTTAGACCTGCCGAAGTCTTATGGCATAAGGGTAAAGCTGTTTTAATTAGAAAAAGAGAAGAATTTGAAGACATCATTAGAAATCAAATAGATATAGAACTATAAATAAAAAGCATCACATATTGTGATGCTTTTTTTATCTTTGAGAAAGCCACAAATCTTTTAATTCGCGTATTGAAAGATTATGATTAAGTCAATAATTACTTTTTGTTTTGCTTTTCTCATTAGTTGTTTAAGCTATTCCCAGCAATCAACAAAACTTGAAGATTTCAAACATGCATCCATCGATTCGTGTATTTCTTGGATGCATATTAATTTTAGAAATGTAGATATCTATCATGATCTTGCGCTTCAAACTTTGAAACGTGCTAGAGCGCAGAGTGTCGATTCTATTACAGTTAAAGTCCACGAAGAAATTGCAGTTTGGCATGCCTACAATGGTATATTCTCTCCTGATTCGGTTGTATATCATACCGAAAAAGCATTAGAGTATCATAAAAAAGGAACTAATCAAAAGAAAATTGCAGACACTTATGAGTTATTAGCTAGAGACTTGATTAGGGTTCGTGATTTGGAGAAAGCTCAAGATGCACTTTTCAAATCGATAGCCATTTGTGAAACTATAAATGATGACGACGGACTAGGAAAAGCATTTAGAACACTTGGCGTATTGTATCGTATTACGGAAGACTATGAGAAATCTATTGAGTACTCTCTCAAAGCAATGCCGCTTTTAGAAGCAACTAAAAATTATGGTTTGTTAGGCATGTCGCAATTTAATTTAATTATAAGTTATGGTGAATTAGGCTATTATAAAAACGCCTATGATGCTACAGAGTATGCATTGCAGGTTGTACGTGAATATGTCCCTGAAGAAGTCTTCATTCCAGTCAAAGCACTCTCATACAGAGGTGAAGTTTATGTAAAACAAAAGGCTTATGAAAAAGCACTTGCAGATTATATCAAATCTTGGGAATTATGCGTTGCCATTATTGGTGAAGAACGCTGTGGTACTTACAGAACTGAAATTGGGCAAGTGTATTTGCTTCAACAAGATTATGGAAACGCACTTGACCATTTATTAGTTGGAGTAAGTACTTATGAGCAACAAGGCAAAACCAAGATGGTTGATCAATACCAAAATTTATCTGAATGTTATGCGCAATTAGGTGATTTTAAAAATGCTTTGTTATACCAGAACAAAGCCAATAACAACAAGGAAACGGTTCTTGAAGAAAAAATTGCCAATTTAGAGTCGGAAATGCTTATCAAATACGAAACTGGAAAAAAGGATGAGGCCATCGCAGCACAAGAACTATTATTAGAACAAAAAAGCCGAGTACAATCCTTAATAATTGCGATTGCAAGTTTACTGGGTATTCTATTATTTGTAATGGCTTACTTTTTTAAAAGGAACAAAAAGAAAACTGCTATTATTAAAACAAAGAATGAAGAGAATGAACTATTACTAAAAGAAATTCATCATCGTGTTAAAAACAATTTAGAATTAGTAAAAAGTTTGATCGCTTTACAGTCTGCTGAAATTACAGATGACAAAACCAAAGAAGCCATGATTGCGAGTCAGAATCGCGTACAATCCATGGGAATCATTCATCAAAAGTTATATCAAGGAGAAAACTTAGGTAGCGTAGATATGAAAGACTATTTCATCAATTTAAGCAATGGTGTTTTAGATACGTTTAATAAAGACGATAAAGTAAAAATAGAATGTGCTATGGATCAGTTGGAATTAGATGTAGATACTGCTGTTCCAATTGGATTGATTGTAAATGAATTATTAACTAATGCATTAAAGTATGCGTTTCCTGATAATTCAGAAGGCACAATTCAAATAAGTTTAGCACAACCTGAGTCAAATGTTCTGACCTTGAAAGTTTCCGATAACGGAATAGGAAAAACTAAGGACAGTAAAGTGAAAGGCACTGGTTTTGGAACACAACTCATCAATTTATTAACCAGACAGCTTGACGGTATTATGGAAGAAACCTATCATAATGGTACTTCTGTCTCATTTCAATTTAGAACCTAAAAAAGGATTGAAAAATATTTCACTATCTTTAGAACTCCCTAAAGTCTTTATGATAGCATTGTATAAGACTTATGATAAAAGCACTAACCACCTCCTTACTAATCGTACTTTTAAGTACTGTGTCGCTGTATTCACAAAACTCTAAGCAAGATCTTGAAAAAGAACTGACTTGGTTAG
Source organism: Bacteroidia bacterium (assembly GCA_030430385.1). Classification (GTDB taxonomy): domain Bacteria; phylum Bacteroidota; class Bacteroidia; order Flavobacteriales; family Flavobacteriaceae; genus Psychroserpens. Next base: position 37,847 of record JAUIFO010000009.1, read on the forward strand.
AGGTACACAGAGATATTCCAAAAGATTCCTCTCAATTAGCAGTAGCTTCTCATAAAGCTGTACAATTATCAAAAGCTCTTGATAACGACTTGAATTTAGCCAAATCCTATCGTTACTTAGCTTATTATCATAAAGAATATGGTGCTTTAGATTCTTCGGCATACTATTATAACCAAGCTAAATCTATTTATGAAACTGAAAACAAAAACATTCTTTTAGCAGATACCTATATTGACCTTAAAGCATTGTATACTGTTGAAGCCGATTACAATACTGCAAAGGAATATTTATACAAAGCACTCGACCTCTATGAAATTGAACAACACCAAAAAGGAATTGCAAACTGTTTTGCACACATTGGTGATTTGCTCTATTATGAAAATAATTATAATGAAGCCATTACCTATTGTGATAAAGCTATAAGTATTCAAAAAGAGATTGACGACAAAGAAGGTTTGGCAAGATCTTACAGGTTTAAAGCCAATAGCCAATTATTCACAGGGTTTCAAATTGAAAACGCTTTAACTTCTATTAATGCTTCTATTGATTTATACAATGAACTTGACGAACATGGCATCCCTATGATGGCTTCAGTTAATTGGAGAGGAAATGTCTATAAATACATGGAACGCTATGAAGAAGCCATTTCAGATTACCAAGCTAATTTTGATAATTCTAAAGCACTTGGTTTAGAACGTTACCTTATCCCTTCTCTTGGAAATATTGGTCATGTCTATATCATGCAAGGCCGTTATGAAGAAGCTTTGCCTTATCACCTTCAAGCTGTAGAACTCATTAAAAAAACTGGTCGTACTCGTAATCTTTGGGAAAACTACATGCACATTGCAGAGATTTATGAAACTCTTGGCGATTATAAAAATGCCTTGTATTACCATCAATTATATGCTTCTGAACACGAGCAGTTCAAGGATAATGTGATTCTCGGATTAGAGCGTGAAGCACAATCTAAATATGAGATCGGACAAAAGAATGCACAAATCATTTTTCAAGAAGAAAAAATAGACCAACAAAAACGTAACAAGATTCTGTATTTAATCCTTACAGGTTTACTCGCTATTATTTTGTTTGGTTTGCTTTATAACTATCAAAAGCGTAAAAAACGCAACCAACAACTTTTAGTTTTAAATCAAGAATTAGATAAGAAGAACCAACAAAACGAATTATTACTTAAAGAAATTCATCATCGCGTCAAGAACAATTTAGAATTGGTAAAAAGTCTCATTGCGCTGCAATCTGAACAACTTGAAGATTCAGCTACGAAAACTGCTATGATAGAAAGTCAGAACAGAGTGCAATCTATGGGAATCATTCATCAAAAGTTATATCAAGGCGAGCATTTAGGCAGTATTGATATGAAAGATTATTTTATTAATTTGGGTGATGGAATTTTAGATACTTTTAATGCTGAAGATCAAATAAAAATTGAATGCGTCATGCAGCAATTAGAATTAGATGTTGATACTGCTGTTCCAATTGGTCTGATTGTAAATGAATTATTGACCAACGCTATGAAGTATGCTTTTCCTGACGACCGAAAAGGTAACATTAAGATAAGTATGTCTCGTCAAGATGCAGAAACCTTAACACTTAAAGTTGTTGATAATGGTATTGGTAAAACTGAAGCTACTGCTCCTAAAGGTACTGGTTTTGGGACTCAACTTGTAACGTTACTAACACAGCAACTCAATGGTAAAATGACGGAAGATATTAATGACGGAACTGCAATTTCATTTGAATTTAAAGTAAAATCAGCGGCTTAATGAATGATCCTATTAAAATATTAATTGTTGAAGATGAAATGCTTATTGGCGCAAATATTTCATTACAACTAACCACACTTGGCTATGAAGTTGTTGGTATTGTACCACGAGCTGAAGAAGCTTTGTCTTGTGTACAGCAAGATTGTCCTGATATTATTTTAATGGATATCAATTTAAAAGGCGAATTAGATGGTATTGAAACCGTAAAACTGATTCAGAAAGATTACAATGTAGCCATAATTTATCTAACAGCCAATGCTGATGATGTTAATTTCAATCGTGCAAAAAGCACACATCCACATGCTTTTATTTCGAAACCCTTCAAAAAGTTAGACCTACAAAGAGCTATTGAACTAACCATAGAACGTCTTGTTCAAGAATCTTCAAATAATATTTCAGATGAGAACATTTCTGCTGAAGAGATCAATCCCTTTATTTTAAGCAATTGTATTTTTGTGAGGCACCATGAAAAAATGGTAAAGGTCAACATAAATGACATTCTCTATATTGAAGCCGAAAGAAATTATTGTCGTATTTATTCCAAAGACAAAGAATATCTATTAGTGATGACCTTAAAAGATATGGATGAGAAGCTGCCAAGCAAACATTTTTTAAGAGTACATCGTTCATTTATTGTAAACCTTTCGCAAATTGAAGAAATTGCGACAAGTCATATTGTTATTGGCAAAAAAGCTATTCCTGTAAGCAAGTCCTTAAAAGACGAATTGCTTAAACGACTTCAAACTATATAAGTTAAAATTCTCTCGATAAGTAAAACTGAATCTTCGGACAAGAATTCGATGCGTTCGTCCTTAGTTGATTTTATAATCCTATAGTAATCACGTATTTAGTGGTAATCAAAACAAAATTAATTAACCATTAAAATCTATTATTATGAAAATTTTAAAATCAATCATCGTTGTAGCATCATTAGTGTTTGCATGTCCAACAACGATACAAGCTCAAGAGTCAGACAATGACTTTATGCTTAACTTAACAGAGTTTACAGTAAAATTTGGTCACGATGCTAACTTTACTGATGGCGTAAAAAAATGGAACAAATGTTACAAAGACAATGGCGGAAAAGGTACTTGGAATGTTTGGAATCGTGTACAAGGTAAAGACAATGTATATGTATTAGCATCACGTATGGACTCGTGGGCAGAAATGGACGAAAGTGATCCAGCTTCAAAAGCATGTAGTGGTATAGCTTTCAGTTCTATCATTCCTCACATTGAAAGTGCCGAGTTTAATATAGCCAGCTATATGCCTGAAAGAAGTCGAACCAAAGCTTTAGGTGAAGACACTATTGTTTGGGTGTATTTATTTAAAGTTAAAGATCACATGGCTTTTAACGAGGTTGTAAAAGATGTAACAAGCACCATTAAAACAAAAGAAGGCGATAATAGAGGATATTGGTATGCCTATGCTGGAGGTGAAAAAGGAGATTATTTTATCTCAGTACCAATAAAAGATTTTGCAGCTTTAGATACAGAGCGAGACAGCGTTTGGAAAGTTTATGAAAGTGTTCATGGCGCCGCTAAAGCTAAGGCGACTAGAGCTAAATTTAATGGAGCTGTTTCTGAAGTTATTGACTATGCTTATACATTGAGCAAAGAGTTAAGTATGAAATAATTGACTTTATAAACTCTTAAACCAATGAAAAAGTTAGTCTATTTGGTTATGGCTGTAATGTTTATTACAGCCTGCCAACCAACCGAAAAAAGATACACACAGCAATCTCCTGAGATTGATATCGTCAAGAAACATATTGAAAATTATAACGCTAAAACTTACGATGTTTCATTTTATGCAGATACTGCTAAAATATTTTTCAACACTTCTAAAAATCCGATTCTTAAGAAAGATTTGATCGCTTATCACAAAGCGAATGATATCAATTATTCAAGCAGAGGCTTTACAGGTGAAGATCCAGAGTTTGAAATGGTAGTCACTGATGAAGGTCATACTTGGGTAAACTGTTGGCTAGACTGGAAATGTGTTATGAAAGAAAACGGAAAGGAAATTGAATTTCCAGTGCACCTCACCTATCGCTTTATAGATGGGAAAATTGTACGAGAAGTTGGTCTGTGGAATTCAACTCCTATTGTGTTAAGTCTTCAAGAAATTGAAGCTGCAAAAGCCGCTAAGCAAAATACTGAAGGCGAACCTTCGTCTTAAAAACACTCAAAAACAGGCAAGTTTGATTAGTCGTGGAGCAATCAAATTTAGCAGAGGGAAAATAGTTTAGTGTTAGCGTTGTTATTAGATCAACCAACTCAACTGCTACTTGCCTGTTTTATATCTCATTCATCCCTAAATACAAATAGCAATGAAAAAGGCAGGCATCATTGGAGGCTCAGGATTTATTGAGAGCGATATCATTTCGATGTTATTGTATAAAAACTACGATGTAAAAGTATCGACCGAAGATATTTCGAGAAAAGAAAATTATCAGCATTTAATGGAATTAGATCACGCAGAGCAGTTACACATTTGTGAGGTGAATTCAAAGATAGCGGCTGACCTAAAACAATTCACAAAAGACTGCGATGTGATCATTTATATAAAACCATCAGACCTACCAATGTAGTCTTGATGTGTTCTTAAGACAATAAAAAACAATGGCGTTACGCAATCAGAAATGCGCGTATCTAAAAATGTGCTTTCAATATTTGAAAGTGATTATATCCTTCTGAAAGCGAATAAAATTCAAAACTCATAACCATGAAATCAGCGAAATTAAAATTCTCAAGAAGTCTAACCGAAAGTGCCTTATCGCGTTACGTATCTTTTTCGGCATTGTACATTGCACAAGGAATTCCTGAAGGTATTATTTATTACGCGATGCCTGCTTGGCTAGCTATGAACGGTAAACCTGCTGTTGAAATTGCTGCCATAGTTAGTGTATGTTTGATTCCTTGGAGTTTTAAATTATTAGTAGCGCCATTAATGGATCGTTTTACATTGCTCGCTATGGGAAGAAAACGACCTTGGGTTATTTTTGGTCAACTTGGTCTGATTCTCAGTTTTTTAAGTATGGCTTTTGTACCAGACCCTTTGCACAACAACATTGGCTTGATGACTGTTGGATTTATGATAAACTTTTTTGGCGCTTTTCAAGATGTGGCTACAGATGGTATGGCTGTAGACGTAATTCCAGCAGATGAACAAGCTAGAGCAAATGGATTAATGTGGGGCACTAAAATTATTGGAACCTCACTTTCTCTAGTCGTTGGTACCTATCTAATTAATAGTCTCGGTTTTACAAAGGCAATCTCTTTATTATCAATAGCTGTTGCCTGTATAATGTTAATTCCGCTTTATTTTAAAGAACGTCCTGGAGAAAAGACTTTGCCTTGGACTAAAGGTGAAGCAAACCCTGAATCTTTGTCCAATCAACTAACAAGTTGGAAAGAGATTTTAAAAAATTTATTTCGAGTAACAAAACTTTCATCAAGTCTCTATTTTATTATTGGTGCTTTTGTTATCGGAATTATGTTCGGACTTTTAGACACCCTATTCCCTATTTTCACAGTACAGGAATTAGGTTGGACCAACACTGAGTTTTCTGAAACATTTTCAACCATCAACATCATTTCAGGAATTTTAGGAATGACTTTAGGTGGTTATTTAGTAGATCACTATGGTAAGATCAAAATGCTAAATATTTACTTAGTTCTCCTCATCATCTTATTTTGTGCCTTTGCGTTTAGCTCTGGATATTGGAAATCAATAGTATATGTATGTGGATTTATCTTTACGTATTACGCACTAAATATCTTTTTAAGCATTGCTATGTTCGCCTCCGGAATGCATTTGTGTTGGAAAACTGTTGCAGCAACACAATTCACTTTATATATGGCTGCCAGCAATATGGGAAGATCTGCAGGTTCGGCTTTGCTTGGCATACTAGAATCTCATTTTAATTGGGAATATGTCTTTTTAATAGCAGCTTCTACACCATTGCTTATGGGCATTACTATACAATTCATTAATTTTAAAAAGCACAGGGAAACCGTAGACAAATTTGTATTTTTAAAGCAAACCTTGATTGCACCACAAGTAATTAAGGACTAACCAACTTCATAACTATGCTTACCAGACTTGGAGAAAAATTTACCGCTATATTTCAAAAGTTTATGCCAGATGCTTTTGTATTTGCCATTTTACTCACTCTTATCACCTTTTGTTCAGCTTACTTTTTAATGGACACTGCACCATTAAAGATTATCACATCATGGTATGATGGCTTTTGGTCTCTTCTCGAGTTTGGAATGCAGATCATACTTATCATTGTTACAGGGTATGCTATTGCATTATCTTCATTAGTTAATAAAGGAATTGACAAGCTTACAAAATTTATCAAAACACCAACTCAAGTGTATTTCTTTGTTGTTTTTATAGGTGTTTTACTATCTCTAATCAGTTTTGGCTGGGTTGTGATTACTTGTGTTTTAGCACGTGAATTGGCACTTCGAATAAAAGGCATCAATTATCCGTTTTTAGTAGCTTGTGTGTACTTTAGCTTATGTGCTTGGGTTACTGGTTTATCAAGTTCGATTCCATTGCTATTGGGCACAAAAGATAATTATTTAATCAAGTCAGGTGTGTTGCAAAACACGATTCCCACATCATACACTTTAGGTTCAACTCTAAATCTGGTTACTATTGGATTGTTCTTGGTATTCACGCCAATTTTTATTTTAGTTATCGTTCCAAGAATAAAGAATTTTAAGGAACTTAAAGATATGTCTGATGGATCTGAAACCGACAATCAAATTTCAATTGAAGATGAAGCCTTGAGTTTGAATCTTCAAAAGAAGTCCTTATCTGATAAACTCAATAACGGATTCCTATTTCAATCTCTAATTATCATAATGGGATTGACCTACATTATCCATCATTTCTATACCAAAGGATTTGAGCTCAATTTCAACATTATGATTTTCATTTTCTTGATTGTTGGATTGGCTTTACACAAAACACCAATGCGCTATGTTATTGCTATGAAACGTTCCAGCAGTAATGTTTCGGGAGTAATTTATCAATATCCTTTTTATGCAGGCATTATGGGCATTATGCTACACACAGGACTTGGGAAAGCCTTGGCCAATGTGATGGCTTCAGTAGCCACAATTGAAACCTATCCGTTTTTTGCATTTCTCACAGGAGGCCTTGTCAATTTCGCTATTCCTTCAGCTGGAGGCGAATTTGCTGTGGTTGGACCTAGCATTATCAATGCCGTTCATGATATTGGAAGTGGTTTACCAGCTTCCGAAGTTACAGCAATGGTAGCCAGAGCATCTTTAGCAGTAGCATATGGTGAAAGTCTAACCAATTTATTGCAGCCTTTCTTTTTATTGTTAGTCTTTCCTATTATGGGAAAAGGCATTAAAATCCAAGCACGTGATGTCATGGGTTATTTGGTCATTCCATTTATCGTGTTTTTCTTAATTCAATCATTACTTATAACCTACATACCATTATAAAAAAATGAACCAACCAAAACCAACCAAAAATGAATCTAAAACAATCAATGCTTATCGCTATAGCGTTAAGTTTATTAAGCCTTGTCGCTTGGGAATACTATTGGAGAACTCAGGGTAAATTACCAGATATTGACGACAATAAAGATCTTTGGGCTGTACAAAGAGCCAAAGTAGAAACCTTATCTGAAAACGGAGTCATTCTCATGGGATCTTCAAGGGTGTTATTTGACATTCAATTAAATGAATGGGAAAAAGAGACAGGAATCAAACCAATCCAACTGGCTTCAGCTGGTGCCTCTCCTCTTCCTATTTTTCATGACATTGTAAATAATACAGATTTTAATGGAACCATTGTTGTTGGTGTCACACCTGGACTGTTCTTTTCTACTACATATCCTCAAGCTGGTCCATGGAAACGTGCTCAAAGTCGCGTTGAACATTATGAAAACCGAACTTATGCACAACGTTTCAATCACAGTTTATCAATGCCGCTTCAAAAAAATCTTGTTTTTATATCAACTTCTGAAGAAGGTTGGTCTGATGATATCGATTTAAAATCTCTGTTGTATTCTGTTTCCTATGGTGAAGAACGAATGGATGAACCACCATTTCCTCCATTTTTCAAATTTGAATATATGGACGAAAATCGAAATAATAGAATGTCTGATAAAACTGCTAATGACACTGCCTTTGCTAGGACTGTAAAAAACGTTTGGAAAAGTATTGTGGAAGGCAATGACAGACCTCCACAAAAAGAAGAAACGATGACGTTTTTTACTGAAGATGCAAAAAAGTTTAGAGCTAGAGGCGGAAACCTCATCCTATTGCGATGTCCTTCTACAGGAATGTTTAAAGATATTGAATCGAAACATTTAGCAAGATCAGACTTTTGGGAAGAATTAGTGAAAGCGACTGAAGCAAAAGCATATCACTATGCCGATTATGAGCAATTTAAAAACCTTGATTGCCCTGAATGGTCACATTTATCAGGTCCAGATGCCAGTTTTTTTACTACAGAATTAGTAAAAATTATGAAAGCCGATGGCGCATTAACTAAAACTAAAACCAACTAATTATGTTATTCAACTCATTAAGTTTTGTAGTGTTTTTAGTCATTGTTTTAGCACTATACTATTCAAAAATTTTAAAATGGACAGGTAAAAAAAGCATGTTACTTCTTGCTAGTTATGTGTTTTACGGACTCTGGAATCCGCCTTTAGTTATTCTCCTATGGATTTCGACAGTTGTTGATTGGACAGCAGGAAATAAATTAGCTATTGAAGACAATCAGAGCAAACGAAAATTCTGGCTGCTTTTAAGCATGTTCGTCAACCTAGGGTTTCTTGCATTTTTTAAATATGGTAATTTCTTATTAGAGAACTTTACAATGGTAATGAATGCCCTTGGTTTAGCATACGAACCAAAACCAATGGATATTATTCTTCCCATGGGAATTTCCTTTTATACGTTTCAAACCATGTCATATACGATTGATATGTACCATAAAAAAATCAAGCCTGCTCGTACATTCTTAGACTTTGCTTTATACGTCACCTTCTTTCCGCAGCTAGTTGCAGGACCTATTGTTAGAGCTAAAGATTTAATCACGCAATTTTATGAGGAAAAGAAGGCATCAACACAACAATTTATTTGGGGAACTTTTCTGTTAACTGTTGGATTGTTTCAAAAAGTTGTCTTAGCAGATACCATGTTAGCTGATGTGTCAGATCAGGTTTTCGGATCTGCAGAAATACTTCATAGCTTGGATGCATGGACAGGTACATTGGCTTTTTCCGGACAAATATTCTTTGATTTTGCTGGTTATTCAACATGTGCTATTGGAATTGCATTGATGCTAGGTATTATTTTGCCTGACAACTTTAGATATCCTTATGCATCTATCGGTTTTTCAGATTTATGGAAACGCTGGCATATTTCACTCTCAACCTGGTTAAGGGATTATCTCTATATTCCTTTAGGTGGAAACCGAAATGGAATCACAAGAATGTATGTTGCATTGATGTTAACTATGCTTTTAGGAGGTTTATGGCATGGAGCTGCTTGGACATTTGTGATTTGGGGAGCTTTACACGGTATGTATTTAATAGTAGAACGTTTACTAAAGACTAAAATTAACATAAAAGTCAATGCATTTAATGGTATCCTTTTAGCTTTTCTTACTTACACTCTTGTTAATTTTACTTGGGTGTTTTTTAGAGCCAGAGAATTTTCGACAGCTAAAAATATGATAAGTTCTATGCTGTTTATGAATCCTGAAGGCAGCAAAATATTACATGGTTTTGATATAATTAGAGTTTTAACGCTAATTGGTATTCTATTTATATGTCATTGGTGTATGAGAAACACATCTATGAAAGACCTATCTCAGAAAATTTCACCTTTACTTTTAGGAGTCATATGGGCCATTATGTTTTTCTTGATAGCCATATCTCAAGGCAGTGGTGAGCAATTCATTTATTTTCAGTTTTAAGTCAAATTTATTAAGTAAGTCATGGAAACCAATAAAACACATAGCATTAAACCTATTCAAAAACAAGATCGTATTCAATTCTTAGATGTCTTAAGGGGAATTGCTATTTTCTTTATTTTTAGTGCAAATATCGTTGTGTTTTCAGGTTTATTATTCTTTTCTGATGACGCAAAATATCCTGAAGCTATGCTAAGTTCTGATGTATATTTAGACTTTATAATGTTTACATTAGTTGATGGTAAATTCTATTCTATTTTCTCTTTGCTTTTTGGGATTGGATGTGTTATTCAATACAACAATGTGCGCAGTAAGAACAAAGCGTTCGCTCCATTTTTTAGACGACGTATGTTTTGGCTTCTAATAATAGGTTTAATTCATTTATACATATTCTGGCTAGGTGATATTTTAACCTTATACGCTTTACTAGGCTTCACTTTAGTTCATTTTATTAAGCTTTCTAACAAAAGCCTACTAATTTATGCTACGATTTTAATCTTATTTCCAATCGTTAACTGGTTGTTTGTACACTTTTTAGACCTTAATTATGCTCAGATTTTCTTTAACACATCAATTACTTATTACGAATTCTTCGGACTCCCAATAGCAGAATGGAATGGCAACACTTTTCCTGATTTTCAAAAGTTTGAATTGAATGAGCATCTGATAGATTATTTTAAAATGAATATTGGTAATACGTTTGTTAGAATTGGCGCCATTTTAGAAGAAGGGCGGATTTTTAAAGTTTTGGGCATTTTTCTCATCGGGCTTTGGGCTGGAAGAAACATATTGAATGAAAATCTGTTAAACAACTCAACACTTCTAAAAAAAATTGCTTTTAGGGGAATTCTCATCGGCTTACCAATAAGTATCATCAGAACATATATAGAATTTTTTGGAGGTTCTGAGGCCTATTGGGATTTATTTAAAACCATAACTTATGCATTGGGAACTGTGCCTCTAGCTATGGGATTTGCAAGTTTATTAGCATTACTGTATTTTAAAAAACCTTCATTTTTTTCAGTATTTGCTCCAGTCGGAAAATTAGCATTGAGCAACTATCTTTTTCAAACCTTTGTTGCTACTGTTCTATTCTACGGAATTGGTTTCGGTTTCGCTGGAAAATTCGGATTTACAGTTGTAATGCTGATTGCCATTTCCATTTTTACTGTTCAAGTAATCATGAGCAATTTATGGCTTAAATATTTCAGATTTGGGCCATTTGAATGGATTTGGAGACAGTTAACGTACAAAAAACGATTGAAACTTATAAAGTAATACATGCGACAAGACAAAGGATTAAAGCGTACTATTGGCATATTTGGACTTTCTGCCAATATCATGAACATTATGATTGGAGCAGGTATTTTTGCTTTGCCAGCAATCATTTCAGGAATCATGGGTTCTGCAAGTATTTTCTCATATATTTTCTGTGGTATACTCATTACACTAGTGGTACTTTGTTTTGCTGAAGCTGGCAGTAAAGTAAATAACACAGGTGGACCTTACACATACATCGAAACCGCCTTTGGTGATTATTTCGGATTTATAGCAGGTATTTTTGCTTCTGGAAGTAATATGATTGCAAGTGCCGCTGTAGCCAATGCACTTGTAAATATATTGATGACTATCCATCCCTTTTTTGAATTGTCATGGGTACGAATAAGTTTTCTATTCTTAATGTATTTTAGTCTTGCTGTCATAAATATCAAAGGTGTAAAGCAAGGGATTGGTTTAATAAAACTCAATACCATTTTAAAAATCACTCCATTACTTATTCTGGTTATCTTCGGATTAAGCCATATCTCATTTGATAATCTACATATTGAAGCTTTACCAAAATTCAGTCAGCTTGGCGAATCGTCTTTAATCTTGTTTTTTGCGTTTTTAGGTTGTGAAACAGGTTTAATTGTTGGCGGCGAAATCAAGAATCCAAAACGCACCATTCCACGTGCCATTTTAATTAGCATCAGCTCTGTAGTTATTTTATATATCTTCATACAAACCGTTTGTCAAGGCGTTTTAGGAACTGCTTTAGTCAATTATGAAGCTACGCCTCTTGCTGAAACTGCTAAAGTTATCATAGGTCCTTTTGGGTATATACTACTAATAGTTGGTGCTGCTGTTTCTATGTTTGGAAATATAAGTGGTGATGTATTAAACTCACCTAGAGTCTTATTTGCGTTGTCCAGAGATCGTGTTGTTCCTATTAAAAAGCTATCAAAAATCCATTCAAAATTCGCTACACCTCATATTGCAATTATTACACATACAACCATTGCTTTTACTTTGGCTGTAACTGGAAGTTTTGAGCAACTCGTCATTCTTGCCACATCTTCACTTTTATTAATTTATTTAGGTGTCGCCTGTGCTGTTATCAAACTTCGTAAAACAATAGCACCAGAACCAGGTGAGTTTAAAATTCCAGGAGGAATTATTGTACCTCTACTCTCAATTGCAATAATTATATACTTTCTCTCTAATTTATCATCTAAAGAACTCATTGGCACTGGAATATTTATAGTGATGCTTTCTGTTATTTTTAAAGTTATCGATACTATAAAAAAGTGAAAACTAAATCCGTAATTTAGTCTTATGAATAAAATCAACAGCAAAATAACAGTTCTAATTGTATTTTTAATAGTTCTTGTGGGTTGTAATGAAAGTCAAACCCTTCCAGATCCTCTTGAAGCTGGTTGGAATGATCAAATGGTTTGCGAGGTTTTAGAAGACAACAATACACTAAGAACTTTAAAATGTACTTTTCCGCCAGGAGTTGGTCACGAACGTCATTATCACGATACGCATTTTGGTTATACTTTGAAAGGTGGTACTTTCAGAATTACAGACACCACAGGCACACGAGAAGTGACCATTCCAACAGGGTATAGCTTTTATAACGAACGTGTAGAATGGCATGAAGTTTTAAATATTGGAGACAGTACTGCTATATTTTTGATTATGGAACCTAAATAATTCGCCTAGCCATTTATTATTCGTAATTTACAACATATCTAGTTTTGAGTATATGAGCGGATTTGATATTGTTTTAGTTATTGCTGTTATTCTGTTTGCGAGATTAGGTGTACGACTTGTAATGCGTTATATTAAGATGCGTAAGGATTCTGAAAACAATACTGATTAATTATGATAAAACTTTTTGGAAGACTTCGAAATCAAATGCTAAAAGACAAAAAAATATCGAGATACTTAGCTTATGCACTAGGTGAAATCATCTTAGTTGTGATTGGCATTTTGTTGGCACTTCAGATCAATAATATGAACGAAAAACGAAAAGTCAAGAAAACCATCCATAACACCTTACGTACTATAAAAACAGATCTCGCTGTAGATACTACGATGGCAGCTAACATCATTAAACATTATGAAGATGTTCAAGTAAATACTCAAAAAATAATTAATGGCGGTTTTACAAAAGACAATTTTAAAGATTGCCTGAACTGCTTTAATTTGGCTACAATTTATCAACCTTTCAATACACAAACTAAAGGTTACACACAATTAAAAAATTTGATTGATAGTGAAAGTAATGAGGTGGACTCATTAATGATTGAGTTGACAAAATTTTATGAGATCTATCCTCCAATGATCTCTAAAAGTAATGATAGAATGGAAACTGTCGTGCTAGAGAATTTCAAAAAGCTTGAAGCTTATCCATGGTTTGTTGATATGGCTCAAAACAAATTAACTCCAGAAATCATTGCTTATTTTACGTCTAGTGAAGATTATAAGAAAATGGTCGTATCACATAATCTTCTTGCCGCAGGAAATCATTTAAGATTAACTCAAATCTATAAAGACGATGCCATAGAATTGTTGACACTAATTGAAGACCGATTGGCTGAAGACTAGTTTATAAATCTCTGTAGAATATTAGTCCGTTACCATAGAGATCATACAAACCAAACTCTCTAGTTCCCCAAGTAGTCTCTCGCAATACTGTATTTTTATGAAACACCGATTGTGTTTTATATTCCTCATATACATCATCTACAGCATCAACATAAATTCTGAGTAGCGGTCTATCTAATCCATTATCCCACTCCGACTCATCATGCCATTGCAAATGAATTTCAATAGCATCTCTTACAACACCTCCATATTTGGGATCATCACCTACATCTTTAAACGCTAAAGTAAACCCTAAACGTTGCACGTAAAAATCTATAGCATTAGTAACATTTTTAACAGGCAAAACTGGATGAATATTTTTGAGAAAAGCAGTCATGTTTATATTTTTATAAATGTAACATTTTTATGGTTTAACACTCTATAATGTATGAGGTTTCTGTTTAGTATTTTCTTGATATGTATCGCAAGTTATTCGTTTTCGCAAACGATTAAAAGAACGAAAACGATTGCTAATGATTCGGTATATATCGGACTTGTAAATCCGTTTTGGGCACCAATTGAAATTCAATTAAAGCCATTAGATTCTACACGTGCTTTTGTAAAAGTGAATCCGTATGGTCTTCTCAAAAGAGGAGACACGTTGCAAAACGCTTTAGTTCTTCCTCTCCGCAAAGTTTCAGATACTGTTGAAATTGATCTCAAAAACCACCTGTCCTTTAAGGCCACTTTTGGGAATCCTAATACCAGTTATGATAAAGATTTTGAATATGAGTTGCCATATCCAAAAGGAAAAGCCTACCGAATTATGCAAAGTTTCGGTGGAAATTTTTCGCATAACAAACCCGCTTCAAAGTTTGCCATAGATTTTACAATTCCTGTTGGTGATACTATTACTGCTGCACGATCTGGACGTGTTTTCTTTGTAAAAGACGATTCCAAAGAACATTGTCCAACGCGAAAGTGTATCGACAAGGCAAATAAAATATATATTTTACATGAGGATGGCACGATGGCACATTATGTACATTTAGATTTTGAAGGTACTTTGGTTGAAGTTGGAGATTGGGTTGATGCGAAACAGCCGATAGGTATATCAGGATTTACGGGATTTACAACCAAACCACATTTACATTTTGTACTTTACAAATCTGGAAGCGTTTCGATACCTTTTGTATTCAAGGGCATTAAACGAAAGAAATTAAGACAAGGAACCGTTTATAAAAACAGTAATTAATTATTCTTTTATAGTACCAGTGAAATGACTAATCTTTGAATTAATTGGATTTCCAGTGGTTCTTCTGAAAGACGCTAACTGTCCGCAATGCCAAATAGCATCTGCAATCGGACCATTAATTTGGTTCCAAAATGGAAATCTATTTTCACCAAATACAATTTCAAACTCTGAAATATCTTCGCTAGATCTTAAGATATCAGCTGCAGTTTTTAGGTTGATTAAGGTTTGTTTGCGTTTAGCGTCAAAGTTCATCCCTTCTTTATCAACTTTATTGTTTGCTTGCTTTAATGTTGAATTAACAATGACATAAGATAAGTCTAAAATATGATCGATAGTTTCAGCAACTGTTCTAGAATCTGCATTAGGTTTATAATTCAAATCTGCATCTTTTAAATCATGACTCGACCAATAATATCTAAATCCGAGTCCGTCAACCATTCTAGCAGCTACAGTACCTGCAGTAAAGGTTTCAGAATACTCAGGAATTTCATAATAAGGTAAGGTTTCAGTTTGAGCATTTACGTTTAACGTGATTGCAAAAACTACAATTAGTGTCAAGAATTTCATATTATTTAGGTTCTAACGTCATGACATAATCATAACTTTCATTAAGATATTCAGCTAAGGCATCTACATCATTCAGCATACTTTCAGGAATCAAAACATAACCTTTCATTGTAGCACCATAAGATTTGAAGTAAGACGAATTAAATGCTTTGATATAACGTTCTTGAACGTCCTTTGAAAACCTAAAACCTAACTCCCCATCTTTATTCAGCAAAGAAAACATATAACCATTAGCAGATGTGTAAGGCATAGTTTTTCCTTTGCGTTCAAATCTAGGACAAAGTGCCACAATTGCATCGTATAGTTTTAGTCTTTCCTGATATAAGTTCACAACTAATCTTTTAATTCATTTGTATTAGAGATCGTATCAGTTCCGTATTTATCAATAAGATAAACTAAGGAAGCCATTGTCGCAGCTCCAAGCTCAAGCTCTCTTTTATTCACATGTTCAAAAGTATCATTAGCGGCATGATGATGATCAAAGTAACGTTGCGAATCAGGTCTAAGTCCAGCCAAAACAATATCACTACCTTCTTTGTATAATGGTCTAATATCTGCTCCACTGTATCCTTTTTCAAAAAAATGAATCAAATACGGTTTGAACAAGTCACTCCAGCTTTGCACTTTAGCTAACATGGCATCACTAGATTGAAAACTAAATCCGCGTGGTGTAAATCCGCCAGAATCACTTTCAAGAGCAAAGACATGTTTTTCGCCTTTGCGTTGTGCTTCTTCAGCATATTTTCTTCCACCTCGTAAGCCATTTTCCTCATTCATAAACAACACAGCTCTAATGGTACGTTTCGGACGAATTCCGCTCTCTTTCAACAAACGTAAAACATCCATAGACTGTACAACACCTGCGCCATCATCATGAGAACCATCTCCTAAGTCCCAAGAGTCTAAATGACCACCAACAACAATGATCTCATTTGGAAATTCACTTCCAGTAATTTCACCAATAACATTATACGATTGTACATCGGCAAGTTGTTTACAATATTGACTAAAAGAAAACTTTAAATTTGGTGTTAAGGCAAGCATGCTACTGAGTAATTCAGCATCATTTGTACTAATCGCTGCCGAAGGAATACGTTTTGAGTTTGGCAAGTCGCCATAGCTCATACTACCAGTATGCGGATAATCATCAAGTCTTAAGTTTAAAGATCTAACAATCACACCAACAGCTCCATATTTAGCAGCTTCACGAGCACCTGAATAACGTTCGCTAGAACATCCTCCATACGCTTCAAAAGTGTGGATCAAGTCGGCTTGCATTGGCCTGTTGATAAACACGATCTTTCCTTTTATTTTTTCTTCACCTAGTTGTTCTAAATCTTTGTATGTGCCAACTTCTATCACATTAGCTTTAACACCTCCATTTGGTGTTGCAATTGAACCACCAAGTGCACAGATATTGACATTTGTAGTCATACCAGGAGAGGTTTCAATGTATGCAAATTCTGGAGCACCTCTAACCCATCGTGGTACCATCACAGGTTGTAACCAAACGTTGTCTAATCCGAGTTTTTCAAACTCAGCTTTAGTATATTCTACAGCACGTTCGGCATTAAGAGAGCCCGATAATCTGCCTCCAATTTGATTAGACAAATGATCTAACCATTTGTAGCTCATACCATTGGTTAGGGAATTATCATAAATTTTCTTTAGGTTTTCAGCATCAGTTTGAGCCGACACTTGAAATGCTATAACAAGAGATAGCAATAGGAGTATTTGCTTCATCAATTTTAATTAAGGACTAAAGATACTATTTAAAATATCTGGAATATCTAAAGAAATCTTAAAATCTATTCATTTTCCAATTCATTGATATATTGATCCAAATTAGCTTTGACATCAGCATCTAATTCAGGTTCAACTATATCTTTGTATTGTGTAAGCGTATCGTATAATATTTTAGCAACAATATATCTTGCCGTTGGCTTATCATCAGCAGGAATGGTATACCAAGGCGCGTGCAAAGTTGATGTACGGTTTATAGCATCTTCATAACAGTCTTGGTAGTTATCCCAAAGCTTACGCTCTTTAAGATCGCCTGGTGAGAATTTCCAATTTTTACTTGGTTTTTCTAATCGTCGTAGCAATCTATTTTTTTGTTCTTCTTTAGATAGGTGAAGGAAAAACTTAAAGATAAGCGTTCCGTTTTCAGCAATATGTTTTTCAAAGTTATTGATTTGTTCAAATCGCTTATCCCAGAAGGCATCGTTAACATCTTCAACAGTATTCACATTAGGAAGTTTTTCGCCTAAAATATAATAAGGATGCACACGAGTCACCAATACATTTTCGTAATGTGTTCGGTTAAATACACCAAACTTTCCACGTTCAGGTAAAGCAATATAATGCCTCCAAAGGTAATCGTGATTGAGTTCCTTATCAGTTGGCACTTTAAAGCTATGAACAACAATTCCTCTAGTGTTGAAATCTTTGAACACTTCACGAATTAAGCTATCTTTACCAGCAGTATCCATCCCTTGAATACAAATTAGCACAGCATACTTTCCGTGGGCATAAATGGTATTTTGAAATTCACCTAAAGCCTCTCTTACGTCTTCTAACTCGTCTTCAATCTTATCTTCGTCAGCATCTAAATCGTAGGTCGTAGAAACCTCGCTAAGCTTTATTTTTTCGGTAACTTTAAAGTCATTGATTTGTATGTCCTTTTTCATACTATTTTATTTTGAAGCGAATAATTTAACATCTTTCTCACTCACCTCAGCCTCTCCAAGAATGATAAGGCGCTCTACAACATTTCTTAATTCTCTGATATTTCCTGTCCAATCATATTCTTGAAGCAACTTAATGGCTTTATCTGAAAATTGCTTAGGCGCATTACCTTGTTCTTCAGCAATTTTAGCTGAAAAATGATTCACTAATAACGGAATATCTTCACGTCTATCATTAAGCGCAGGAACTTTAATTAAAATTACGGCAAGCCTATGGTATAAATCTTCTCTAAATCGACCTTCTTCTATTTCCTTTTTTAAATTCTTGTTCGTCGCAGCAACAACACGTACATCAACCTTAATATCCTTATCATTACCAACACGTTGAATTTTATTTTCTTGAAGCGCACGAAGCACTTTAGCTTGCGCAGATAAACTCATATCGCCAATTTCATCAAGAAAAATTGTTCCGCCATTAGCAGCTTCAAACTTACCTGCACGATCTTTTACTGCACTTGTAAAAGCACCTTTTACGTGGCCAAACAATTCACTTTCAATCAACTCTGCAGGAATAGCTGCACAATTCACTTCAATGAGTGGTCCTTTAGCGCGAGAACTTTTTTGATGCAACCAGTGCGCTACCAATTCTTTACCTGTTCCATTTGGTCCAGTCACTAAAACACGAGCATCAGTAGCAGCCACTTTTTCGATCATGTCTTTGATATGAGAAATAGCTTCACTTTCACCAATCATCTCATACTTTTTACTCACTTTCTTCTTGAGCATTTTATTCTCAACAACTAAGGTTTTCGTGTCTAAAGCAATTCTAACCGTATTAAGAAGTCGGTTTAAATCTGGTGGTTTAGAAATATAATCAAAAGCGCCAAGTCGCATTGTATTGACAGCTGTGTCCAGATCGCCATGACCAGAAATCATAACAATTGGGATTTCAGGTTTAATCTTCTTAGCCGCTTCTAGAACTTCAACGCCATCCATTTTTGGCATTTTAATATCACAAAGCACTAAATCATAATCCTCTTTTTTCATTTTTTCAATTCCAGCCAAACCATCTTCAGCCTCTTCAACTTTGTATGCATCATTCTCTTCCGATAGAATTTTCACTAATACTCTGCGGATTGCAGCTTCATCTTCAATTACTAAAATCTTTGACATAATTAAATTTTAAATTTTAAACCTGTTCTTAAATAAAAGGAATTTAAATCATCTAATCTAAAAACTTCCTCTCTATTTTCATCTCTGAGCACATTATTTAAGCGTAATGTATATCCAGTATAGGCGTAAGCCACTAAATTTTTGGTGAATAAATATTCATAGCCTAATCCAGCCACTATTACAGACAACGAGATATTCTCAACTTCCTTGCCATTTACCATTAAATCTCTTTGAATATTTGCATAGTATCCATCAAGACCAACGTATAACTGCAAATTGTTTTTATCATTTAGATTATGTTTGATGTTCATTTTTGGAACACCAAGCGTATACGACCAAGTGTTAGTAAACTTTCTGTAATATGAAATCAATGGTAATGGGAAAGGCACTCCAGCAGTAGCATTATAAGTTAATCCTAAAATCAAGCGATAAGGTCTGTTTAATGACTCCTCTTTAGTTCTATCTGTAATAAAGAAGACACCTCCATTAAAAAACACATCGTCTGAGGTGATCTTTGAAGTGAGTGTTGAAGCTATTCTCGGATTAAAGTTGATTCCAATACGCCATTTTTCATTGGTTTTAAAGGTATAACCAAAATTTAAGTCCATAACGTGAACAGACTTAAATGGGTCAATATCGAAAGGATACTCATCTGTAAGATTTAAAATAATATTGTTGTATTCAGCACCTACAACAAGATAGCAATCTTCTTGTGTTTTGATTGGATAATTGAATAATGCTCTTAAACGCGTGTATTGATCTTCAGAATCCGTTTTCGGAATAAATGAATATTCTATTCTCGCCAAATCAGACAACTGCGCATACACCGAACATGACAACAAACAAAAGCAGAAGCATAAGAATTTGTTGTTCAAAAAAAATGAAGGCATAATGCGATAAAAGATTAATTTAATTAGTGTTGTTTTATATGAACATCTCTCTGTGGGAATGGAATGGTAACGTTGTGTTCTCTAAATAGCTTATCAATTTCAAATCTGATATCACTTTTAGGGTATACTGCTGAAAAACTATCGTTAAGTGTAAACACCAATTTAAATTCAAGAGCGCTATCACCAAAATTAGTAAAAATAACAGTTGGTTCAGGTTCAGAGATTACATTAGGATGTGTGCTTGCCGCTTGTAAAAGCAATTTTTTAACCAAAGCAACATCACTACCATAAGCGACGCCTACCGAAACACTTTCACGTGTAGTCGATCCATTTTGCGTCCAGTTATACAAGCTATTCTCTAAGTACAGATGGTTAGGAATTACAAGAACTTTATTATCAATCGTAACTGCTCTAGTCGTTCTGAGTTTGATCTCTTCAACACGACCAACTTTACCATCAAGTTCAATGATATCTCCAACATGCACACTCTGATCAATAAGAATAAAAATTCCGGAGATAATATCTTTAAACAAAGTTTGTAAAGCCAGTCCAACACCAATAAGCAATGCTGCTGAAGCTGCAAAAATCCCAGTAACATTAACACCTAAAGTGTGGAATGTTATGAGCATAATAATGAGATAAGCAAACCATCTTGCGTAGCTAAATATAGCTCTAAACTTATTGGAATCTTCTTCAGGTAATTTTCTAGTGATAAGTCGCCTAATCATTTGTAAGACAAGCGTTGTAATACTCAATACAATTATTAGGATAATAATATCCATCAAACTTACAGAGATTTTATCTGTAAGTTGATAAGACTTATTTAACACGTCCAGAAAATCTTTCATGATTAATATTTAATCCATTTATAAAGCTCTTTATAGCTTGGTTTTTTTCCGTACATTAAAATACCAACTCTATAAATTTTGGCGGCGAACCAAACGGTAAACATAAATGTACCCACTAAAATTAAGAATGATACTGCTTGTTGCCAAAGTGGCACTCCAAAAGGAATACGCATTAGCATGACTACTGGAGATGTAAATGGAATGAATGAAAATACCGTAGACACTGTTCCATGAGGATCTTCAATAACCGTAAAAATTCCAACATAAACCGCAAGAATTAATGGCATTATAATAGGCATCATAAATTGTTGGGTATCGGTTTCGTTGTCTACAGCAGCACCAACAGCAGCATATAAAGAACTGTACAATAAATAGCCACCAATAAAGAAAAACAAAAAGGCAACGATTAGGTTGGTCATTGGTAAATTTAAAAAGGATTGAAATGCCAATTGCATTTCGTTAGCCACTTCAGGGTTTTTCATTGCTTCATTAATGAGATCCTGTTGAGGCGTTTGCATTTCGGTCATACTAATTCCGAAAACCATAGATAGTATTGTAACTAAGGCACCTCCAACAATCATCCAAATTACAAATTGTGTAATTCCAGCTAGAGATGTGCCTATAATTTTTCCCATCATGAGTTGAATTGGTTTAACAGAAGAAATGATCACCTCAATAATTCGGCTTGTTTTTTCTTCAATAATACTTCTCATGATCATATTACCGTAAATGATGATAAACATAAATAGTAAATACCCAGCAAAACCACCAAAAGCGAGTTTCATATAGCTATCAACTTTAGAGGTTTTTTCTCCAGAAAAAGTTTCTTGATCAATACTAATATTTGCTCTTGAAGCCTCAATCTTTTCAAGGTCTACACCGCCAACCATTTGTAGTTTTGTATCAGATAATTTCTTTTCAATTTTCCTTTCTAAACTCGATATAATACTGATTGAAGGCGATTCTTCAGAATAAAATTTTACAGCTGGCAGGACGTTAGCGATATCATTCGTACTAGCAATGTGCAATAATCCATATTCTTCTTTTTCTCTAACAGTTAGTTTAGCATCTTCTAGATTAGAGCCTTTCAGAATATTATAGGTGGTATTATCCGTATTTTTAAAAACATCTGTTAGCAATCCTGTTTCATCCAAAACAGAAATTGTTCGTTGCTTGTCATTATTTACTTGAGACAAATAAGCTACAACAGCAATTAAAGCAACCATGATTAGTGGACTAACGAAGGTCATTATTATGAACGATTTGTTTTTAACCTTAGTTAGATATTCTCTTTTTATGATTAATGGTAAATGGTTCATCTTAATTATTTTTTACTGTTTGAATAAAAATATCATTAGCACTTGGCACGACTTCTACAAAATGATGCACTTCTGCTTTCGAGGTTAAAAATGACAATAGGTCATTAGAAGAATCGTTAGCATTCAGTTTGACGTTTAGTTTTACGTCGTCATTCAAATTCTTGAAGGTCGCAGGAAACACTTCAAATTTTCCCTTTATAGCTTTCGTCACTTCATCAACAGCATTGGTTTGTAGTCCAACTTCAAACGTATTGGTTTTGTATTGACGCTTAATATCTGTCAATTTTCCATCAAGTACTTTATTCGACTTATGAATTAGCGCAATATGATCGCATAATTCTTCAACAGATTCCATACGATGTGTAGAAAAAATAACGGTTGCACCTTCGTCTCTTAGTTGAAGAATTTCATCTTTGATCAAATTGGCATTTATGGGATCGAAACCCGAAAAAGGCTCATCAAATATTAAGAGTTTTGGTTGATGAAGTACGGTCACAACAAATTGAATCTTCTGTGCTTGTCCTTTACTTAACTCTTGTATTTTTTTGTTCCACCAATCACCAATCTCTAATTTGTCAAACCAATATTTCAATCGTTCTCTAGCAACTTTTTTGTCCAAACCTTTCAATTGTGCCAGATACAAGGCCTGCTCTCCAACTTTCATTGACTTGTAGAGTCCGCGTTCCTCAGGCAAATAACCAATATTTTGAATATGCTCTGGTCGTAATGGCTCACCATCTAAGGTTACCTTACCAGAATCAGGCATTGTAATTTGATTGATGATTCGAATGAGTGTTGTTTTACCAGCGCCATTTGGTCCTAATAAACCAAAAATACTTCCTTTAGGAACCGAAATAGAAACGGAATTTAAAGCTCTAAACTCTCCGAAACTTTTAGATACTGAATCAGCAACTAGAAGATTATTCATAAACTAAAATTGAAATGTTATTTTTTGAAACGTGTAAAGATAAAAAATGATACTGCTATCTCTAGGATAAACCCTTTAATTTTTAAATTCTTTATGATATTTCAAGGAAGCACTTATGTCGCTTATGAAATACGACAAAAATACAAACACACTAAAAAAACAAAACCCACCCTTAAACTAAATTAAGGATGGGAAAAAATTGCTATGAAAAAGAAAAATTACCACTAAAATGAATTTAGTGATATTCAAATATAGTGTTTTTTATTAAAACTCCATTTTTTATGAAAACATATCTTTAACTTTTTCAAAAAAAGATTTATCCGTACTCTCAGGCTTTGGACTAAAGTGCTCATCGTTTCTCATACTTTCGAAAAACTCTTTTTGCTGTTTGTTTAATGTTTTTGGTGTCCAAACATTAACATGAACCAACAAATCTCCTGATCCATAACCATTTATACTCGGAATTCCTTTTCCTCTCAAACGAAGGATTTTTCCAGACTGAACACCAGGTTCAATTTTAATTCTCACCTTACCAGTAACGGTATCTATCTCTTTTGAGGTTCCTAAAACGGCATCAGGTAAACTCACATAGAGATCGTAATGAAGGTTATCGCCTTCACGTTTTAAAGTATCGTGTTCTTTTTCTTCAATGACAACTAAAAGATCTCCTGAAATACCATTTCCTGGAGCTTCATTACCTTTTCCAGTAACTTTAAGTTGCATCCCATCAACAACACCAGCAGGAATTTTCACTGAAACCGTTTCCTCTTGAACTTTTAGTCCTTGAGCATCAGCATCACTAGGTTTTTTATCAATACTTTGACCAGCTCCTCCACAGGTAGGACAAGCAGATGCGGTTTGCATGCGTCCAAGAATTGTATTTGTTACTCTAGTTACCTGACCTGATCCATTACAAGTTCCGCAAGTTTTATAAGTCGTTCCTGGAGCTTGAATTTTTCGTTTTACTTTGATCTTCTTTTCAATACCATTGGCTACTTCTTCAAGAGACAAAGACACTCGAATACGTAAATTACTTCCTTTCACACGTCTTTGTCCGCCAAATCCGCCTCCAAAACCAGAGAATCCTCCGCCACCAAAAGCGCCACCAAAGATATCACCAAACTGACTGAATATGTCATCCATATTCATGCCTCCTCCGCCAAATCCACCAGCGCCTTCAAAAGCTTGATGACCAAATTGATCGTAACGTGCTTTTTTATCAGCATCACTTAAAACCTCATAAGCTTCAGCAGCTTCCTTAAACTTAGCTTCAGCATCTTTATCATCTGGATTTTTATCAGGATGATATTTAATAGCCATCTTTCGATAAGCCTTTTTTATTTCAGCTGCAGAAGCACTTTTATCAACTCCTAATATTTCGTAATAATCTCTTTTTGCCATATCAAATGTCCTATTTCAACAAATAGGTGTTGTATTAAATTTAGTTTACTGTCCAATAACGACTTTTGGGAAACGAATCACCTTTTCTCCAAGCTTGTATCCTTTTTCAATAACGTCTACAATTTTGCCTTTCATATCCTCACTAGGTGCAGGAATTTGAGTAATTGCCTCATGAAGGTCGGCATCAAAATTATCACCAGATTGCACTTCCATTTTAGCTAAGCCTTTTTGGTTGAGCGTTGTCATCAACTTGTTGTAAATTAAAAGGACGCCTTTACGGAGTTCTTCAGCTTCTTTATCTTCTTCAATGTGCATTAAAGCACGCTCAAAATCATCTAAAACAGGAAGCATGGCTACCATAACCTCTTCACTGGCAGTTTTAAACAAATCGACACGCTCTTTTGAAGTTCGCTTTTTGTAGTTTTCAAATTCAGCAAAGAGTCTTAAAAACTTATCTTTTTCTTTACTCAGGTCTTCTTTTAGTTGTTCTTCGACAGATAATTCCTCTACTTGAGTATCTTGATTATCATTACCTTGAATGTCTTTCTCGTCTATAACTTGATCTTTATCTTTTTTACCCATTATATTGGTTGTTTTTATAAATCTTCGATTTAAGTTTGCAAAAGTACTGCCATATTTATTAAAATGTCAAAATGTCATCAAAAAAAATACAATGGATTTGATGTCTGCATTGAAATCCCTATTTTTGTATGAAACACAAACCTAAAAAACAACTTTAAAATGACTAAAAAAATTCTTAATACTTTACTTTTATGTATAGTGATATTATCACTGACTGCATGTAAAAATGATGCTAAAGAAGCTAATACTAGTGATGCAGAAGCTGCTGCTGTGAGTGAAAGTACATCAGAGAAGTACACTGTTAATGTAGCTGAATCTTCAGTTAACTGGAAAGGCTTCAAACCAACAGGAACGCACGAAGGACACATCACACTTGAAAATGGTGTTTTTCAAATTAACGATGGTAAGTTACAAAGTGGAACATTTCTTATCGATATGAATAGTATTACAGTTACTGATTTAGAAGCTGGAGATGGAAAAGAAGATCTTGAAGCGCATTTAAAAGGAACTGTTGAAGGTAAAGAAGACCACTTTTTTGATGTAAAAAAGTTTCCTACAGCTGCATTTGAGATTACTGGAACTGAGTCTTTAGCTGCAGGTAAAACAAGATTATCTGGAAATTTATCTATTAAAGGTCAAAAGCACAATATTACATTCCCAGTAACCATCACGAACAGTGGTGATGATATGAAAATTGTAAGTGATCCTTTTACAATTGACAGAACAAAATGGAATGTTAACTACGGTTCAAAATCTATTTTTGATAATTTAGGAGATCGCTTCATTAATGATGATATGGAAATATCAATTCAAATTGTAGCTAAAAAATCTTAGATTGATAGCATCCCAATATGAAAATTGCCATCCTCATTGAGGGTGGCTTTTTTAATTCAATAAATCTTCAAGAGCTGGCTCTAAATGATGGAATTGAAAATCAAAGCCTTTACTTTCTACCTTACTTGAACTAACCCGTTGACTTTCAAACAAAAGAATATGCATTTCACCAAGTATCAATTTCATCATAAACTTCGGGATGTTTGGTAAGATCAAAGGTTTCTTCAATACTTTGGCAGCGGTTTTAGTCAATTCAGAATTACTAACTGGATTTGGAGCCACGCCATTATAAACACCTTCCAGGTTATTTTCGGCAATAAAAACAAATAGTCTTGCCAAGTCCTCAATATGAATCCATGATTGCCATTGTTCACCACTTCCAAAAGCAGCACCTAAACCAAATTGCATTGGTTTTATAATTTCAGTTAAAGCACCTCCTTTTTCAGATAACACTAGACCAATCCTAACTTTAGAAACTTTTACTCCAATATCTTTAAATTGATCGATGGCTTCTTCCCATTTCTGCACAACGGTACCCAGAAACGATTTTGATGAATTAGTAAGTTCTTCATCATAGTATTTCGTTTGAGAACTAGGATACAATCCGATAGCACTAGCAGAAATAACATGATCAATTGAAAACTGATGTGCTTTGATGGTATCCAAAAGCAATTTAGCTGTATCTATCCTACTAGAAATAATTGTGTTTTTATAGCTAGTCGTCCAGCGATTAGAAATAGGTGCTCCAACAAGATTAATGATCGTATCGACACCTACAAAGCAGGCACTATCAATAACATTTTCGTCAGGATTCCAATAGAATCCCTTATAATTATGCTCGTGTTTAAGTTTTTGCTTCGATGTTGTCAAGAAGTGAACAACCCATTGATTTTGATGACAAAATCTTACAATTTCCTTTCCAATTAATCCAGTAGCACCAGTAATTAAAATCGTTTTCATAGTACTACAAATTTACTGAAAGAATAATGCAGCAACGGTATATTTGTGAATGGTTTAACGTTTTACAGCTCTGAGCATATGGCGTTTTCCTGGCGGACCTTTTAAACGCTCAATTTCAAAACCTACAGCTGTCAGAGCTCGCTTTACACTTCCTTTTGAAGAATAAGTCACTAGAACACCATTAGGCTTTAATGCTGTAAACATTTTTGAAAACATTAATTCTGTCCACAATTCTGGTTGAACCCTCGCTCCAAAAGCATCATAATAAATAACGTTATAAGCGTTCACATCATGTATTTCAGAAAACATTTTTTTCTGTTTCGTTAGCGAAAAAAGATGGGTTATCTCGCGCCTTTGTTCCCAAGTTACGTTATGAATATTGTCAAATGTTTGTTGATCAATATTAGAATCTTCAATGTAGTTTAATTGTTGTAATTCTGAATCTGAAACTGGAAAACCTTCCACTCCAACATAATCGATTGGAGTATTAAGTAATTTAGAACTTTGAAGGGTTAACGCAGCATTTAAACCCGTTCCGAAGCCAATCTCTAAGACTGAAATCTTAGTTTTCTTATCAAGTTGGCTGCAATAAAAAAAATGCAAGCCCTGCTCTATGTAGACATATTTTGCCTCCTGAATAGCACCATGAATGGAATGATACTGCTCGTTCCAGTCTTCAATTTGAATGGTTTTAGAACCATCTCCAGTAGTAATGATCTTACGTTGCAAGGACTATTATTTAATCAGCAATTTCTTAATTTTTGGAATTGGACCAGTACATTCTGTCTGGTGACAAGACAAACACATGGTAATGGCATTATTATACCTGTCCTTAATTGAAACTGTTGAATCTTCTTCAAAAATTGCTTTTTGAGCTTCAATGAATTTTCCCGAATAATGATCAAACGCTTGAGTTCTAGACTTCCCATCAGATAATTGAGCAACATCTATGTTTTCAAAAGCTTCAGGAAATTCTAAAGTCACCTCATCGTCTAAAATCTGAGCTTTTAGTTGCGTATTATAGGAATGCATAGCCTTCATCAAGGCTGACATTTCCGAAGATTGATACACTTCATAACGTGTAGTACCATCAACTATTGTTGTCTTGCTTTCAGTAGATGTATTCGAAGAATTACAACCAAAAATAAGTAACCCTAAAAAAAGAAATTCTATGCGTTTTTGCATTAAGTTTATTCTTTTAAAAGTACACCATCCGCTAAAAACGAATAGGTCTTTTTAGGTTCAGTAATTTTAGCAATTTCTTCAGCAGATTCTCCAGCGTCTTCAGCGTAATGACGTTGCTCTTCAACAGAAACCTCATTAACAAATGCTTTTCCGTTCATGATCACTTCTCTACCAGCAATGTCCTTTGGCATAAAAAATCCGTAATCTTTAAACTTCACCATAGCTTGATCGCCATTCCCTAAGTCAACTTTCATCCAACAACCCTTTGCCTGGCAAACCTCTTCTACTTTTGCCATCATTTTTGCATCGATTGAATCTCCAACAGTCATACTTTTGTAATGCTCAGCCATTCGTTTTGCTGTCAAAGCATCAGCATCTGTAATTTCCATTCCGAAAGAACTGTAAGAAGCCTCTTGCTTTTCTTTTGATTCAACAGTAGCATCTGCTGTTTCTTTAGATTCATTTTTACAAGAGTATACAAGGCTTACAAGCATTATAGCAAATAAAATACGTTTCATAAATACAAGTGTTTTTAGTAAATAATTCAGCTGTAAAGATATGTATTATTTAGGGAAATTTTATGTTTTTTATTAGCTTAAATTGACTAGTTTTGCAAAAGATTAAAACTGTTAAAATGACAAAACTTTCAACTTACGAAATCGATATAGTAAAATCAGAAACTTCAAGAATACACGATGTAGATTTTAATAATCTAACCTTTGGAAGAACATTTACCGATCATATGTTTTATTGCGACTATGAAAATGGTGAATGGCAACAGCCAAAGATTGTTCCTTATGGTCCTATGACCATTGATCCTTCTGCTCGTGTGTTCCATTATGGCCAAGCTGTGTTTGAAGGTATGAAAGCCTATAAAGATGATGAAGGTAATGTCTTTTTATTCAGACCAGATGAAAATCAGAAACGTATTAATATTTCTGCAAAGCGTTTAGCCATACCTGAATTTCCTGAAGACTATTTCTTTGAAGGATTAACGACTCTTTTGAATTTGGATAAAGATTGGATTAAGCCTGGACTTGGAAATTCATTATACTTAAGACCTTTTGTTATTGCAACTGAAAATGCTATTTCTGCTTCGCCTGCAAGCTCATATCGTTTTATGATTATTTGTTCTCCTGCGAAAGCCTATTACACAGATCGTGTACGTGTTTTATTTGCTGAAAAATTTAGCAGATCGGCTGATGGTGGTGTTGGATTTGCCAAAGCTGCAGGAAATTATGCTGCACAGTTTTATCCTACTAATATTGCACAAAGCAAAGGTTTTCAGCAAATTATTTGGACAGATGCTAACACACATGAATACCTTGAGGAAGCTGGAACTATGAATATCTTTTTTAGAGTTGGAGACACGCTAATTACAGCACCAAACAATGATAGAATTTTAGATGGTGTTACGCGAAAAAGTGTGATTCAAATTGCTGAGGATTTAGGGGTTACTTGTGAGGTGCGTCGTGTGAGTGTTAAAGAAATTAAAGATGCTGCCCGAAATGGAAGCTTGAAAGAAATTTTTGGAGCTGGAACTGCTGCAGTGATAAGTCCGATCTCGGCATTTGAACATGGTGGAGATATCTTTGAGATTCCTGAAATTGATAATGCTTACGCAACAACATTTAAAACACATCTTTTAAATATACAACACAACTTGTCTGAAGACAAACATGGTTGGAGATATAAAGTATAAAAAAAGAAGCCTTTCGGCTTCTTTTTTTATGATTCTAGTATTTTTTGAATGTTGGGTTTAAAATAATTTGGCCCTTTCAGAACTTTTCCATCGTCTCTGTAAATAGGTTCTCCATCCTCACCAAGTTTGCTCATATTACTACGTTGAATTTCTTCAAACACGTCTTCAATTTTATGTTGCAGTCCGTGTTCAATAATAGTTCCGCAAAGAATATACAACATATCACCAAGCGCATCAGCAACTTCAACGAGATCATTGTTATTGGCAGCTTCAAGGTACTCTTCATTTTCTTCACGCATTAATTTATAGCGCAACATATTCTTGTCTAAACCAAGGTCGGCTTTAGGAGTTTCTCTGTGACCAATCTTAAAAGCCGTATGAAAAGCTTTAACAGCTTCAATTTTAGTTTTCATAACTAATTTGAGTTTTATATTTAGAATAATCTAACATCCTGATTGTGAACTAAAATTTAAGAAATTATTAATTTTTAACTACTTTTTATCAAAAAAACGTGAGAAGATTCTTTATTTTTGCTATAAAAATAAGAATATGTTTAGTAACGGTCAATGGCTATTTGGAATTTTATTTGCGATTACGTTTATCGTTATGATCTTTTTTGCTTACAAAAAAGATTTAAAGCTTCACCAAAAATACTACAAGGGTAGCATTTGGATTCTTATTGCTTTTGTGTCTTTCATGGCCATGATTGCTACTATTAAATTTATTTTTGTCTAATACAACAGTCCTAGTTGTCTGACAATATCTTCTACTAAATTTTTATTTTTTATTATCTTAGAATGAAAATACCTTGTATTGGGTATGTTTTGATGACTTCCTACTTTGCATCTTTGTAACACTAACCACTAAATCCCTCAGTTATGTCAGACAAAAAAGACAATTTTGAGTCGAGAAAGATGCTTTACGTCTCTTTAATAATTTTAGTTTTTATATTCATTTATCACGTGTCCATGAAAGGAAGTGATAATTCACAGTTCAACTGGTTTTTACGAGTAGTTACTGCATTAGCTGCTGCTGCAATGAGCATGTCTCTTTCAGGATCGATAAACATTGGCAAAAACTCAGATATGAAAACTTTTGCAGAGGCCTCTCCGAAAATAACAGCCGCAGGTTCGTTTGCAGTTTTTGTGATTGTGTATTTGTTTAAGGATGGAATAATTGGGTAGTTATGACTGAAGAAGAAGCAAATATTAGACTAAATAATAACCATAACTTATACTTTACTAACACAGATTCTAAAATCACTCGATATGCTGCTGTTATAAAAAAAAGTAACGACTTCACGATAAAGAACGATTATGTTATTGAAATCGCTTACAATTCAGGAGAAATTGAATATGATCCTATTAAAAAAAGCAATTTTGAAAGCTCAACAAGAATACTTGACTTACTAAATTTGCCTAAAGTTTTAAGAGATGAAATTCAAGAGGGCATATTAGAAATAAATAAAACACCTGCTCCTGATATAACCTACCAAAATAGGACGGATGA
The DNA here is from genome assembly GCA_030430385.1 of Bacteroidia bacterium. GTDB lineage: Bacteria > Bacteroidota > Bacteroidia > Flavobacteriales > Flavobacteriaceae > Psychroserpens. The sequence continues at coordinate 69,300 of JAUIFO010000009.1, forward strand.
TTTGACATCAATATACAAGACATCCTTAAAGCGTCATCCAAAGCTAACTGGTGGTATTAGTGTTTTTGATCAAGGAAGTGGTTCTGGAAGTGGAACTGCAGGAGCATTTTTCAAAATCACTTCAGACAATGATGTTTATCTACTTTCAAACTACCATGTACTTCTCTATCAAAATGGTAAAATAGGAGATATTATTGTTCATCCGAGCAAATCAGATTCAGTACAAGTTGCTAATTCTGAAAGTAAAGAAATAGGAAATATCTTTTGGAAAAAAGACATTCAAAATAATTCTTTTAATCTTATTGATGCTGCAGTAGCCAAAATTAAAAAAGATGATGATGTTATAATTGACACTGGAAGATATACTAGATGTCTTCATATTGAAATGTTAGGCTTAGCAGAACCAAAAATTGGTATGAATGTGAAAAAATGTGGCAAAACAACAGGATTAACCTATGGTGAAATAAGATCAACAAATTGTACGGTAAATATTAGTAATGACAATAAATTAGAAATCTATAAGAATCAGATCTTAACAACAAATATGTCCTCACCAGGTGACTCAGGTTCGGTCTTGGTAAACCAAGACAATATGGTAGTTGGATTATTGTTTGGAGGAGATAATTTTTCTTTATCTGTAGCCAACAATATAAACATTGTTTTTGAGCTCATAAAAAAAGATCTCCCAAACTTTAACTTTTATAAATTCATTTAAATTAAAACTATAATATTATGGCAAACGAATGGCACACAGAAGACTTTGATCTTCCACTAGAGAAAAGTAAAAAATTTTATGTTTACAAAAATGCTACAGATGAAATAGAGGCAAAATTTACCGCATGGTATTCTTCAGATTCACCAAAAGAAATAACTATTTTAACAAAAGGTGCTTTCGACAGAAGGTTTGTTGAAGCTTATTATTGTAGTGCTTTAAACAGAATAGAGATTCATTACATTTTTGATGAAGCTTTTTCTTCCGTACCACTTACTATTAAAAATCATAATTCAAATTGTAAAGTTGATCCAACATTATCAATTGTCTTAGTAGAATATGAAAAAGGCACAACTTCAAACAATTTTGAAATATGCAAAAAAGTAAAAATTGACCACCCAAAACATAAAAAAGGTAGTATTATCGTTGGAAATCCTTAATGAAAATCAAATCCATTTACCGAATCTTAATTTCAGCAAGTCTCCTACTACTTGCTGATTTTTCCTTTGCTCAAAATTCAAAATTAGACAAAGTAAAACAAGCTTATGAAGATTATGATTATAAGCAACTCTGGACTGAACTTCAAGCCATAGACACCACTGTACTTAGTGCCAATGACAAAGCGTCTTGGTGGTATTATCTTGGAAATTATCAGTTCAGTTTAGATCAGCACGATCATGCCTACCAAAGTACATTTAAGGCAAAATCTCAATTTTTAGAACAGAATAATGCTAAAAAAGTATCTGAATGCAACATTCTCTTACTCTCTATTCTTTCACACCAAAATCAGTTAGAGGTTAACACTAATGCTATTCTTAAAGAATTAGAAGACTATGCCTTAAGGGACGATGACACCACAGCATTAATATCTGTGTATCATCAAATTGCGTCCAATTATTTGGATTATGATTTGGCTGAAGAAAGCATCCGTTATTTTAGAAAAATAATTGAACTCGAAAAGTTACGTAAAGACACGCTTAAAATTGCACAATATCAAATGAATATCGGAACCGTTTTTTATGCCGTTTTAGAAAATGCAGATTCATCTTTGTATTACAATAAACTAGCTGTTCCTGTATTCAAGCGATTTAAAGACTACGAATCACTAGCATACAATTATAACAATCAAGCGCAACAGTACAAAGCCTTGGGAGAATACGACAAAGCTATAGCGTATTATCTCAAAGCAGATTCAATTCCACTAAAGCGATTTCAAAATAAAACGAAAGTCATTATCTACGATAACTTATCAGATGCCTATTTATTAAATGAAGACTATAAAAATGCTGCACTGTACCTAGATAAGCTAAATACACTAAAAGACTCCATTAACGACACGCAACAAAACATTGCTATATCTGAAATCAAAGAGCAATATGACAATGAAAAACTCAGAGCAGACAACCTAGAAATTGAAGCCAAAAACAAACGCAATCAGAGTTTACTGATCGGATCTCTCCTCATTTTATTATTTGGTGGCATTACTGCCTTTCTTCTCCAAAAGAATACTAGAAAAAAGCAAAAACTTGCCGAACAAGAAAAAGCACTTCAAACTCAAAAACTTGCCACTGTACTTAAAGAGCAAGAGCTCACTGCTATTGATGCTATGATCGAAGGGCAAGAAAAAGAGCGGCAACGTATTGCTAACGATCTGCACGACGATCTTGGTGGCTTGATGGCGACTGTAAAACTGCACTTCAATGCTTTAAAAGACAAACAGACTCCTGAACTTTACGATAAAACAAATTCGCTTATAGATGAAGCTTACCAAAAGGTTAGAACTGTTGCGCATGCTAAAAATTCTGGTGTCATTGCAAAGCAAGGGTTATTGAAAGCTGTTGAACAAATGGCAGAGAAAGTTTCAGCGTTAAATAAAATCACTATTAATGTTTTAGATCATGGACTAGATGACCGACTAGAAAATAGTCTAGAGCTTACAATTTTCAGAATTATTCAAGAACTTACAACCAATATTATTAAACATGCCAATGCTTCCGAAGCTAACATTCATATTACAAACCATGAAGACGCTTTAAATATTATGGTTGAAGATAATGGTATCGGATTTAATCCTAGTCAGATAACCAAGACCAAAAAAGGAATGGGAATTAGTAGTATTGACAAACGTGTTGAACATTTACATGGCACGATGACCATTGAATCTGAACCCAATAAAGGAACAACCATTATAATAGACATACCCTTATGATACGATTAGCCATTGCTGAAGATCACCAATCATTAATTGATGGTATAAAACTTCATCTCGAATTTGAAGACGATATTTCAATAGTAGGAACTGCTAATGATGGTGAAGCACTCTTAGATATTATTGAAAAGAAACAACCTAGTGTTGTGATTACGGATATTAGAATGCCTAAAGTTGATGGTATTGAAGCTACTAGATGCATCAAAAAAACGCATCCAGACATTAAAGTTTTAGCCTTTTCAATGTTTGATCAAATTGAAGCCATTCAACAAATGTTAGATGCTGGTGCTTCTGGTTATATTTTAAAAAATTCATCATTAGAAGAAGTATTACATGCTATAAGAACCATTGCAAAAGGCGACACGTATTTTGATGCAAACATCAATACCAATGCGCTCCAATCTGATGACACTTCAAAAAAGAAAGGTCTGTTAACTAAGCGTCAAATAGAAATTCTTGAATTGATTGCCTTAGGCAAAACATCTCGAGAAATTGCAGATGAATTATTTATTGGAATTCATACTGTAGACACACATCGAAAAAATATGGCAAGAATTCTTGGTCTAAAAGGCAAAGGAGAATTGATGCGCTACGCTTTAGAAAAGAAATACAAATTCAAATAATACCTTGTATTGGGTATGTTTTCGCAATTGCTTGGTCTTTAGATTTGAAATCTAAGACCACCCAATTATGAAGACTACATATTATTTATCTTTTTTAATGCTATGCGTATCGTTTAGTGTATTTGCTCAACAAAAAAAGAATCTCAATAAAATCATAGACGAATTGATCCCGCATATTGCTGTGGTGAATATAGGCAACACTAATGAGAAAGAACACTTTGTGAAATACCTTAATTTTTTAAAAAAAGTTGAAGATTTAAAACGCTTAAAAGGCTCTATTGAATTTGGCTTCGTTGGCAATGAAGTTGACAACTCAAACCTCTATACGATAAACACAGGAATGAAAGCCAACTATGGAGGTTATCCTCTTGAAGTTGAAGCCACTACAAATATCCAAACTCAAGTCACTAACGGTAAGTTTGAAGAGAATCTTTCGAGTTTAGATATCTCTATGGACTACCATCCATTTAATAATTTAACTCACGAAACCTATGTATTTGTTATGCGCACAAAAAACAAATTTTTAGGCATTAATCAACGTTACGAAATTGGTGGAGGTTATGTGTTTAATTTCTATTCTGGTAAAGAAGTTGATGGTAAAGGCAAAAGCTTGACTTCAAAGGGAAAAGACTTAATAAAAAAGCTAAATGATAATCATAAAGTATACTCCTCAACTACAAGACGACAGCCAAAAGCAAAAAGAGACAAGATAAAAGATGTACTCAACAGACATTTCAGAAGAAATGGTCAGAGCTTAGATGCCGATAAATACGATACGATTTATAACTCAAAAGTAGAACAGCAGAAATCAATCATTAAGAACTTCAGTAAGCACAGAGCTGCACTTCTTGTGGGTTTTAATTACGAATTAGAGCAGACACAAGACAGTTTGACATTGTTCAATAAAGATCTTGATTCTACTTTCAATAAAACCTTTGAAGCGACTAATCTATTTCGGTTTGTCATTGCTCCAAAATACACCCTTAAAGGTGATAAATTCAAATGGTCAAACGTCATATTCTTCAAAATCGGATTACTAAATTTGGTAGATGATATCGTCATACCAGATGAGACTATTTCCAACCAACTAGTAACCGACAAAAGAGCTGATTATTGGATGGATCTTAAAACTAGTTTTGAATTTAAAATATCCGAACAACTATCTTTTGTATCTACTCTCAACTATGTTTATGACAATGCGCCCAAACGTATCTATTTTGATGACGCAGAAGGTATTCCAAGAATTGCAGAGGCCGAACAAAGCTTCACAGGAATCAATTTTACTTTAAAATATCAATTCTAAAATTTGAGCTTATTGATTCAAAAAAAACAATTAGTGTTAGTTATTTATGTTGGAATGTTATTAATATCATAGGGAGAATTATATCCAACATGAAAAATCCCCTTCATTGGGGATTTTTTTTAAAACTAAATTTAAAAATCCATAGCGTTTATTGTGCTTAAGCACTTGTTTATACAAAACTACTAACTATTAACGAGTTAAGATTAAAATACCTGTTATTGGGTATAATTCATTAATAGTAATTTTCCTACCTTTATCAAGCTATAATTCAAAACCTTAACAACCGATTAATTATGAAAAAATCATTACTATTGTTAATCCCCTTAATCATCACACTTACTTCTTATGGTCAAGTTCCTTCTAATGACCTTATTGCAAATGCCACCTTAATTGACCCTTCCAGCTTTGTAGATGAGAACCTAAGATTAGATTTGGCAACAGACAGCGGAGTTAACTCCATTGACTGTGGCACCAGTGGCTTTTCAAAAGTATATTATAAATTTAATGCAACAGCCAATGCCAATGTTGTATCGACATTAACCGATATGATCAATACTCCCATCACACAAAGCTTTGTCATTTTTTATACAGCTCCAGACTTAAACCAAAACGATGAAAGTCAGCTTAGTGTTGCCAGTGGTTGCGTCTTAGGAACTACTGCTTCAGTCAGCGTTACAGCAGGTCAAGCCTATTATATTCAAGTACATAGATCTGATGTCAATACCTTTTCAAGAGTTACTTTTGAACAAGTAGAACCACCTGTAAATGATTCAATTATAGATGCTATTGAAATTACTTCATCTATTTACAGTCATGAAAATTTACGCTTGGATATTGCAGCTCTTAATGCAGGTGGTCAAAACGGTTGTACTTTAACAGACTTCCCAACAGTATACTACAAGTTTACCGCGAATACTAATGGAACTGCAAATTTTCAAGTACTAGATCAAAACAATAATGCAGTAGACAACAATAATGCATTTGCCATTATATATACAGCCCCTAACCTTAATGCTACTTCAGATACTGAGCTAACATTGATATCAAATTGTGCCTTTGGAGCAAACACAAGTATTAACATTGTTAGTGGTCAAAGCTATTATGCAATTCTATACAGAGCTGAAGCACAAGCTACATCAAGAGTATATGCTCAAATTTCTCAAGATGTTGATCCTTCTGAGCGCCAAGCTTTAATTGATTTATACAATGCAGCCGATGGTCCTAATTGGGATTTCAATACCAATTGGAATACTTCTGCACCAGTATCAGATTGGGTTAACGTACAAGTTGATAATGGACACGTCACTTCTGTAGGTTTTCCTAATTCTGAAGCGCCTGGTTTTATCCCAAGTTCTATTTTAGACTTGACATATTTAGAATCTTTTATAGCTTATGGAAATCAACTTTCAGGAGAGTTACCAGACTTTTCAATACTTCCAAATATAGAAAGCGTACAGATAACTAATAACAGTTTTTCATTTGCTGATTTGGAACCCAACTTTACTAATAATTCTACGATTCCTCAGTTCAATTACCAATCCCAAAAAGCCTTTGGTGATGAAATTTTATATGACAATCCAACCTATGGTCAAGATTATACTTTGGAAGCCATCACTAGTGGAACCAATTTAAGTTACCAATGGGCAATAAAAGATTCTGCAATTCAAGAAACTATTTATGAAAATGTGCCTGGTGCTACCAGTGCCACTTATACACTAACTAACCTTCAAGAAGAAGATTTAGACAATTATACTTGCTTTGTTACTAGTCCTTTAATTCCTGAATTAACACTCGAAAGAGCACTCATTAGATTTAGAGCTCCTGTATCGCAACAAGAGCGCGATGCCTTAATTGCGTTGTACAATAGCACAGATGGTGATAATTGGGCAGACAACACTAATTGGCTTACCTCGGCTCACGTAGATGACTGGGCTGGTGTTTCAACTGAAGGTAATAGAGTTACTGTACTCAATAGAAATTTTCAAAACCTTAACGGTCAACTCCCTGACGAAATTGGCGACTTGATACATCTTAAAGAGTTACGTATTAGTGTTAATGAAAATTTAACTGGAAGTATCCCAAGCACTATAGGAAACTTAACTGAATTGAGATGGTTTAGATTACAACTAAATAGTCTTACAGGCGCTATACCAACTTCGGTTTCCAATTTAACTAACTTGTCACGAGTGTACTTACAAGACAATCAACTCACTGGAACAATACCTTCGGGCTTTGGAAATGCACTAGACATGTATCAAATCTTTTTAGATAACAATCAATTGGATGGCAACATCCCAAGTAGTCTTGGAAATTTGAGTGCACTAGTAAGTTTCGGAATGTCTAACAATAACCTTTCGGGAACACTACCTTCTGAATTAAGTGGTTTATCATCTATTGTCCTATTTGATATTAGTAATAATGATATTAATGGCACTATTCCAGATTGGTCGGCTATTAACAATCCAGCTAATGCCTCTTTCGAACTTACAAATAATTATTTTGACTTTAGTGACTTGCAACCATTCTTGAACAATGGTGTTAGTTACTCAAGCGTTAACTATTCACCACAACGTACTTTAGATACTGAAGAAGAGATACAGTCGCTTCCAGGTGTAGATATAGAACTCACTGTTGAAGATTCTACAATTAATCGAAATGGAAATGACACTGCAACAAGCAACCAGTACCAATGGTTCAAAGATGGCATAGAAATCAGTGGTGCCAATGCCAGTACATACACTATTGTAAACGCGCAAGAATCTGACAGTGGTGTGTATCATTGTGAAATAACGAATCCTTTAGTTCCAGATTTAACGATTGTAAGAGCAAACATCACTGTAATCATTGATGATAGTTTAGGGATTGAAGAGTTTCAAGAAGAAGGCTTTGCCCTTTATCCTAACCCAGCCCAAGATTGGATTACCATCAAAACGAAATCACTGCAAAACGCATCTGTTCGTTTATTCAATATCAACGGACAGCTTTTAATGGAAAAACCAATAAAATCTGAAATAACCTCTTTATCCATAGAGCAATTTTCTGAAGGCGTCTATATACTTTCCCTAAAAAGTGACACTACAAATGACACCAAACGATTTATAAAACAATAACCTGTTTGATGCAATTATAAAAATCCCCTACTTTGGGGATTTTTTATACTGCGAAATTGATGACATTTAATCAGAATATCGATGTTTATAAAAATTAGTTATGTTTTTATTACTTGTCATACTACTATTAATTAATGCGCTATTACTTAAATTCAGTATAAACAAATACAAATAATACAACCTTAATTTGCTTTCATTAAATTGATTATCTTTGAGTATCTCAACTAATAATTAATCAATTTCAAAAAATGAAAGCGCTTAAATACATCCTATTTTTAGTTTTAATTCTCATTATAGGTTTTGCTATATATATTGCTGTACAACCTAACTCATTCCATGTTGAACGTACTAAAACATTACAAGCTCCTACTCCTGTTGTTTATAACAATGTTATCGATTTTAAAAATTGGGAAGCCTGGTCATCTTGGGTTGAAGAAAAGCCGCAAACCGTAATTACGCTAGCAGACCAAACCAAAGGTATTGGAGGTGCTTACTCATGGCAAGATGATGATGGCACTGGAACGATGAAAACCATTGACACAGAAGTGAATAGATCTATTACTCAAGAAATGCAGTTTGCAGATTTTCCTGTGAATATGGTAAATTGGAAATTTAAACCTAATGATGATGGAACTACAGAAGTGACATGGTCTATTGATGGTGAAGGGTTACCTTTTGGGTTTAAAGCTTATGCAACAGTAATGGGTGGTATGGAAAGCTTGATTGGTCCGCATTATGAACGCGGACTCCAACTTTTAGACAGCGTACTGATAAATGATATGAAACGTTATGATATCGCAATTGAAGGTGTTACACAACATAGTGGCGGATTTTACCTTTACAACACCACATCTTGTAAAATGGATAATTTCAAAACCAAAATGCAAGAACAATTCCCAAAAATAGGAGGTTATGCTATTGCTAACAATATCAAAATGGCTGGAAGTACGTTCGTGATCTATCATAAGTGGGATGAAGCTAATAATGCTGTAATGTTCTCTTGTGCTGTACCTACTTCTTCTAAGTTTGAAACTTCAGAACCTGAAGTGCTTACTGGTCAATTAGAGTCCTTTAAAGCTGTGAAAACTGTTTTAAAAGGCGATTATGAAAATCTTAAAGAGGCTTGGGAGAAAACAATGGCTTATATTCAATCTAATAAGCTAGAGATAGTTGAAGGTGGCGCTATGCTTGAGTCATATCTAACAGATCCAACTAATCATCCTAATCCTGCAGATTGGCTAACCGAAATCTTTATCGAAGTTAAATAATGATTAAACAAATCGCTTTAGTTTTTGTTGGTGGTGGTTTTGGTAGCATCTTACGGTTTCTACTAGGAAAATATCTCAATAACTCCCAAAATGGAATTCCTTATGGCACATTTGCCGCTAATATTATTGGAAGTTTACTTATTGGAATTATTCTCGGGTATGCCGCTAAAAACGATACGCTATCAACAAATCAAACCTTATTATTAGCCACTGGGTTTTGTGGAGGATTTACCACATTTTCAACATTTGCCTATGAAAATCATATCTTTTTAAAATCAGGTGATTTTATGACCTTCGCCTTGTATACTATAGGAAGCTTTATAATTGGGTTTTTAGCTGTATTCTTCGGAATGTATCTAGCTAAATAGTAATCTTACTCAATATACGACATTTATCGTATGTACTCATGTATAATTAATTAGGACTTTTGACTCATTAATCATTAAAACCTAATTATCATGAAAAAATTATTTACCCTACTATCTATTTTTGTATTTAGCTACGCGCAAGCACAAAACATTTTAATTGTTGACAACGACCCTGTAATTGACACCTCACCTGCACATATGTTTGACAACATTACAGACGCTATTGCGGCTGCAAATAATGGTGATATCATTTATGTACAACCATCTATAACAGGTTATGGCGCTATAACGATCGACAAAGAAATTACGCTTTTTGGCTCTGGACATGCGCCTGTATTGAATGATGGTAGAAGAACCGAATTAACCAGCGTAAGAATTGATGCTGACAACATTAAAATTAGTGGTTTCTATATAAGCACTTTCATTACTTATAATTCAAGTACTTCTACTTCAGATAACGTTTTGATTGAAGACAACTACGTTAATCAGACGATATACGTTGGTTCAGCAACCGCTTCACATACCACAACAAACAACAATTGGATCATTCGAGGTAATGTTATTAATTATGGAATTAACCTTCACGCAGACCCAACAAAATGTGTCAATACCGTAATTACCAATAATCATATTACGCTTTTAAATAATAGTACATCGGCTATTTACGCCTTACGCTACTTTAACGATACAACGATATTCAACAACAACGTTGTTAGAATTAACTTTACTTGGGGTAACGTTAACATTTTTCCTAATATGACAGGAGATGTAACCGTTTTTAATAACATCTTTATTTCTAATGGTGTAAATACATTGTTCGCTCCTACCGCTGGAAGAACATTAACTATCAATAACTCTATTAGCTACATGTCAACAGGAGGCACTTTAAGTCTTATGATGTCTGGAGTTGGAAATTTTGATAACCAAAACCCTTTTTTCGAGAGTGTTGCCTCAACGTTATTCGACATTGCTCCTGAAGATGATTTCAACTTATCGCCTAGCTCTCCTGGTTTAAATGCTGGTGCTGATGGCAACGATATTGGTATTCATAATGGAGATTACGATTTTGATATGCGTGGTTACCCAACCGAATTACCTTACCTTACAAACTTCACAATCAGCAACAATTTAATCAATGCTGGTGAAAACATAAATGTAAACGTTCAAGCTAATGCTAATAAGTCTAACTAATAATCACAAATACAATGATTATGAAACGACTTATTTATATAACATTTATACTTGCATCATGCTTAATGTCAGCACAAGGTGATATTTCTGAATTAGAATATTACTTTAATACCGATCCTGGTGTAGGCAATGGTACAAGTATAGCTATTGACCCAAATGCTGAAGTGCTTAATCAAAACTTCAACATTCCTACAACTGGACTTCCTTCGGGCAATCACAAACTCTTTGTTCGTGCGGTTAAAGACGATGGATCTATTGGTTATTACTATTCGCAAAGTTTCAGTATTAGAAATGCAAATGCTACATTAAACACAGCAAACATTGATGGATTTGAATATTATTTTAACACAGATCCTGGAATTGGAAACGCTACGCAACTCTCTGTTGCAGAGGCTGAAGATGTAAACCAATCGTTTAATATTCCAACGACCTCACTTGGAACTGGAAATCACAAATTATTTATTCGCACAAAAAACAGTGATGGTACTTATAGTGCCTACGATAATGTGACGTTCAGTATTATGCATGCGCCTGCTGTTTTTAACACGAGTAATATTACTGCTGCCGAATACTATTTTAACACAGATCCTGGTGTTGGAAATGCGCTAACCATTGCCATTCCAAATGGTGAACTTTTAAATGAAAACTTAGCATTTATTTCCAATACACTTACACAAGGAAGCTATCGTGCTTTTTTGAGAGTTAAAAATGCTGATGATGTTTGGTCAATGTATGATCGTGTGTCTTTTTCTGTGGTCTCTTTGGCTGATGTAAATACAGCAGATATCAATAGTATGGAATACTTTTTTGATACTGATCCTGGTGTAGGTATGGGAAATCAGATTAACTTAACCGACACGGAAATCGTCAATCAAAACTTAGCAATTCCAACGACTGGTTTGACCACTGGTAGTCATAGATTATTAGTTCGCGTGGGTAACACCAATGGAACCTACAGCTTATATACGCATACAGTTATAGCTGTAAATACACCTGCATTTTTTAATAATGCTTCTATTGTAGCAGCTGAATACTTTATTGATATCGATCCAGGACTTGGAAACGGAACTCAAATTGCTACTTCTGGAGATAGCATAGATGAAAATCTAGTTATTGCTACTTCAGGAAGTTTGGCTATGGGAGATCATTATGTTTATGTAAGGGTTCAAAATAGTGATGGCACTTGGTCGTTGTTGGAAAAACAACACTTCGAAATAGAGGATACCTTAAGCATTACTTCTGAAATCATATCTGAAATCAGTATCTATCCAAACCCAACTCAAAGTATACTTAATTTTAAATTGCCAAATGACACGATTATTGAACATGTAGAGCTTATTGATATGAATGGGAAACGAATCTTCCATTCTACAGAAGCACTTTCGACAATGGACTTGTCCAATGTTTCAAATGGCGTATATTTACTTCAGCTGAAGACTAATATTGGTGAGCTTTCAAAACGCATTGTAAAACAATAGTACATAAAAGCGTCATTTTTTAATGGCGCTTTTATTTTTCAAAGGCCTTCACTCCTGCTCTTACTGCAATTGGAATGTAATTTTCTCGTGGTACAATCGGACAAGAATATTTAGCGTTATATGCACAATACGGATTGTAAGCGGTATTAAAATCTATCACAATGGTTTCTCCTTCAGGAATCCTCAAATCAATATAGCGTCCGCCTCCATAACTTTCTTCACCATTGGTATCATCTAAAAACGGTAAAAACAAATAATCTTCATAATCTTTATCTGCTAATAAAGCCTGATTCTGATAGACATTTAATGCATATTGTTCACCCTTTAACTGAAACGTGATTTCACCATATTTTACATATTCAGGCAAACGATCTGTGGTCGTTTTCATTTTAAATACTGTTTCATTAGGTGTTCTCTTGAAAGTAGCCTGAACAACATAAGCCGAATCAAACTTAAAGAAATCTAATCCTTTAAACGTTTTTCTGTCCTTATCTTTCAAAGGTGACGTTGTAGCATCTTTATAATGCGCATTAAGCTCTTTCTGAAACTCAGTTTCACCTGTAATAGGCTGTTTATCTTGAGCACAACTCAAAGTGGTAATACACAGTAGAAATAATAGAAAAGAGGTTTTCATAATTAAAATTTTCAGTTCAAAAATACAACTTAAACCTTTTTTTTATAGCTTTGAAAAGAATTTATCAAAACGGTGACATTTAATATCGTAACATACAGACAAGTACAAACCTCTTCAAGAAAGAGTCGGACTCGTTATATGCTATGATAATCTAAATATTAATCTAATCAATCATAAAAAGTCCGACGTAAGCGTCGGACTTTTTACATTTATACATCAACCAAAATGAAAAGGATATTCAATCATTACAAAGAATCTTTTGAGGGACTCTCAAAAGAAATATGGTACCTCTCTTTCATAAGTTTAGTAAATAGAGCTGGCACTATGGTCATTCCATTCTTATCCTTATACCTAAAAAAAGACATGGGTTTTTCAGAAATTGATATAGGAACCATCTTCGCCTTTTTTGGGATTGGATCAGTAATTGGCTCTTGGTTAGGTGGTAAATTGACCGATATTTTTGGGTTTTACAAAATTATGGTTACCAGTCTCTTTTTAACTGGTTTGTGCTTTATTGGGTTGCAATACATCAACTCCTTTTGGGGATTTTGTATTGGAATCTTAATTACAATGTCTATAGCAGATAGCTTTAGACCAGCAATTTATGTTGCGCTTAAAGCATACAGCAAACCTGAAAACCAAACGCGTTCAGTAGGTCTATTACGTTTAGCGATAAATGCAGGAATGGGAATTGGTCCTACACTAGCAGGATTAATCATAGTAAATGAAGGTTATGACATATTATTTTGGATTGATGGTATCACTTGCATTGTAGCTATATTACTATTCTGCTACCTCGTAAAAGATCCAAAAGTAAAGCCTAAAGATATTAGAACTGCTCATAAAAACTTAGATAACAATGTCGTTTATAAAGATGTTTCCTTTTGGATACATTCGGTTATTTGCTTTCTTTTCGGAATGGCATTTTTTCAGCTGTTTACTACAATACCTCTCTACTATAATGACATATTTCATCTTAATGAATTTAAAATAGGCATTGTTTTATTTCTAAACGTTGCAATCATTGTAGTGTTTGAAATGCCACTGTTAAACTATTTAGAGAAGCGTTTAATTCCTGTGACAAAGTATATTATGATGTCTTGTATTTTACTTTCGTTGAGTTTTTTAGTGATGTATGAAAACTACTGGTTAGGCATTTTAATCATTAGCATAGTATTAATGACTTTAAGTGAAATGCTTGGTTTTCCTTATACTAATAAGTTTGCATTGAATAGAGCTAAAGACGGCTTAGAAGGAAGTTATATGGCCATGTATGCTATGTCATTCTCTTTGGCCCATATTTTTAGTCCGAAAATTAGTCTAAGTGTCATCCACCATTATGGCTATCAAATAAATTGGCTAGTCACAACAGCCTATGGTCTCTTAGCTATTGTACTCTCGTATTGGTTACATAATAGAATTAAACAAAATCTTTAATAACAATATAACCTAATAACCTACAAGGTTTTTAATACCTTGTGGGTTAAAATTTTAACCAATGAAATCAGTTCTATTATTCCTTTCAATACTGTTACTCGTAAGCTGTAATTCTTCCGAAGATAAAAAAGTAAAGCAAAATAATGAGATGCTGAAACATACTTCGACTAAGCTCAGTACAGGAGTTCAGCATGACGAAAAGGAATTTCCAAAACTCGAGCCCAATCGCTACAATGTTGCATTTCTTATTATGGATGGTGTCTATAATACCGAACTCACAGCGCCTTTTGATATTTTTCAGCACACAATTTTTAGAGATAGTATTAAAGCGATGAATGTATTTACAGTTGCAAATACAGATTTGCCTATCACATCTTTTGAAGGTATGCGAATCTTACCCGATTTCAATTACCTAAAAGACCAATTGCCACAAATTGATATTCTTGTCGTGCCTAGCGCTGAACATCATTTAGATACCGATTTAGAAGACAAAGCCATGCTCGATTTTGTAAAAACAGTAGCGATCGATGCTCAATTTGTAACTTCACATTGCGATGGCGCTTTTGTTTTAGCTGAAGCTGGATTACTAAACAATGTTGTTTCTACTACGTTTCCTGGAGATATTGATACCATGCGTGAGCGTTATCCAAATCTAGATATTAGAAAAGAAGTGCTTTTTGTTCACGATGGAAAATACATTACTTCAGCTGGAGGCGCAAAATCTTTTGAAGCTGCTTTGTATGTCTGTGAATTGCTCTACGGAAAATCAATTGCAGAACGCTTAGCACAAGGTTTGGTGATCGATTGGGACTTAGACCAAGTTCCACATCTTATCGTTGAAGATTAATTTAAATGGACTTCACCTCGTTATGTTTTATAACATGAGAAAGCACGATTTGTGTCTTAGTTTCTCCATACACAATCAATTGATCAATAAAAGACTCTAAGTGTTTTTGGTTTCTTAAAATCACTTCCATTACTATATTTTCATTCCCTGTGATGCGATAACAATTGATGACCTCATTATATGTTTTTACCTTTTCTAAAAAGGGCTTGAGCATTCCCATAAAGGCGCGAACTGTAATAATTGCTTTGAGTTGGTAGCCTACTTCAAAAGGACTGACCAATGCGTTATAACTTTGAATAATTCCAGCATCTTCCATCTTTTTAATACGTTCTGAAACTGCAGGAGAACTAATCCCAACTTGCCTACCAATTTCAGCATTAGACTGACGAGCATTAGTCTGCAAACATTTCAAAATCTTCCAGTTCAACGTATCAATATTCATTCAAAAGAAATTTCAAAAATTACATTAATTATTAAATCAAATATACAATTTTACTTTAAAATCAAAAGTAATAATATCCAAACTTGTGATTAATTTTGTTACAATTGCTATTAATAAATGAATTATAATATCCCATCTCATCTGTCTGAACTGCCTATATATCAAAAGGCTATGGACATTCTTGTCCTTTCGCGAAGTATCTCAACATACATTTCGCAGGACTTGTCATATTTAAAGCCTGATGGTAGCGAAGATTTAGACATTTACTTTTCAGGTGACATCATTCAACAATCTGAATCTCTAGTACCAGAAATAGAAAAAGCTGAAGCAGAGCGTTATTCCGACAGAAAGCACAAACACTTTGCTTCCCTGGAACGCTTGGTGAATCGATTGCACTTAAATTGCAACCGTTTGCAACACTGCAATAGTAATGGAAAAGATTATTTACCAATTCTTCAGAATGAATTGAAAAAATTTAGACGTCTCCAACGTACTTGGATGATGACTTTGTAATTATTATTTACACACTTTACAATCGGCTTTCTGTTTCAGTTCACCAACTAGAAATCCGTTAGCATTCATTTTATAATCGCAGCAATCCATAAACCCCTTTGCTATGAGCTTTCTACCGCGTTGTATCTGAGATTTCACAGTAGCCAAAGGCAATTGCAACTGTTCTGAAACTTGAGTTTGTTTCATTCCTTTTATATCGCTCAAAAATAATGGGTCTCTGTACTTTTTAGGCAAATGACTAAGGATACCTCTTAAACAATCTGCTTCAGTATGATCCATTTCATAATCGTCAAAAGTAATCTTCTCGTTACTATTTGTTTCAAGAACGATATCACGTTTTCTAAAATAATCTATAACTGTGTATCTCGCTATTGAGAATAGCCACGATTTTACCTTTTCAGGATCCTTAAGTGTTTTAAGTTTGGTGTGTGCTTTAATGAAGGTTTCTTGCAACAAATCATCTGAAACAACATCATCCTTAACTTTACTTAAAATAAAGTGTTTGATATCAGCTGCGTATTGATTCCACAAATGTTGAGTCGTTATCATAATCACAAAAATAGAGTAATGTCTATTTCAGTATAAATTTACCAAAACAGACATTAATCATTTTAATTTTAATATCCCTTAACAATTACAATTGGTACATGTACAATTATTACAAGTACAGTTTTCACAATTTCCATCTTTACAACCTTTACAGTCGCAGGTACAATTTGAATTTTTCATGATCTAAATTTTTATAGTTCACATAATAGACGAAAAACTCTGTAAAAAGATGCATAAAGAAAACTTTTTATTAAAAAATATCACAACTAAAGTAAAAAAGAAGTAAAGCGATTCACACAACTTTTGTAAAAAAAAGTTGGTTCTTAAAAAACCTAGTTGTCTTTCTTGAGATGCTTCGACTAGCTCAGCATAAGCGATTCACACAACTTTTATAAACAAAAGTTGGTTCTCTGCTTACATGTTTCTTCGATACTGACCTCCTACTTCAAATAATGCTGATGTGATCTGACCTAAAGAACAAACTTTACAAACATCCATCAATGCTTCAAAGATATTGTCATTATGGATCGCCTTATGCTGCAAATCTTTAAGCAATGCTTTGGTATCATTAGACTGATGTAAATTCTCTAAGGTTTGAATTTGCAATTGCTTTTCCTCTTCTGTAGCTCTAATGACTTCCGCAGGAATAATTGTAGGTGATCCTTTTGAACTCAAGAAGGTATTCACACCTATGATTGGAAATTGTCCGTTGTGCTTAAGAGTTTCGTAGTATAAACTCTCTTCTTGAATCTTACTACGTTGATACATCGTTTCCATAGCACCAAGGACTCCACCACGTTCTGTAATGCGATCAAACTCCATCAATACAGCTTCTTCAACGAGATCTGTTAACTCTTCAATGATAAATGATCCTTGAATTGGGTTTTCATTTTTAGCTAAACCAAGCTCTTTATTAATGATCAACTGTATTGCCATTGCGCGACGTACCGATTCTTCAGTTGGTGTGGTTATGGCTTCGTCATACGCATTAGTATGTAATGAGTTACAGTTATCATAAATGGCATACAACGCTTGTAATGTTGTTCTGATATCATTAAAGTCGATTTCTTGTGCGTGTAAGCTTCGACCAGATGTTTGAATGTGATATTTCAACATTTGCGCTCTAGGATTTGCACCATATTTATGCTTTAATGCTTTTGACCAAATCTTACGCGCTACACGTCCAATAACGGCGTATTCAGGATCGATTCCGTTTGAGAAAAAGAACGACAAGTTTGGACCAAACTTATTGATATCCATACCACGAGACAAATAGTACTCTACATAGGTAAATCCGTTAGCCAAAGTAAAGGCCAATTGCGAAATTGGATTCGCTCCAGCTTCAGCAATATGATACCCTGAAATAGATACAGAATAGAAGTTTCTAACATTATTTTCAATGAAGTACTCCTGAACATCTCCCATTAAGCGCAAAGCGAATTCCGTAGAAAAAATACAGGTATTTTGAGCTTGGTCTTCTTTTAAAATATCGGCTTGTACAGTACCACGTACCTGAGCAATGGTCTTTGTTTTGATATCTTCATAGACATCACTTGGTAATACTTGATCTCCAGTAACACCAAGCAACATTAATCCTAATCCGTCGTTTCCTTCAGGCAATTCGCCATTATAACTCGGACGAGCAATACCTTTATCCTTATAAATTTTTGCAATCTTAGTTTCAACCTCTTTTTCAAGTCCGTTTTCCTTGATATAGATCTCACATTGCTGATCAATAGCAGCATTCATAAAGAACCCTAATAACATAGGTGCTGGACCATTAATGGTCATACTCACTGACGTCATCACATCGGCTAAATTAAAACCAGAGTATAATTTTTTAGCATCATCTAAACAACAAATAGACACACCAGCGTTTCCGATTTTTCCGTAGATGTCTGGTCGATGATCAGGATCATTTCCGTAGAGCGTAACACTATCAAAAGCCGTCGACAAGCGCTTTGCTGGCATACCTTGGCTTACATAATGAAAACGTCTATTAGTACGTTCTGGTCCACCTTCGCCTGCAAACATTCTCGCAGGATCTTCACCTGTTCGTTTAAAAGGATACAATCCAGATGTATACGGAAATTCACCAGGAACATTCTCTTGAAGTGTCCATCTTAGTATATCTCCCCAAGCCTGATACTTTGGTAGAGCAACTTTTGGAATTTGTGTATGAGATAAGGACTCTGTATGCGTTTCAATTTTGATCTCTTTATCACGAACTTTGAAGGCATAAATTGGTGCTTTATAGCGATCTACTTTTTCAGACCAACCTAATATAACTTCCCAATTGTAAGGATCAAGGTTTAGTTTAACACGATCAAATTCTTTGAACAATAACTTTATCAAACTTTCTTGAGATTCCTCTTCAGTCGTTCCGCCTTCTTTCGGAATGACATTTTTATTGTCATTCAGAGCAAAGCGAAGAATCTCTTCTTGGCTTAAACCAGATTTACTAATAAAAGACGTCTCAATTGCATTTGAAGTGACATTAGCTACCGAACAAATTGTCTTAAAAATACCATATAACTTTTGCGCAACTTCAACCTGAGCATTGGCCGTTTTATCGTAAGCACGATTATTTTCGGCAATTTCAGAAAGGTATCGTGTACGTGCAGGAGGAATCACAAAGATCTTCTCACTCATCTCCTTAGAGATCTCGAAAGTCGATTTCAAATCTGTGTCTGTTTTCTCTACCAATTTATCCATGATAGCCTTGTAGAGCGTATTCATTCCAGGATCGTTAAACTGAGACGCAATTGTTCCAAAAACAGGTAATTCATCTTGAGGCGTATCCCAAAGATTATTATTACGCATGTATTGCTTCTTCACATCTCTGAGCGCATCTAAAGCACCTCGCTTATCAAATTTGTTAATCGCAACCAAGTCAGCAAAATCAAGCATATCAATTTTTTCCAATTGTGTTGCCGCACCAAATTCTGGAGTCATTACATAAAGTGACACATCGCTGTGTTCAATGATTTCTGTATCTGATTGCCCAATTCCAGACGTTTCTAATATGATCAAATCAAACTCAGCAGCTTTCAAAACCTCAACAGCTTCATTCACATATTTAGATAAGGCTAAGTTAGACTGTCTTGTTGCCAAACTTCTCATATATACACGATCAGAGTTGATTGCATTCATTCTAATGCGATCCCCTAGAAGCGCACCACCTGTTTTACGTTTAGAAGGATCTACAGAGACAATTCCTATAGTTTTTTCTGGAAAATCAATTAAGAAACGTCTTACTAATTCATCAACTAAACTCGATTTACCAGCACCTCCTGTTCCCGTAATTCCGAGTACAGGTGTTTTACAATCCTTATTTTTAGTATGTATTTTATCTAAGGTTTCTTTAGCAACCTCAGGAAAATTCTCTGCAGAAGAAATCACTCTAGCAATTGCTTTTGGATTTTTCTGAGGAAGAATTTCAATCTCACCATTTAAAGCATCACCAATAGCAAAGTCAGATTTTTCAACTAGATCATTGATCATGCCTTGTAATCCCATTTCACGTCCATCATCAGGAGAATAAATACGATCGATTCCGTAATCCATCAACTCTTTGATTTCAGTTGGTAAGATGACACCGCCTCCACCACCAAAAATCTTGATGTGACCAGCACCTTTTTCTTCAAGTAGATCGTGCATGTATTTAAAATACTCATTGTGACCACCTTGATAAGACGTCAAACAAATAGCATTCACGTCTTCTTGAATGGCAGTATTAACAACTTCTTCAACACTTCTATCATGACCTAAGTGAATCACTTCAACTCCAGTTGCCTGAATGATTCTTCTCATGATGTTAATTGAGGCGTCGTGACCATCAAATAATGATGCTGCAGTAACGATTCTAACTTTATGTTTCGGATTATATGGTGCAATTTGCTTCATTCGTAATTTTAATAGGATATGAGGACACAAATTTACAGAATATTCAAATGAAATACGGATTTACATTGAAATATTAAATAATATAGTTTGACACCTTTAGATAGCACTGTAAGAATCTTTGTGTTAAAAAGAACCAAAAAAATTCTTAAAATAATGAATAATTTTTGGTGACTTTAAGATTCCCTTCCTCTAAACTGCTATTTACTAGCTGCTTACAAATAATTTAGATCGACTGTGACCTATTGTTTTTTTTAGTGTCTAAATCTGTGCTACACCTATTGTGGAGTGTAGTATAATATTTTAATTACATAACCATTAACTCGTTTAATTATGAAACTAAAACTATTTTTAACCTTATGCTTGTTAGCAAGTATTGGTTACGTTCAAGCCCAAGGCTTACCAACAAATCCTGAGCCAGGAAAATGTTACGTAAAGTGTATTACAAAAGACACTTTTAAAGAGGTAACTGAAACCTTAACTGTGTATCCAGCGTATACAACTTTAGAAGTTGTTCCTGCAACTTACAAAACTGTTGAAGAAACAGTATTAGTAAAGGAAGCTACTGAAAAATACGTGTACACTCCTGCGACTTACGAAACTGTAGATGTGTCTTACGTAAGTAAAGAAGCACGTACAGACTTAAATGTTATTCCTGCTACTTTTGGTAGAGATTCAAGAACTTTTGAAACGTATCCAGCAACTTCTGGATGGGAATACAAAATTCTTGAAGATTGTCCTTCAGTAAACAAAGACGACTGTGTTGCGGCATGTTTCGTTGAGTACCCAGCAACATTTAGAGATGTACCATTTACAACTTTAGCTACAGATGCAAGTACATCAACTGTACCTGTACCTGAAAGAACAACAACTTACAGAAAGCGTGTTATTAAAACGCCAGCAAAAATGGAAAAAATAGATATTCCTGCTGAGTATAAAACAATTACACGTCAAGTTGTAGATGTACCTGCAACTACAAGAAGCACAACTATTCCTGCGAGAACTGAAACTGTAACGAGAACAATTTTAGATCAAAAAGGTGGTATTACAACTTGGGAAGAAGTAGAATGTGAATTATTAAACCCAACAGTAATTCCAGTATTTTATGAAACTGCTAGTGCACGTTTAACTTCAGCTTCAAAAAGAACTATTGACGAAACATTATTACCAATTTTAAGAGACAAGCCTGTGAGCATTGAAATCTTATCACATACAGATTCTCGTGGTAATGACGATTACAATTTATCATTATCACAGCAAAGAGCTAACTCTGTAGTAAACTATTTGGTTTCTAAAGGAATCTCAAGAAGCCGTTTATCTGCAAAAGGATATGGTGAATCAAGATTAACAAATCGTTGTTCTAACGGTGTTGATTGTTCTGAAGCACAGCACCAAAGAAATAGACGTACTGAGTTTAGAATTATTAACAACTAATAATTTTTTTAAACTAAGAAAAAAGGCACCTTTTAAGGTGTCTTTTTTTGTATGGAGTATTGCTTGTAGCTGCCTTTTGTTTTGTTGGCTAGAATCCCATAAGTTCCTTCTAAATCAGATAACATCAAATCATAGAAACGATGGTGTATTTGCCAATCATGAACTTGCTCATCTAACTCACCATTAGCAACAATCACAGGTAAATTTAGAACTTTAGACAGCTGATAAAACACATCTTCTGTAACTACATTATCTGCTTGAATTTGCGTGTCATCAATTAAATAATGAGCTGTATCTTTTCCCCAATCAATCTGATTTTGATCCCAATAATTGATGTTAGAAATATCGACTTGTAATACATTGCCTTGTTTTTCTGAATGAAAAACTTCCAATTTTAATTCATCAAGTATTGAAAATAGTGCATTTTCGCCAGCTCTTACATATATCTCATAGGTTTTATTAAGTTCTGGAGCAATATTTATTTGGTTTACTAAGACTTTCTTTTCGTTTGCTAAAATACTTTTAAGGCTACCTTTGTAATGTGTATGATTGCCTCTTGAACTAATTTCTAAAGACTCAGGGGTTTCATTCTTTAGCTGTTTCATTTCAAAATCTTTAGAAGGCATGTAATCTGATTTAAAGACTTCTTCTTTTACTTTCTGAATTTTTATGACCTTCCTTAAATCCTTTTGCTTAGAATGCTGACTTAAAAACCGATTCAAATCTGCTTGTTTAAAATCTGTTGGTGAGCCTCTCCATAATTCTGTACCATTGGCATTGATTAAAACGCCGTATGGTAGAATTCTCGAATTTACAGCAGCAAACGTTTCGCCTTTATAATCTATAGCTACAGACAAATCGGTTGGATGTTTTTTCAGAAATCGATATACGACATCTGGTTGTTCTTCTGAAAGAGAAATGACATAGAATTGATCTGGATTTTGCTTTTGAAGAACACCTAAGTATTCCGAAGCATACACACAAGGCTTACACCAAGTTGCCCAAAAATCTATAAAAAATAATGACGCTTCAGAATCTTTTGCAGTCTTGGATTCTTGCACAATTTCAGAAAATCGAATTTGACCTGTGCTGCTCAAAGAAACACTTAAACAGGCTAGTACAATAAAATATTTTATATCATTCATATTATTTCATTCTATTAAATAGAAAAACAACAATTATGCTAAAATAGTATTTTGAAAAAAATAATTTGTTAAGAACCCTATTTTAGTTATAAACAGGGTTATAAAACAATTATATTTGTAGCTCACTAATCTATTTTATTATGAAACTTAAATTATTTATAGTTAGTTTTTTTCTGTTCAATATGATCGCTTGTGGCGACCTTCAAGAAATCGTCAATCAATTACCTGGAAATGGAACTCCAATCAGTAATGCTGATATGGCTGCTGGATTACGTCAAGCCTTAGATTTAGGAATTGACAAACAAGTAAGTAAGCTCACTCAAAAAGATGGTTTTTTTAAAAATGAATTGGTGAAGATTTTATTGCCTGAAGAATTACAAAAGGTAGATAAAGGCTTGCGTGATATTGGATTAGACAATTTAGCAGATGAAGGATTAAAAGTATTAAACAGAGCTGCTGAAGATGCGGTTAAAGAGGCTACTCCAATTTTTGTAAGTGCTGTAAAAGACATCACTTTTGATGATGCTAAAAATATCCTTCTTGGAAATGACAATGCCGCAACACAATATCTTACCAACAAAACACAAACACAACTTTACAACAAGTTCAAACCTGTTATTAATAACAGTTTTAGTAAAGTTGGTGCTGACCAAATTTGGGCGAACCTCATCAATAAATACAATGCCATTCCGTTTACGAGTGATGTAAATCCAGATTTAACCGATTATGTTACAGGAGAAGCTTTGAAAGGTGTTTACACGATGATAGCCGTTGAGGAAAAAGACATCAGAAATAAAGTATCTTCCAGAACAACAGATTTACTAAAGAAAGTATTTGCTTTACAGGATTAGTGGTTAGTGAAACTAAATCATTTATTTAATAAAAACGACTTACTTCTTTCTTCCTATTATTTACTGCCTACCAAACTACTTTTTCCTATACAAACCGTCAAAAGCTACTGTGATTTCAGTATTATTTTTAATGGTTTCCCAATACTGTCTTACTGTTCCATCTGCATTGTAAGTCCAAGTAACACGATGGTAAAACGGATTGCCTTCTTTATCGTTTTCCTCGTCGGTTTGTAAGATCATTTGGTTGCCTGTTCTATTGCCTTTCAGATGGAGACTTTGTCCTTGATTATCAATCCACAGTTGTTCCCACTGCTTGGTTTTATAGTTGTAGAAATTATTACTAGTGCCTGTAAAATTACCCTGAGCACTTGTCCAGTTTTCCTGAAGAACGCACTGGTCTTGGATCTTTTTTATGCTGTTCGTTCCAGCGAGTTTTCCATCGGGATTGGTTACTGTCCACTCTCCTATCCAAAAATCAAATTCCTGATGTTTTTCAGTACAACAGCTGCAGTTCGTATTTTGGGCATTTAGGCTAAAAGCAAAACATAGCATCATGCTAAAAATAAAAGTTCTCATAAGTGATTGATATATGTTAGTATTTAAAGCTATAAAAACAATCTTAATACAAAGCTAATATTAACATAACATTAGACTTCGGGTAATATCGCATCTTTGCATCAGTTAGCAAAGGAATAATCTTCACTTTTATTTGAATTAGAAAAAAGTTAGTTAAAAATCGATCTAAGAATTTAGATCGATTTTTTTATATCTACGTATTTGAGATAATTCTAAAATATTTTATTATATTTAATATCTAATCTTGTAGTGATGAAAACCATATCAGAAATCAACCATCGTAGATCCCAACTTCTACTTCGCTACAAACAACTTATGGAACAAGCTTATAACTTTAGGCAAACTGATTCTGCGTTTAGTGACATTTCAGAATACAGAGCAATAAAACTGCTCCATAAAATGAACAAACTAAAGTTCCTAACCAGAGATTTGAAGAAAGCCTCTATGAATTAACGATTCAAGGTCTCTTGAAGTGTTTTAAAATATTGAAACGCCTTTAATAGTCTTGAACCATACCAAGAAAACATCTCTCCATCTACAATTTTAATAGTTGCTTCTGGAAATTCTTTTTGAAATTCTTCCACATCTTTATTTTTAAAAGGGAAAGGCTCACTTGATAACAATAAAAGTTCAGGCTGTTTGGTTTTAAGTTCTTGCAAAGAGGTTTCTGGATATCTGCTTTGTTCTTTAAACACATTTTCAAAATTATTTAAACTTAGCATTGCATCAATAAAATTATGAGAGGCTGCAACCATATACGGACTTTTCCAGATAAAATAAGCGGTTTTGTAAGTTGGCTGTTCTTGCATAAACGTTTTAAAATCACTGTGAGTTTCTTTAATAGCGCTTATTAATTCATTTGATTCAGAAACTTTATCAAACAATTCACCATACATAAAAACAAGTTCTAAATTGTCAGCAATATCAAACACATCACTAATATGAACTGGAGCAATCTGCTCTAGTGACGCTATCATTTCCTTAGTGTTTTCTTCTTTATTACAAAGAATGATATCAGGATTTAGAGCTTTGATTTTGTCAAAATGAACCGTTTTAGTTCCACCAACTATTGTTTTTGCTTGTCGTAAATAACTAGGATGCACACAAAATTTTGTAATCCCAACAATACGATCCTCTAGACCTAAATAGCAAATTAACTCGGTTTGTGAAGGCACAAGACTCACAATGCGTTGTGGTGTTTTATGTATCTGAAGCTTACGATTGAGTTGGTCCTTCAAAATCATAAAACCTATAATGTAATGATGGAAAAATCACCTTTAAGTGGATCCAGTTGATGCATTACTTCGGAAATAAAATCGCTTCCATATTCTAAATATAGTTCAGAAAAATTCATCTGACGTTCCTGTAAACTCTGATTAGGAAACAAGGCATTCTGAAGCAACACCACGCGATTTATATGATCTGACAGTTTTCGTTTTTGCGCTTTGAGCAAGCGCTTTTCAAGATGTTTCAATCCATTGATCTGCTTTTGTTCCTGAGCAGCTACAGCACCTATAAATGATTTGTCTGTTTGTTCAGCTAACTTATGCAGTGCTTTAAACTGATCCTCTAAATGTGTTATCTGCTGAGAAAAATCAATATCTATTTCAGAAATACGTCTTGCAACTTTTTCTTTTAAATCCTCCTGATTCAGAAATAAATCAGCAACAGAAACCTTCAATTTGTCAAGTTTAGCATTCTGCTTTTCGGTTATCAATAAGGCAGAATTTCTGAGCAATAACATTGGAAAAACAACTTGTTGTTGATCAAAATTTGATTTCAACTGCAACCAATACGCTAACTCACCTCCTCCACCAATATAGCAGAGATTAGGTAAAATTACTTCTTGATACAACGGTCTTAAAATTACATTTGGAGAAAATAATTCAGGATGTGTATTTAAATGTGATTTTAATTCATCTGTCTTCCAAGATATCGTAGTATTGTTAACTTTAAAAACACCTTGATCTTCAACAATGCGTTCACGTAAGCCATCTTTGATATAGAACAAGTTAATCGCTCTCGGATTTACTTGAATCTTATAATTAGCATCTATGTTTGAAAGTTTTTCATTGGTAGCACTGACTTGTGTAAATGAAGATTGTTTCAGAAGTTCATTTTCCATATACGGAATAAACAAACGCTTTAAATTTGAGTCATTACCATCAACAATTACCAATCCGAATTCTTTGAACAAATCATTCACCAAATAGTGCATTGCTTCAGTAAGCGTATCGTGTTTCAGATAAGCATTTTGAAATAATTGTTTTAACTCTGAAGCATTATCAGTCGTATTCAATTGCGAGCTAAACACCTCATAAACCTTGTCAAGTCCGTCAAGATTTAATTCACCAACAGCTCCAGAAGCCTGACGATTCCATTGCACTTTTTGTCCTCTGAAATTAAAAAAATTGATCTCTTCAAAATCATGATCTTCAGAAGCCATCCAATACACTGGCACAAAATTGAATTCAGGATACGTTTCCTTTAAAGTATTACACAAGTTTATGGTAGACATAATCTTGTAAAAAAAGTATAATGGTCCAGTAAATAAGTTTAATTGATGACCAGTAACAACAGTAAAAGTCTTGGTATCCTTTAACAAATTAATGTTACGTTCTGTACTTTCTGAAATGGCAACATTATTATATTGTGTTTGCAAACTTTGTGATAAAACCTCACGAAACTCAGGAGAGAACTGCTGTTGCTTCTCCTCTATTTGAGCTTTGAAATTATCAAGATTAGGAAAGCGATTGTAAAACGGTTGAAGCGTTTCTTTTTCTTCTAAATAATCACAAATAAGCGAAGAAAAATAATGCGTGTCTCTAAACGAAATACAATCGGTTGGCATAACTAAAAAATCTAATAAAGCGTAAAGATACGTTTATTGAGATTTTCAATTCCTAATTTTTAGTTAATTCAATACAGCAGAAAACTATCTCGAATAATTAGGTGCCTCTTTGGTGATGGTCACATCATGAGGATGACTTTCGTGAATTCCTGAGCTAGTGATTTTTACGAAGCGTCCAGTATCTTTCAAGGTTTCAATATCTTTTGCACCACAGTAACCCATTCCAGCACGTAAACCACCAACAAACTGATGAATACTCTCTACGAGTTCCCCTTTATAAGGAACACGACCAACAATACCCTCGGGCACTAGTTTTTTGATATCATCTTCAACATCTTGGAAATAACGATCTTTACTACCTTGTTTCATTGCTTCCACAGAACCCATACCTCTATACGATTTGAACTTTCGTCCTTCATATATGATGGTTTCACCTGGACTTTCCTTGGTTCCAGCTAATAAAGATCCCAACATCACACTATCTGCTCCAGCTGCAATCGCTTTAGGAATATCTCCAGTGTAACGAATTCCACCATCGGCAATCACAGGAACACCAGAACCTTTAATTGCAGCAGCAACTTCAAGTACAGCAGAAAACTGAGGAAAGCCAACACCAGCAACCACACGTGTTGTACAAATTGAACCAGGACCAATACCCACTTTTACAGCATCAGCTCCAGCATCTACTAAATATTTAGCAGCTTCGCCAGTGGCAATGTTTCCAACGATGATATCTAAGTCAGGAAACTTTGATTTTATATCTTTTAAAACAGCAACCACACCCTTAGTGTGACCATGAGCCGTATCAATAACGATCGCATCGACGCCAGATTTTACCAATGCTGAAGCGCGATCAATCGCATCTCCAGTAACACCAATAGCAGCTGCAACACGAAGTCGTCCAAACTTATCTTTGTTAGCAATTGGCTTTTGGGTCACTTTTGTAATATCTCTAAAAGTGATGAGTCCTTTAAGTTTAAAATCATCATCAACGATTAGTAATTTTTCAATTTTATTTTGCTGAAGAATTTGTTCCGCATCTTTTAAAGACGTTCCAACTGAAGACGTCACCAAGTTTTCGCTAGTCATCACTTCAACAATTGGTCTGTCGTTTGCATGTTCAAATCGTAGATCTCTATTGGTAACAATCCCTTTTAAAGTACCGTCGTCTTCAACAATAGGAATACCTCCAATACTATGCTCTGCCATAAAACGTTTTGCATCAGCTACTTTGGCAGTCATAGGCAATGTCACAGGATCGATAATCATACCGCTTTCAGCACGCTTTACACGTCTAACCTTCTCTGCTTGTTGGTCAATGGTCATGTTTTTGTGAAGTACTCCAATACCACCTTCTTGAGCCATGGCAATTGCCATTTTGCTTTCGGTAACAGTATCCATAGCAGCAGAAACCACAGGAATATTAATACTAATATTGCGCGTGAATTTGGTTTTGATACTAACTTCTCTAGGTAAGACTTCTGAAAATGCTGGAACTAAGAGTACGTCATCGTAAGTAAGACCTTCTCCAACAATTTTGTTTTCGTGTGCTGTCATGATGCAATTACGGTTATAATTGCATACAAATTTACATTTTTTTGAAGACATAACTGGTTTTTTGAAGAATAATATTTTCTGTTATAAAAAATTACAATTCAGAAAAAACTGGTAGCCAACTCATTAAAAAACTTTAACGCTTATTTGTTTTTATTTATTCTAAATAAACTTTGTGAAAAGGTGTTTCGATCTTAAATTTGCAAAATCAAAACACACCTTATATTTAATAAGTCTAAATAAATGAATTTAAAGTTAGCCTTTTCTATGCTTAGTATTGCAAGCATTGCAACTCTAAAAGCTCAAGAACAACCAAATGAAACCAAAAATGACAGCATCCAAAAACTAGATGAAGTCATTATAGATGCCAACAATATTTTTGGTAGTAAATATGTAGCCCAGCATCGAACTGGATCAGCATATTACATTTCTCCAGAAGATTTAAAAAAATATAGTTATACTGATATAAATCGCACATTACGATCTGTACCAGGAGTTACATTTTACGAAGAAGATGGTTATGGCTTACGTCCGAATATAAGTCTGCGTGGTACTTCACCTCAACGTAGTGCAAAAATATCTCTCATGGAAGATGGTGTGCTTATTGCACCAGCACCTTACAGTGCTCCTGCAGCATATTATTTCCCTTCAGTAGCTAGAATGCAAGCCGTTGAAATTTTAAAAGGGAGTAGTCAAGTACAGTTTGGACCATTTACAACAGGTGGTGCAATCAATATGATCTCTTCTCAAATTCCTAAATCGTTTCGTGGTGAGGTTAGAGCTAGTTATGGCACTTTTGACACGCAACAATTTTTAGCTAGAGTTGGAGATAGCAAGAAGAATTTCGGTTATATGATAGAGTATCTAAATTATGGCTCTAACGGTTTTAAAACCTTACCTAATGACGAAAACACTGGTTTTGATATTAACGATGCTACAGTTAAATTTATGGTCAACACTAATCCAGATGTAAAAGTAAAACAAGCCTTAGAAACAAAATTCCATTATTATGACGAACGTTCAAATGAAACATACTTAGGACTTACAGAAGCTGATTTTGATGTATCGCCTTATAACAGATATGCTGGTTCTCAAGAGGACCGAATGATTGCAGAACAAATACAATTAATGTTTACGCATACCCTAGAATTTAGTAAAGATTTTAGAGTTACAACAAATGCCTACTATAATCGCTTTGCTCGAAATTGGTACAAACTTGATGATGTTGTTTATGATGGTGACAAGCAAAAAATTGCTGCTGTTGTTGCTAATCCAACACAATTTGAAAACCACATGGATGTATTGCGAGGTACTGTTGATACAGGAAGTGATGCCTTATTAGTAAAAGCAAATAATCGTGTGTATCACGCTAAAGGTGTTCAAACCAAATTGGATTACCATTGGTATGGTAATAATACCTTCCATGATATTGAAATTGGCCTGCGTTATCATTATGACGAAGAAGATCGTTTTCAATGGGAAGATGGATACGATATCATTAATGGAGAAATGCATAGAACTTCAAATGGATTGCGTGGTGCAGAAGGAAATCGAATTAGCAGTGCTACAGCTTTTGCAGCCTACGCTATGTATAAGTTAAAATATAAAAACCTAACATTAACACCTGGTCTACGTTATGAAAACATTGTCTTACAACGCGATAACTATGGTAGCAATGATCCAACCAGAAATGGAAATGATTTATCATTCCGAGAAAACAAAGTCGACATTATAATTCCAGGAATGGGCTTTAATTATGCTTTCTCAAATGATGTTTCAGTATTTGGTGGTGTTCATAAAGGATTTTCTCCTCCAGGTAGTGAAGAAGGCGAAGAAGCTGAAGAAAGTATCAATTATGAACTTGGGTCACGATTTAAACTAGGAGAACTACGTGGTGAGGTTGTTGGATTCTACAACGACTACAGTAATTTACTTGGAAATGATCTCGCTGCAACTGGAGGTACAGGAAATTTAGACCAATTTAATGCTGGTGAAGTTTCTGTGAGCGGACTTGAAGTATTATTAAACTATGAGTTACTCTCTAAAAACACAAAATTTAAACTGCCATTAACTGTAGGTTATACCTTCACAAATACCGAATTCTTAAATAGTTTTGGAAGTAATGACGATTTATGGGGAGAAGTAACTGAAGGTGATGAGTTACCATATATTCCAAAACATCAATTTAATGTTGGATTAGGATTAGAGCATGCTAAATACCAACTTAATTTAAACGGCAGATTTAACGGTGAATTTAGAACAATAGCTGGTTCTGGGTCAATTCCTGATACTGAAAAAGTTGATTCTAATTTTATCATTGACTTTTCTGGAAAGTATCATTTTTCTAAAAGCTTAAGTATTACAGGAAATATTATAAACCTATTAGATGAAACATACGCTGTTTCAAGAGTACCTGCAGGTTTGCGTCCTGGTCATCCTTTAGGAGTAAATCTCGGATTAGAATTCAGATTTTAAACACTTATAAAAGAACAAATTCGTAAAAAAGCACTATCTCAAATCGATAGTGCTTTTCTTTTGCTTTTTCATCTTTTAATAACAATCTGTTTTTATTTGTCCAATGTTTTCAAAGTCGCTCAAGGGTTTATTCAATACAGATTTTGTTATGCTTTGTAAGGTTTTAAGAACATCATTCTGCATAGCAATAGAACCACAAATCATGATAACACCTTCATTTTGCAAATGATTAGCAATGAACTTGAATCGCTCTTTTATTAAATCTTGTACATACTGATGATTAGCGTCTTTAGAATAAGCAATAGTAATACTTGAAAGGTGTTTTCTGGAAATGGCTTTATCCATATCATCCTTATATAAATTGAAAGACGCCTTTGTTCGTCCTCCCCAAAATAAGTGAAGGTTTTTTCGTTTTTTATTGTCATTAATCATTCCTAGAAAAGGTGCTATTCCTGTACCATTAGCAATCATGACAACTTCATTTTTATGCTTTGGGAAATGAAACGCTGTGTTTTGTTGGATCTCAGCGTTTAAGATATCGCCTTTTACAAGTTGATTAAGATAATTAGAACACAATCCTTGTTCATGCTTTTTTATACTCAACAAGATGTGGTCTTGTTTTCTTCCTATAGAATACAATCTTGGAGATTGATCATTATTAACAGTAATTGAAAGTAAATCTCCCGATTTGAATTTGAGTAGTTTGCTAGGCCGTAATTCAATTAAAAAAGTAGAATCAAGATTAAGCTCTGTTTTGTTTATGACTGAAAACTCATGTTGTTTATTGCGTTTTGGCTTAGCTATTAGTTCTTCAATATTGAGTTCTAAATTATTAGCCTTACTCCAATTCTTAATCCAGTCTTTAAAGGTCGTTTCAGACTGGTTATTGATTTTGTGCAAGGGCAATTTTGGTGTAAACATGTCATACTTTTGAAGTAAACTATCAACCAGAATGGCATACTTGCAATAATCTGGATATAAGAGTGAACCAAAACCTAGAACAGCATATTCAATGGGATTGGATTGCGCAGTAATACGCAATTTATTTTCGAACTGATTGGCAGATAAAGGCGCCTCACCTTCGCCATAAGTTGATGTAAAAACAACCAATTGTTTTGCGTTTTCGAAATTGGTGTAATGATTCAGATCTGTTAGATAAACTTTTTTATTCAACTTCAAAAGCGCATTAAAAAATAACCTAGCGAAATGGTAGGTTGTTCCTGTTTCAGAACCCACTAAAATGATATATTCAGCATCATCCTTATCATATTTATTATGTACACGCTTTGACGTTTTTAATCGTTTTAAACTCATTGCAAAGCCTGAATAAATAAAAAACAAGATTCCTAAGCAGACTACAAATAACACTACAGACCAAACAATACTACCTTGCCCTGTGTGTAATTTCATGCTCCAAAAAGAAGCCCAATGCATCCAAGGATAGTGTTGTTCACTTAATATTTTCCCTGAATATTGGTGTATTAATAATTCTTTGTCGTGAAGCTTAACAAAGAAGTAGTCTTCAGGATCTTCAGAAAAGGGAAACTCCACCAACTGAACATCAGCTATTGGGATTGTTTTGAAGATCTCTAATTCGTGATGTGATTTGGTTTCTGAAAACGAATCCTGCTGAATAGTACTAGTGTTGTGAGAGCTATCAGATTCTGGTAACAACGAAAACTTTTCCAATGACAAATAAACACCAGAAATAGCTACAACTAATAAAGGAATTAGCAACCATCTCCCAAAAACAACGTGATAATACTGCTCAAAATTTTCGTTTACAACTTTAGAAAAAAACCGTTGGATACCACCTTGACGTTTCGCAATCAATACCACACCAGAAACAGCCATCAAGATCAAAAAAAAGGACACTAAACCAACAATACATCTTCCTGTAGATTTTAGAAACAACGAACGATGCAGGTTGGTCGTAAACTTAAAAATAGGTGCTTTTTCGATAAGGCTTCCGAGTGTCTCACCTGATTTAGGATGAATGTAAAACGTATCGCTTTCACCTTCCGAAGAGATAACAGAAGCAGAGACAAAATCGTTTCCATCCTTCTGAATCGTAAACACCTCCTCATTTCTCTGACTAAGATTTTCTATGGTTTCCGAAAGTGTGATGTTTTCAAGTCCAGACACCTTAAACTCTTGAAACTGATTTGAGATGGGCTCAAAAGCTAAAATGGCTCCAGTGACTGAAGCCAAAATCAAAAAAAGTGACGTCATTAACGCCAAAGCAAAATGACTAAATCTCCAAATAGAAATGGTCATAAATTTGGTGATTTATTGAGGCATCATACGAATGTAACGTATGAATCCATTTCCATTAAATTTACTCTTTAAGTTTTGAGAGGTCAATTCAAACTCTACATCATCCTTGTAATATTCTTGGTCTTCGACAGCTGATTCAAATCGGAGTTTGTATCCTTTATCTAATTTATCGTTATCAATTTCAATAACACTAATAGCGCGTTCTCCTCCACTAATCGTCGCACCAGTAATAGCATCTAAATCAGCTCTAACCTTACCTTGATACTGCCACCAAGATTCAACGGTATTATACCATTCATCATCATCACCTTTAACTTGTAAGGTTTTTTCATATGCACCTTCAGGATTGATTAATGAAATTACAATATAAGCACCTTCGCCAGAGTAATTGGTCATTTGAATCATGCATTTGTACTTTTCAGAATCGGAAAAGATTTTAAATGACGTTAATCCTAACGCAAGGACACATAAGGTTATAAATATATATAGGCGTTTCATTAGTAGTTTTTATTTTAAAAATTCAACAGAGACTTTATTCTTTTTAAGCAATTCATTTTCAAGCGCTAAATCGTAAGCGGTTTCTTCAAAATCTGTAGTTTTAGTTTTAGTAGCGCCATTTTCAATAAGATACTTGAGCATCTTATTATCTTTTGAGGTCATCGCTGCCAAGTGCAGTGCTGTATAGCCTTGCGCATTTTTAGCGTTAATATCTTGTTTCATTTTCAATGCCAACTTTAGTAAATCTAAGCTTTGTTTATCTACAGCCATATGAAACCAAGAATTCCTATTATCCTGTAGTGTTTCAAGGTCAAACCCATTGGTTTTTAACAATTCCATTTTATTGAAAAACGCTTCAGAATTGTCCTTAGAAAACGATTGTGCTAGATAAAAGCTCATATTGTTTCCATCCTTATCTGTAATTGAAGGTTTTGCTCCTTTTTTTAATAAGAACGCAACTACTTCTGGAGCATTATTTTGAACTGCTAGTGACAAAGCTGATTGTCCTTTCTTGTTAACACTATTGATATCTTTTGTGTGATTTATCAACACCTTAACGATCTCCATACTATTTCTTGAAGCAGCATTCATAAGTGCTGTGTTACCATTAGCATCTTTAGCATCAACCTCTAAACCTTTAGATAGCAAATACGATATAAGCGCGACGTCTTTGTTTCGTGAAGCGACGATATGTAAAGGTGATATTCCTTCCTTATCTACAGTATTAACTTGAAGTCCAAGGTTTTCTAAAAACTTATAAACTTCAATACCGTTGGTATTTCTGCGTGTTCCGTAAGCTGCATAAATAAAAGCTTGATCGGAACCTTTGATTCCTTTTTCAAGTAAAGCGTTCATCAGTTTAATGTTTCCTGTTTGAGCCACATAATTAAACACACCATTTCCATCACGATCTACACTGTGAATATCTAAACCTTGAGCAGTAAAATAGTTCATTAACTTAAAATCTTGATCACTAGGAGCAGCCAACAGTAAAGCGTTAGCACCATTTGGTGTTAGATCGGTTTTAGGTTGAATACCATTGTCAATACAGAGATCATAAACTTTAGTATTCTGTTGTCCCGTTGATGCTGCAAAGTTTAAAATAGAATTCCCTTTATCGTCTATAACATCCGTTTTTGCACCTTGATCAAGCAAATAGGTCATAAAATCGACATTGCCTTTGTATGCAGCCCAAAAGATATAAGTACGACCATCATGTGTGATCTTATTGACATCATTTCCTGGCTGCTTTACCATATACGCAATGGTTGCATTGTCAACATTTTCTAACAAGGCATAAACCACAGGATCAAAAGCATACGAATTGAGTTCTGAAATATCGTGACCTTCTTTGATTTGAGTTTTTACTTGCTCTAGCGAAGGATTTGATTTCCAATAATCGCGATTGAGAAAAACATTCTCACTTTGCGAAAAACAAGTCAAGCCTATAAAAAGCACTAACAGT
Source organism: Bacteroidia bacterium (assembly GCA_030430385.1). Taxonomy (GTDB): domain Bacteria; phylum Bacteroidota; class Bacteroidia; order Flavobacteriales; family Flavobacteriaceae; genus Psychroserpens. The sequence continues at coordinate 105,013 of JAUIFO010000009.1, forward strand.
GTAAGACGTATTTTCATGGTATTCTTATTTAGTTTTTACAAAAGATTCAATAATGGCATTGATCTCATCAGCTTTGACCAATTCGTCATCAAATAAATACTTGAACAGCACTTTATTGTCGACCTTAGTTTCCAATTCAAGGTTAGTATTTCGGTTATAAACTTCATCCCACTTAGCTCTTACGGACGACCATTTGTCGTAATTAGCTTTCCACCAATCTTTAGCAGCCTGACATCTACTGTCATCAACTTTAACGTAAGTGTTATAGCCCTTTTCATTAGCTAAAACCACATCTTCTGTACCTTCTTCTCTGATGACTTTAGCATTATCTTGATCATGAACCCAACCATAATTTGTTACCTCATGGCGATTTCCTCTCAACGTAATGTTGTAATCACTACGTTTTGTGTATTCACGTCTTGGTAAAGGTGCAGGTGTTGTATTTTCCCAAAAGCTTTTACCATCAACATGAACCCAAGTAGCAGAGCCTTCGTAACGCGGACTATCATCTACTTGAAATACTTTTTGAGTCCACTGACCTGTAACAGCTTCATTAGATTTTTCAACAAAAGACCATTTATTATTAGCGTTATACTCATACAGATTTGTATTTTCAAACAACCAATCTTGTCTCCAATGCTTTACGATATGTGGTTCAGCAGGATTACCAACTTGTAATAAATGTTGAATAGAAATTTTATTGTCGCTATCAACAACAAGCTCTGCCCATTCTAAACCTTTATCAACTTTAGTTTTAGAAGGTTTATATAATGAATCTTGACTATACGAAAATGTTTCTGTAAAGTTGAAGGTCACTTCAAAGCAACCGCACATAGCCTTGATAGCGTTTTGATCTTGTTCTTTTTTGTTTTGCGCATTTATTAAGGATACAAATGCAAAACATACACCTAATACTACTGATAATCGTTTCATAATTTACTCTTGAGAAATTTTTAAAATATTTTATTCTTATTTAGACTGAATTAAAATAACTTTATTATTTTTGTCGCAAATTTAATTAAGAATGAGTCTAAATAAAAATAATTCCTGCATTTATTTTTTATTTTTTTTGATAAGCTTCTGCTACTCCCAAGAAACAAACGAAACAGAACAAGATTCAATTAAAACCCAAGAATTGAATGAGGTTGTTGTGACAGGTCAATACAATCCGCAATCCATCAAGAAATCAGTTTATAATGTTAGAGTTATCAATAAAGAGCAAATCAAACAAATAGCAGCCGTTAATGTGGCCGATTTGTTAAACTTCAACCTAAACCTTAACATCATTCCTAATGCTCAAAATGGACGCTCTACAGTATCGTTTTTCGGACTAGATGCGCGTTATTTTAATGTACTTATAGACAACATTCCTATTGTGAGTGATAACGGTGTAGGCAGTGATATTGATCTTACACAAATTAATCTTGATGACGTTGAACGCATAGAAATTGTAGAAGGCTCAATGGGCGTGCAATATGGTGCTAATGCCATGTCTGGAGTTTTGAATATTATCACTAAGAAATCTTCTGAACACAAATGGCGAATAAACGCCACTATACAAGAAGAAACGGTTAGTGATGAATACGAATGGTTTGACAAAGGAAGACATATTCAAGGCTTGACACTATCTCATAATTTTAATGATAATTGGTATGCTAGTTTAGGTTTTAACAGAAATGATTTTGCAGGATTCTTTAATAATCGTCAAGGTCGCGATTATATTGAAAATGATAATTTACGAGGTTATGAGTGGTTGCCAAAAGAACAAATTACAACAAATGCTTTAATCAATTACAAGAAAAATAATCATCAATTTTTTTACAAGTTTGAGTATTATAACGAAACCATAAACTTTTATGATGCCACTGTTAGAAATAATGTTGATACGCAAACATCAACTATAAATCCTTCAGCTACAGACCGAATTTACACAACCAACCGTTTGTTTAATCATTTAAATGGTTCTGGTGTATTTAAATCTGGCATACGCTATAATGTTTCGTTTTCTTACCAACAGCAAAAACGACGTTTGAATGAATTCAATTATTTCATATTAACGCAAGAAAAAACTGCCGAAATTGATGAGACAAATCAGTCAGGTGAAGTATTCTTCTCAAAAGGAACTTTAAGTAATCTATTTAAAGGAGCTCATTTTAATGCGCAAGCAGGATATGAATTCACCTATCAAGAAGGCTATGATCGTGAAGCTGCTGGTGAGAATTTACTTAATCCTAAACGACACAAGATAAGTGATATTGCTGTTTTTGCATCTTCTGAAATACATGTGAATGACCAATTAGCTTTAAGACCTGGAATACGAGTTTTAAACAACTCTCAATTTGGCTTTAAGTCGGTTTACGAACTAACAGCAAGACAATTATTTAATAAAGGTTATGAATTAAGAGCAAATGTAGGAACTTCATATAGAGTTCCTGATTTCACTGAGTTGTACTACTATTTTGTAGATGCTAATCACGATGTTAGAGGAAATGAAGATTTAAAACCAGAAGAAGGCATTACTACCTTTTTAAGTTTAAAAAAGAAAAGTTGGATCAAAGATCGACTACGATTAGAAAACACGTTACGATTATCTTACATAGACTTAAGCGACAAAATTGAATTATCAATCACTAACACTCTGCCTTTACAATATAGATACATCAATATTGATAAGTATAGCTTTTTAGGTTTCACGTCTACAAATTCGCTTAAAAGTGACAACTGGAATTTATCTTTAGGCGCGACACTTTTCGGTATTTCAAGAACCTTATCAAACGAAGCCAATGCTAGTGATAAGTATTTGTATCAATTTCAACTTAATTCAAGTGTAAACTACAACATAACTAAGTGGAATACTATGATCTCTTTGTTACTCAATTACAATGGCGAGCAACAAAATTATAGAGCTACAGGAACTGATACTAATGGAAATTCTACATTTTCTCTTATTACAACAGATGCCTATGCTTGGATGGATGCTTCTGTAAGAAAATCATTTTTAAAAAACACCCTAGAAACAACGCTTGGTGTTAGAAATCTATTTGATGTCACACGCGTTAATACAGATTATAGCTCTGGAGGAGGAACACATGACTCTAATGTCAACTCCATTCTTTTAGGTTATGGACGCTCATTTTATTTAAAACTATTATATAAACTCAATTTTTAAAACCATGAAACATAATTTTTTAACTGCTTTAGCAGCATTTAGCTTACTTTTTATTACAAGTTGTAGTAGTGACGATGATGCACCGCAAGACCCAATTCAAATTACTATAGATGGAGCTACAGTTGCTCCAAATATTGGTAGCGCTAACATGACCAATCAAGTCTATATTGATTTAAGTACCAATACAACAACAGATATTAACCGTACCGCTTGGGATTTAGGCTTTAGTTCATCTCAGGATAGAGTTGTTATTAATGGTTCAATACTAATGATGGCAGCAAAACTTTCAACTACAGACATTAATGCAGTTTCTTCATCTGATGCTGAAGTACAAGCGATTCAACCGCAAGCTGAAGTTGGTAATTTTAATCCTGCCAACATGGCTTATATTGATGCTCCTGACGGAAATCTTTCAGGCACTGCAATTGATGCCGTTTCTGAAACAGATTCAGAAAACTATGTATATCTTCTTAATTTAGGTTACGAAGTAGGAATTGATCAACCTGAAGCTGGTTCTTCCAATTATAAAGGAAGTGCTAGAGGATGGAAAAAAATAAGAATCCTAAAAAGTGGAAACGATTATACTTTGCAATATGCTGACTTAGATGACACTACATTTGATAGTATAACCATCGCTAAAAACACTGACTATAACTTTACATTCTTTAGCTTCAATACTGAAACTATAGTTAGTGTAGAGCCTTTAAAGGATCGTTGGGATTTATGCTATACTGTATTTACAGATGAAGCAGTATTTGGTGGTGACAGTTATGGTGCTTATGCTTATGCCGATTTTATTGTAAACAACATCAAGTCTGGTGCAACTGCTTATATGATTGATGAAGCTGTTGATGGCATTACTTATGAAGACTTCTTACTAGCTGATATTAACTTTTCTAACTTTGTAAACGATCAAAGAAATATTGGTAGCACATGGAGAAATGGTGGTGGACCAGGAACTTCACCTTCATTAAAAGAAGATATCTTTTACGTTATTAATGATGCGAACGGTAATTACTATAAATTACAGTTTTTAGCATTAACTAGCCCTGAAAACGAAAGAGGAAATCCAGAATTTGTGTACAAATTATTACAGTAGGCACTAAAACACTATTGATAAAAAACCCTTGTTATACATGCTATAATGAGGGTTTTTTAATGGTACTGATTAAAGATCTTTGAAGCTTCATTGTAAGCACTTTCAAAACTCATCGCATTTAAGTTATTGTGCTTATTAGTCGTAAAATAAGACAGTAATTTTTCGGTTGGCATATTACCCGTAAGTTCATCTTTTGCCATAGGACAACCACCAAAACCTTGAATAGCGCCATCAAAACGCATACAGCCAGCTTTGTAAGCTGCATCTACTTTTTCAAACCACGTTGTTGGTGTGGTGTGTAAATGTGCTCCAAATTCAATGTCAGGATACTTCGGAATTAAATTCGAAAACAAATAATCTATACTCTCAGGGTTTGAGCTTCCAATGGTGTCACTCAAAGATAATATCTTCACACCCATTTTACTCAAACGTTCGGTCCACTCTCCTACAATCTCAACATCCCAAGGATCTCCATAAGGGTTTCCAAATCCCATAGAAACGTAAACCACTAATTCTTTGTTGTGCTTGTTTGCGATATCTAAAATTTCTGATAACGTTACTACAGATTGTGCAATGGTTTTGTGCGTGTTTCGCATCTGAAAATTTTCAGATATCGAAAATGGATAGCCTAGATAATCAATTTCAGGATGCTGACAAGCATCGGTTGCACCTCGCACATTAGCAATAATAGAAAGAAGTTTACTTGTAGTCTGACTTAAATCTAATTGCGATAAAACTTCAGCGGTATCTACCATTTGAGGAATAGCCTTAGGCGATACAAAACTTCCAAAATCTATGGTATCAAAACCTACTCTAAGTAAGGACTGAATGTACTGAACCTTCTTTTCAGTAGGTATAAAATCTTTAATGCCTTGCATCGCATCGCGAGGACATTCAATTATTTTTAGAGCTTGTTTCATCTAATTCAAAGATAGTAATTATGATGATTTAGAGCGATTAATTTTCAGAAGCTAAAATAAAAATAGCAATCCCAACAAACACAATAATTTGAAGCCACTTTAAATAGGTTCCAACGCGTTGATGCTTCAAAACATAATCTGAAATAGAGCCAGCCAATATCGCAATAGTTGAAAATATGATCGCAGACACGAACATAAATAATACTCCTAAAACATAAAACTGAATAACGTGACTCAAGTTGTCACTAAATAAAAACCCTGGAAAAAAAGCCAAAAAGAAAATAGACACTTTTGGGTTTAAAACATTCATAATAAAGCCTTGTTTGAAGAGTTGTACGAGTGATTTCCTCGGAACATCTTGAGAATCTAAACGCAATTCACCACTAGATCGAAATACCTTATAAGCCAAATACAACAGATAAAGTGCGCCAAAGAGTTTAATGATAAAAAAAACGGTGTCACTTTCTTTGATAATTGCTGATATTCCAAAGGCAACTAATGTTGTATGAACCAAACACCCAGAAATTAATCCTGCTACTGTTGCCAAGCCAAACTTTTTTCCATTTACAATACTTTGCATCAATACATAGATATTATCTGGACCTGGAGACAAAGCCAAAACAGCTGTGGCAAAAACAAACGATATGAGAATGTCTATGTTCAATAGTTTTTTTGTAAAAATATAAAAATGAAAAAAAGATGTAAGTAAAATATATATGACTCCGACTTAAATACTTTAATACTAATCCGTTGCCATTATGAAAAACTTTACACGTAAATTGACATACATCACTTTCTTTATTGTATTCCATACAACTCTACAAACCTATGCGCAATCTACTGCAGAATATATTATTACATTTAATAGTGTTTGGGAATCTACAGCTGTAGATCCTATAAATGGTAACAGCACTGCAGCTATTCCTGGAAATGCACATTGGTCTAATCTGGTTGGCACAACGCATAATAGTAATTATACAATGGTAGAAATGGGAACTCTAGCATCATTGGGTATCAAAGACGTTGCTGAACGAGGACTTAATAATAATCTGCTCGCCGAAATAAATTTGCAAATCTCTAATGGAAATGCCAACCAATGGTTACAAGAATCATTTTCGCCATTTGCAGCAGTAAGTTCTGCAACACTAAACAATGTTATTGTTAGTTCTGACTTTCCTTTATTGAGTTTAGTGTCCATGATTGCTCCAAGTCCAGATTGGATGATTGCTATAAATGCTATTAATTTACGAGATGGTAATATATGGAGAGATGAAATCATTATTCCGTTATTTCCTTATGATGCAGGAACAGATAGTGGCACAACGTATGGAGCAGCCGATTCACCAACAAATCCAGCTGAACCAATAGGCATCCTAATTAATGATGGTCAGTTTAATGCCAACCCTATTGGTACAATGAGCATTAATCTGAATCAGGTGTTGCATATAGATGAAAACGAAATTGACAACGTACTATTGCATCCTAATCCGACACATGGTATGCTACAAATTTCAACGTCAAATAATAACGCACTTAAAAAGGCTAGTGTTTTTGATGTATTAGGCAAACAGGTACTTCAATTTAAAGTACCTCATCAAAATAGTGTCAATAAACTTGATCTAACAGAACTTAATAAAGGGGTTTATCTGATTAAAATCGAATTAGAAAATGGTGCAATTCAAACAAAACGCATTGTTTTGCAGTAATGGTAAAGTGTGGTTTGTCGATTTTTTTAGGCTTTTAATCGGATTATACTTATTTTTACTACTTTGTTTTAAGCCCGAAAATTAGTTATGAAAAGAAAAAGTATCCTAAGTCAAGTCTGCGCTGCTACCCTATTTTTATGTTCATTTTTTACGATGCATGCTCAAGAAGAAGCCGTTTGTGGTACCACATTTGGCTCTGAAGCTGAAATGTATTTTAATAAAATGTTACCAGTTATTCAACAGTATGAAGATGAATATAACAGATTAGCCGTAAGCCGAATGTCATCTACTGCCATCAATTCTGTTCCCATCAAGGTTCACATAATTCGTCGTGATGATGGTTCTGGTGGTTTCTTTTTAAATCAGCTTAACTCAGCTTTAGCTATAATGAATAACTTCTATGCTAATGCTTATATAGAATTTTTCTTATGTGAAGGCGTTAATTATATAGACGACACCAATTTGTTCGATTTTGAAACAAACGAGCAAGATGCTATGGTCGATGCTTACAACGTAGACAATGTCGTTAATATTTATTTTGCCAATACGGTTACAAGTTCTTCATCGGGAAGCGGATTATGTGGTTATGCTTTTTTTCCTGGAGGTCCTGAAGTGATTCTAATGGATAACTCTTGTGCAGCAAATGGTAGTACTCTATCTCATGAAATGGGACACTTTTTTGGTCTATCGCATACACACGGAAATTCTAACAGTACATTAACCGATGAGCTAGTGGATGGATCTAATTGTTCTACTGCTGGAGATCGTATTTGTGACACACCAGCAGATCCTCAATTAAGTGGAAGCAATGTATCACCTTCTTGTGTATACACTGGTAATGCTATAGATGCTAATAATGATTTTTTTCAACCAGATGTCAATAATATCATGTCCTATTCTAGAAAGCCGTGTCGCACAGTGTTTTCTGCAGGACAATATGCCAGAATATATGCTGTATATCAAGCTTCAAGAGCTGTAATGGCGTGTCCAAGCTTTAATATTGACATTGCTGCAGACTATGAACGTTTTTGTGGAAACGACCTAGAAGTAAGTTTTACTGACAACAGTACTGGAGCTACTTCATGGGAATGGGATGTTGATGGAGACGACGTTATTGATTATACAACGCCAAACATTACTCATGTTTACAGCAATCAAAATAATTATGATGTAACACTTACCATTTCGGATGGTACAGATACAATTACTAAAGTATTTCAAGATTATATAGATGATGGTGGCGAGCAAATTAATACCACTGAAGTTACCTTAACTTTAGAAACCGATGATTGGCCTGCGGAAACGTCATGGACTTTAAAAGATAGTGATGGAATGACATTGTACTCCAGTCCAGTTTACGTTGAAGGTACTGATGATTTCACTGTGTTTACTGAAACGTTTAGCTTAGATTTAGATTCCTGTTATACCTTTGAAATTTCAGATAGTTTTGGTGATGGTATTTGCTGTGCTTCTGGAACGGGATCTTTTACATTAACCACGCTTGAAGGACAAGCTTTTGCCTTTGGTGGTAATTTTGGAAGAGGCACTAAAGTATTTATGGAAAATGCAATCGCCTTGAGTGTTGATGATTTCTTTTCTGAAAACACTATTGCTATCTATCCAAACCCTACAAACAACACTTTAAACATTAAGGTTTCTGACGTCAACAATTTGCCTGAGCAGTTTACCATATACAACACACTTGGACAAAAAATTATGGCAAACACCATTAATGACATTTCAGATCTTGCAATTGATGTTTCAGCTTTTAATGACGGACTTTACTTTATTGAGCTTTCTGCTGGTAATAGCAAAGAGACAATGCGATTTGTAAAAAATTAATGCTCAAACCAATAAAATAAAAAAAGCGAATCACTTGAGATTCGCTTTTTTTATAAGCGCTTTATTAATGTTTTTAATGAGTTGCGGACCTTCATAAATAAATCCAGTATACAATTGAACTAGATCTGCTCCTGCTTCAATTTTTTCAAGAGCATCCTCAGCAGAATGTATGCCTCCTACTCCAATGATTGGAAATGCCTTGTTGCTGTTTTCCGATAGAAAACGAATCACTTCTGTTGAACGCTTTGTCAATGGTTTACCACTTAAACCGCCAACTTCAGCTTTATTTTTAGAAGACAAGCCTTCTCTAGAAATGGTTGTGTTTGTTGATATCACACCATCTATTTTCGTTTCAGAAACGATAGCGATGATATCTAGCAATTGCTCGTTTGTTAAATCGGGAGCTATCTTCAGAAGAATAGGCTTCGGCTTTGATTTCTTAGCATTCTCAGCTTTCAAGGTTTGCAAGAGTTTCGTTAAAGGCTCTTTATCTTGTAATGCTCTTAAGTTTGGCGTATTTGGAGAACTCACATTAACTACAAAATAATCAACATAGTCAAATAATGCATTAAAGCATATCTTATAATCGGCTACAGCATCTTCGTTAGGAGTGACTTTATTTTTACCAATGTTTCCGCCAACTAAAACACCTTTATTCTGTTTCAAACGTGTTACAGCAGCTTCTACGCCTCCATTATTAAATCCCATTCTATTAATTATCGCTTGATCTGCTTTAAGTCTGAACAAACGCTGCTTCGGATTGCCATCTTGAGGTTTAGGAGTTAAGGTTCCTATTTCAATAAAACCAAAACCAAAGTTTGATAATTCATTATAAAGCTTAGCATCTTTATCAAAACCAGCCGCAAGTCCAACAGGATTTTTAAAATGTAATCCAAACAAATGACGCTCTAAAACCTTATCTTCAACATTATACATGTTTCTAATTATAGATGAAACACCTGGAATTTTATGCAACAATCTAACTAATGAAAATGTAAAATGATGGATTGTTTCAGGATCAAAAAGAAAAAAAATTGGTCGAATAATTGCTTTATACATTGCCTGCTATTTTACAGCACAAAAATAATAATCTAATTACTTCCTAATTGCTAAATGAATTTTTAATTTTGGAAAAACACCTACAATGATTGACAAGCAACACATTATAAATCGATTTATTAGTTACGTCACAATAGACACAGAATCAGATCCTGAAAGTGATACTACGCCAAGTACTGCCAAACAATGGGATTTAGCAAACAAACTTGTTGAAGAGCTAAAAGCCATTGGCTTGAGTGATGTTACTATTGACGATAAAGCTTACATTATGGCGACCTTGCCGAGTAATGTAGACCATGACGTTCCAACAATAGGGTTTATCTCTCATTTTGATACCTCTCCAGATTTCACTGGTGCAAATGTGAATCCGAGAGTCATTGAAGACTATGACGGCAAAGACATTACACTTAATGCATCTGAGAATATTATTTTATCTCCAGATTACTTTGAAGATTTATTACTGTACAAAGGGCAAACCCTTATTGTAACTGACGGAACCACATTGTTAGGTGCAGATGATAAAGCAGGAATTACTGAAATTGTATCGGCTATGGAATACCTTATTCAGCATCCTGAAATCAAGCATGGCACTATAAAAATTGGATTTACTCCTGATGAAGAAATAGGTCGAGGTGCACATCATTTTGATGTTGAAAAATTTGGTGCCGATTGGGCTTATACTATGGATGGTAGCCAAATAGGTGAATTGGAATATGAAAATTTTAACGCTGCAGGTGCTAAAGTAAAAGTTAAAGGAAAAATTGTTCATCCTGGTTATGCCAAAGGCAAAATGGTGAATGCTATGTATATTGCTACTGAATTTATGAATGGCTTACCGCGACTTGAAACACCAGAACACACTGAAGGGTATCAAGGATTTTTCCATTTGTATGGCATCGATGGCAAGGTTGATGAAACAACACTCCAGTACATCATTAGAGATCACGATAAAGATCATTTTGAAGCGCGAAAAGAAGCCTTCCATAAATTAGCACATCATATTAATTCTGAATATGAACGCGAGGTCATTACAGTAGAGATAAAAGACCAATATTTTAATATGAAAGAAAAGGTTGAACCTGTAATGCATATTGTTGATATTGCTGAAGACGCTATGAAACAATTAGGCATTGAACCACTCATTAAACCTATTCGTGGAGGGACAGATGGCTCGCAATTGAGTTATATGGGATTGCCTTGTCCAAATATCTTTGCTGGAGGTCATAATTTTCATGGACGTTATGAGTATGTTCCTGTTGAAAGTATGATCAAAGCTACTGAAGTGATCTGTAAAATTGCGGAATTGACAGCGCAACAAAACAACACATTATGAAAAAAATACATTCTGTAGAAGAATATATCGAAAACCATTCGCAATACACTGAAGCTTTAAGACTATTACGTGATACCATTCTCACTACTGAGTTAAACGAATCTGTAAAATGGAGCGCTCCAGTTTATGACCTCAATGGAAAAAATGTAGTCGGACTTGGCGCTTTTAAGCATCATTTTGGAATTTGGTTTTTTAATGGTGTCTTTTTAAAAGACGAACACAATGTGCTTGTTAACGCACAAGAAAACAAAACCAAAGCCTTACGTCAAATGCGTTTTGAAAGTATTGAAGATATTGATACTAATATTGTTTTAGCTTACGTAAAAGAAGCAATTGAAAATCAGAAATTAGGAAAAGAGATCAAGCCTACACGAAACAAAAAGCCTGTTGATATTCCTGAAGAATTACAAACTGCATTTAAAACTAATTCAGATCTAAAAGCTGGTTTTGAAGCCTTAACTCCAGGAAAGCAACGTGAGTATTGTAACCACATTTCTGAAGCTAAGCGTGACGCTACAAAATTATCGCGTTTAGAGAAAATAACACCAATGATCATTAGTGGTGTTGGCTTACATGACAAGTATAAAAATTGTTAGGCTTTTTAATTTTAATAAAAAAAACTCCTGATAAATTCAGGAGCTTTTTTTTGTTTTTGTGGTATATCTTATTTGGCTGGTGCATTGAGTTTACTGCTCATTTCCATAGATAATGCTGAGCGCTCAAATTTCATTTTTCCAGCTAAGGTCTCAATCACACAAGTATTGTCTTTATCATTTAGATCAACCACTTTTCCGTGTAAACCACTCTTTGTAATTACCTTATCACCACGTTTTAACTCAGATGCAAACTTTTTTTCTTGTTTTGCACGTTTCATTTGAGGTGCAATCATAAAAAAATACACCACAGCAAACATGGCTATAAAAGGCAGAAAATCCATCATAACCTTCTTAGTTTACTTTCTTAATAGAAGCAGAACCAGCTTTCTTATCAGCTGCATTTGGATCTGGCTCAATGAACGCTTTGATCTTAACAACTTCAGAACCTTTTTCAGTGTTAGTCGTTAACGTAATACTCTTACTTACTTGGTTATTACCTTTACCATTGAATTTTACAGTAAATTCAGCAGACTCACCTGGAGCTAAAGGCTCTTTTTTCCAATCTGAAGGTACCGTACAACCACATGTACTCTTGATATTACTTACAACTAAAGGTGCTTTACCTGTGTTTGTATATTTAAACTTAGTTTCAACTGGAGTTCCGTTTGTAATGGTTCCAAAATCATGCTCAGTTTCTTCAAAAGAAATCACTGGAAAATCTCCAGCAGTTGCATCTCTTTCAGCAGCAGCAGCTACATTTTCTGAATTGATTTTATCTGCAGCATTTTCTTCTTTACAAGATGTAAAAGCTACCATACAAAGTGCGCAAAATCCTAATAATACTTTTTTCATTGCTTTGTTTTTAAATTATACGTTTATCGTGTTTTTCGTTTTAAGATGCTAAAAGTAGTGATTATTTCATCGAATCAAAATTTTTTAGCATTTTTTTAGATGTAAGAAACCCAATAGTTAAAAGGCTTTTCAAGAAGTTACATCAACCCTCTACCGATTTTGTTAAGCTTTTTTTCTGAAGTGTATTCCTTGACAATTTTGTCTAAAATTCCATTGATGAAATTGCTACTTTTTGGTGTAGAATATTCTTTAGCTATTTCTAAATATTCATTAATAGTAACCTTCACTGGAATAGATGGAAACTTTAGAAACTCACAAATCGCCATTTGCATTAAAACCGTATCAATTTGTGTGATTCGTTCAGAATCCCAATTTTTAGTTTTAGAAGCTATGGCTTCAGAGAGTGTACTTTGGTTAAGAATTGTTTTTGTTAAGAGTTCTTCAGCAAATACTCTATCATCTTCATCCTTGAAGAGTTTTGGTAAAAAATGATGCTCAGAACTTGTTGGCTTTAGCTTTCGAATCAATTTCAGAATTCCAGTATTCACCACAGGAATGTCATCTAACCACGTTATATTTTTGTCTTCGTAGTAATCATATAACTTATCATTAGGCGCAATAACTTCTTCAAATATTGAGATAAAAAACTCCTTATCTTCTTTAAATGTAGAGGTTGATGTTTCCATGTAAGCTTTATAGATATCACTATTTATAATCGCTTTATAAATAATATCTACATATTCAAAATCAAGATACCAAGGGTTTAATTTTCTATCCTCAAGCGCTTTGGCTAATGCTTCATTGGCACTTAATAAGGTCAGCACTTCATTATTGATAAACTTAAGATGAGTTGGTGCAGGTTTGTTACCTGAAAGAAGTTTCTGTTGTGATTTTTCGTGTCTATCTTTGGCTTTTTTGTGAACCTCAATAATAAGTGATAACACACTTAAGTACAAATCATACGTGCTATCTAAACTTTTGTTTAAGAAACGTGTTTTGCTTTTTACATCTTCGCTTTCAGATTTATTAGAAGCGTAAAGCGTTTGCATTACCTTAATACGAATATGTCTTCTGTTGAGCATGTAAAGAACTTTAAGTTATGATTTGGAAACTATATCTATTAATCTACTAATGTGAAATCATTCGACAAAAGTAGTATAAATTTACTCGGAAAGACAACAATTATTTTGCTTGTTCTTTCTTTCTAGTTTCTATACGCTCTTTGGCTATACTTAAAGCAGCTACATTTGTAGTAATATTTCCTGCTTTTGCTCTTTCTAGAATTTCTTCAGTAGTACTGTAAATATTTTCAGTTTTACGCATGATTTCTTGCTTGTCATAATTTTCAAGCTCAGCATAAACATTTATAATTCCACCAGCATTGATTAAGAAATCTGGAGCATAAACAATACCGCGTTCTTGCAATAGTAAACTGTGCTTATCTTCTTCAGCTAATTGATTATTAGCAGCACCTGCAATCACTTTTGCTTTTAATTTATGTATGGTATCGTCATTAATTGTAGCGCCTAGTGCGCAAGGAGCATAAATATCCATCTCTTCAGAATAAAGATCGTTTCCGCCATAAATAGTGACGTCATATTTAGATTTCACGCTTTCAAGACGCTCTTGATTAATATCAGAAATCGTCACCTTAGCACCTTCATTTACCAAGTGTTCTACCAAAGCTTCTCCTACATGACCAATACCTTGAACGTATACTGACTTATCTTCGAGAACATCACTACCAAATTTAAATTTTGCAGCAGCTTTCATTCCCATAAATACACCATAAGCAGTTATAGGAGACGGATTTCCTGCACCACCTTTACTTTCAGAAATTCCAGTAACATAAGGCGTCACTTCCCTTACCAAATCCATATCTGCAGTAGTCATTCCAACATCTTCTGCTGTAATGTATCTTCCGCTTAAGGAATGTACAAACTCACCAAACTTTTTCATAAGTTCAGGTGTTTTTTGGGTTTTAGCATCACCAATAATAACTGCTTTTCCACCACCTAAATTTAAACCAGTAATAGCCGACTTAAAAGTCATTCCTCTTGATAAACGAAGTACATCATTTAAGGCTTCCCATTCGTTATTGTAATTCCACATTCTAGTACCTCCAAGAGCAGGTCCTAAAACTGTGTTATGAATTCCAATTATTGCTTTTAAACCAGTATCTTTGTCATTGCAAAACACAATTTGCTCGTGATTATCAAATGATAATTGACCAAAAACGGGGTCTATTTTTTGAAGTTCTTTAAAACTTAATACGTCTGATGTCATGTAATTTAAATTAAATCTGTTTTTGCAGAATAAACAAAACAGCGTGCAAAAATAAATTAATATTAGAGTATTAACAAAAATATCGCTGTTAAATTATTAATCTTAAAAAAATAAAGCTCCAAAACAAATGAAGGAACTTAAACACATTAATAAGTACTTTCTAAAATACAAATACAAGCTACTCTTTGGTGTTATCATTACCATTTGTGCCAAAATATTTGCACTCTTTACACCACGTTTTATTGGCGACTCCATTACCATCATATCAAACAAATTAAATGGTGAAATCACTCAAGAGGTATTTGAACACGAGTTAACAACAACTATTTTATTATTAGTTGGAGCTGCAATCATTGCTGGTGGATTTACCTTTTTGATGAGACAGACCATTATTAATGTATCGCGTTACATTGAATATGATCTTAAAAATGAAGTCTACCAACAATACCAACGCTTGTCTTTAAATTTTTATAAGTCGAATAGAACTGGAGACTTGATGAACCGCATCAGTGAAGATGTGACCAAAGTCCGTATGTATACTGGCCCAGCAATCATGTATACCGTTAATATGGTGACTTTATTTATTGTTGCTTTAATTTATATGATCAGTGTTGCACCGAAGCTTACATTGTACACCATGCTTCCGCTACCATTTTTGTCTTTTATAATATACAAACTGAGTAAAGTCATTAATAAACGAAGTACTATTGTACAAGAATACCTTTCTAGTTTATCTACATACTCACAAGAGTCATTTAGTGGTATTTCTGTAATCAAAGCTTATGGTATTGAAGGCGACAACTATAAAGCCTTTAATACATTAGCTACTGAAAGTAAACAAAAGCAAATCGATTTAACCAAAGTTCAAGCTTTGTTTTTTCCATCTATGATCTTATTGATTGGCATCAGTAATATTCTAGTTGCCTACATTGGAGGTATGCAATACATTAATGGTGAGATTGAAGATATTGGAACCATTGCAGAATTCCTTATTTATGTGAACATGCTAACTTGGCCAGTGGCAACAGTTGGTTGGGTTACCAATTTAGTCCAGCAAGCTGAAGCCTCTCAAAAACGCATTAATGAGTTTTTAAAGCAAGAACCTGAAATCAAAAATAACAGCACGCAAGCCATCGAGATTCAAGGAAACATCGCTTTTAAAAATGTATCCTTTGTTTATCCAGATACAAATATTACTGCTCTTGATAATATTAGTTTTTCATTATTAAAAGGTGAAACACTAGCTGTATTGGGGAAAACGGGTTCAGGCAAGTCTACAATTTTAGATTTAATTGGTCGCCTTTATGATGTTCAAAGTGGTGAGATCACTATTGACGGAAACACTATAGATCAAATTCATTTAGAAAGCTTGAGAGATAGTATTGGCTATGTTCCTCAAGATGCGTTTTTATTTTCTGATAGTATAGAGAATAACATTCGGTTTGGTAAAGAAGATGCTTCCGAAGAAGAAGTCATAGAAGCTGCCAAACTAGCTTATGTGCACAAGAACATTAAGAAATTCACCAATGGTTATAAAACCAAATTAGGTGAACGCGGCATCACACTATCTGGTGGACAAAAACAGCGTATATCTATTGCCAGAGCCCTTATTAAAGCGCCAGAAATCATGTTATTTGACGATTGTCTTTCTGCTGTTGATACAGAAACTGAAGAGAAAATCTTAAAAAGCTTACGCAAAGTTTCCGACGGAAAAACTACCATTATTGTAAGTCATCGTGTATCCTCTGCAAAAGATGCTGACAAGATTATTGTACTCGATGACGGGAAAATAATTCAAAGCGGAACACACGATCAATTGATAAACATTGATGGTTACTACAAAGAACTCTATCTAAAACAACTTAGCTCAAAAGAATTATAACTATTTGTTGCTTACTTTAATTTTTTTTTTGATTTTTGAAGCACTAACATCTCAAAAATTAATAATTAGCTATGAGTGATCACGGAATGATGGAGAAAGAGGAAATTTTCTCGAAAGTATTAAGAGCAGGTAGAAGAACTTACTTTTTTGATGTAAGATCTACAAAAGCTGGCGATTACTATTTAACAATTACCGAAAGTAAAAAATTCACTAATGATGATGGGTCGTTTCACTATAAGAAACACAAGATTTATCTATACAAAGAAGACTTCAGTGAATTCAATAGTATTTTACAAGAAATGACAGATTATATTATTGCTGAAAAAGGTGATGAAGTAATTAGTGAAAGACATCAAAAAGATTTCAAAAAAGAAGATTACAGTACTTCAAATGATGATATTGCCGAAGGTGGTGAAGCTACACCAACTTCTGATTCTGCAGATAAATTTACAGACATCAGCTTTGAAGACATTTAATTGATCTTTTGTTAAAACACAGCTAAACCGTTACGAGTACGTAACGGTTTTTTTTATTTTTATACCTTATTACTGTTCAATTTTTATGTTATGAAATATGCGTTCCTTTTGTTTGGCCTTATATACTTTAGTGTAAATGCGCAAACCCAAACAGACCTTTCCTATTATTTACCACAAGATATAAGTTATGATACTCGTATTCCGACACCTGAATCTGTTGTTGGTCATCAAGTTGGAGAATGGCATATCACGCATGACAAACTTATACAATACATGAAGGCTTTGGCTAATGCGTCAAACCGAATAACTCTTGAAGATCGTGGTGTGACTTTTGAAGATAGACCTTTACCTCTGCTCACGATTACGTCGCCAAAAAACCATAACAATATTGAGTCTATTAGAACGAATCATATTTCAGCAACTGAAACGAATACTGCTAATATTGAGAACAGACCTGTTGTTGTATATCAAGGATTTTCAATTCATGGCAATGAACCAAGTGGCTCAAACGCTGCTTTACTCGTCGCTTATTATTTAGCGGCTGCCCAAGGCGATGCTATTGAAACCATGCTTGACAACACCATCATTTTGTTTGATCCTTGCTACAATCCAGATGGTTTACAACGATTTGCATATTGGGTAAACACCAATAAAAGTGCGCATATAAATCCAGATCCTAACGATCGTGAATACAGTGAAGTTTGGCCTGGAGGTCGAACCAATCATTATTGGTTTGATATGAATAGAGATTGGCTTCCTGTGCAACTACCAGAATCTAGAGTGCGAATAGCTTCGTTTCATAAGTGGTTACCAAATGTGCTTACAGATCATCACGAAATGGGCACTAATGCTACCTTCTTCTTTCAACCAGGTATTCCTTCCAGAACGCATCCACTAACGCCGAAGTTAAATCAAAAACTCACCAAATCTATCGGACATTATCACGCTAAAGCTTTAGACAAGATTGGTTCATTGTATTACACTGAAGAAAATTTTGATGATTTTTATTACGGAAAAGGCTCAACATTTCCAGATATTAACGGCAGTATTGGAATTTTGTTTGAACAAGCAAGTTCACGTGGTCACGCTCAGGAAAGTGTGAATGGTGTGCTTACGTTTCCGTTTACAATTAGAAATCAGTTTACTACTGCATTATCTACTTTGGAAGCTGCAAACAGTTTACGAAAAGACATTTTACAATACCAACATGATTTTTATAAAAACGCAAGAGATGAAGCAAGTTCTGCTTCAGGAAAAGCTATTGTTTTTGGCGATGAAAAAGATGCAGCAAAGACCTATCATCTTGCTGAAATCTTAAAGCGCCATCACATTGATATTCATCATATCAAAAATGACTTTAGCAAAAATGGAAAACGTTACACAAAACATCATAGTTATGTAGTTCCAATGCATCAAAAAAATCATCGCTTAATTAAGGCTATGTTTGAGAAAAGAACATCGTTTCAAGACAGTTTGTTTTACGATGTTTCAGCTTGGACCTTTCCGTTGGCTTTCGGATTAGATTACGATGATAGCATTGCGATGTCTCAAGCTGGTGAAAAAATTGAAAACCTCGACATGCTTGATGGTAAGGTGTCTTCAAATAGTAATTATGCCTATGTTATGGAATGGCACGAATATTACACGCCTAAAGCTTTAAATGCCATCCTTAAAAGCGGATTACGAGCAAAAGTAGCTATGAAACCGTTTAAAATAAATGGTAAACAATATGATTATGGTACGATTTTAATTCCTATTCAAAATCAGAATAGAAATGTAAATTCTTTATACAACACCTTACAAGATATTGCTAAGGAAAGTCATATCACGATGGACGGCCTCTATACTGGTTTAACTGAAGGTATCGATTTAGGAAGTAGTCAGTTTAGAGCTTTAAGTTTACCTAAAGTTGCCATGATTGTTGGTGATGGCATAAGAAGCTATGATGCTGGTGAGATTTGGCATTTATTTGATCAACGTTTTGGAATGCAGCTTACAAAATTAGATACACGAGATCTAAGTTATGCAGATTTAAGTCGTTACAACACTATTATTCTTCCAAGTGGATCTTTAGAAAAATCGGAAACGGAGTCTATCAAGAAATGGATAGAAGATGGAGGTACACTTATTGCCTACCGAAGTGCTCTGCAATGGTTGAACAGAAATGACATTGTAAAATTTGAATTCAAAACTAAAGAGCAGGTTGCCAAAAAAGTAACATTTGAAGATCGCGGAAATTTTAGAGGTGCTCAGGTCATTGGAGGTGCAATTTTTGAAGCGATGCAAGATCGTTCGCATCCTATAAATTTTGGTTACAAGAATGATAACATTGCGTTGTTTAGAAACAATACCATATTTATAAAGCCAAATAAACAGAGTTACAACAACCCTTTACAATACTCAAAAACACCTTTATTGAGTGGTTATGTTTCAAAGCAAAATCTGGATAGCTTAGCTTTGAGCGTGCCTTTTCAAGTGAATCGTTATCAATCTGGAAAGATTATTTCATTTACAGACAACACCAATTTTAGAGCCTTTTGGTATGGCACCAATAAGCTACTGATGAATGCTGTTTTCTTTAGAAATCAGATGTAAGTATTGCTAAGATACAATGGTTCCGTTTTTAATTTGAGATTCAGGTTTTAGTAGCATCACATCTTTACCACTCACAGCGCCAAGTACTAAGCATTCACTCATAAACTTTGCAATTTGTTTTTTTGGAAAATTTACCACAGCTACAATTTGTCTGTTTAGAAGGTCTTCCTTTGAATAAAGTGTAGTGATTTGTGCCGAAGATTTTTTTACGCCAAGTGGTCCAAAGTCAATATGAAGCTGGTAGGCTGGATTTCTCGCTTCAGGAAAATCATGAACCTCAATAATGGTTCCTACTCTTAAATCGACTTTTGTGAAGTCTTCGAAAGTTATTATATCTTGCATGGACTAAAAGTAAAAAAAATATGGCACTTACACCTTCAAATATGCTTCCGCTTGGCACCAAAGCTCCAGATTTCAATTTGATCAACACTGTAGACAATACAATGGTATCTCTAGAAGCTTCTAAAGGTAGCTTTGGCACATTAATTATGTTTATTTGTAATCATTGTCCGTTTGTAAAGCATGTCAATTCTGAGTTGTCGCAACTTGCGAAAGATTACACGTCAAAAGGTATAAATACCATTGCCATCTCAAGTAACGATGCAATCAATTATCCTGATGATGCACCAGCACTAATGAAAGAAAATGCCATAGCCAATGATTTTATTTTTCCGTATTTATACGATGAAACTCAAGCGGTTGCTAAAGCTTATGATGCTGCATGTACTCCAGACTTTTACATATTTGACAAAGATTTGAAATTAGTTTATCGTGGTCAGTTAGACAACTCTAGACCTGGAAATGGCATTCCAGTTACTGGAACAGATTTACGAGCTGCATTAGATGCATTACTTCATAATCAACCCATTAATGAAATTCAAAAGCCAAGTATGGGTTGTAATATTAAATGGAAATAGAAAAGCATCCACCAAAGTGAATGCCTTTCATCCTTCTCATAGCAGTTTTCCTAATTATTTAGGCATCACTACGCTATCAATCACATGAATCACACCGTTACTTCCCATAACATCAGTAGCTGTAATCTGGCTGTAATTTCCGTTTTGATCTTTCAACCAAATCTTTCCATCTTTTTGCTTTACTGTAAGCGTTTGTCCGTTCAATGCCTTTAACTCAACCATACCTTTTCCCTTCTTTAGAGCCGCAACAACATCTGAAGCTTCAAATTTTCCAGCAACTACATGATAGGTTAAAATATTAGCTAAAGCTTTTTTGTTCTTTTCCTCAAGAAGAGAGTTCAATGTTTTGGCATCAATTTTCGCAAATGCATCATTAGTTGGAGCAAATACTGTAAATGGTCCATCAGCTTGAAGTGCTTTTACTAATTCAGCAGCTTTCAAAGCTGTAACTAAAGTAGAAAAGTTTTCATTTCCTACTGCAGCATCTACAATGGTTTGTGCTTTTGTTGCTTGACTAAAGGTTAATGCAACTACTGTTGTTAAAATACATACTAACTTTTTCATAATTTTATTTCTATTGGTTAAACTATTAGTGTACTTCTTTCTTTTTGAAGTACTTTCATTTATATTTACACAGCAATGTTTTCAATGGATGAGCAGATGCTTTTTTTTGTGAAATCTTTAACATAAATGGGTAACGATCAAAATCTTATTTTACATCTCAAACGCAGAGACAAAAAAGCGTTGAGCAGTTTATATGATAAGTATGCGGCTGCGCTTTATGGTGTTATTGTGAGAATGTGTAAAGATGAACAAGCTGCCGAAAATTTACTTCAAGATACGTTCTTAACCATATGGGAGAAATCTGAAACCTACGATTTTGAAAAAGGTAAGTTTTACACTTGGGCTTTTAGAATAGCTAGAAATAAAACGTTAAACTTTTTAAGAACACCAAATAGGCTCATCCAAACTGAAGATTTAAGTGTATATAATGATAGAACCGAAGCGCAGAATAATGATATCGATCAATACAAACTAAAAGGCGCTATTGCAAAGCTTGAAGTGCATCACCAAAAAGCTATCGAATTGGTTTATTTTAATGGTATGACTCATCGAGAAGCTCATGAGGAAATGGATGTACCTTTAGGCACTTTTAAGTCTTATATAAGACAAGCATTGCAAGAGTTACGTAAATTATATGGACATACGATCGCCTTTTTAATGATTTTAATTGAAGTTATAAGATGATGATGGACAAGACTTACATATTGGAAGAAAATCTTTTGGAACGTTATGTTTTGGGTGAACTAAATGCTGAAGAGGAACATCAGATTGAAGTGGCATTAAATAAATTTCCTGAATTGAAAGATGAATTGAGTAGCATTGAAGCTAATATTGAATCAATGACCTTTGAAAATGCCATACAACCTGCATCAAAAGTCAAATCGCAATTACTACACAGCATCTCAAATCGTAAAACCGAGGTAATTCCTATACAAAATCATTCTTCTAAAAATCCGTATTTAGTAGCAGCAAGTATTGCAGCATTATTCCTGATGAGTTCAATTTTTTTATACTCGAAATGGAATACCTCACAAGAACAAATACGAATTGTTGAACGTCAAAATTATGAGCTCAATAAAAAACTTGACAAACTTCAAAAAGACAATGAAAAAACTCAGGCATTATTTACATCCATAAATAATCCTGACACTGAAAAGTATGTGCTAAAAGGCAATGCATTAATGCCTGAAGCTAAATTAATAAGTTATGTTAACGATAAAGAAAAATCTGTTATTGTCAATACAGCTTATTTACCAGATCTTGATAATGAGCATGATTACCAAATGTGGGCAGATGTTAATGGTGAAATGATTAACATGGGAATTATTGATACCAATCAAGAAATGCTTGCTATGACATATATTGATTATTCAGAATCTCTAAATATTACTATTGAACCTTCAGGTGGTAGTGATCATCCAACAGTATCAAAATTAATTACCAATATCTACTTAAAGTAAAATCTATTAATTTTCATTAATAGATTTTACCCTTCAATCAAAAAAACAACCTCTAACCAAGAAATCATACTACCTTATTGTGCTTCGAATTTAAAGTGAATTGGAATACTATAAGACATACTTACTGACCTACCTCTTTGATTCCCAGGTGTCATTTTTGGCAATAGACTAATAATTCGTTCTGCTTCTTTCTCTAAGAGTTTATCTGGTCCTCTAGACCTAATTTTTGAGACATTACCATTTTTATCGATCACAAAAAGCACATACACCTTGCCTTGCATTTGCAATTCTAGAGCCTGTTCAGGATACACGAAATTTTTATTGACATGAGCTATCATTTTAGTTTGAAAACACTTCATTGATTCCGTCTTTGATAAGCCTTCACAACCCGGAAAAACCGGAACGTTTTCAATAACAGCAAAAGGCAATTCAATATCATCCTCAACCTCCTCTACGTCTACTTCTTCTACACTTGCCACATACTCTTCAATAGCTTCATTTTGACCAATTTCGCTACTTTCAATGACCGACTCTTCAACCTCTATTTCATCCTCTACCACTTTAATTTCATTTGGAACCAATGCTGGTGGCGGAGG
Organism: Bacteroidia bacterium; assembly: GCA_030430385.1. Classification (GTDB taxonomy): domain Bacteria; phylum Bacteroidota; class Bacteroidia; order Flavobacteriales; family Flavobacteriaceae; genus Psychroserpens. The sequence continues at coordinate 128,365 of JAUIFO010000009.1, forward strand.
TGGTGGAGGCACATTTAAATTTACGATAGGAATATCGGTTTCAATAACATCTTCAACGTAGACTAAATCATTTGATACCTCTGTAGTGTGATAACTTTTATATTCAAATGATAAATATGTAAGTACTAATACAAGGTTCAATCCTACTGCGAAATACAGACTACTATGTCTTCCTACTGCAATTTCTGGGTTCTTTTTTGGTTTCATAACGCTTGATTTAATACAATCAAGTTACGTTAAGAATCCCAAAAAAAATATGACAATTATCATGTTATCAATTCATTAGAAATACTTTACAGATTATCTAATTGATTATCGGTTCCATCTTCACTTATAGTCCAGAAAAAGCCTATAAAGAAAAATTGATCTGCAGCTGGTTGTAAGGCGCGTCTTGCAAAATTACCATTGCTATCTGGTGCATTGGCATATTGGTATCCATTAATATTTTTAAAAGCAAACACATTGTTTACAGACAGATACAATATTTTTTGTTGACTGATCAAATACGCCCAATTTAAACTAACACTGTTAAAGCTTCGTGTTTTTTCTCCTAAAAATTCTGTTGTATTCGGATTTGTAAATGGTCGCCCTGAAGCGTATGTATATGCAAATCCGACTTGACTTTTCCAGTCATCAATCCAGTATTTTGCTACAGCAGAAAAGTTATGAGTACTTGAAAAATTAGGTTGCGCTTGTGTTGGGAAATTTAAGTGGTTACGTTCAGTATCCAAATACGAATAACTCAACCAATAATCGGTATTTTTAATACTCTTATTGTCTCTCCAAAACAGATCTAAACCTTGTGCATATCCTGAACCCGAATTATCAAACGTAGCGTCAAAGCCTGCCATTTGAGCATCAAACTTCACTAAATCATCGTAATCTTTACGATATAATTCTGCTCTAAAAATTCGCCCATCTGTAACATGTTGGTAGTTCATAATGTAATGCTTGGTGTTTTGAGTTTTAAGCTCTGGACTAAACTTTAATAGTCCGTTGTTTGCATTCTGAAAAAAGTTACCATAAGCCAACGACAATTGTCCGTTTTTAGACGTTTTATATGCCAGCGAAGCACGAGGTGAAATGACAAACTCATCAGAAAGTTCATAGTTATCAGCTCTGAGTCCGACCTTTAAAGCTAAATCTTTACTAAAAACAAGATCAGATTCTACAAAGGCTGCTGAATTATTATTCGTAAAGCCATAGTCACCTGTAAATACATTTGAATCTAAACCTTCTTCAAAATCGGTTGAAAAATGCTCAAGTCCGAAACTCAATTTAAATCGGCTGTTAAAACGTTTCTTCAGTTTCGCTTTTAAATGCACAGAATTCTCTTTGTCTTCAACATCAAAATCATTGTTTATGGTTACATCAGTTCTACCAATAGTGTAGCTTAATCCAGATTCGATAGACCAATTATTTCCTAAGATGCCTTTGTAAGACGCATTGGTGTAAAAGTTTCTATTATTTAGTTTAAATCGTGTGCCATCAGGCTCGTTAATATCCTCTTGCGTTAAATCGAAACTTGACGTATCAAAAGCTGCATAAAATTTCAACATTCCAGTATCAAACTTTTGACGAAATACCGCTTCACCTTGAGCACCTTCATAGGGTTTTTCCCAATCGTTACGATCTGGATAGATTGCGATATAAGGTGTTAGATTGATATAAGTAGCATTAACACTTAAGGAAGTCTTCTCCCATTTTTTAGTATGACCTAAACTACCACCAACACTCATGATCCCGATATCTGTTTTATTTTGATCAGGTTCATCAATAGTATTTAGTAGCAGTACACTAGACAGCGCATTACCATATTCAGCAGAGTAACCACCAGTTGAAAAGGTAATACCATCAAATAGAAAAGGAGAATATCGCCCACGAGTTGGGATATTATTAGCCGTTGGAGAAAATGGCGTAAACACCCGAATGCCATCAATAAAAATTTGTGTTTCGTCGGCATCTCCACCGCGTACAAACAATCGACCATCCTCGCTAACTGTTGACGTTCCTGGTAATGTTTGTAACGCACCTACAAAATCGCCAACAGCACTCGCAGTTGTTACCACATCTAAAGAATTCAGTACAGAGACTTTACTATTATCGTTAGCTTCAAAAGTACCAGCTGAGATCACTACAGTATCTAAAGCATTAACATCTTCTCTTAATTTAATTTTAAGATCACTAAAGGTTGACACGTCTCCTGCGATGGTTTTGGTTTCATAAGACAGATAGGAAACGGTTAAAATTTGAGTTCCTGTTTCTGACGTTTCAAAACTAAAAAACCCTTCATCATTGGTCGTTGCACCATCATAAGTACCATCTAGATAGACATTGGCACCAACAATAGGCACATTTTTATTATCAGTAACATATCCGCTGATAAGAGTTTGCGCAAATGATGAGATCGTACTTAACAAGGCAAATAATAGAACTAATTGTTTCATGGTTGACGGGTTTAAACTGTTTGTTTTTTGATTGATGGTTCAAACTTCATTGTTTTTGGTAGCTTTTAAAATTCTATTATACCGAATTGTTAAAAATGAATGACGAATTGCATATTTTTACAAAAACCGAAGTTATGCTACGTCATATTAACATCCCATTTACTATTCTTTATCTCGTTATTGTTAGCATACATTTGATCTGTGGCGCATCTGAAGGTTTATTAGCTTATACCTATTACACTAAACCAGCTATTGTGCTGTCATTACTTTTGTATTTTATTTCGCAAAGTAAATCGCTACCAAAATCTATAAGACTATTGATTATTCTTGCACTTTTGTGTTCACTCATTGGTGATGTGGCTTTGTTGTTTGAAAGCTTAGATCCAATGTATTTTATCATCGGACTTGCTGCATTTTTAATAGCACATATCATGTACATTCTGGCATTTTTAAAAGATAGAAATCCAAGAAGCAAACCGCTAGGCTTTATAATCATGCTTTTAGTGTACGCTTCCGTTTTATTTTATGTTTTAAAATCTGGCTTGGGAGACATGCTTTTACCTGTACTTGTTTATATGCTGGTTATTTTAGGAATGTCAACTTCGGCATATATGCGACAAAAAAAAGAAGCCATTGCAAGTTATAATTGGGTATGTATTGGAGCGTTACTATTTATGATATCTGATAGTATTTTAGCTTTAAATAAGTTTTACCAACCTGTTGCTTGGAGTGCTGTGAGTATTATGCTTACTTATGCTCTTGCGCAATATTGTATTGTAATTGGTGTTTTGAAATCTGATACCAATTCGCGTTAAGGATGGAAACGACATCCTTTTTGTTTTTGATGAAGCGCGTTTAATAGCGCTCAAGGTGACAAAACAAAAAGATACAGTGTACAGCCTGACCTCAACATCGCTCAAGGCTGCGTAGAGCGATTGAGGAAACGCCCAAATAAAAAATAAAAAGAATTCAAATTAGCTTGTAACAAATTAAAACTTACGACTACTTATTAGTAACTAACCGATAAAAATTTGGATAAAGCTCTCGAACATAGTTTTGTTGAACTGCTGGAAAAGCATCAAAACATTGTACATAAAGTCTGCAGATTATATACCAATAATCAGGATGCGCACAATGATTTGTTTCAAGAAATTACGATTCAGCTATGGAAGGCATATCCTAAGTTTCGAGGCGACTCAAAGTTTAGCACTTGGATGTATCGTGTTGGTTTGAACACTGCCATTACGCTATACAGAAAGTCTAAGCGAAATATCCAAACACAAGAATTTGAAAGTGTTCAGTTTAAGATAAAAGCTGAACCTTATGATGATACTGAAGAACAACAATTGAAATTGATGTATAAAGCTGTGCATCAGTTAAATGACATTGAAAAAGCACTTGTATTCTTGTATTTGGAAGATAAAAATTATAACGAAATAAGTGAAACTCTAGGTATTACTGAAGTGAATGCTCGTGTGAAAATGAATAGAGTAAAAAAGAAATTAAAAACAATCTTAAATCCGTAAGCTTATGGATGAATTAGAATTATTAAAAAAGGACTGGCAAAAAGGAGAAGATTCTTATCCGAAGTTGTCATACAATGATATTTACAGCATGCTGCTTAAAAAGTCGTCCTCCATAGTAAAGTGGATCTTTATTATTAGCATTCTTGAATTTGTATTCTGGCTTTTCATTTCCTTTGGTTTAAAAGCCTCTGGTTATAGTATGGAAATTGAAGGCATGGAAAACGATTTTGGTTTTATAGCCATAGTCATCTTGTCTTATGGTATTTTGGCGTATTTCTTCTACAGGTTTTATATGAATTATAAAACCATCAACACTACTGATAATGCTAAAACTTTGATGGAAAACATCTTGAAAACAAGACGTACTGTTAAGCAATATGTGATTTTTAATTTGATCGTATTAATTGTGAGTACGGCTTATATGATGCCATATGCGCTTAATCAAAGTGAAGAATCTCGAGCCTTAATTGAAACTGCAAGAGCTGATGGCGAATTATTTAAATACTATATTGGAATTGTATTAGCCACACTACTCGTTTTAGCAGTTGTAATTGGCGTTTTGTTGTTATTCTATTGGTTGATTTACGGTATTTTGCTGAAGCGTTTGAAGCACAATTACACCGAATTAAAGCAATTAGAAGACTAGTAAGGAATTACTTTAAATTTACGTTTACCAATCGCGTAGCTCACGATTAAGTCGTTCTTTCTCTTCGAGTTCTTCTTGAGGAATGACTTTTAAAAATGAAGGATGTTGCTCTATAGCATATTCGATCTTTTCAACAATCTCGGCAATGGTTTCGTTTTCGTAATCGATTTGTAATGGTTCTTTGATTTCAAAAGATTGGTATACATTTTTCTTTTTAACACGAAGTCCTTTTTTATCAAATGAGCGTCTAAATCCGTCAATCACAATAGGAACAACAATAGGTTTGTATTGTTTTATGATATGAGCTGTTCCCTTTCTAATAGGTTTAAAAGGTGTTGTAGTTCCTTGCGGAAAAGTAACGACCCAACCATCATCAAGTGCTTTTTTAATATTCGTGATGTCGCTCATCTTAACTTGACGATTCACGTCTTTTCCTTGAGAACGCCAAGTACGTTCAATACTTATTGAACCTGTGTAAGCAAAAACCTTAGGAATGAATCCAGATTTCATTGTTTCCTTGGCAGCAACATAGTACATATTCAATTTTGGATTCCATAGGTAACCCACATTTTTGATATTATCTAATCGTCCGCTTAAACTCGCATTAAAGACATGAAACATGGCGATCACATCAGCAAAATACGTTTGATGATTTGATATAAACAGCACATTTGTATCAGGAAGATTCTTAATAACTTCGGAGCCTTCAATTTGCAATTCATTAAATCCTCTGAAGCGTCTATGTGTCATTAGACCAAGAATTCTAATGAGCCATTTTTTCACAAATAATATATGTCCGAAAGGGTTTCTTTTAAACAATCCCATGAAGTATTAGTAATTAAGCGGAATAGCAAACATACAAAATCTCAAGGTTACAATACGCTTTTTAACATGTCTTTCACTTCGCTAAGCATCATAGCTGTTGCTCCCCAAACAATATGACCATTCAATCTAAATGCAGGAACTTCAACCTCAACTTTATAAGACGTTTTAACCAATGTGCTACTCACAGCAGCTTCATCAAGAAAATGTGCTAAAGGCACTTCAATAATATCTTCTACTTCTTCGTCTTGTTTTGAAAACTGAAGTGTTTCTTCTGAAATTCCTAAAAAAGGATGCACAGTAAAATTACTTGGTGGAATATACATAGGAGTGATTTGACGCAAGACTTCAATTTCTCGAACTGACACACCGATCTCCTCCTCTGTTTCACGCAAAGCTGTCATTTTTAAATTAACATCAGAATGTTCAACTTTCCCACCTGGAAATCCTACTTGAGCAGAATGCACACCTTTATAGGTTTTCCTGAGAATTAAAACGATATGCGCTTGATTCTCCGGATTGGGATAAAGTAATGCCATAACAGCTGCTTGCTTGGCAGATTTCATTAATTCTCTATTACGTTCCATTAATTCCAAACGATAAGGAGGCGACATTTTAATTTGCGCAGCTTCTCCTGGAAGTTCAAGATTTTTTATTTTTGGAATTGATTTTAAAAATAAGTTGAAATCCATTTTTCTATGTCGATGCGAATTTTAGTAATCCTTTTCTGTGTTTTTCTAATGAATTGTGAAGATAAACAATCTCAAAAGAACTCAACTGAATCTACAACAGATTCCTTAATGATTCGCGAAGCGACCCAACCAAAAGACACTGTAATCGATATTCCAAAACCCGAATACCCTTATCTCACAAAAGATAACGCTATGGAGTTTTTTCTTCAGTATGAAAAAGCGCATAAAGAAAATAAAGTACGACTTTACACCGATTTTGGAAACATCGATATTTTATTGTTCAACGAGACAAAATTCCATCGCGCTAATTTTATCTACCTAACCAAACAAGGCTATTTTGATAATACTCAGTTTTATCGTGTTATTGAAAATTACATTGTTCAAGCTGGCAGCACAGACGACAGAAAAGTCATGCGTAAACGCTCAAAAATTGGAAGGTATTTACTTCCAACAGACACCAAACGCGGATTTAAACATGATCGTGGTGTGATCTCTATGCCGAGTAGCGATATTGATAATCCGCATAAACTAGCATCACCTTATGAATTTTTTATCACTCTAAGAGATGTCTACCAACTCGATGGCGATTATACCATCTTTGGAAAAGTTATTAGCGGCATTGAGGTTTGCGATCGTATTGCAAAAGTGGAGACTGATGATGGTGACTGGCCTTTACAGAACGTTTACATCAAAAAAGTGGAAATCCTAAATTAGCACCAAACAAGCTTCGGTTTTTAACAAAACTGCAACACCTACTTTGTGTTATTTTCAATATATTCGAGCCACTAAAACTAATTTAATAAATACCATGATTTCTAAATCAATTAAAGCTGCGCTACTTTGCAGTATTGTACTTTTTGCTAGCTGCAAAAAAGACAGTAACACAACCCAAGATAATTCGCAAGACACGACTATGAGTGATAATGTTTTATTACAGGAATGGACTGGTCCTTACCAAGGTGTTCCTGCGTTCGACAAAATGAATGTTGCTGATATTAAAGAGGCTATTTTAACTGGAATAGACCTAAGTCTTGAAGAAATTGATGCCATCGCTAACGCTTCAGAACCTGCAACCTTTGAAAACACCATTGAAGCTATGGAAGCTTCAGGAAAAGCACTTAATCGTGTGTATACATATTACGGTATTTTAAGTAGTAATATGTCTTCGCCTGAGTTTAGAGATATTCGAGCTGAATTAGCACCAAAACTATCAGAGTACAATTCTAAGATTTCTCAAAATGCAAAACTTTTTGAACGTATAAAAACCGTTTATGACGCTTCTCAAAAAACACCTCTTGAGCCGCAAGCACAACGTGTGGTTGATTTGACATACAAGCAATTTGAAATGAATGGTGCCAATTTAGATGATGAGAAGAAAAAGCGTTATGCTGAGATCAATAAAGAGTTATCATCGTTATATACAAAGTTTTCAAGCAATGTATTACATGATGAAGAAAACTACGTTACTTACCTAACAAAAGATCAATTAGGTGGTCTTTCAGAATCTTATATCAAATCCGCAGCCAAAATCGCAGCTGATAAAGGTCAGGAAGGCAAATATGCCATTACAAACACACGTTCATCAATGGATCCTTTCTTGACTTATTCTACTGAAAGAGCATTGCGTAAACAAGTTTGGACCAACTATTATTCACGTGGTGATAATGGAGATGAGTATGATAATAACAAGCTTATTGCAGAGATCCTCAGACTCAGAAAAGAGCGCGTTGGATTGTTAGGTTATGATAATTATGCTGAATGGCGTCTTCAAGATAGAATGGCTAAAAATCCAGAGAACGCTATGAATTTAATGGAAGCGGTTTGGCCTGCTGCTATTGCTCGTGTTGCTGAAGAAGTTGCAGATATGCAAGCCGTTGCTGATGAACTTGGTGATAATATTACTATTGAGCCATGGGATTACAGGTTTTACGCTGAAAAAGTAAGACAAAAGAAATATGATCTTGATAGTGATGAAGTGAAGCAGTATTTACAGTTAGACAAGCTAACCGAAGCTATGTTTTATGTTGCTGGACGATTATTTAATTACAACTTTACACCTGTTGAAGAGGGAAAAGTTCCTGTATTTCACCCAGATGTTAAGGTTTGGGAAGTTACAGATAAAGATTCTGGCAAACATGTTGGCTTATGGTACTTAGACCCTTATGCTCGTGAAGGCAAACGTTCTGGAGCTTGGGCTACAACCTACAGAGATTATACTAGTTTTGAAGGAGAGACAAACGTATTAGCATCTAACAACTCTAATTTTGTAAAACCTGCTCCTGGTGAGGCTGTGTTAGTTTCTTGGGATGATGCAACAACGTTTTTCCATGAGTTTGGTCATGCACTTCATTTCTTTGCAGCAGATGTAAAATATCCTACGCTTCAAGGTGGTGTTAGAGATTACACAGAGTTTCAGTCGCAGTTGTTAGAACGTTGGTTATCTACTGACGAAGTTATAAATCAATTCTTGGTACATAACAAAACTGGTGAACCGATTCCAGCAGAACTAGTTGCTAAGATCAAAAAAGCAGCGACCTTCAACCAAGGGTTTGGTACTACAGAATATTTAGCTTCAGCCTTAATGGATATGAAATTGCATTTAGCTGATCCTACTAATATTGATATTGATAAATTTGAGAGAGAAACGCTAGCAGAACTCAATATGCCTAAAGAATTACCAATGCGTCACAGAACACCGCATTTTGGTCATGTGTTCTCAGGTGAAGGTTATGCCACTGCTTATTATGGTTATATGTGGGCAGATGTGTTAACGAGTGATGCTTCGGAAGCATTTAAAGATGCACCAGGAGGTTTCTATGATGAAGACCTTGCTGAAAAATTAGTAAACTATTTATTTGCACCAAGAAATGCAATCGATCCAGCTGAAGCATACCGTTTGTTTAGAGGACGAGATGCCAAGATTGAAGCATTGATGAGAGATCGCGGATTTCCAGTGACTTCAACAAAATAAACCTTATTAAATTACAAAAGACCGTTATCAAGTTTTACAATTTGATAACGGTTTTTTATTTATACCTAACAATACAATTAACAGCTGTTCAATTCGTTTTATAATCAAACCTACTATCATTTATCATGACATTTAAAAAAAAGGCCTTTCTAAATATTCCAGAATATCTTTTAATTGCTGCTGTTTTGTTTTATTGGATGTCAGCAGGTTTAGTCATTAATTATATTGCTATCGTACTCTTGGTGATGATCATTTTTCAAATGATTTACAAAAACAAAGTGATTGGTATCGCAATTCCTACTTTTCTAATATTAACTAGCCTCTATATGATTTTAGCATTATTTTCTGAAGTTAGCGAATTTCCAAGTTTTAATGCTGAAGCACAAACGCTTCTATTAGTGGGTTTAGCTTATTTTTTTATAACCATAATTGCTTCAACTATTATGATTATTAAATACACATCTTTATCTGGTAAAAAAATTGAAGATTAGGGACTTTCTTTATACAAGCTAGGCAAGCTAATTTTAAATCGCACAGCCAATAATCTAATAAGTATGACAACAATACCTGCTATAACAAACACAAAGTTGGAATCAGACATAAATTCTTTCAACACAAAGTAAGTCAACCCTCCAATAATACAAGGTGTTGCATAAATTTCTTTTCTAAAGATCACAGGAATTTCATTACATAAAATATCACGAAGCACACCACCAAAACAGGCTGTCATCGTTCCTAAGGCTATGCATATTATTGGATGTAATCCTACTATCAAGCCTTTTTCAATTCCCACTAATGTATACAAGGCGATTCCTAAGGTATCAAATAAGAATAGTGATTTTCTAAGATAATTAAGCTTCTTTCTGAACACTACAGCAAATACTGTTGAAGCTATAATGACATAGACATAAGTCATATTAGTCATCCAAGACACAGGTTGAATTCCTATTAAAACATCTCGTAACGAGCCACCACCAACAGCAGTAACAAAAGCAATGATAAGTACTCCAAACGGATCCATTCGTTTATTGAGAGCGACCAACACACCTGAAATAGCAAAAGCTATCGTTCCTAATATATCTAAAACTTGAAAAAACATTACATACTTTGTGTATAATAATTATAATCTTTTAAAACCGTGTCAATAAACTGCATGTCATTTTCATTGTAGTCCTTTAATTCAATAACCTCAACGATCTTCGTTCTCAGTTTTATAAGTGTCTGATAATCTCTTGCTTCTTTTGCTCGCAAATATGTTTCCTTTATAATTCGAGCATCATTATCAGATAATTTGATCACACTAGGATACTTTGGCGTATAATCATTATCTAACTCTTCAAGGATGGTATGACTAATATTAACATTGTTCTTAAGTGTAATCACAGAAGTTCCTGCTGTCATATCACCTAAGCGCTGACTTTTCTTACTCGAAATAATTGTGATAAGCGCAACTACTGGTCCGAATAAAGGTCCTAACAAATTCAAATCGATTAACCTAAAAAACCAACGCACCAAATAATCATAAATAGACGCTTGATAGCCATCAATCTTGACCACTTTTATTTTCATAATGCGTTTTCCTAAGGTTTGCCCTTCTAAAAGCGCTTCAAAAATAAGCGAGTAAAAAACAACTGGAAGATAAAACGATACAATAATTGCAATTCTCGACCAATTATCCATATCGTCTAAGTAGGTGTTGATATCAAATAAATTGAACATAATTTGATACACAACAAACACATACGCAATCTTGATAATGGTATCTATAATGTAGGCTAACACGCGCTCTCCTACACTAGCTGCAGTAAAATTTATATTGACGTTTTGTGTCGTATTTATTTGTAACTCTACCATTAATTACGTTAATTTGAATGTATATGAGAGAAGTTGCGTTTATCAAACAAAATAAAGAAAAATGGCTTAGTTTTGAAAAAGCAATTTTTGGTAAACAACTCAAAAATCCAGATGAATTAGCTTCACTATATACGCAGTTGGTCAACGATTTGTCTTATGCCCAAACTTACTATCCCAAAAGTAAAACAATTCTTTATTTAAACAATCTGGCTGCCAAAGCTTTTCAAAAAATTTATAAAACCAAACGTACGGAAACCAATCGTTTTGTTTATTTCTGGAAAACTGAAGTTCCTTTAATCGTATATGAATACAGACGTTATGTGTTGTATGCCTTTATACTCTTTATAAGTTTTGTTGCTATTGGTGCTGTCTCCGCAGCGCATGATGATTCGTTTGTTAGACTCATTCTTGGTGATCAATACGTTAACAAAACCCTTGAAAATATTGAAGCAGGTGATCCTGTTGCTGTTTATAAAAGTGGTAGTAATTGGGGAAGTTTCATTGGGATAACCTTAAATAATTTATATGTTGGGATCATCGCTTTTGTCTACGGAATTTTTGCTGGTTTAGGAACTGCTTATGTGATGCTAAACAATGGTATTATGATTGGTGCCTTTCAGTATTTCTTTTACAAAGAAAACGTGTTTTGGGAAAGTGTAAGAGGTATCTGGATTCACGGCTCGATGGAAATATTTGCCATTGTTATTGAAAGTGCTGCTGGATTGATATTAGGAGCTAGTTTGTTGTTTCCAAAAACGTATTCAAGAATTATTTCCTTTAAAATGGGTGTTAAAAATGGTGTTAAAATCCTGATCAGCACATTTCCATTTACTGTGGCTGCTGGATTTCTTGAAGGCTATGTAACCCGATTTTCTAACACCATGCCTAATTGGCTTTCTGTTGGTATTATTTTATGCACTTTAAGCTTGATTTCGTTTTACTACTTGATATATCCTTTTATGGTTCATCGAAAATTCAAAAAACACTATGCAACTGTATAAATCCAGAGATTTTAGTGCGTTCTTCCAAGATACATTCTCTTTTCTAAGACAGAATGGCAAACATCTTTACAAGAATTTCTTTATTATCAATGGCATTTTTATCATTATTTTAATGGTATTCTCTTACTTCTTTAGTCAGTTTTATACAAAGATCGTTTTTAGTGGTATTTCTGATAATAATCTGAACGGTATTGATGCCTACATGAACAACAATTCTGGAACTGTGATTGCGTTTTGTATCGCCTTTTTTTTAGTCGCCATATTATCTGCTACAATTTCTTATGCATTTGTTCCAATTTATTTAAAACTCTATTCGCAAAACGGTAACACCTTTACTACCAAAGCTATTATTGAACGTTATAAGGTTGATCTAAAAAAACTATTGATCTTTATTGGGTTTGGCATTTTGATAGCCATTCCTATTGGTATCGTTGTTGGAATAGTAAGTTTGATCTTAACGATCACGATCATAGGTATTTTGTTTCTACCAGTTGTTGTCGGCATTATTAGTTTATTATACCAAGGTGGTTTGATGCAATATTTAGCTGACAACAAAAGCATTGGAAAGGCATTTGCGTATGCTTGGGAACTTATGAGTTCTAAATTTTGGCATGCTGTGGGTTGTGTTGGTATTTTTTATCTGATGAGTTATATCACGCAGAATATCATCACCATGATACCCTATTTTATATTTGTAGTTGATATGCTTACTGGTATTGAATCTGGTATGGACTTCCAAAACTCTGAAGCTTTTACCCAAAAGTTTTCGCTAATGATCATGATGATTTTCATTCTTAGTTTTTTGTTGAGTACTGTTTTAAGTATTGTTGTTCAGGTTAATCAAGGAATCATTTTTTACAGCTTAAAAGAAGACCGAGAAAATATTTCTACAAAATTTGATATTGATCAAATAGGCACAAATGCTTAAATCTAAGATTCTACATATCGTGATTGTCATCTTCGGAATGCTTTCGAGCGGCTTTTCTATGCAAGCTTTAGTATATCCAACTCCGCAAACTCTAAAAGATTCGGTATATATTGATACAGCTCCTATTGAAAAACGCGAGTTTGGAAACTTAAAAGATAAATACACTGATGATGTGTTTATTTACGAACGAACCGTTGAAACTTCAGGTTGGTGGACGCGTTTTAAACAATGGTTAGCAGATCTATTTTTTGATTTGTTTTCTATGAAATCGGATGCTTCAGCTTCAAATCTTGTAAGCATTGTTATTCATGCTTTTGTAATCATCATATTTTTAGCTGCTGTGTTCTTTATATTCAAAGCTATTTTGAATAAAGATGGAAAATGGATCTTCGGAAAGTCTTCAGACAAAAGTATCATTCCTGTAATTGATTTAGAACGTAATATTCATGAAACTGATTTTAAATCGCTCATCCATTCCGCAGAAAAAGAGCAAAACTACAGACTTGCGATTCGCTATTATTACCTATGGCTATTGAAACGTATGTCTCAAGCTGAAATTATAGATTACGATGTTGAAAAAACAAACAGCGATTACTATTACGAAATAAAAGCCAACGCTACTAAAGAAGACTTTTCATACACGTCTTACTTGTATAATTACATTTGGTATGGCGAATTTGACATAGATCAAACACAATTTGACAAAGCCAAATTAGCATTTACTCAATTTTTAAACACTATTAAAATATGAGTAGAGCACTTAAATTATACATTGGTGTATTGATTCTGATTTTTGGAATTATAGCTTTGGTTGAATACACAACTCCTCCTCCAATTAACTGGGAACGTACCTTTAAAGAAACCGATAAGATTCCTTACGGAACCTTTGTGTTTTATGAAGAGCTCGATCAGCTTTTTCCTAATAGCGAAGTGAAAGATATTAAAGTCACACCATACGAGTTTTTTGATGAACGATATAGCTGGGAAGATACGACTTACACCGTTTCTGGAACTTACATTGTTATAGATGATTACACTGAAATTGATGAAACTTCGGCGCAAGAGCTTTTGGATTTTGCCTCATTTGGAAATGATATTTTTATCGCTTCGAATTATTTTCCAGAAAATCTCAAAGATTCCTTAGGTTTTGAAACCACAAACGATTTCAGTTTTAAAGGTAAAGCTGACCTGTCACTTGCTAATCCAATTTTCAAACAAGATTCAATTACTATTGAAAAAGGCCTCAGTAACATTCATTTTTCAAAGTTTGACACCTTGTACTCAACGGTTTTGGGCTATCAGAAGTTTAATACTTCAACACATGTAAATTATATTAAAACATCTTGGGGAATGGGTCGATTTTACCTGCACCTACAACCTACAGCTTTCACCAATTATCAGCTTCTAAAAAAGAGCAATAAAAAATATGCTGAAGCTGTGATGTCTTACCTTGATGATGACACGATATTTTTTGATTCCCGAACAAAATTCAGAAATGACCTCGACACCTCATCGTTGCGTTTTATTCACAGTCAGCCTGCTTTGCGTTGGGCTTGGTATTTAGTGCTCATCACAACTTTAATTTTTATGGTCTTTAATGCCAAACGACGACAGCGAATTGTTAAAGTCATTCAGCCTTTAAAAAACACAACCATAGATTTTACCAAAACAATTGGTAACTTATACTACGAAACTAAAGATCACAATAATTTAATAGAAAAGAAAATCACCTATTTCCTAGAGTACATAAGACGTGTTTATTACTTAGACACGCAAGTATTGGATGAAAAATTCATCAATAACTTATCTCAAAAATCTGGGAAAGACAAAACTAAAATCAAAACATTAATCAACATAATTGCCTTACTGAAATCGAAATCAACCTGTCATGAAGCTGATTTATTACAATTAAATAAGGCAATAGAAGATTTTTATAACAGATAATTATGGAACATTTAGATGATCAACAACGCGATGACACCACGTCTCAAGAATCTAACGACAACACAATACAACCAACTGAAACTTCAGAAAGCAATTCTGACGATTTAAGTTTTAAAAACAGAATCGACCTTACTGAGTTAAAGGAAGGGATTGCCCTGATAAAGAATGAAATTGGTAAAGTGATCGTAGGTCAAACTGAAATGATCGATATGCTTATTGCGTCTATTTTAGCCAATGGCCATTCGCTTATTGAAGGTGTTCCTGGTGTTGCTAAAACCATTTCGGCTAAGCTACTTGCTAAATCTTTAGATATTGGTTTCAGTAGAATTCAATTTACGCCAGACCTTATGCCTAGTGATATCTTAGGGACTTCTGTTTTTAATATGAAAACCTCCGAGTTTGAATTTAAAGAAGGGCCTATTTTTTCAAACATGATCCTCATTGATGAGATCAACAGAGCACCTGCTAAAACACAGGCTGCACTTTTTGAAGTGATGGAAGAACGTCAAATTACGATTGATGGAAATCGATTTGAAATGGATTTACCTTTTATAGTTCTTGCTACTCAAAATCCAGTAGAGCAAGAAGGAACGTATCGTTTACCTGAAGCGCAATTAGATCGTTTCTTGTTTAAAATTGATATTGAGTATCCTAAAGTTGATGAAGAAGTTGAAATTTTAAACAGAGAGCAAAATTTAAAAGGCGGTGTTAAAACAGACCAAGTTACTGCGCACTTATCTAAAGCGCAGATTAATACATTTCAAAGTTTGGTCGATCAAATTATTATTGAAACCCATCTTTTAAAATACATTGCAGATATTGTCATAAATACCAGAAGCAATCCTTTTTTATATTTAGGTGCTTCTCCAAGAGCCTCCATTGCTATTTTAAAGGCCAGTAAAGCTTTTGCTGCAATGAGTGGACGTGATTTTGTTACTCCTGAAGATATTAAGCGATCAGCGATTCCTGTACTACAGCATCGTGTTATAGTTACTCCAGAACGTGAAATGGAAGGTGTTACCACCAAACAGATCATTAAACAAATTATTGAAGCTGTTGAAATACCAAGATAATGTGTATTCTATTAGATATAAGAATGCTAATAATCTTCTGAATTTGAACTTTTAAATTGTTAGAAACGTGCTTAAACGAATACAACCATTTTATTTACAAAACCGATTTTTTTATGCTTGCATTGGCATTATCGTTTTGTTTGTATTGAGCTTTGTGTTTCCAAGATTGTTCAATTTAACGAAGTTGGTTTTATTACTTCTTTTTGCACTAACAGTTCTTGATACGCTTATTCTCTTTTCTGCTAAGAATGGTGTAAAAGGTCAGCGTAAACTCCCTGAAAAATTTTCAAATGGTGATGAAAATCCAATACATCTGCTTATTCAAAATTTTTATACGTTCAAAGTACATATCACTATAATTGATGAAATCCCTGAACAATTTCAAGTGAGAGATTTTAAAATTCAAAGGACCTTAGAGGCGTCCAGTACTTCTGAAATTGCCTATCAGTTAAGACCTGTTGAACGCGGCGAATATCACTTTGGAAAGCTCAATATCTATGTTTGTTCTGTTTTTGGATTAATTTCCAGACGATTTTGGTACGACAATCACATTATGGTACCAACCTATCCAAGTTTTATACAATTACGAAAATATGATTTGCTTGCCATAAGTAATAATCTTCAGCAGTATGGTATAAAAAAGATTAGGAAAATTGGACATACAATGGAGTTTGAGCAGATTAAGGATTATGTTTTAGGTGATGATCTCAGAACCATCAACTGGAAGGCGACTGCAAAGCGTAACCAATTAATGGTCAATCAATTTCAAGACGAAAAATCGCAACCTATCTATTCTGTAATTGACAAAGGACGTGTTATGAAAATGCCTTTTGAAGGCTTAACTCTCTTAGATTATGCTATTAATGCATCACTTGTAATTTCAAATGTTGCCTTAAAAAAGCAAGACAAAGCAGGTATTTTAGCATTTTCAAAAAAAATTGAAAATATCGTTGTTGCCGAACGTCGTACGTCGCAAATGAACCTGATCTTGGAAACCCTATATAACGTCAATACTGATTTCTTTGAAAGTGATTATGGAAGGCTTTATGCAGATATCAAACGAAACATCACACAACGAAGTCTCATGTTACTGTATACCAATTTTGAAACGATGGACAGTTTACATAGACAACTTCCCTATTTAAAAGGGATTGCTAAAAACCATTTGCTAGTTGTTATTTTCTTTAAGAATACTGAATTGAATGCTTTAATTAACAAACCTGCGGAAACCGTTCAGGAAGCTTATGATAAAGTTATTGCTGAAAAATTTGCTTTTGAAAAGCGCCTTATAGTTAATGAGCTTCAGAAATATGGCATTCAAACTATATTGACTTCTCCCGAAGATCTCACTATTGACACGATAAATAAATATTTAGAAATCAAAGCCAGAGGCTTGTTATAAAGTCTCAATACTGTTCGAAACAACCTCGTTATCTCATTCAAAAAAAGGTTGTCATTCCGACCGAAGTGGAGAAATCTCTTTCAATTAAATCTCATTCAAAAAAAAGTTGTCATTCCGACCGAAGTGGAGGAATCTCTTTCACCTTCCAAACAACAACACCTTTAAAAATACACTCTAAACACCACATTAGGTGTAAATCCAATTGAAAACTTATCAATTAATTCTATTTCATTTTCAAAGTCATTATTGCCAAAATACTCACGACTTATAAGATTTTCTTTTGCATAGACATTTCGTATAGAGAACCCTATTTTACCTTTGACCTTTTCAGATTTAGAAATGTTAAACGTGTAAGTCGACGACAAATCTAAACGATGATAATCAGGAAGTCTTTTATTATTGATTCCATCATTAAATTGATAACCCTCTGTCGTTTCTATCGCTTGAGTAAAAGGTTTTCCTGTCTGCCATCGCCATCCTAACGCAATTTGAAAGTCAGATATTTTATAACTTAACGCTGTTGACACAGCATGCAAGACATTAGAACGCGATGTAAACGCCTTGTCATTATTCAAACTTTCGTAAGAACTTTCAGAATGATTATAAGAATAACTCAACCAAGTATTAAATCCTTGAAAGCGTTTTTTTAAAAACACATCAACGCCATAAATGTTTTGTTCGCCTATATTATACTGACTGTTTTGCGGATTTAAAAACCCAAAAGACAACGCAGTGATATTATCTAAGTGCTTATAATAATTATCAATATCAACGGTCCAACCTTTGTTACTGTAAATAAACCCTAAAGACACTTGCTTGCTGTTGATAATTGGAAACTCATTACCATTGGCCAAACGCCATAATCTGTTCTCCAAAGACAAATCGCTTATAATCGTTTCATCGATCTCACTGATAATTTGATTTTTTATCTCTCCTGAAACCTGAAGCTTTAAATTTTTAAACAACTGCTTATACAGTAATACTCTTGGCTCAAATCGGACAGCATCTAATTCTTCAAAGTAAGATGCTCGCGCGCCAATAGACAGATCAAACAACTTAGGATTTTTATAATGATAACTACCATAAAGGCTATGTGTTTTTATTTCAGAATCGTCTTGGTCTAGAATAAACGCAAGACTGGCTGTATTTTTAAAAATATAGCTTACATTTTTTCGAACATATTGATAACCAACATTTATACTGCTGTGATCGTTTAGTGTAGCATGTAATTCAGTAGAGATTCCTGAATCAAAGATTAGATTACGCTTTTCGAAATTAGACGTTTCAATAGCATTTTCTGAAGTAATAAAATTATAATCCAACTCGTAATTTGAGGCGAAGGCAGTCGTGTATTGTCTTAACTTTGAACTCCATACTTTATCCCAAGCCAAACTATATCCAGTATTTTTAATTTCCATAAGATCATTGAGATCTTCATTGGTTTCAGCATCATTAACTGTGTAATCTAGAGTATTACTAATAGAAATCAAACTAGCATAAAATGCGTTATTCGTGTTGGGTTTGAAGTTGAGTTTTAAATTATAATCTAAAAAGCTAAAGTCGTTATCTGGATTATCACCATCTTGAATCTTTGTGCTCTCAAACACCTTTTCTGCTAACTGATTAAAGGTGTACGATTGATAGATATTGGTATAACTAGATCGCACTGAAGCTTGCATACCAAGCTTATCGCTTATAATTGGAGTTGCGATATAAGCATCTGCATTAATCCCATTAAAGCCTACTTGAGCCTGAAGCTTATCCTGAATACGTGTTGTGGTAGCCATTTCGATAACGCTTGAGGCACGCTCACCATATCGCGGATTTGACCCTTTATTAATGAATGTTACTGCTTTTGTAGCATTTGGATTAAAAGGTGAGATCATTCCGAAGAGATGTCCTTTATGATACATATTGATGCCATCCCAAAGGAGTCGGTTTTGATCTATTTTACCACCTCTAACTAAAAAACCAGAAGCTGTTTCGTTCGGACTTACAACTCCTGGTAATAATTGAATACTTTCTAAAACATCAGGCTCAGTTAAACCTGGTAAAATTCCTAAATCGGTTGGGTCTATTTTAAAAGAGGCATCCTTTTGTTTGGTTATTCCTTTGGTGAGATAACTTGTTACCACCACTCTTTCGAGCGTTTGAAGATCAGGAGCCTCCTTGTTGGTCTTAACAATGATATACCGATTATCAATGACTTCAAATGTAAGTTCGGTTTGCAGTTCAATATCTGAAAGGAGGTCCTTTAATGAGCGTTCTTTTTCAACAAGTGTGATGGTCTTTGAAGACATTACCGCATCAGGATACGAAAACCTAACGCTATACGTATCTTCAACAATTTTGAATACATTGTTTAATGTTTCGTTATTGAAACCAATGTAAAATTTAGCCTCTTCTTGCGAAAAGGCTAAACTATGCAGTGTTAATAGAAAGTAAATAATCAATTTTCTCACTTTACACTTAGATAGATAAGTCCTTTTTCTTTTTCAAAATACGTTATATCTAAGGTTTTAAAAACCGTCTGCAATGCTGTATTAATATTATCATGAGGAAAACTTCCTGTAAATATCATATTGGTATCGACATTATCAACATTAAAAGTCACATCATATTCAGATTCTAATGCAGTAATGACATATTTAAGTGGCACACTTTTGAAAGCACTTTCTCCACGCGTCCAATAAGGTTTAGTTTCTGCAACTTGCCATGTTTCGATGGCATCACCATTTATGCGTCTAACAGTATGTGTTGGTAACAACACAATCGCTTCATTATGACTTGACACACCTACTTTTCCTTCATAACACACAACTTCAAACAAATCTTGAGTTGAATTTACATTAAACTGAGTACCAAGTACTTTAACTTCGCCATTATTGGTTTCAACAGTAAACGTGCTACCTTTTGCAACTTTAAAATAGGCTTCTCCAGACAGAGATAAGGTTCTGTTGTCTTTCCAGGTGTCTTCATTGTAAGTGATGGTAGATTTAGAATTTAAGATCACCTCTGAACCATCAAGTAAAACGATGGTTTGTTTTTCTCCAAAACCTGTTTCAACTGAAACTATGGTATCACGTAACAGTGAAAACACACCAAATAGAATCACTACTGAAGCAGCAATTCCCATCCACCAACGCTTAGTGTTTAGCGGACGGACTTTGCTTTGCTTTCGCTGACCAATTTTTTTCTGAATTTCTGTAAAGCTGGAATCTGTTTCTGCATTTAAACTAGTATAAACATCGATACCTTTACGCAACTTTATATACGCTTTGAAATCGGATTCAGACACGAGTGTTTGCAGTGTATCATCACTCAATTCTCCAGCCAACCATTGTGCCAGATAGGTATCATTATTACTATTTAAATTTTGTTTTTCCATTGCGTTACTGCCTATAAGACAACTCTTATTTATAAAACCCTACTTTTATTTTTACTTTTTTTAAATATTCCCAATTTGTTCGCGAATTACAAGTAATGCAGCATGCATTCTTTTTTCTACGGCTTTAACAGAGATGTCTAATTGTTCTGCAATTTCTCTGTATTTCTTTTTTTCAATTCTATTTAATAAAAATACCTCCTTTTGTTTTTCAGGAAGCGAATTGATCACACGATCTAGCTTATCCATAAACTCCTTTTCCAACAAAATAAACTCAGGCGACTCATTGGTTTGATGAATAGCAATGGCATTTTGATGTTTTCTCACTACTTTTTCATGTTTCACCAGGTTTAAAAACATGTTAGAAGCCACTGTATATAAATAGCTCTTTACCTTATCAACAGCAACTTTATCACAATTATCCCAAAGTTTTATAAAGGTCTCTTGAAGGAGGTCTTCAGCCTTAGCAATATCTTGGGTTTTAAAAAAAATAAACCGTCTTAAATCTTTTGCATACTTTTGGTAGATAGACTCAAACGTCTTGGTATGGCAAATAGAATGTTGTTTTTTAGACATGAATTGATTAAAAGCTAAGTGGCTCAAAACTAAAGAAAAAAAAATTAGAGAAAAAAGTAGGGTATTTTTTTTTACAGTTGTCTTAGGTTTGATTAATCGCCAAAAAAAAAATTAACTTAAAATCGAAAATGAAAATGAAAACATTAAAATTATACGTCTTAAGCTTGGTGCTTGTTGCTGGTTTATGTTCATCTTGTTCAAAAGATGATTCGGTAACCCAAGATCAAAACATTCAGGAAACTCAGGCCATTACAACGTCTTTAAACAGACTGGCTGGACAATTTAATAGTTCAGGTGATGTTGTGCCATCTGCCAACCCATCTGGTAACATTGTATTTGACTTTGGATTTGATTTTATATATCCATTAAATCTATCATTCAATAATGGTACATCGGTAACTGTAAACAGCCTAGAAGACTTAATTCAAGTGCTTATTAACTCTACTGATGATTTATTTATTAATGGTATAGAATTCCCTTTTGATGTGGAAGTGTATGATGAAAATACCGATTCTATCATTGTAGTCACCATTAATAATGAAGATGAGTTTTTAGAATTGTTAGAAAGTCTTGATTGGGAAAATGATGATGATTGTAATTGCTATGAAATATACGAGCCTGTATGTGTTGAAGTTACAGACCCTTATGGTACAACCTTCGTAATCACTTATCCTAACGATTGTTATGCATTATGTGACGGTTTCACACCTAATGATTTTGTAAATAACTGTGAGGATGATTACAACAACTCTGGCGGATTTGAATGCTTTGAATTTAATTTCCCATTGTCAATAATCACTGATACCAATGAGACCATTACTGTAAATTCTCAAGAAGAATTAGACAATGCGCTTTATAATGCCTACTATTTTGATTTCGTGTATCCTTTTGAAGTAACTGATGCTGAAGGTAACGTTGAAGTTATTGAAGATGGTGAGGATTTAATTGATTTATTAGAAGATTGTTATGACGACTATGAAGGATGCTTCTTAGAAATTGAATTTATCGAAGATGCCTTAATGTTTTGTGATGTTTTTGAAGTAGAAGTATACCAATCAAATGGTAACGTACAAGACTCTTATGATGTTGAATTCAACGAAAATGGCGTATTAACAGTTAATGGTGAACCAACTGTTGTAGATGAAGGTACTTGGAGTGTTTCGATTACAGATAATACTAATGTACTTACTATAGATGGACTACAAACATTTACCTTACTAAATGGCACTTGGCTATTAAGTGATTGTGACGAATTTGAACTTGAGTTTACTAATGGAGACTCTTTTATAAGTTTTGATTTAGATTGTGATGATGTTGTTATTGAACCATGTGACGACTGTAGTGACGAATATGACCCTGTATGTGTTGAAGTTGAAGAAAATGGTGTAATTACCTACTATTCATTCCAAAATGCATGTTATGCTGAATGTGAAGGATTTACACAAGAAGATTTTGTGGATTGTAATGGCAACAATGAAGGCTGTACTGTAGACGTTGTTTTAGCAATTCTTCTTGAATGTCCATGGAGAGTTAATGATGCAACTATTTATGACTTTGATGACAATGGTGAAGTTACCATTACTGGTTCTGGATTGACCACTGTAGGAGCATGGAACATTTACTTAAGTAATAATGGTTACCCAATAGTCAATATTGAAGCTAACATAGGAAACTTTAATGATGAATGGCATTTTATTGATTGTAACTTACAAAACAACCTTCAAGTAAATAGTACTAACAATCCAATCGCTGTTGTAGTTCCGGATTGTGATTAAACTAACTCTGTTTAAGTTTTTAAAAAGAAAAACCCTTCTAATTTTGAAGGGTTTTATATTTTGGTTGCAATTCAACAAATTACATCTGTTCACCTAACCATGCTTTCATCATCCAGACCGTTTTCTCCTGCTCTGTAATAAAATCACTCATCATTGCATTAGTCCCTTCATCACTAGCATCACCTGAAACTTCTAATATGTGTCGTTCAATTTTAAGTAATTCAGTTAATGAATTTACGATTAGTGCCACAGCTTTCTCGTCTTGAGAAATATCTTTTCCAACCGGAACCTTTGCCGCTTTAATGTAATCTTCAAAAGTATGTAAAGGCGTATTTCCTAAAGTCAAAATACGTTCTGCAATCTCGTCTACTTTTAAATTGGCATCGTTGTATAATTCTTCAAACTTCATATGAAGATCAAAAAATTGCTTTCCTTTAATATTCCAATGTATCCCTCTTAAATTCTGATAATACAATTGAAAATTTGCTAATAATTGATTCAATTGATTAGCTATCGCTTGTGTTTTTTTGGTATCTAAACCTATACTATTAAGTGTCATATCTTTTATATTGTTTTTATCTATACAAACTTAAACAATAATTAATATAATTTATTATAGTTAATATAAATAGTTTATATATTTTTATAGTCTAAATAAATACAAATGACAATTACACAACTTCACTACGTCCTCGCTATTGCTGAGCATAAAAATTTTACTAAGGCTGCAGAAAAATGTTTTGTGACCCAACCTACACTCAGTACACAAATTCAGAAGTTAGAAGACGAGCTTGATGTTCTTATTTTTGACCGAAGCAAGAAACCTATAGAACTCACTGATGTTGGGCGAAAAATTGTACTTCAAGCTAAAAATATTGTAGATGAATCGGATCGCATTCAAGACATCGTAGACCAACAAAAAGGCTTCATTGGTGGCGAATTTAAATTAGGCATTATTCCAACGATCATGCCTACGCTCCTTCCAATGTTTTTAAAAGCATTTATAAAGAAATATCCAAAAGTTAAACTTAAAATTGAAGAGCATACTACAGAAGAAGTTATTGACAGAGTCAATGATGGACATCTTGATGCTGCTATAGCTGCCACACCACTAGAACTTGAAACTATAAAAGAGCGCGTTTTGTATTACGAACCTTTTGTAGCATATGTTCCTAATGATCATCGGTTATTTTCTAATAAGACCATAGAAGTTGCAGATCTTGATATTGACGACATGTTACTTCTTGAAGATGGACATTGCTTTAGAGATGGTGTGATTAATTTATGTAAAACCTTTAAAAATCACATGGATGATCAGTTTCAATTAGAAAGTGGTAGTATTGAAACCTTGATAAAATTGTCAAATGAAGGCTTAGGCATGACTCTATTACCATATTTACACACTATGGAACTCAATGAAAAACAACAAGGAAAGTTGCGCCATTTCTCAGAGCCTTCTCCTGCAAGGGAAGTGAGTATCATTTACCATAAAAATGAACTTAAAATGCAGATTATTGACGCCTTGCACAATGTCATTTCAGGAATTATAAGAGGTGCTATTGCCTTTCATAATGTCAAAATTATTAGTCCGATTGCTAACAAAAATTAAAAAATCGCAGAAGAAGCATCTGCGATTTTTTAAGTCTAAATAGAAACATTTAAATACATCGACATTTGCTTTTGAGATTCAACTGTACCATTCAACAAATCTTGCTCTATTGGAAATGTAAATTTGAAACCTAATACAAATTTTCCTCTATTAAACTCCGAACCAAATGATCCGTTGAGTATTCTACCATCAGTATCTTTTAAGGTTTCACCAAACTGTTCAATAGTATCATATCGATCTCCAGAAATCTCTAAAAACGGCTTAATCCCAAAACGTTTAGTATCAATACTATAAAATAGGCTTGTAGCATAGCTTATTTGATTTCCAAACTTATAATCGTTCTTGTTTTCAGATTTAAAATAATAAGTCGCATTGGCAACAATTCCAAAATTATTTTTATTGAACGTGTACATGATTGTTGGAAACACATCTAAACTACCTGTTCCAATTTGAAATCCTGGATTCACTTTATCTGCGAGCTCTTCCTCAAACTTACCTGTAGGAAACTTAATACCTAAGCCTAAACTTAAAGCATGATTAGACCGTTCTTTAGTAGCATTGAAATCAACTTCACCTTGAGTTTCTTTTTTATAAAACTTAAATGCATACCATCCAATCACATTCACATCTCCTAGTCCGCTTAGATGTTCTGAACGGTCTTTAAAATTACGTGTTAGATCCTGAAAAGGAATGATAGTGCTTATATAAAAATTTTGATTAATTGGGAATCTTCCCCAAAGTTGGTAAGTATTAAAACGTTCTTCACTTTTAGGTGAATTTTCAAAAATACCATCACGAGATTCAAACTGTTGATGAATGTATCTAAATCCAATAAAATTAGACATACTTAAATCACCAAAGGAACTACTTCCACTTGTTGTTGAGCAACCACATAAATCGCATGCATTAACATTTCCAAAACAAAACGTAAAGGCAACTAACAAGATTACTTCTTTATAACTTTTAAAACTCTGAAAAACGTTCATCATGTAAAAATTCATAATCGGTTAAAGTTTTTAAGAAAGCAATTATACTTTCCTTCTCATTTTCTGTTAGTGATATCCCATAAGATCCATCTTCTCGCAATAATGAATCATCAACATTTCCGTTATCTATCATGCCTGAGTCATAAAAATTGAGAACTGCCTCTAATGTTGAAAATCTTCCGTCGTGCATGTAAGGAAAAGTCACTTCTACATTTCTTAAACTAGGTACCCTGAACTTGTAAAGATCATTTGGATCTTCCAACACATTAAATCGTCCTTTATCATTAAGCATCGGATTTATGGGCAGACCATTATTACGATAAGAATGATCTGTAAATAGATCTGTACTATGACAACCCGCACACTTTTGTTCAAAGACATTTTTGCCATTTAATTCTAAATCAGAAAGCAATATATCATCTTCGCCTCTTACATATTTATCATATTTTGAATTAGAAGAAACCATCATTACCATAAATTGAGATAATGCTTTTAACATATTCTCACTATTAATTTCACCATTCTCGAAAGCACGAGCAAAGGCGTACTGGTAGGACGCATCATTTTTAAGTTTTGTTATAACGTTACTTAAAGTTTCACCCATTTCTAGTGCACTTGTTATAGGTATAATTGGTTGCAAATCTAGATGAGAAGCAGCTCCATCCCACATGAATTCCATTTGGAAAGCCATATTTTGGATAGGCTGCGCGTTTCTAAATCCAATACCTCCATTAACACCATGACTTAAGTTATGTCCGTGATGTGTAAAAGCAAAGGCTTGTTCATGACAAAATGCACAAGGAATAGCGTTATTGGCAGACAATTTACCTTCATAAAACAACATCTTCCCAAGTTCAAAAGCTTCTTGAGTGATGTTGTTATTATCTAAGTCGTATTGTATCTCTGGAAAATTTTCAGGAATTACGACTTCTAGTGGTGTTGAAGAATAAGCAACATAAAAATCATCTTTACTTTCGTCAGAACAAGACATAAAGCTTATTAATACACCAATCAAAATGAATTGTTTCATCATGACTAATACTATTGAATAGAGTTGCCAAAACTAGTTGACAACTCTAATTGACAATTAATTATTATGTACATGATGAACCTCAAACATATGCATTATGTTGTTGGCGATAATAGGAGTTTCAACCTCATCTGTATGAACTTGGTCATAACCATCTATAAAGTTTACTGAAGTACTACCATCAAAAACTTTAGAAAGGTCAGCCTTAATATGAATCTCTGGCTGAAGGTTTTCTCTAACTCTAACTGTATTAGGCAATACTAAGTTTACTTCTCTATAATTATCTAAAGCTGTTCCTACGCTTCCCATGTGCACATTAAGAGGTGCGTCAATCGTTGCTCCAGAAGAGAACGTTCCATCTAATCTAACAAAACGGTAACCTGTTGCCCAAGACCATAACATTCCTGCATCTTGAGCAGTTTCTAGAAAATCTCCTTGACCTTCAGCTCCTAATGCAAAACGATCTTGATCAACACCAACACCAAAACTAATAGAAGTGTAGTTTGCTGCATCTACATCATTCAAAACCACCCAAACTTCTCCAGCATTGTTGCCATTAGCTTCATCAACAATAAAAATATTATCCTGTGAAGGGTAATTGTATATATTTCCATTATTATCAGTAAGTCGAATGTTACTAATAATATATTTAAGTACATCTAACTTATAGGATTCGCCATTAGATTTATTGTAAGTTGTTCCAAAAATAAAGTCTTGATCATCAACACCATTATCAAATTTTAAAACTAACGCTCCTTTTTGACCTGCTAAGTCTTCTTGTGAACTATCATCATCAGACGAACAAGATATAATTGTAATGCATAGCAATAACGCAAATGCAATTTTTGTAATTTTCATTTGTATAAGATTTTAATATTAAATAAAGTAAGTTTGGAAGAACTTTATAGTCTTCCTGAAATTAACTCCTGAATTGACAAGTCAGCAGTAAAAAAACGAGTATATAAACCTTATACAATAGGAGGCTTGTACAGCTTAGAGTTTAGATGAAATGCGTAAAAATTGACATAATCATAGTTTTCAAGTCTTATCATTTCAAAAACACCTTCTTCAACTTGTTTTAAAAATGATGTTTGAATAAAAACTGGAAAGAATGATTCTACCAAAACATTAATTATTCCTGTTTGATCATCATCTGAAGCATTATTTGATGTCACTTGCAGTTGCTTTGCTAAATGACATTTACCATTACATTGCAACTCTGGCTTTTCCTTGTTAACACAGTAGGTTTCTATGATATAATCAATATTGAGCTGATAATAAAGTACTTGACCAACATAATACATTGGCCTAAAAGCAAATGAAGTAAATAATATAATTAAATATAAGCGTTTCAGGGCTAATTACTTTTGTTTAACAAAGGTAAGTCAAAAACTAATTTAACAAAAGTAAATCCCATTAAAAAAGCGACTCGTAAGTCGCTTTTTTCTATGGTTTTAATAATATTAAACATTGATTCAATTCTGGGTTCTGTAGAATTAAAGATTTAATAAAAATCTTAAGCTCTTCGATTTCATAAGGTAACAATCGATCTAGTGCTTTTTTTAATTCTTTACAAAACAATGTACTGTCAAAACTCACTTTTTTAAGTACAGTCTTGGTGTACTCGAACATTGCTCTTGCCATTTTTAAAGTTTGATTTAGGTTTAGTATGGGTAGTTGTATGTATAGGCTATTTGTTTTTGTTATGAACTAAATTTAGTAAAAAAAATTTAAATGGAATTTTCGTAAAGAAAACTTTAACAACGATTCTTATTTAAAACCTATTATCTCCATCTAATAAATCACCTAAACCACCAAGAATACTTCCTTCTCCTCTGTCCTTTCCACCAGTTCTAGGTGCAGAAGCAATAATGCGACCTGCCAATCTGCTAAATGGTAACGATTGTATATAGACAGTTCCTGGTCCTTGTAACCTTGCAAAGAACAAACCTTCTCCTCCAAAAACGGTGTTCTTTATTCCTCCAACAAATTCGATATCATAATCGACACCTTGTGTAAATCCGACCAAACAACCTGTATCTACTTTTAAGGTTTCACCAGCTTGTAATACTTTTTTAGCCATTGTTCCGCCAGCATGTACAAAAGCCATTCCATCGCCTTCTAATTTTTGCATGATAAATCCTTCGCCTCCAAATAGACCTCTTCCCAATTTCTTAGAAAATTCTATACCGACACTAACACCTTTGGCAGCACATAAGAAGGCATCTTTCTGACAAATAAATTTACCATTAAACTCTGTGAGATCGATTGGAATAATTTTACCTGGATAAGGTGACGCAAAAGAGACGTTTCGTTTGCCTGTTAGATCATTGTAAAACGCCGTCATAAACAAACTCTCACCTGTTAGAATACGTTTACCAGCACCTAAAATTTTTCCAAAGAAGCCTGTATCCTTTTGAGAACCATCTCCAAAAATAGTTTCCATTTTAATGCCATCATCCATCATCATAAAACTTCCTGCTTCAGCAATAACACCTTCTTGAGGATCTAACTCAACTTCTACAAATTGCATTTCTTCTCCGTAAATTCTGTAATCTATTTCGTGTGATGTCATAATTTTTAGTTTTTGATTAATTACCTATTTGTTCTCTGATGATCTGTTTTGTTACAAATTCTTATGATTTCAGTTTAATGGTCCATTCAAAATTAAAATCAGAGACTTCAACGCCTTCTTGGTTGATCCCTTTAGAATTTAAAGTTACAATTTGTCCTTCTCCTGTCTCAATGGCTTTTTGAATAGCAGCATCTATAACTTCACCTTGATTACAAGAAAATGTAATGCGGCCTGTTGCCTTCTTCGAAAAGGTTGCATTATTTTGAGCGACCAACATTGAGATCTTTTGTCCGCTTGCTCTTATTTTAGACATCACCAAAGCACCTGTGGTCAATTCTGCAGCCATACCTTGTACAGCCCAAAACATAGAATTGAATGGGTTTTGATTGATCCATCTGTGCTTTACAGACACTTCGCAGGTTGTATCAGACAAAGCCGTTGTTCGTACACCACAGAAATATGCTGCAGGTAACTTAAATAATAAGAAGGTATTGAGTTTTCTAGGAGAAATAGTCATAAATGCTTGAAGTTTCAGTAAAAATATAATCGCCAAATCAAATCGTACAAGTTTTTAAATCAAATTGTACATTTTTTAGACAACCACATATCAGTTGTATATCATCAAATATAGTACTTTTATCAGGTATTTAAAGACTATTTAAACTGCATTAAAACAGCTTTAAATCCTCTCTTGGATTCGTTAGGTCATAATTAGCTGTCATCACCTCAATTTTCTTCTTACCAGGCTTACCATTGTTATTAGCAACACTAACAGTCTGCTCTATGGTTTTAGTGTGCCAGTCAAAATCCTTTGTATACTTCTTAAGTATCTCACTCGGATAACTACTCATTAAAAACTTGCCTTTGATGTCTGAGAGCGTTTTTAAGAGCATTTCAAAATCTTCTATAGTATAGCCATCATAGTGACCACAATCACTATTGTAATATGGCGGATCACAGTAAAAAAAAGCATCTTTAAAGTCTCTAGATCTTATAATTCGTAAAGCATCTGTACACTCAACTTGTACGTTTTGCATACGTATAGCATAATCTAAAGTAAAGTCATTACGCTTATTTGTTATTTTCTGAGAAGTTGTACCCTTAGACTTATCATATCCCCAAGAACCATTAAGCATGCTGCTGAAGCTTTGAGCAGCTAAAACCCAAACAGACCATGCTCTTTGGATTCGAGTAAACATATGAGGATTATTATAAATAACATCTGCATCCCTATGAAGTGACCTAGAATGAATACTTATCCTGATCATCTTCTCTAATTCCACAAATTCATTCTGAACAACCTCATAGAAGTTTATCAGCTCTCTATTGGTGTCATTTATAACTTCAACCTCGCTTTTTGGTTTTGACCAGAAAATTGCACCACCTCCAACAAACACTTCAGCATAAAGAGTATGTTTTGGTATTAATGGTAAAATTGTAGTAACTAAATTTTGTTTGCCACCATAGTAGCTTGTAGGTGTTTTTAAACTCATTATTTGTATATTTGAAATCTCTTATCACATAATTAATTACATAGTCCAGATGCTGAAAGACTTAACGTCCTCCAGTGCCTTTGGGCTATGTTGTTAAAAGTGGTAAGAGATTTTTAATATACTGGAGGACTATTATAGCGCATCATACTGAGCCTTTACTGTGTTAAATTCTGCTTGAGTAGCAGTTGTGTCCTCACTCATTCTTGCTTGTAAATCTAATTCGTTTGATAGCTTCATAAGTGTCTCTCTAAGCTCAGTTTTTGTATAAAACGTATTAAAGTTTGCTAACTTACTAGAATCCTGTATGAGAGCGTTATTAACGTCATCATAAGTGCTAAACGGATTGTTATTAAACTTTGCGGTAAAGTCATCATACTTTGCTTTTGTGATCTCCGTAAAACCTACAGGAACAGTATCATTTACAAATTCACTAATTGCTATTATTGTTCCTGAACTGTGCTTTATACCATATTTTGCCATTATCCTATTAATTTAATGTTTAACTTATTTATAAATCCAACAGCTCCTGATATCACATTGAAACGCTTAATATCTATTGTTAAAGATGTACTCGTTTTTTCGTGTATAGTCATACTCAACTGACCTGCAAAGTTTCCTGCTGAAGTATCAACAGTTATCAATGGCTCATAATCAATTGGAATTTCAGGAAACGTCACTCTTAATCTTGTAAAAATTGAGGAGTTACCAGGTGCTAAAATTTCAGCATTTGTAAACTCACCACTTGCAATTGCATAAAACGGATCTGTCTCAGGTAAAACTATTGTAGCAACTCCAGAAGTCAAAAACTGAACTCGAGATGCAAGATCCTTTACTGTGACTATTCTATTCAGTAAACTATAAGCAAATGAATCAACAACATTAGCATCACCAGGATCACCAAATTTCGCAACTCTAGTTTTCCAAACAGGCAACACTTCATCAAAGCTATCATCTTCTGCTGTATCATAACCTTCGCTCACTTCATTTTCTACAATTACAACTGTAGTATCTAACGTTCCAGACTCAAAAGGTAATAGCTCATCATTGTATACTAGCCATCCATTACTTATTGTGCCTCCATTATTAGCCATACCAGATACAATGGCATTTGTACCTATAGCTTTAACAATTGCATTTATCTGACTTACATACTGATTTTCTAAAAAAGTGAGCCACTCGTTTGTTAGCGGATAACCTTCAGCACTTATAACTATTCTATCCATTCTATTTTATATTTTTTAGCAAATAATTTATAATAATCAACCTGTGACCTAACCTTTAATAAAAACTTATTTAATAGCAGCTCATTGGCATCTTGGTACTCAATTGGTATGTGTACAATAAAATCAACAGTTTCTGTATCAAAGCTAAAACTTGAACGCAAAGCTTTTTTAGCTGGAGTGTAAACGCCTACCTCTTTAGATGCAGCCTCAGTATAAATTCTTAGCGAGTCATTTCGTTGTACGTTTCTAATATAGATTCTGCGTTCTGTATCATCAAAGGCATCATTCAAAACCTTTTGTAATAGTGTTATTGAGCCATTGTGAGACACTCTATAAATTGCATCATCCTTATATGTTACAAAACCATTGTAATGCTCTTTTAATGGCTTTAAAAGACTGTTTAAATACGCTAAACGCTTTACTTGTCTCAAAAAAGTTGGTAACACCAATTTAATGAGTGCCGAAAAATCTACTATATAAACATTGTTTATAGTCATATTTCAATAAAATTAAAAACCGAAGCTTCTGCATCGAGTTTAAAGTATCCACTATCTGGCTGTCTGTATTTTGTTATTGCACCAGCATTAGACACTCCAACAGACTCATAAGTAAATGAGGCAAACTTTGAAGCTGCCGATGTAATGTAAACATCCCCAACTCCATCAACGCCTTCAATAACATTGCTAAGCTTACCTAAGCTTAGTTCACCATCAAACTCAACACTTTTTAAATAATCGGTTACAGCTGTTTGAACAGGTGTGTCGTTTGATCCATCTAACCGTTTACCTTCATTATCTAAAATAAGAGCATTAAAATGTACATCAACTAATATTTTTAGATCATCTGCAACTGTACTTGTTGCTATAACATAAACGCCAGCTGCTCCCATTAATTCAATATACTCTTGAAATCCATTAAGTTGATCTGTTGTTACTGGTACCAATTCACCATTCTCTAAAGTAGCTACTTTAATTCTTAGTGAACCAACACCTGCAATTATCGCTTGTACAACACTTGCCTTTTTTATAACCTTACTTTCATTCACAGCTTCAATCTCAGCAGCTGTATTAGGAGTAGAATAAACTCCATTTTCAGGTAATGTATAACCATGTTGATATAGTAAACTTGTAGATGTGTACCAACGTCTTGTAAATGGTCTCGTTTCTGCTATTCGTAATTCTATATCAGATCTTAGTACTCCAAGCAGCTTCTCTTGAATCCAAAAAGAAAACGCCACAACCCATACAAATAAACGCCACTGAGCTACCTTACTTGTACTAGACAAATTAGATAAAGAGGACTGTTCATTATCAGTAAGAACATCTAAAGTTGACAATTCATCAGAAGCTTCTACAGCTGCTAATATTTCATCTTGGATTTCATTTATTCTGCTCATTTTTATTTTTTTATGATAATTTCATTATTCAAGTAGGTGACTTTAACAGGCTTCAAAATTTGTAAATTGATAAATTTACCAGGATCACCTATTAGTTCTACGATAGGCTCATTCTCATCAGATTTTGGTAATCTATCTGTTAAGCTTGATGGGCTAACAATACTTCCATTTCCAATGACATTAATTATAGTTAGCTTACTGTTGTAAGACATAGGCAACATATCGCTTTCAAAAACTAATTCTTTAACAACTAAGTCTTGGTTGCTTCTAATAACAGTACCTTCAGAGCAATCCACTACAAAACGTTTGACAAAGGTTTGCTGTGAAAATGAAAGACTTGTTAATAGTATTAATAGATATTTTGCCATCACATATATTTTACTCCTAAATAGATTAAAGTTGGAACAATAGAATAAACTAAATCCCAAAAATCAAAACCGCTTTTAGATCTAGATGTTACTAGCCATTTTACCCATCTTCCTCTATCGTTTAATTCTTTAAACAAGGAAGCTACAATTAGAATAGCTAAGAATATTTGATGTGCAATAACTTCATCTACTCTGAAAAACACTAATGCTTGACTCCCAAAATAGAAGCCTGCAAATCCAATTACTAAGTGAGCTACACTTGATCTGTCAAATGGTATATTCATAACATTATATTTTAAGATATTCAGGTATTTCGCACGATACGAAATCTCTTTTTATGTATTTGTGATTAAAAACATTAAGCCAAGTCCATTGCATCCATTTTGATCTTTCAAAAATCAATCTTGTGCTATAATCCAATTGTCTCATAATCTCTAAAAAGTAGAGATCTATGCCTTTACCAACATAACCCATACTATTAAGCCAATCGTGTATAAAAGCTGCTACTTCCCAAAAGTTATCTTCATGCTCACGTACAAACGTTGCACCATCATAACTAAACTCAGCATTCACAAAATCATCCCAAGCTTTTAAAAAGGCGTGTTCAATCCAATCAATATTTTTACATTGAGCCAGTAGATCATTGTAAATGCGTTCTGCCTCTTTTTCAAATATTTGGTCTATGTGTACATTCATAGCTATGGTAATGCCATTATTATTAATTGTCTTATTGTTAGTGATGGATATGTTTCCATTTCACCAAAAATCACAAGCTTGTCATCGTCTTGTACTTCTGTGTCCAACACAGGTAATATGTAATTAGATACTGAATCTATTAAGTCATCATTTTTACCTGTTTCTTTGTAGGTCGTGTATAATGATTCCCAAATAGAGATAAAGAGTTGATATAAATTAGGATTAAACGCCTTCATCACTTGTTCGCTTTTATAACGCTGTGATCGCATTAATCCTTCACGATCTGCACCAGACCATATCACATCTATTGGATTGCTTAATTCGTCGTTGATAACCGTTGGAACCAAACTAAAACGCTTAGTGATTTTTTCTTTGACTGCAAATTGATTTCTATTCTCATCTTTATAGAATACAAATCGTGTTTTTGTACCAACAAATTCATTTGATGAAAACCCTAGATGTGTTCTTTCTTCATAAAGTTTTTCGTATTCTAGTCGACACACACAAACATCATTAAAGTAGTATTCTTTGTAAATGGGATATCCTAACAGATGGTATACTTTTTCGGTTGGTCTAAAAGCTTCAATATGATCTATAGGTATGTCTATTTCTCTACCATAACTAATACCTAATTGATCACAATAAATTGCTGCAAGTGAAGGAATAGCGTTTAACGCTTCTTGAGCATCTTTTTCATCTTGCAAAGATTGATCTTCTGCTGTCCATCCTTCAACAATAACTCCGTTTTCATACACTGGTTTTTTAAATGGGCTTGTTCCATACCAACCTTTGACAACGCCATTGTCTATTTTATATGTGATATCATCTTGAGTATAGTGAGTCATTTTATTGAAGTTTTAAGGCTGTCATATTAGAAAGTTCTTTTAATGTTGTGTTTTCTGCACTTAAAGTGTCTTGAGACCATAAGAGTGTTAAATCTCCAGCATCTACAGTTTTTATTACTGCGTTCAGTTTGAAGGCTCGAGTTGTACTTACACCAAATCCTAATGATGTGATTTCATCTTCAATGTCAAACACTTGAGATGCAGAATTGTCTACATCATAAAACTTATATCCAGTTGCATTATTAGGAATAGAAAAATTCGATTTAAAATCTGGTGCACCAGCAGAATTTTGAAATATTGTAAGTATTACAAAATAGATACTGTTAGCTTCTAATGAAAGCACAAGATCTGTATCTGCTGAAGGAGTATCATCGTTTACACGAGTCTCATCGCTTTGCTTTATAGCTGCTAAAGGAAATTCTCTCCACTCAAGATTGTAATCTGTTATGAGTCCGTTTTCTGTGCCATTAAAACTAAACACCGCAGCACCATGAGAAACACCAGGAGCATCCGAAGCATCTAAAACTTTATAGAAGAAATCTTCAAGTTGACTGTTTTGATCTGCTAAAAGTACTGTTATATTAGCATAAGTTTCATCTATTGGAGGTTGTGATCCGCTTCCAGAACCTTGATTATTGTCTATTAGTTTATCATATACATTACCATCATTCCACAGATAGTCATTTACTTTAAGATCAATATCTCCAGCTCCAAAATCAACAACACCAGGAACGGTAACCTTCCAAACTTTACCTTTTTTATTTTGATCGTTATTTGAAAATGTATTGGCTGATGCATCATAATTACCTTTGTAATCAAATACTTCTGAAATTATTTTTTCTAATGCTCCAGAATAAAAATAATGATCTAATTCGGCGCTTTGAACTAAAAAACCTCCAGTCCAAGCAATAAAATCTGTTAATTGCTTAAATACTATTTCTCCATAAATTCCATCTCCAACTATCAATCCAGATAAAAATGTACTTAGTACATTTGTTACTGCACCAGCATTAGTGATTTGTTGCAAAGTTGGTACAACACCCTGTATTGATCCACTTGCTATTAAATCAAAATCTGACTCTATTAAAGTTGTGCCAGATCCTGATCCTACAGAACGAGGTAAAACACCTTCATACTTGTAAGTTTCAGTAACACCATTTCTTATACACTTAAAGAAATAAGCATTTGAATCTAACAGATCTTCCCAAGTGATTTCAGGCACAGATACATCAAGAACATTTATGTAATCATAAATCGTATTGCTCTCAATATCTCCTAAATCAATATAGACAGCGTTATTAGGTTCGTTTGAAATTATTAATTGAGGTGTGTTGAATGGTATTAAATCATTACCTACTATAGATCCGTTTGTAGAACCATTTCCCCAAGTCCCAAGTGTTTTGTTTCTTGCAAAAAGATATCTTTCAGTATAAATGCTTGAAACACCATCTACAGTCCTTCTTACATTTAACTTAAATATGTTTAACTTATTGATTTCTACTAGAAATCCATTAGTGTTTAAATAGCTAACAATATCGTCTAAAGACTCAACATTAAATGGTTCCGCATTATCAATAATATCTCTTGGAAATATATTGGTCTCTAAGTGAGTTTTAAGCTTTGTTCCAACCTCTGCTATGCTATTATAGCCATCTTCAGAATGCTCAGTTCTTTTGTTAAGCTCTTCAACGAGATCTGCTCCTTCTTGAACACCAAAGGTTACACCACCATATTCTCTTATTTCTTGTTGATTCATAACTATTCAAATAATCCTGTTTCAAATAATCCAGCCTCAAACAATGTTTGTGTCATTGCCTCCAAAGGATATAATGTTGCTGGCTTTACGTTTTTCCTTTTATAAAAACTTAATATCTCCACATCTATAGCTGGTGTCTTAAAATAAAACTTAGTACCTACTAATATGTTTAAAGTAATGTTCGTATCGTTTTCGGTTAAGATGTCAAATAAACTATCTAATTGACCTGTCTCTTGCAATGCTAAATCAAGAACACTTTGCCCTTTAATTGAAGTTACATAGTCATTAATAATTGTAGTTGATGTACTTTGATATGTTGGAAATTGGACTAAATTAATAGCAAAATCAGTTAGCGAAGCAACGCTAATGTTTTTGTTTTTAAAATAATTCTGCACATCAACATCTGCATCTTCAGATGGAGACAACAATAAAAAGTTACCTGGTATTAAGTTACTTGTTATTGACTTGTTGTTTACTTCAGCTAATTCAAAAAGGTGTAGCATGTTGCCATACTCTTGTATTTGAATATCTGGTAAAGATTGATATGACTTTATTTCAACTTTATTAATCATCTTCAGTATCTTCTAAGCCTAATTCTGAATAAAACTTCTTATTAATAATTTTCAATAAAACTTTAGCATACTTAAATTTTAATACGCTTAAATTTTCTAAAAGAGACACAAACAATTGCCAAATTATAACCACTAAAACGATGTAATAGAGCCATGCAAATGGATCTATTTCAAAACCGACTACACTAGGAAATTTCAAGTTTTTATTAAACGTATTGAACACATATATGGGAATAGAATAGACAGCTAGTTTTAAAAGCATACGTCCTAATTTTCTTGAGCTGTGTTGCTCACCTCGTTTACCAGCAGCTAAAACTCCTGTAAGCCATTCAAACAGTATTAATACAGCATATGCTGTAAAAAAAGCATGATTTACACCAAATACATTTTGTATTGCATCTGTAATTGCACTTATGCCACCTATAACACTGCTGCCTACTAATATTTTTTCATTAAGCATAAACCCAAAAGTGCTTTTTTTGAAGTCTTCTAAATTCAAAAAGCCAAAGCCATCTAATATGTAATTAAGTGTTTTAACCATGTTTTATTTTTGTGTTTTGAATACTACCTAAATCTGCTCGTTGCATTCCAGTTATACTTGATATTAAACCTTTAAAAGCTGAGCCTCCATCTTCTGGTACTGGATTCCAACTTTGTACTGCTTGCTGTATAGCTCGTAAAATGGCTGTATTTTTGTCAACTTGTGTTTTAAGCTCTGGAGCTTTTACTAAACCTCCAAATTGATCACCATTAATTTTCAATTCACCATCCTTTAAATGCAGTTTAAATCCTGTTTCATCTTCAACATCTAACTCCTTAACAACACCTAATACTTTTTCAACTTCATTAACAGACACTACAAATAGTGTGTTTAGATTATTGCCGATTTGAGCAACTAATACACTAGAATCTACTTTTGGTATGATGAGCAAACTATTTTTATCATCTTCAGCTGCAGAAAGTCTTATATCAGTAAACTCTAATTCATCTACATCTTTAGCTACAATGGTTTTTTTCGATTCATCTATACTCACTACAGTACATGAAAAAACTATAATTGGAGCTTTACCTAAAACTTTGAAAGCCTTATTTAAATTATCATCTAAACTCATAACTTAGTACCTAATTCAATTTTACGTCTAGCTCCTCCAGTTCCAAAAGTGGTGGTTACTTTTGGTACAAAGTATTTACCAGTACGATCTGGATAATTTTTATCTTCAATCTCAGCACTCCAACCTCTTGTTATAAAAGGTGCTAAAAAGCTGGTTATTGTACCTTCGTAACCTGTATATTTAAAATCACTCAACTCAGCTTCTCCAATTTTTTCTAATTGCGCTTTATCGCTAATGTTATACTTATACAATGTGCGTTGCTCACCATCTGTATCTCCTACAATCACTTCTACTTTAGTATTGTCTTTTTTAATACCAACCACTTTTAAAGAGATCCTAACATCTTCAGCTCGTCTAAATCGTAAATCATGGCTAACAACATTTTTATAGACATTATAAAGTTCGGTTTGTCCTATGTTTTTGGTTTGACGTAATCCAGCAAAGAGCTTGTTATCATCATCCATAAAAATGAATAAACCATATTCATCTTTAATTTTCTCAAGTGCTTGCGCTCCGTTGACGTTTTTAAGTAAAAACTTATCAAAGTTTACTTCAGGTATATCTGCTGCCAATTCTACACCTGTCCCTTCAACAATAAAGTTGAGTACTTCAGTTAATGTGGTTTTACCAAAGTTCTTATTGATTTGCTTTTGACGTATTAAATACACTGCATCCTCACACTCAATTGTAATAGTTGGTACATTAGGCTTTACCCAACGCACATAACCAATAAACTCTTCGGTCTCTATCACGTCTTTATAAGCTAGTGTTATGCTTACTTTATCTCCAGACTTTATCTCTTGTTCTAATTGTTTGCGTTCAAAACCAACTTCTTTATTACCAAATAAAGCACTCATTGGTAGTTTAATTTCGGCTGTGTCGCTAAGCAAATCAACAGACTTAACAATACTCACATTATTAACTTGGTAAAATGTGTTATCTTCTATTTGTATGTTGGCTTGTAGTACAAACATTATGGTGTACGTTTTAAGGTTGCGTAAAAATCTTCATCACTCACACAGCTCAAATAATAACTTTGACTATATGGTTTGCCCTTCATGTTTCCAAAACCATAATCTTTAATAACGAGTCTGTTGATCCCAAATAGATCTGCTATATCATTTGCAAAATCAAGAGCTTCATTCTTTTCAATAAGTCTTATAATTGAATCTACTTGATCCTGTGGATATTCCTTTTTACCAGGTTCAATACAAATGCCTTCTATTTTTATATTATAATCTCCAGTTGCAATAAACTCTTTAACTGTGCCTTTATGCTCATTACCAACAAGAACCGTTTCAACAATTATTTTTTTACCTGTAATGGTTATTAATGGCTCATTAGGTAAGCGTACACCATCAATAGTACAATCCATAAAAAATGGTCTGCCTAGTGCATTCTTACCAACAACAGCATTACCAAGTTGATTAATATCTGGAGCTAAGCCAGCAAAATCTAGCTTAGGAAATGGTAATCCTACATAACCAAATGCATTAACCGTTTGCTTTTTTATGTCAAAATCGTTTGCCATTAGGTTGTACTTGTTTGCATTTGGTTAGCACTATTTAAGACACGTAAGAGCATAGACTTTAACGAGTCTAAGCTTTCATCCATTCCTTGTTCAAAAGTTTGGGTGTGTACACTGTAATTTTCTACAAGCTTATCAAAGCTTACAGTAATATTGGTTTGACGTTGACCACCTCCTGTAATTGAGTCGATACCTTTACC
>JAUIFO010000010.1 GCA_030430385.1 Bacteroidia bacterium
TCCAACGGGAGAGGGTTGGAATGGAAGTTATAATGGTAGTCCAATGCCAACGAGTGATTATTGGTTTGTGGTAGAATACAATGAACCAAACACTGGAGAGCGAAAAGAATTTAAAGCCCACTTTACCCTGAAAAGATAAAGTGAATGGATAAAAAAAGAAGGCTATGTTTAATTACATAGCCTTCTTTTTTTAGATAATTTAAATATGTTTATAGGTTAAATACTAAAGATAAAGTTACATTAGAATTTACATTATCAACAGTAGCTGCATCAGTTAAACCAACTGAAAATAATGGATTGTTAACGGTTCTTTGTGCTTGGTCAAACGTTAAATCTAATCGAGTATCACCAAAATTATAACCTAATCCTAAAGAATATCCAGTTAAATCACCTACAAAGTCATCATCTTTATACGGACTTTCTTCAAAACGATAACCGCCTCTAAAACTGAATTGCTTGTACTTATATTCACCACCAAATTTGTAGGTGTTTGATACTGTAAAGGCATTTTCAATTATTCGGTTTTGAGAAGAAAAGTATGCATCAGAAGTTGGTCTAAATTCCATGTTTGTATAATCTCTTCTTGAGTAATCAAAACTTAATAAACCTTTGTCAGCAAATACGTAAGCTAAACTACCTGTTATCTTACCTGGGGATTGAAGTTTATAGTCAGGGAATATATTTATGATATTCGGGTTAACAATAGCTGTAAAACTTTCATTTGTATCGTCAACAATAGTAGAAATACTTTGTGTGGTTTCTTCAGTAATTGTAAACCAAGTAGGAGAATCATAAGTAAAACCAGCTCTCAATTCATTAGTTAATTTATAAATAGCCCCTAACTGAAAAGAAAATCCATTTCCGCGAGTAAAAAGCGTATTATCAAAATCAACAGACCTTACTAAAGATCCAGGGTTAGAATTCGATTCATTAAAACTGGTAACACGTTCATAATTTATAAAATGCGCATTTAAGTTTAAGCCCAAATATAACTTGTCTTCATATTGAGTGGCAGCATTAAAACTTACTTTACCATTATATCCTGATGCAACATAATTGTAATTTTGATTGAAATTTCCTTCTGCTATATTGGAAGTGTAACTAGTATTTTCATCAGTGTCATTAATAGGCTCTAAAATATATGACTCATATCCAAGAAAAGCTTGCTGATTTTCAAATCCGTAAAATGAACCAATTTCACCATAAGCTTGTGAAATTGTTTCACCTGGAAACGCCGATATTTCATCAAGTCTTAATCCTTGAGCGTAGGCTAGAAAATAATTATCAATTGAGTTATTATTGATGCCACTCGCAAACCATTGGTCATCATAGCTTGCTGTTTTGTCATAAGCTATACCTAAGGTGAATTTTTTCCAAGAAGCATTTTCATTGGTATTTCTAAATACAAATACGCCACCTCCTTGATGTAGATCAATTTTAGATTCTGACGAAGAATTAGTTCCATTAAAATACGAAATATCATTATTGGTGTTAAGACTTGATAATGAGAAAGAAGCGTGACTTCTGTTGAAAATTGCTGATCCCGCTGGATTTAAACTTACGGCTGACATATCACCTCCTAAGGCTCCAAAAGCACCACTCAGAGCTCTAAAGCGAGCAGTACCTTGAATGTCGTTTTGCGAGTATCTTAATGCATCTGTAATATCTTGACCAATAACATTGGACATAGCAAAGACACTCAATATAAATATTGTTAACTTTTTCATGCTAATTTTTATGAATTAAATATTAAGGTATTGTTTTGAAATTATCTGCGACGTCCAGAACTTCCTCTACTAGATGATCTTGAAACTCCAGAGGATCTAGAGCCACCTGAACTTCTCATTGTTGAAGAACTTCCTCTACTTGACCTTGATGGAGACATTCTAGTACTAGACC
Source organism: Bacteroidia bacterium (assembly GCA_030430385.1). GTDB lineage: Bacteria > Bacteroidota > Bacteroidia > Flavobacteriales > Flavobacteriaceae > Psychroserpens. The sequence continues at coordinate 1,900 of JAUIFO010000010.1, forward strand.
TGCTGCTGCCACTTCTTGGTCTTGAAATAGAGCTGCTTCTCGTATTGCTTCTTGGTCTTATTGAACTATTAGATCGAGTTCGGGTAGATGCCCCTCTTCTAATTGTCGAGTTGTTACTTCTTCTGATACCAGAGTTACTTCTAACGCTTCTTGAGTTGCCTCGAGTGAGTCTGGAATTATTATTTCTTCTTGAGTAAGCTGTTGCACTTCTTCGTGAAATAGAACTTCTATTATAGGCAAGGTTTGAGCCTCTACGTCCGCTGTTATAAGCTATTCCTCTGTTATTGTAATAATAACCATTAAATCCTGGAGGACACCAGCCAGCATTCCAGCCCCATCCTGCATTCCATCCCCAACCATAATTCCAAGCTAGGCCATAATTCCAACCCCAGTTATTCCATCCCCAACCAGTGTTCCAGCCCCAGCCGTAATTCCAACCCCAAGGTCTATTCCATCCCCAACTGTTCCAACCCCAAGGTCTATTCCATCCCCAACCATAGTTCCAAGCTAAAGCATTATTCCAGCCCCAGCCGTAATCAATGTAATTTATGGTGATGTTATCATTGGCTTGACCCCAACCAGGTTGACTTATTCTTTCGTCTTGATTGTCATCCGCATAATCACCTTCGTAAGAGTCAATATCTGTGAATATAATATCTTCTTCACCTGTTAATGTACTGTACTGATTTACTTTTTCACCGAAATAGTTTTTGTAATAACTACTTGAATTACTGGTTTCGCTTTCAGCAGGTGTGTAGTTTTCTACTTGAGAATCGTTAGTTGCAACTTCTCTTTCTCCATAAATACCATCAGAATCATTACCAACGTATTGATATGATCCACATGATGCTAAAAGTAAACTGAAACCAAGTACAACAAAAAATGGCAATTTCGTTTTGATGTAGTTATTAAATCGCATATCTCTTTGTTTTTTATTGTTGAACATTACAAAAATAGTTAGTTTTGTTGAACTATTTTTTTATTTAACATAGTCACAATTTTTGTGCCAAACCCTTAAGAATGAGTAAAAATCTTACAAGTAGAGCAGAAGACTATTCCAAATGGTATAACGAATTGGTAGTTAAGGCTGATTTAGCTGAAAACTCAGCAGTTCGTGGCTGTATGGTAATTAAACCTTATGGATATGCTATATGGGAAAAAATGCAAGCCGAATTAGATCGTATGTTCAAAGATACTGGACATCAAAATGCCTATTTCCCTTTGTTTGTACCAAAGAGCTTGTTTGAAGCTGAAGAAAAAAATGCTGAGGGATTTGCTAAAGAATGTGCTGTTGTTACACATTACAGATTACAAAATGATCCTGATGCTGAAGGTAAACTAAGAGTTGATCCTGAAGCAAAACTTGAGGAAGAACTTGTAGTAAGACCTACTAGTGAAGCTATCATATGGAATACCTATAAAGGATGGATTCAAAGTTATAGGGATTTACCAATTTTAATTAATCAATGGGCAAATGTTGTTCGTTGGGAAATGAGAACACGTTTGTTTTTGAGAACTGCCGAATTTTTATGGCAAGAAGGACATACAGCTCATGCTACTGAAAAAGAAGCGATGACTGAAGCTGAGTTGATGAATAATGTATATGCTAATTTTGCTCAAAACTTTATGGCTATTCCAGTTGTTAAAGGTTTGAAAACTGAAAGCGAACGATTTGCTGGAGCAGTTGAAACCTTTTGTATTGAAGCTTTGATGCAAGATGGTAAAGCGCTTCAAGCTGGTACCTCTCACTTTCTTGGTCAGAATTTTGCTAAAGCTTTTGATGTGAAGTTTACAAATAATGAAGGTCAACTGGATTATGTTTGGGCAACTTCTTGGGGAGTTTCAACACGATTAATGGGAGCTTTGATTATGACGCATAGCGATGATAAAGGGTTGGTCTTGCCTCCAAATCTTGCACCTTGGCAAGTTGTGATTGTACCTATTTACAAGAATGATGATCAATTGGATGCAATTACCAATAGAGCGAACGAGATTATTGAATCGTTAAAATCTGTTGGTGTTTCATGTAAGTTTGATGGAAGAACCACACTTCGTCCAGGCGCTAAATTTGCTCAGCATGAGTTACAAGGTGTGCCACTTCGTATAGCAATTGGACCGAAGGATATGGATAACAATACTGTTGAATTGGCAAGGCGTGATACGCTTACTAAAGAAATCATTCCAATGGATGATATTGGAACAAAAATTAATAGTCTTCTAAAAACAATTCAAGAGGCCTTATTTACCAAAGCATTAAATTTCAGAGATTCACATATCACTGAAGTGGATGATTTTGAAACGTTTAAAAGCGTATTAGAAACTAAAACTGGATTTATTTCAGCGCATTGGGATGGCACTCCTGAAACGGAACAAAAAATAAAAGAGTTAACCAAGGCAACTATTAGATGTATTCCTTCTGATGTTAAAGACGAAGCTGGTAAATGTGTGTTAACAGGGAATCCATCAAAAAGAAGAGTTCTATTTGCAAAGGCGTACTAATTTTTTTTCAAAAAAAATCGCATAGGTATTGCAACATTTAAAAATAGTTGTATTTTTGCATCCGCAATGAAGAATTGCATGTTCATTTGAATAGTAAGATTATTATTGATTAAATTTTAATTTTACGCTTGAAATTTAACAAATGGCCCGTTCGTCTATCGGCTAGGACGCCAGGTTTTCATCCTGGTAAGAGGGGTTCGATTCCCCTACGGGCTACAATTTTTAACATAAAGAATACAATGGCAAATCATAAGTCAGCTTTAAAAAGAATTAGAAGTAACGAAAAGAAGCGTTTAACAAACAGATATCAGCATAAAACAACTCGTAATGCTATCAAAAAGTTGCGCGAAATGGATAAGGCTAAAGATGCTCAAGCATTTTTACCATCTGTTATTTCTATGATTGACAAATTAGCAAAGAATAATGTTATTCATAATAACAAAGCTGCTAACTTGAAATCTAAATTAGTTAAACACGTCGCTGCTTTATAATAAACGCAGTAGCATAAATATAATAGAAAGTCTTTCGTTTTGAAAGGCTTTTTTTATTGATGCAATACAAATAAAAAACCTCGAATATCATATTCGAGGTTTTTATGTTTAAAAGAATTTTGAATTAGCCATTCATTGAAATCAAGAACTCTTCATTGTTTCTTGTTTGCTTGAATCGCTCATTAATAAATTCCATAGCTTCAACAGGATTCATATCAGCTAAATATTTTCGCATTACCCACATTCTTTGGATAGTGGTGTCTTCTAAGAGTAAGTCATCACGTCTTGTACTTGATGATGTAAGGTCAATCGCTGGGAATATTCTTCGGTTTGAAATCTTACGATCTAACTGAAGCTCCATATTACCTGTACCTTTAAATTCTTCAAAGATAACTTCGTCCATTTTTGAGCCAGTTTCAGTAAGCGCTGTTGCTATAATGGTTAAAGAACCACCATTTTCAATGTTACGAGCTGCTCCAAAGAAACGTTTTGGTTTGTGTAAAGCATTGGCATCAACACCACCACTTAAAATTTTACCTGAAGCTGGTTGAACAGTATTGTAGGCTCTGGCTAATCTGGTGATTGAATCAAGAAGTATTACAACATCATGACCACACTCTACCAAACGCTTCGCTTTTTCTAGAACAATGTTTGCAATCTTCACGTGCTCATGTGCTTCTTTGTCGAAAGTTGAAGCAATAACTTCTCCGCGAACATTTCGCTGCATATCTGTTACTTCTTCCGGACGTTCATCAATCAATAATATCATTTGATATACTTCAGGATGATTAGCTGCGATTGCATTAGCAACATCTTTAAGAAGCATCGTCTTACCAGTTTTAGGTTGCGATACAATCATACCACGTTGTCCTTTTCCGATAGGCGAAAACAAATCCATTATTCTTGTTGAAATTGTACTTTGTTTTTCAGCAATATCAAATTTTTCTTTTGGAAATAATGGTGTAAGATGCTCGAAGGATACACGATCTCTAACTACCTCAGGTTTCTGACCATTAATCTTACTTACCTTAATTAAAGGGAAGTATTTCTCTCCTTCTTTAGGAGGTCGCACATGGCCCAAAACAGTATCACCAGTTTTTAAACCAAATAATCTAATCTGAGATTGCGATACATAAATGTCATCTGGAGACGATAGGTAATTGTAGTCTGATGAACGTAAAAAACCATAACCATCTTGCATAATATCTAAAACACCTTCACTTTGAATGATAGCATCAAACTCAAAATCGGGTTCTCTGTAGCGATTGCGATTGTCTTTGTTACCATTATTCTTGTCTTTAGAACGCTGCTGGTTGTTTTGTTTGTTGTTATCGTTATTCTTCTGACGGTTGTTTTTGTTGTCATTAGAATTCTTTGAGCGATTATCACCATTCTGACGATTGTCGTTATTCTGATTTTTTCGCTGCTGATTATTATCTTTCCTTTCTTTTGAATTAGATTTCGATGAAGCATCATCTGTTTTGTTTTCTAATTCCATCTTCTGTTGCGAAGGATTGTCGTCTGCTTTTTTCTGAACTCGCGTTCTTTGTCTTTTTTGCTGCGTAGGTTTCTTAGGTTCCTCTTTTGAAACGTCTTTTTTAACTAGATCTGGATTTGCAGCTTGAAAATCAAGGATCTGATAAACCAAATCCAATTTTTTTAAACTTCTGTACTTAGGAACTTTTAAATTTTGAGCAATTTCCTGAAGTTCAGGAAGCTTCTTTGCTTTTAATTCGGAGATTTCGAACATGTATGTTTTCTAAATTATGTTATATATAATGAAATTGATTAATTTCTAACTTTTCTAATAAAATGACTAGTGGGAAAAACTTGAAAAAAATCTGAAGATTAACTCGCTGTTATTCTGATGCGTAACAGATTGTCTATGCAATAATACAATTTTATTTATAATTTTTAAAAAGAAACTATTAATTTTGTCGCTCGTATTAAAAAATCAATGATACAACGTATTCAAACCGTATATTTATTTCTAGCAGCAGTGTGTTCTGCAGGTCTTATTTTTGTATTTCATTTATGGACCAATGCAGCTGAAACACCAGTGTTTGCCAAAGATGATTATTTGTATTTAGGTTTGTTTTTGGGTTCCGCTTTGTTATCTTTGATTTCGATATTTAGTTATAAAAATCGGAAAACTCAATTTGTTTTGGGTCGACTGAACATCATATTAAACTTTATTTTACTAGGATTATTTGTAGTTCAATCACTAAATTTATCTGGAGAAGCTGATGTTTCTGAGAAAGGTATTGGGATTCTTCTGCCTATTTTATCTATCGTGTTTTTGGTGTTAGCCAATAAAGCCATAAAAAAGGATGAAGATCTTGTAAAATCTGTTGATCGACTGAGGTAAACCTATTATCTTAATTATTTTAGTGCGTAAACCCAAGGTGAAGACCTTGGGTTTTTTTATCGCTTTGAAAATTCTATCACTTCAAGATTGTCAATAGTATTTTTATCAATGGTAAAGCGTAACATCGTTCTTGTTTTATGAAATCCGTGTTTTCCTGCTGCTCCTGGATTCATATGAAGTAAATTATAACGCTTGTCTGGCATAACTTTTAATATATGCGAATGACCAGTAATGAAGAGTTTAGGTGGATTGGTCTGTATAATTTCTCTGGTTTTCATATTGTATTTTGGAGGATGGCCACCAATATGTGTAATCCAAACATCAACTCCTTCACACATAAATCGAAGATGCTCAGGAAATTCAACTCTTGCTTCAGCATTGTCTATATTACCATAAACTGCGCGCAAAGGTTTTAAAGCCTTAATCGCATCAGTGACTTGTAAGTCGCCAATATCTCCAGCATGCCATACTTCATCAGCTTGCTTGACATATTTTAAGATGGCATCATCTATATAACTGTGCGTATCAGAAAGTAATAAGATTCTAGTCATAGGTTTTAGTTTCAGAAATCAAAATCTTTATTATTTGTTAATCTGAAGTTGATTATTGTAAAACTGTATATCTTTGTTCTGTTACAAAAATAAAGGAATACTTGAGATATTTTATAGTGTTGTCATATAATGGAAGTGAGTATCATGGTTGGCAAATTCAACCCAATGCTATAACAGTTCAAGAGGTTATTGAAGATGCATTTACAAAACTACTTCGATATGATATTGCCATTGTTGGAGCTGGCCGAACAGATGCTGGTGTTCATGCTTCTCAAATGGTTGCGCATTTTGATGTGAGTCAGCCAATTGATGATAATCTTATTTTTAAATTGAATTCTTTTTTACCTAAAGATATTGCGATACATGATATTTACAATGTAACTGATGAAGCACACGCAAGATTTGATGCTTTAAGCAGAACCTATATTTATAAAATAGCACAGTATAAAAATGTGTTCAACTATGATTTTGCCTATGCTTTAGGAAATACTCTAGATCTCGACAAAATGAATGAGGCTTGTCAAATCTTATACACTTATAATGATTTTCAATGCTTTTCTAAAGTGCATACAGATGTAAAAACGTATCATTGTACTATCATGTTAGCTTCTTGGACATCAATTGATGGAGAAATACATTTTACAATTAAAGCTGATCGTTTTTTGCGTAATATGGTTAGAGCTATTGTAGGTACAATGATCAACATTGGTTTAGGGAAACTTGAGGTTAATGATTTGCATCACATCATACAGTCAAAAAATAGAGGAGAAGCAGGGTATTCTGTGCCAGCACACGGATTGTACTTAACACAAATAGAGTATCCAAAAACAATAAGACCACATAATTAATATGGCAAAAGAAAAGAAAAAAGTATTTGATGTAACGCTTTTTAAGCGATTGTTACAATATATCAAGCCTTACAGGTTGGTATTTGTGGTGTCGTTAATTTGCGTTATAGGTTTAGCTGTTTTTGGTGCTTTAAGACCCTTAGTTTTGCAAAAAGCCATTGATGAGCATGTTGTTCTTAAAGAGTACGACGGATTCTTATTTTTAGTCATTCTCATGTTGGTGTTGCTTGTTTTGGAAGTTGTTAGTCAATTACTATTTATATATTATGCGAGTTGGCTAGGGCAATCTGTAGTTAAAGATATTCGTGTTAAACTTTATGAGCACGTATTGCGCTTCAGAATGAAATATTACGATAACTCTTCAGTTGGTGTGCTAATTACCAGAACAGTAACAGATATGGAGCGTATTGCTGATATTTTTGGACAAGGACTCTTTATGATTTTCAGTGATATTTTGAAAATGTTAGTGGTTGCTGGAGCAATGCTCTATTTAAACTGGAAATTGAGCTTGATCGCTTTTGTAACCATGCCTATTATTGTGTATGCGACTAAAATCTTTCAGAAATATATGAAGCGCGCTTTTGAAGAAGTACGTACCGAAGTTTCTAATTTGAATTCTTTTGTTCAAGAGCGAGTTACAGGAATGAAAATCTTACAACTCTTTACAAGAGAAGACACAGAATATAAAAAGTTTAAAGAGATTAATGAGCGTCATAAAAAAGGCTGGTTGAAAACCGTTTGGTACAATTCTATCTTTTTTCCTATTGCTGAATTGTTGTCATCAATCACACTTGGTTCTATTATTTGGGTAGGAGGTTTGATGGTGGTTTTCCATAATACAGTGTCTATAGGTGACCTAACAGCTTACATTATGTTTGTCCCTATGTTATTCAGACCTTTAAATCAAATTGCTAATAAGTTTAATACGCTTCAAATGGGAATGGTTGCCGCAGATCGTGTATTTAAGGTTTTAGACACCACCTCACAAATTGATGATAATGGTGATGTTGACGTTTCCGACTTTAAAGGTGACATTAGTTTTAAAGATGTACATTTCTCTTATGTTGAAAATGAAGAAGTCTTGAAAGGTATTTCGTTAGAAGTAAAATCAGGTGAAACAGTGGCGATTGTTGGTGCTACTGGAGCAGGAAAGTCTACTATTATCAATCTTTTGAATCGTTTTTATGATATTCAAAAAGGAAGTATTTGTGTTGATGAAATGAATATTAAGCGAATGACTTTGAAATCGTTAAGAGAACAAATTGCTGTGGTTTTACAGGATGTGTTTTTATTTGCGGATACCATTTTGAATAATATAACACTTAAAAATCCCGAAATAACGGAAGCACAAGTGCACAAAGCTGCTAAAGAAATTGGCATCCACGATTTTATAATGAGCTTGCCTAATGGGTATCAGTACAATGTTAAAGAACGCGGTGTGATGCTGTCTTCAGGGCAACGTCAATTAATTTCTTTCTTGAGAGCTTATGTGACCAATCCGAGTATTTTGGTGTTAGATGAAGCAACGTCTTCAGTCGATTCGTATTCTGAGCAACTTATTCAAGATGCTACAGATAAAATCACAAAGGGAAGAACATCAATTGTTATTGCTCACCGATTAGCCACAGTTCAAAAAGCAGATCAAATTATCGTTATGGATGATGGCCATATTGTTGAAAAAGGCTCGCATGAAGAACTTCTTAAAAAAGAAGATGGCTATTACAGAAATCTGTATGAAGTTCAGTTTTTAAAAGCTGAAGTAGCTTAGTTTATCGTTTCGGACGAAATGATTCTAATAAGTTCATTATTCCTTCCTTGCCGTCTATAAAATATATCACCACTACAGTAGCCAGCATAACTATAATGTAGATAACCATATAGACAATAAATGACAAAATTGCTCTAGCAACAATTTCAATAAAACTTATTTTATAAAGTCGTTTGAAACAATATGATATATATATAATTTGAATAGGTAAATTAAAATATACGACAACTCCAAGATCTTTTCCTAATGACAATCCAATAATATTAAGAACAGCACCTACCAATGAAATAATTGATGTCATATAGGTGAAGGCAACAATATGTTCAACGTAGTTGAATGTCTTTTTATCAAAAAATACAATTCTTGATATTAAGGCATATACTGGAATAAGCAGCATCATTACAATTGAAGAATAATCTTGTATAAAACTGAATACATTGTTTATTCCTGATTCATTTCCTTGAACTGCAATTGAAGACAAATTCATTTGTTCAGGAAAGAACTTACTCAAAAACAACCACTCTAAACCTACTAAGGTTAAAGTCAACCCAAATAAGCTTATCGGATTCACGTAGCGTTTCCTAATGCCATTTATATAACCGCCAATAACCTCTTCAGGTTTTTTAAAGAGATCAATACATGTTCTTAAAAGTTTATTGTCATAGTTGAAAAAGGTCTCACTTATATGTTCAAACAAGTTTCTGAAAGTAAGTCTGTTTCTGATCACTTTCCCACCGCAACGGTTACAAAAATCACTATCTAAAACTAATTCGGTATGACAATTTTTACAATGCATAAAATTAAGTGCCAGCAGTTGAGTAATATCCTATTAAATAACCAATTATAAAAACCAATATTGTAATGACAAAAAACATAATAATAAACGCCATCATGATTAATAAGAAGCTAGCTAAAGTTTCCATAAATGTTGCATTGAATACACGTTTCAAGACAAAAAAGAAATAAATAAAAATAAAAAGAGTAGTCAATAAACTTAATAGCATAAAGTCAACACCTAATGCTAATAAGGCAGTAAGTATTATAGCGTTGATTATAATGACTTCGGCAGAGTAGTATAAATTAAGAACAATATGCTCTGTAAAATTGAAACGTCTCTCACCAATGATTAAATAGGCTAAGTATGTTGAAATTGCTGAAAATGGAATACTAAAGACATATATTAAACTTTGGTAGTTGTTGTAGTCTTCGTATTTGAGATCCTTGAGTGGGTTGTGTTCTTGATTTTCAGGATTAGCGATAGGACCAAACATATTAGGATCAAGTTCCATAGCTTCTTTAAAGAACGTATTCATTATAAATACCTGAATTCCGACAATTGTTAAGGATATCGCAAAGTATTGAATGACATTTACATACTTTTTGCGTGTGCCATCTATAAAGCCATTAATTACTACTTCGGGTTTAGTGAGTAAATGTATGAAGGTCTTTAGGAATTTATTATCGATGTTCAGAAACTGCTCATTTATATCAGAAGCAATATTCTTCATGGTGAGCCTGTTTCTTATGTTTTTGGCACCACATACAGAGCAATAGTTGATTTGCAAATCTAAAGGTTCATTACAATTTTTACAGTTCATATTAAATGAGATCCTTTCTTAATAATTGAATGAGTTCTTCGCTGTTTTCAAACATCACAAATTCACCGCTTTTGAGGTAAGAGACTTGACCAGTTTCTTCACTAACCACTAAAGCCAAAGCATCTGTTTTTTCAGTTATTCCTACAGCAGCACGATGACGTAGTCCAAAACGTTTCGGAATATTCTTTTCATTATTTACAGGCAGAATCACTCGCGTCGCTTTAACAATATTATTTTCAATAATAACAGCACCATCGTGAAGCGGACTATTTTTAAAGAAAATACTTTCAATAATAGCCTGCGTGACATTGATATTCATTTCATCTCCTGTGTTGACTAGAAAGTCCAAATTGTTGTTGCGTTCTAAAACAATAAGCGCGCCTGTTTTGGTACTTCCCATTTTATAACAAGCAGTGACAATATCATCGATATTTGTTTCGGTTTCAATTTCACTTTTCAAGAATTTCATTTTACTGAAAATTTTACCTCTACCACTTAAATTAGTGGAGCCAACCATTAAAAGGAATTTTCTAATTTCGGGCTGGAATACAACTATTAAAGCGATAATTCCAACCTTCATAAATCCATCAAAAATGTTGTGCAACATATTCATATCTAGCAAGTCTGTTACTTTCCAAACAAGATAGATGATGATAATTCCAATAAAAATATTGATTGCAACAGTACCTTTTACCAACTTGTAGATGTAGTAAAGCAAAATAGCGACCAAGAAAACGTCGATAAAATCTATAATGCTAAAATCCCAAAATTTGAATTTATCCAAGGCAATGGTGTTTCTGTAAATGTAATAATTTATGTGTAATTAAATAAAGTTGTGATTTATTTAATCTTTTAACTTTTCAGTTAATGCAATACATTCCATGGCTTCCTTAACATCATGAACGCGCAAAATTGAAGCGCCTTTTTGAAGTGCAAGTGTATTTAAAACCGTAGTGCCATTAAGAGCTTGTTCTGAAGTAGTGTCTAATGTCTTGTAAATCATTGATTTTCTTGAAACACCAATCAGAATGGGTAATTCAGCTATTTGTAGTAATTCTAATTTGTGGAGTAGTTCAAAGTTTTGAGAAACGGTTTTTGCAAAACCAAAACCTGGATCAATAATTAAATCGGTAATTCCAAAAGTGTTTGCTAAGGCAATGCGTTCCGAAAAGTAAAAGAGGACCTCTTTAACCAAATCGTTGTAATCTGTAAGTGATTGCATGGTTTGTGGTGTACCTCTCATATGCATCATGATGTATGGCACTTGTAATTCTGAAATGGTGGAAAGCATATTGTTGTCTAAATGTCCTGCAGAAATATCATTGATCATACAAGCACCTGTAGCGATACATTGCTTGGCAACTTCACTTCTAAACGTGTCTATTGATAATAGGACTTCAGGAAAATTTTTTGAAATCAATTCAACTATCGGAAGAATTCTTTGTAATTCTTCAGCTTCACTCACATGGTCAGCATTTGGTCTAGAGCTATATGCTCCAACATCAATAAAAGTCGCGCCTTCTTCTAGCATCGTGTCCACTTGTCGCATAATGGCAGACGAATTTCTAAAACGCCCACCATCATAAAACGAATCTGGTGTTACGTTCAAAATACCCATAACTTTTGGTGTGTTAAGGTCTATTAGCTGTCCTTTACAATTGATGGTTTTACTCAAATTTATATAGTGGGTTTAAAGTTTTTAATTGTGATTAATTTATGCGAAATTTACGGAAAATTAAATGTTTTAAATGCAGAATACTTCAAAACAATATGATGCTGTCATCACACAGTGTAGAGATCTTTTTATTAACAAGATGAAAGACTACGGAAGTGCATGGCGTATTCTAAGATTACCTTCATTAACAGATCAAATTTTTATTAAAGCACAGCGTATTAGAGGGTTGCAGCAAAATAATGAACGTAAGGTAGATGAAGGTGAAGTAAGTGAGTTTATTGGTATCATTAACTATTGTACAATGGCACTTATACAACTTGAAAAAGGGGTTGTTGAGCAACCAGATTTGTCATTGGATGAGGCAATAGATCTTTATGACGACAAAATAGCAATTACCAAGCAGTTGATGATGGATAAGAATCATGATTATGGCGAAGCTTGGAGAGATATGCGTGTTAGTAGTTTAACCGATTTGATCTTACAAAAATTACTCAGAGTAAAACAGATTGAAGATAATTCTGGAAAAACCTTAGTAAGTGAAGGGATTGATGCTAACTATCAAGATATGATCAATTATTCAGTATTTGCAATGATTCATTTAAGTCATGCTTAATTTGAAAATGGTCACTGAGGCTCTCAAGTGATCATAAATTACAACGTGTGGCTTCGAGAGCCTCAGCCACAAAAGATATTATGAAAGCAATTGTAAATATTTGTAGAGTTTTAGTTGGAGGATTATTCATTTTTTCAGGGTTTATTAAACTCAATGACCCACTAGGATTTTCATACAAGTTGCAAGAATATTTTAGTTATGATGTTCTCGACTTGCCTGTTTTTATGCCTTATGCTCTCGGAATTTCAATTTTTGTTGTTGTTTTTGAAGTTGTACTTGGCGTCTTTCTCTTATTAGGATATAAGCCTAAGTTTACAGTTTGGAGTTTACTGGGCATGATCGTGTTTTTTACATTCTTAACGTTTTATGCTGCTTATTTCGATAAGGTAAAAGACTGTGGCTGTTTTGGAGATTTTCTTAAACTTACACCTTGGGAATCCTTTAGTAAGGATGTCATACTACTTGTTCTAATTCTAATTTTATTTGTTGGTCAAAGACACATTAAACCTATTTTTGGCAAGTTTGCGGTTACTTTAGGAGCTTTATTGAGTTTTATAGTTTGCCTTTGGTTTGGTTATCACGTTTTGATGCATTTGCCAACTTTCGATTTTAGAGCTTATAAAATTGGTGATAACCTTCAGGAAAATATGAAACTACCTGCAGATGCTAAACCTGATATCATAGATTACCATTGGACTTATACTTTAAATGGTGAAGAAAAAACTTTAACCGATCAAGGTCGTGGTCCAAAAGCGTATGATGAGATTGTAGGTGTTGAAACTGAAGTGGTCCAGGAAGGTGATGTGCCTAAAATCCAGGATTTTACTATTGAATCCGAATCAGAAGACCTAACACAACAGTTTTTAGAAACAGATAAGCTAGTTATGATTGTATCCTACAATTTAAATAAAGCTGAAAAGGAAGGTTTGTCAAAACTCAAGTCAATGGCTGATGAAGCTAAAAAGAAAGGTTATACAGTTATTGGTCTATCAGCTTCTGGTGAAGCCGAAGAAGCAAGCTTAAGAGTTAATTACAATCTCGATGTCGATTTTTATTTGTGTGATGAAAAAGTTCTAAAAACGATAGTACGTGCGAATCCAGGAATTGTTGTGCTTGAACGAGGAACTGTCACACAAAAAGTACATTGGAATGATATTGATGAACTTGAGTTTTAGTATAGTCGTTAGCAGAGCGCTTATTTTGTTGCGCTTCAAATAAAATCTAAATGTTTCACCTAAACGTTTAACACCTGATTAGTTACATTTTAAATAAAATTTTCTATGCTGTTCTAACATTGTTTGGAGTAGTGACGGTTATTTTCTTTTTATTTAATGTGTTACCTGGCGATCCTGCGCAAATGATGTTAGGGCAAAATGAGGACAGTGAACAAATAGCAGCCGTTAGAGCTAAGTATGGTTTTGATAAGCCAATAGCAACTCAATTTTTATACTACCTCAATGATTTGTCGCCATTATCGTTTCATTCTAATCATGAAGACGATTATACCTTTTTATCTAATGGCAAATACAAACACTCGAAGCTGTTTGCTTTAGGAAATACATCTGTGGTTTTAAAATATCCTTATTTAAGAGAATCGTTTACCAAACAAGGCAAAAAAGTATCTGAGGTAATAGGTGAAACCTTACCGAATACTGCTGTTTTGGCAATTTCGGCTATTGTGCTCGCCATTATTATCGGTATTATTTTAGGAATCATTTCAGCGCTTTTTAAAGATAAATGGCTCGATAAAGTCATTCAGATCTTTAGTACACTAGGGATGAGTATGCCTTCTTTTTTTAGTGCTATTTTGTTTGCTTGGTTCTTTGGATATGTGCTGCATAAGTGCACCAATTTAGAAATGACTGGTAGTTTGTATGCGCTAGACGATTTTGGTGAGACCATGCAAATACAATGGAAAAACCTTATACTTCCTGCAGTGGTTTTAGGGATTCGCCCTCTGGCTGTTGTAATTCAACTTATGCGAAATTCACTATTAGAAGTATTCAATCAAGATTATATTAGAACGGCTCGTGCAAAGGGCTTGACCGAGTTCCAAATTATCAAACGGCATGCTGTTAAAAACGCTTTAAATCCAGTAGTGACAGCTATTTCTGGATGGTTTGCATCTATGTTGGCTGGCGCTGTTTTTGTAGAGTATATTTTTGGTTGGAATGGCTTAGGGAAAGAAATTGTAAATGCCTTAAATACATTAGATTTACCTGTTATTATGGGTTCTGTGTTGATTATTGCGCTTTTGTTTGTCATTATCAATATCTTTGTTGATGTTATATATAAATGGCTAGATCCTAAAGTGAAACTCGATTAGTTTTTATGAAAAACAAAAGCTTAGTGTTCGTGCTTGTGCTAATCATTTTTAGTTGTAAAAAAGAAATACGACTACAGTTCTCCGATGAGGTTTTAAATCAGGAATATATAAGCATAGAAAATGAAGCAATTGCTTTTAAAGACATTCTAAAGCAATATCAAGGAAAGCAAATTGTGATCGATATTTGGGCAAGCTGGTGTAAAGATTGTATTGTAGGTTTTCCAAAAGTTGCTGACTTACAGCATGATAAACCAGATGCTGTTTATTTATTTTTGTCTGCAGATAGGAGTAAAGATTCCTGGAAACGCAGTATAAAGAAATATGATCTTAAAGGAGCGCATTATTTTTTGCCTAACGGAACCAAAGGTGCTTTAGGTGATTATATTGATATCGATTGGATTCCACGATATATGGTCGTAGATTCTCAAGGAAATATACAGGTGTTTGATGCTATTGAAGCAGATGACCCTAACATTAGAAACGCATTAAAATAAAAACATAATATATTAGAGTTATGAGAAAGCATATTGTAGCAGGAAATTGGAAAATGAATAATGATTTAATCCAAACAGAAACATTAATTTCTGAACTAAAACAACAAACAAAAACCTCTGATGCAGAAGTGATGATTGCTCCGACCTTCACGAACCTTTGGCATGCTTTTGAATCGACTCGATTAGACGATATTGAAGTGGTGGCTCAAAACATGCATTTTGCCGAAAATGGTGCTTACACAGGAGAAGTGAGTGCAGCGATGCTCAAAAGTATCGGCATTCAAACAGTTATTCTTGGGCATAGCGAACGTCGCGCTTATTTTAACGAAACCGATGAGGCTTTGTCTAAAAAAGTTTCTCAAGCTATTGCGCATGATATGCGTGTAATTTTTTGTTTTGGAGAAGAACTTTCAGATCGCAAATCAGGACGACAAGAGGATGTTGTAAAGACACAGCTGGTCAACGCCTTATGTCATTTAAAGGCTGATGATTACAAACATATTGTATTAGCTTACGAGCCTGTTTGGGCAATTGGTACAGGTGAAACGGCTACTCCAGATCAAGCTCAGGAAATGCACGCTTTTATTCGCAATTTATTTAGAGAGCGATACAACGATGCTGTAGCCGATAATCTATCAATTC
The DNA here is from genome assembly GCA_030430385.1 of Bacteroidia bacterium. Taxonomy (GTDB): domain Bacteria; phylum Bacteroidota; class Bacteroidia; order Flavobacteriales; family Flavobacteriaceae; genus Psychroserpens. Next base: position 17,773 of record JAUIFO010000010.1, read on the forward strand.
TGTATGGTGGAAGTGTGAAACCTGATAACGCTAAGGAAATTTTTTCAAAACCAGATGTCGATGGTGGATTAATTGGTGGAGCTTCGCTTAAAGCTGAAGATTTTTATGCGATTGTAAATGCGTTTTAATTTTATTTGGGCGTTCCCAACCATCGCTTAAGCTATGGTTGGTCGTGCTATCCACTATATCTCTCCATAACTGCATCGCAGTCTAGGAGAGGATGTCGTTTCTATCACTAACGCAAAACGTTAAATTAATTTATGTCAAATACAATTTATATTGGTTATACCTTCAAAGTAACACCACTTCAACCAGCTACTGAGATTTTGATTGCAGAATTGGGTTTTGCAGGTTTCGAAAGTTTTGTTGAAACCGAAGATGGCGTTACGGCATACATTCAGAAAGACGAATGGCATTCAAATATTTTGGAAGATATTCAGATTTTGAATTCAGATGAATTTGAAATCACCTTTACATTCGAAGAGATTGAACAAACCAATTGGAATGCAGAATGGGAAAAGAATTTCAATCCCATTACTGTAGATGATCTCGTAACAGTAAGAGCACCTTTTCATGAAAAGCCAAATACCGTGTATGATATAATCATCGAGCCTAAAATGAGTTTTGGTACTGGACATCACGAAACAACACACATGATGATTCAACACATTTTAAATCATGATTTTAGTGGTAAATCTGTTTTAGATATGGGTTGCGGAACAGGTGTATTGGCAATTTTAGCTGAAATGAAAGGCGCAAAAGCTATTGATGCTATTGACTATGATAATTGGTGCTATCTAAATAGTTTAGAAAATGTTGAACGTAACCAATGTCAACATATTTCGGTTTTTGAAGGTGATGCGAGTCTGTTGCCAGGCAGGCACTACGATATTGTGATTGCTAATATCAACAGAAATATCTTGATTCAAGATATGGAAACTTATGCAAATACTTTAAAGGATGGAGGTATATTGTTTTTAAGCGGATTCTATAAAGATGATATTTCAATTATTGAAGATCAATGCAATAGATTCGGACTTCAATACGTTCAAACTCTAGAAAGAAATAATTGGGTAGCTTTAAAGTTTAAAAAATAATACCTAAATTTATTCTATCAAAAAAAGCCAACCTCATTTAAGTTAATTTGCTATGATACCTACAATGAGTAATAAAGAAAAAATACAAGAAGATGTAAGTGTTGAAACACTTGAACAAGACCTTAATGAGATCGTTTTGTATAACGATGATGTCAATACATTTGATCATGTCATTGATACCCTTATTTACGCTTGCGATCATTCACCAGAGCAAGCAGAGCAATGCTCCATTATTGTGCATTATAAAGGAAAATGTACAGTTAAAACAGGAGAGTATAAAGAGCTCGAACCACGTTGCTCAATGTTGTTAGAAGCTGGTTTGAGTGCCGAAATTGTCTAGCTGTTCATTCGTCCTACAGCGCAACTCACAAAAGATTTTGCTTTCTTAGCAATAGGATTTGATTCCCCTTGAATTGGATATCCTAATTTTGATAATAAGGATGTCACTTGGTCTAGCTCTAAACTTTCAAGATGGTTGAAGCTCACTTCATCAGTATCGGTATTCACCGTTACATTTTCTATATCGTTAAGCGCTTCAAGCTTAGTTTTAATGGTATGAGCACAGCCTCCACATTTTAAATTCTGAATTTTAAGTGTTGTTTTCATAAGTGTTATAATGTTGTAGGACAAACAAAATCGCTTGTCGGTAAGTCTGTTTTTTTAATGGCACCAAAACCTCCTGCAATATCAATAAGATTGTGAAAGCCTCTTGCTTTCAGGATCGAAGCAGCAATAACGCTTCTGTAACCTCCTGCACAATGGATGTAATAGGTTTTGTCTTTAGAAACAGCCTGCATCTGTTCATTAATATAGTCCAAAGCAAAATGTTGAGCGTTTTCTAAGTGCATACTCTTGTATTCACCATCTTTACGAACATCTAAAATATTTATGGTTTCATCTTTTGCTATATTGGCAAACGTTTCAGCGGAAATTGATTCTAAAGTATCAATCTCTCTTCCTGATGCTTGCCACGCAGAAATACCACCTTCTAAATACCCAAGCGTGTTATCGTATCCAACACGAGATAGACGTGTCACTGCTTCAGCACTTTTACCTTCAGGTACAACGAGTAAAATGGGTTGTTTAATGTCTGTGATCAATGCGCCAACCCAAGGTGCAAATTGTCCGTTAAGGCCAATAAAAATTGAATTTGGAATGTGTCCTTTGATGTAGTCGCTTTGCGGTCTCACATCCAGAACTAGTGCTTCTTCATGGTTTGCCATGGCTTCAAAATCTTCAGGAGTCAAAGGAGAGTTTCCAGACTTTAAAACAGTTTCAAAACTGTCATAACCCATTTTATTCATCATAGCATTTTTAGCAAAATACTGAGGAGGAGGCGGAATACCATCTAGAACTTCTTTTACAAATTCGGGTTTAGTCATGTCTGCTCTTAAAGCGTAGTTGGTTTTCTTTTGTTCGCCAAGGATGCCAACCGTTTCTTTACTTAGGTTTTTTCCACAAGCAGAACCAGCACCATGAGCTGGGTAAACGATGACATTGTCTTCAAGAGGCATTATTTTGGTTCTTAAAGAATCGTAAAGCATTTCAGCCAAATCTTCTTTAGTTAAATCTGATTTAATTGCAAGATCAGGCCTTCCAACGTCACCTAAAAATAAGGTGTCACCAGAAAATATAGCATGGTTATTTCCATCTTCATCAATTAACAAATAGGTTGTAGATTCTAAAGTGTGACCAGGTGTATGTAACGCTTTAATGGTAATATGTCCTAATTTGAACTCTTCATTATCTTTCGCAGAATAAATGTCGTAGGAAGTTGTAGCACCAGGACCATAAACAATAGTTGCTCCAGTTTTGTTTGCTAAATCCACATGACCCGAAACAAAATCGGCGTGAAAGTGAGTCTCAAAAACATACTTGATCTTGGCATTATTTGCATTGGCTTTATTGATATAAGCTTCAGTTTCTCTTAAAGGATCAATAATAGCAACTTCTCCATTAGATTCTATGTAGTAAGCCCCTTGAGCGAGACATCCTGTATAAATTTGTTCGATTGTCATAGTCTTTCGATTTTATTTAAAGATAATGAGAAATAAAATGATTTAAAAGTTTAATTAATGCGGCAATTTGTCTTTTAAAACACCATAAAGATAAGTCCCAAAAAGTGCGCCAAAAATTACTATTATCATAGAAAAAGCACCTGTACCTAGTAAAATATACATTGGTCCAGGGCAAGCGCCTGCAAGTGCCCATCCTAATCCAAATAAAATGCCACCAATGATATAGCGATATAAGCCTTTATCTTTTTTCGGGACAATAATGATGCTGTCTTCTAGATTTTTAATTTTAAGTGCTTTGACTGTCTGAAGTAAGATGACGCCTGTCATAATTGCAGTTCCTATAATGCCATACATATGGAAGGATTCAAACTTGAACATTTCATAAATACGATACCAAGAAACGGCTTCAGATTTTACCAATACAATTCCGAAGACGATACCAACAAACAAAAACTTTAAAAATTTCATATTAACCAAAAATTAAAGGATATAATAAATGAATCATACATAGGCCTCCTGTAAAAAAACCAATAACAGCTATTAGAGAAGGTTGTTGTAGACTACTTAAACCCGTAATTGCATGTCCAGAAGTACAACCTCCAGCATAACGCGTACCAAAACCAACAAGCAAACCACCAATTAAAAGAATGGATATGCCTTTGAAACTCAATACGGCGTCCCAATTGTATAGCTCTTGAGGTAATAAGGATTGTCCAGCATTACTAAAACCAAGCTCCGATAGATCGTTTACAGTTTTAGGGTTTAAATCTATTGCTGTTGGTGATGATAACAAATGATGTGCTATAAAGCCTCCAATAATAGCACCTAGAACAACTGTGAGGTTCCAACGTTGGGCTTTCCAATCGAAATCAAAAAACGCAACACGCTTTCCTGCACCACCAATAGCACAAAGCGTTCTAAGATTTGAAGACATTCCAAATGTTTTTCCAAAATAGAGTAGGAGAAACATAATAATTGCAATTAATGGACCACAGATGTACCATGGCCAAGGATCTAGTAGAGCTTCCATAATGTTAGATTTACTGCAAATATAGTTAGAGAAATGGAGATGAGTGTTGATTTTTTGAGTTTGAGTGCTGACTTGAAAGTAAAAATCCAGACTTAAATTAAATTCAAAGTCTGGATATTTTTGTGACCACGGCAGGATTCAAACCTGCAACCTCTTGAGCCGTAATCAAGTGCGCTATTCAGTTGCGCCACGTGGCCATTTTTGTGGGTGCAAATATATTCCTTTTTAAAAGAAACACAAAACAAAAATATTTAAAAATAAATAATGGTAATTCTAATCTAAAGCACGCATCGTTACATATGCTCTCCAGCCAATAATTGCTAATTGAAATTTAGAAGCTTTACTGAGGTCTAGCTGTCGTTTTGTGTAACTAGGAAGTAACATCTTGTTAAGCTTAGCTAGAATTTTAAATACTTGTGATTGCATTATTCGTTATTGTAAATATAACTAATTAGATAAAATTAAAACTTTTTAATTATTTAATGTAGTTGTAAGAAAACAAAAAATAAATCACTAAGAAATTTTATTTTATGTTACATGTGTAACATCTTTTGTTACAATATATTAAAATTGTATAAATTCAATTGTTTATTATTAGTTTTTGGTAAAAACATCTAAAAATGTGCTCATTAAAACAATATTCTTTGATCATTATTTACCTTATGGGTGCTATTCATTTGTACGCTCAAGAAAAGACTAATCATCTTTTGAATCAATTCAAAATGATAACAGATGATAGTGTTAAAGTTGATTTAGCACTTGATCTTTATTACGAATTCCATAGAACAGATATTAATCAATCCTTATACTATGCTAAGTTAGCAGAGTCAATAGCATTGAAAAATAATTATAAAAAACTATTATGGAAATCCAAGCTAAGAAAAGGAGAAGCTTATAAAAACCTTGGTGAATTTTCAAATGCAATTACTTCATTTGAAGATTTAATTTTTTTGCTTCAGAATAAAACTAGTGATGATATTTATGTATCTGCTAAAATTAGCTTGGCTAAGATTTATCAAAATTTGCAAGATTATGACAAGGCAAAAGATTTATATATTGAAGCTTTAAAGATATCCCAACAAACAAATAATGAAAACGCTGAGGCAAGAATTTATAATTATTTGGGGTCATTGCATCGCTCTCTTGATCAACCCGAGTTGGCTTATGACGATTATGATCATGCGCTTAAGATTGTTAAAGACTTAAATTTCAAACCAGGAATTTCAGCTTGTTTGACGAATTTAGGTTTAGTAAGTTTTGATCTTTCTCAATATGAAATGGCTCAAGATTTTTATGAGCAAGCTATTCCAATTAAAAAAGAACTTAATGACGAATTAGGACTTATAAGGGTATATATAAACCTTATTAGTCTATATAATAGAACTGGAGAAAAACAGCTCGCGGAGCATTATTTGACAGTCGCTTACGAGCAATCCAAACATATTGAGAATACAGATTTGGTGTGTTCGGTTCTGTTTAACTTTGCCGAGTTTGAGTTTAATAACGGGAGGTTAGAGGCTAGTAGAGATCGTCTATTAGAAATTTTAAAGAATAAAGATCTAATTGATGATTCTAAGATCATTTCAAAGACCTACAGTATTCTGGCTAAAACTTATGAAGGTTTAGGTCAATATGATGACGCTTATAACATATTGATTGATAAACAGAGGGTAGATGAAAACCTCGCAAGTAAAAAAATTGAATTGGCCACAAATGAGATTGAGGCTAAGTATAAAAATCAACAAAAAACCAAGGAGCTAGAATTACTGTCATCTAAAAGTGAAGTTCAAGAGTTGATGTTAAGACAAAGAACCCAAGAACGTAATGTTACTATAATTTTGGTAATCGTATTTTTTGTCATTATGCTTCTACTATATAATTTTTTGAGGGCAAAGCAAAAAAATAACTTGAACTTACTGGAATTAGATAGAGCTAAAAGTAATTTTTTTGCAAATATCTCTCATGAATTCAGAACGCCATTAACATTGATACTTAATCCTTTAGCTCAAGTTATAAATCGAGATCAAGTTGATGAAAAAGATCTATCTAATTTGAATTTGGTAAAAACTAATGCTGATCGATTATTAGTATTGATTGATCAATTGCTGGACTTGTCAAAAATCGAAGCAAAAAAATATACCATTAAAGTATCAAATTGCAATATCTCAGAGTATTTGATGGTTATTTCTGAGAGTTTTGCTTTTAAAGCAGAAGAGAAGGATATCACTTTTAATGTGAACATTGAAAATCAAATTCAAAATGGTTGGATCGATAAAAATGCTATTGAGAGAATTGTAATTAATTTATTGTCCAATGCTATAAAGTACACACCAAAAGGAGGTGTGGTTGATTTTAACTCCAAAATTAGAAATGATACACTAACATTAACCATCACTAATTCTGGTGACGGTATTCCTAATCATGAACAGAGTAAAATTTTCGACAGGTTCTATCAAAGAAATAATCATTCTGATGGATTTGGAATTGGCTTATCATTGGTAAAAGAACTAGTAGAATTACACAAAGGAAAAATTGAATTGAATTCAGAAGAAAAAGCATGGACATTATTTAAAATCGAAATACCAATTGCTGTTAATCTCTACAAAAAAACAGATTTAGTTGACTTTGATAAAACCAAGGCTTTATCAGATAGTAAGAATTCGAACCTTATACAAAACTCAAAAAAGCCAGTTATTCTAATTGTGGATGATAATAAAGATATTGGCGCTTACATAGAGAGGTTGTTTTCAAAAGAATACATGTTGATTGTTTCAGATAACGGAGATGATGCTTTTAAAATGGCTTCACAATATATTCCCGAACTTATTATTAGTGATATAATGATGCCAAAATTAAATGGTGTAGAATTCTGTAAAAAAATTAAAAACAATGAGGCTACGTGTCATATTCCCATTATTTTGTTATCAGCCAAAGCTGGTGAAGAAAATATAACTGAAGGAATTAAGGCTGGAGCAGAGGATTATATCATTAAACCTTTTAATGATGTCCAGTTAAAAAACAAAGTAAACAATATTATAGAATCTAGGAGAAAAATGATTGCTCATGTTTCAATGAAACACTATACTATTGGAGATTCTATTGAAGGGATTTCAAAATTAGATCAACGTTTTTTAAAGAAGATGAAGTCTATTTTAAAAGACAATTTATGTGATGCAAGTTTCGGAGCTTCTGAATTTTCAAGTGCCATTGGTATGAGCCGAATGCAGCTGCATAGAAAATTAAAAGCAGTCATTGGACTTAGCACTTCTGAGTTTCTGAGAGCCGAACGCCTAAAATTAGCAGCTAAACTTCTTTTAAAAACTGATGCTAGAATATCTGAAATAGGATATCAAGTAGGTTTCAACAATCATCCATACTTTAGTAAGGCGTTTAAGGATTATTATCATTGCTCGCCATCCGAATATTTAAATGCTCATAAGTGATTTTTTATTGTAGTTACAATGGTTTAAGTGATTGTTACAATATTGAAAGCTTGTCTCATAATGGACTTGTAATTTTACTTTTTAAATCAGAGTATTATGAAATCAGTCTTATTGTTTTTTATTTGTTTTGTAGCTAGTTTTTCAATTTTTTGTCAAGTTGGAATTGGTACTACAACTCCAAATGCCATCTTAGATGTTAGATCATCTAACCAGAGCTCACCACTTGGTAATGATGGAATCTTAATTCCTAAAGTTGATGATTTTCCTTTAATAAATCCTGCTATTACACAAGATGGAATGATGATTTATGTAACTGGTCTAGGAACTCCAACTAAAGGGTTTTATTATTGGGATCATGATATTAGCAACTGGGTTGGGATAACAGGTGCAAAAGAGATTAATGATCTTTTGGATGGTCGTTCAGATGCTTCTGGGTCTTCTCTTTACTTAGGTCTTGGTGCTGGAGTATTTGATGACTTTACTAACAACCAAAATATTGGGATAGGGTACTTGTGCTTGCAATTCAATACATCTGGAGAATTAAATACTGCGGTAGGATATAACGCCCTGAGAAGTAGTAATGGAAGTGAAAACACTGCTTTTGGGTATGGTACGCTTCGCCAAAATATCTCTGGTATTGGTAATACAAGCATAGGTTTTAATGCGTCTAGATTAAATTCTACTGGAAGTAACAATGTAGCCATTGGTAGGAGCTCTCTCTTTAATAATACTGCAGGAGGTGGGAATGTTGCAATAGGTGTTTCTTCAGGAGGTAATGTGTTAGGGTCTAACAATACATTTATAGGAGCATTTTCTGGTCAGGCATCTAGTACTTTAATATCTTCTGGAAATGTGTTTATTGGATATGCAGCAGGACAAATGGAGGCTAATGGTAATAGATTATATATCGAGAATTCTAGTTCATCTTCTCCTTTAATCTATGGAGAATTTGACAATGACCTAGTTCGAATAAATGGATCCTTGGATATTAATAACGCTTATGTCTTTCCAAATACAGATGGTAGCCCAAATCAAGTTTTAACAACAGATGGTGCTGGAATGGTATCATGGGGCAATTTACTACCTGGAGTTTCCTCCTTAATCCGAGATGCCGACGCAGATACAAAAGTCGATGTCGAACAAACTCCAAATGATGATATCATTAGGTTTCATGCTCGAGGTCAAGAGCATCTTACCATGTATAGTACTAATGATATTTTTAAATTCAATATTTACAATAATAATGACAATATCATTTTTGGTCATAATTCTGGAATTCAACTTCTTGCAACTGCTGCCAACAACATTTCATTAGGAACCAATAGCTTAGAACTCAATTTAAATGGAAACAATAATTTGGCTTTTGGAACGAATGCTTTAAATAAAGTGACAAGCGATGATAATGTTGCTGTAGGTACAAATGCCTTAGGCAATGCAACTAGTGGAAGAAATAATGTTGCCGTTGGTTCTAATGCGATGCTAAATAATACTTTAGGGCAAAGTAATACTGTCATTGGTTATGCTGCTGGTGATAATACCTTTGGAAGTAATAATGTCTTTGTCGGTCAGCAAGCAGGTGCAAGCGCAACATTGCAAAACACCAATAACAATGTGTTTATTGGGTACCAAGCTGGATTGAATTTAATTGCAAATAACAGACTTCATATTGAAAGCACTAATGCTACAATTCCTTTGCTTGGTGGGGATTTTAATAGAAACCAAGTTTGTATCAATAGAGATCCAAGTCTTTTAGTTAATGCTTTTGAAGTGAATGGCAATGCTTCAAAATCAACACCTGGTTCTTGGTTAGCAAATAGTGATTCTAGATTAAAAAAGAATATTAACAGTATAAGCGGAACACAAGCATTGGAGGTCTTATCGCAAATAAAAGGGATATCTTATTATTGGGACGATTTTAAAACAGGTGTAGACAGACCAAAATCCATTCAATACGGATTTACAGCTCAAAACATTCAAGAAGTTCTTCCTGAACGCGTAACTGAGGATGCTTACGGGTTTTTACAAACCGCTTATGGTGATTACGACGCTTTTTTTGTGGAAGCAATTAAGGAATTAAATAGAAAACTCGAAGAAAAAAATTTAAAGATTAAATTACTTGAGGAGCAAATACTTCAAGTATCTGAGAAAATCAAAGAATTGAACTCTAGTAATTAATAGATTTCTGGATACTCTTTGCATTAGTCTTAAAAAGAATGTAAAACTCATTCTAGACTAAGTTTTACATCATTTAAGTTGATTGTTTTTTGATTGATTAAAGGTCTATTTTATTCTTACAAGGTAAAAATAATATCGACAATTAGTTTTGCTAATGCGATCATAATTCTTGGTTTTAAAGGTTAATTATTTGATTATTTTTTTGATTGAGTTTTCAATATATAACCAGAGGAATCCTTTAGCCAAGCGTTTTAATTAAAATCTATGAAGTTGAATATAATATTATAACTAAAAAAATGATATTAGTTTCGGTATTTATGTGACTTTCTTCAATTAAATTATAATATGTAATATAAAATGATTTTTTTTGTTTAAAAACATAATAATTCAAGAGGCTTTTTTGAATCCTTTTTTTTAACCAAGAGGTGTTTCATCCTAAAATCGTCTTTTTTTGATGATTTCGTCTTTTAGACAAACAAAATCATGGTTTCCTTTTTATCATTTTAAGAGATCTTAAAAAGTAGTCGCTTTTAATCTTTACTATTAATTAATAATTAATTGGGCAATTTAGAAAATGAGTTGATTACCTTTGTTTAAATTACTATAAAATGAAATCATTTTTACTTTTAATATCTTTCTTGTGTTCTGCTTTTCTTGTTAATAGTCAAGTGGTAATTAATGAACTCGATTGCGATACTCCTGGAACAGATACTATGGAGTTTGTCGAATTGTTATCAGAAACACCTAATTTTCCTTTAGATGGATATGTGCTAGTATTTTTTAATGGCTCTACTTCTGGAATGAATTCAAGTTACTTTACAGTAGATCTAGATGGAATGACAACTGATGTTAATGGTTTGTTGGTAATTGGTAGTAACAGTGTGTCTCCTGTACCTCAATTATTGATCTCTGAAAATGTGATTCAAAATGGAGCAGATGCTGTGGCTATTTATCAAGCCAATGATTTTGATTTCCCTGAAGGAACAGTAGCAACCATAACCAATTTAATTGATGTCCTCATATACGATACTTCCGATAGTGATGATCTCGATCTTATCGATATTTTTAATGATCATCCAGATTTTACAAATATCGAACAGATTAATGAAGGCTCGAGTAACAATACAAATTCCATTCAGCGTTTTGATGATGGTATGGGAAACATCTCTTATATGTCTACTACACCAACACCGCGTCAACTCAATGATGGAAGTGGAGTGATCTTTAACGGAATTTCCATAGGTGTTGCTCAGACACAATACGATGAGGATGATAGTTTTGTAATCACATTCACCGCTCAAAATAATGTTTCAGAAGATTTAATGTTCAATATAACCTTAGATAATCAAGGGTTTAATTCTTCAGATTATAATGGAACGACAGCGTTAACTATTCCTAGCGGACAAAATATGACGTCGACAACCATTACGCTTATTGACGATTCAGATGATGAAGGTGATGAGGTTGCCATTGTGCGTTTTGGGAATTTACCTGTGCCTTTCGTACAGCTTAACGATAATGTAGAGTTAAGAATTGTAGATAACGATTTTACGGTAGCTAATTTTGGAACGCCTTTGAATCCTACCTTCGGAAACGTAACGAGTACGCAACCCAATGGTTATTATGATAGTTTAGATGGCTTAGCTGATGCGCAACTTAAACAAGCACTTCAAGATATTGTTGCTGAGGAAGGAGTGGTTAGAGCACAAACCTATGCTGATGTGATTGATATTTTAAAAGAAGCTGATCAAAATCCTGAAAACAGTAATCAGGTCTGGGTGGTATATACTGAAGAAGGTCGTCCAAAATTAGATTTTCAAACAGGCTCAAACAATAATGGTAAGTGGAATAGAGAGCATACCTATCCGAGATCTAGAGGAGGTTTTTTTGATATTGATGAGGATGATATTTCTGATGGAAGAGAGATTTTTTGGAATACCACAGCAGATTCTTTACGTCATGGAAATTCTGATGCACATGCGCTTAGAGCGGTTGATGGACCTGAAAATAGTTCTCGTGGAAATCAACATTATGGTGAATATACTGGTCCGACCGCCACGCAAGGAAGCTTTTATGGCGATGTAGCACGAAGTGTATTGTATATGGAAATTAGATACAATGGATTGCAAGTTGTAAATGGATTTCCAGCGACTAATTCTGAACCTTTAGGTGATTTGGCAACACTTTTAGATTGGCATCGAAATGACCCTCCAGACGATTTTGAAATGAATCGAAATAATGTCGTCTATACCTGGCAGTTTAATCGAAATCCATTTATAGATTATCCTGATTTGGTAGAATACATTTGGGGAGATAATGTTGGTGATGTTTGGATGCAACCTTTACATCTCACTGAAGTTGATCCTGAAGCAATTCAAATATACCCTAATCCTACTACAAACAGATTGTTTATAAAAGGTTTGAAGAATGAAGCTGCTATTGATGTTGTGTCGTTAGATGGTAGAAATGTAAAATCATTTTATATAAAGAATCAAAATTATATTGATTTGGATATTGCTCAAGGAATGTACCTGATGACCATAACTTTTGAAAATATGCTGGTCACCAAAAGGATTGTTATCAATTGATTTAGAAATAAAAAAGCCCAAACATTTTGTTTGGGCTTTTTTATTACAGTGCTTTTATAAAGAGCTTTTTTCCGTGTTTTCCTAAGGCAATATTAGGAATCGCTTTTGTTTTTTCTCTCCAGCTTGATGTTGATTTGCTTCCGTTGTTATCGTCAAGTGAGATTTTAATGCTTGTAATCTCTCCAGCTTTATTTCTTCTAACCTTTGAGAATTTAGCGTCAATTCCCATAGCTTCTAGTTGGGATTCGATGTGATCTAATTTAGCATTAGACATTGATTTGTCGATCATCACTTCCTGAGTCTCATAAACAGTTTTTGAATTTGAACGTTCTACAAATACAAATGTATCGTTATTGTTATTTAGATTTCTATTGCGCTTTGTTTGAATTTTGATGACACCATTTTTTCCTTTTTGACCATAAACCTTAATTGATTCACCCTCTTTTATGACTTCAACGTTGTCAATGGTATTTGGGTTTAGTTCTTCTATGTCTTCATTGTCTACAACTTCACCATCTACAATAATTAATGGAGAATTCTTGCCATCACTATCAATGTGAAAACGACTTTTGGTCTCAAAAATGACATCTTTATCAGAATCTGGAAACAATGCTTTAGAACCCTTTTTAGTCATGTAGATCACACCATTTTTGCCGTCAGTTCCAAATTTTTTGATGGCATCGTCACCTTTTAGTACAAAAATAGATTCGATATCATCTGAATCGACATCTTCAAATAGCGATTTTTCTACTTTCTTACCATTAATAATAAAAATGGGATCGTCTGTTTCATGAATGAAAATGTTAGCATCGTCATCATCAGTTGAAAAACTAAATGAATTCCTGTTCTTCTGAACAAAATGGATAGTATCGCTATTCTTTATGGTTTTAACATCAATGGTTTCATTGCTGTCTTCGTCTTCAATGACAATTACCTTATTTGTGCTATTTGTCGATTGTGCTTTTGTTTTGTTGTCTTTTGATTCAAAAATAAAAGTGTTTTGGTCCAAAGTGCCAACATTTAAAAGGCCATCAGAACTCTTAAATTTAAATGGCTTGATACCGTTATCATCACCTTCTATAGCATAATTTGCATTACTTTTCTCGCTTTTAAATTCTGTTGAGATAGCCATAATCTCACCATCGTTATTACGCTTAATATTTTTATAAGTGAAAGTGATGCCTTTAGCTGATAAGTCTTTTTTAATAACTTCAAGATCTGCATCACTTGTATTTTTTGTAATTATAATTTCAATGGTTTCGTTGTCTTGCTCTGAAGTTGTTGTGTCTTCAACCGAAGCTTCAACATAAATATCTTCAATATTAAAACTCATAACAAAACATGCTAAAAGTGGTAAGGCAATGAGTAGTTTAAATTGATGCCATTTTTTTGATTTTGATTTGTGTAACATAACGATTCGTTTTTTGATTAATGAGGTGTAAAAATTATTTGTGATTAACAATTCTTGATTTTGAATACTTGTTTTTAATAGAACAGTTTGATAGCTTTTTTCACATGGCGAAATGTATTGTGCCTTCTGGTCTGCAATAAATTCTAAGTTTTGCTGAAGTGCTTTCTTATAAAGCCATACAAACGGATTGAACCATAAAAGAATGCAGGCAATATGTACAATGATATTATCTAAAGAATGTAATTGTTGCGAATGTGCTTTTTCATGATTGATGACATGCTCTAATTCTGAAGCATCAAAATGTTTTGGATTGTAAACAATATAATTGAAGAATGAAAAAGGAGAAACATCTTCATGAGTTTCAATAATGTTTAAATGCTTATCTGTTATTTTGGTTCCGTTTTTTAAAACACGTCTTAGAGATAATAGTTGAACGCTTAATTGTCCTGTAAAGAATAGTACACCTACCCAATACAAACCATAAATGAGTATTGAATAATCAAAAGAAGATCCTTCAACAATGTGTGTAGGTTGAGGTGAAGTCGCAGCAAATGAATAGTTAGAAAAATTAACAGGCGTGTACTCAATATAATTTGGTATCACAACAAGACTGATGCAAGATGCTATAACTAAGCCTGCGAGTAGAAACCAACGGTTAGCTTCAAAAAAGGTGTCTTTTTGTAAAAAAAGTTTATAGCATCCATAGAATATAAAAATGATGGCTGATGATTTAAGAATATATTCCATAACTAATCTTTATTTTCAATTAAATCAATAATTTCCTTGAGCTCCTCAACGCTAATTTTTTCCTCTTTCGCAAAAAAGGAAACGACGTTTTTGTAGGAGTTGTTGAAATAATGCTCAATAGCAGTATTCATAAACCGCTTTTTGTAAGCTTCTTTACTAACAATAGGGAAGTATTGATGTGTTTTTCCATAAGCGTTATAGCTCACATAGCCTTTGTCTTCGAGGTTTCTAATAATAGTAGACAAGGTATTGTAGTGTGGTTTGTCCTCTTTTATTTCGGCTAGTACATCTTTTACAAAAGCTTTTTCAAGTTTCCATAAAATATGCATGATCTCTTCTTCTTTATTGGTGAGTTTTTGCACAAGGAGTGGTTTTAAATTGTATGAAACAAATCTATAACTATTTTTATAGTTATACAACTATTAAATTAGTTATTTAACTAAAATTTAAGTTTTTGTCACTTAGATTACAATTAATAAATGAAGTAGTATCTTCGCAAAAAAATATTATATGAGTCTTGTTTGGATCATTCTTGGTTTATTGTTGTTGGTCATAGGAGGTGAGTTTTTGGTACGATCTTCTGTGGCACTATCATTTAAGCTTAACATATCAAAAATGGTTATTGGTATGACTGTTGTGAGTTTTGCAACATCAGCTCCAGAACTCCTGGTGAGTTTAAATGCGGCTTTAACAGGTTCTCCAGCCATAGCAATTAACAATGTTATAGGTTCTAACATTGCTAACATAGGATTGGTTCTTGGGATTACTGCTTTGGTGAGTTCAATTGCTGTTGATAAAAGTTTTTATAAATTGAATTGGCCTGTGATGATGCTGTTTTCATTGGCATTATTTTACTTTTTAAGAAATGACAATCAACTTGTGATGGTTGAAGGTGTTGTGCTTTTTGGAGCTTTGATTGCATTTTTATTGCTTTTGATTAGAGTCGCAAAAAAGGAAAAGGTTGTTGAAGATGTTGATGATAAGTTGGCAGTTGTCTCTAATTTTAAAATCTTGATATGGTTATTAATAGGAGCTGCGGCTCTTTATTTTGGTTCTGAATGGTTGGTAGAAGGTGCTAAAGATTTGGCAAGAGCTCTTGGTGTGAGTGATGCTGTTATTGCAGCAACGGTTATTGCTATTGGAACTAGTGTGCCTGAATTAGCAGCTTCAGTGATTGCTGCAGTTAAAAAGGAGAAAGCTTTATCTCTCGGAAACTTAATTGGGTCTAATATTTTTAATATTGGGTCTGTGTTGGGTCTGACTTCAATTATAAAAACCATAGAGGTTACTCATAGTTCAATTTTATCTCGTGATATTTACTGGATGCTTGCTTTCGCAGCAATTTTAATTCCGTTGATCATTATTCCAAAGCAAATGAATTTGTCCAGATACAAAGGATTATTACTTGTTGCTGGTTATGGCATCTTTATATTTTTAGCATTCAAGTCATAAAAAAAACGCCTAATTGAATTTCAAAAAGGCGTTTCAAACAAAAAGATGTATTAATGGTTTAGCTTACATCAGCTGATTTTACTGTGCTTACAATTCTACCTGCAACTTTATAAGGATCGGCATTAGAGGCAGGTCGTCTGTCTTCCAACCAACCTTTCCAGCCTTTTTCAACTGTAATGATTGGTATTCTTATAGAGGCACCTCTATCGGAAACACCATAACTAAATTCGTTGATAGATTGTGTTTCGTGTTCTCCTGTTAAACGTTGATCATTAAATTCTCCGTAGACCTCAATATGCTCTTTTACTACAGGTCTGAATGCTTCACATATTTTTTCGTAGGTTTCTTTGCTACCACATGTTCTTAATGTTGTATTAGAGAAATTGGCATGCATTCCAGAGCCATTCCAATCCATTTCTTTTCCTAATGGTTTAGGATGGTATTCTATGTAATAACCATATTTTTCAGTTAATCTATCTAATAGATAACGCGCTACCCAAATTTCGTCACCTGCTTTTTTTGCACCTTTAGCAAACAATTGAAATTCCCATTGTCCTGAAGCAACTTCTTGGTTGATCCCTTCAAAGTTAAGTCCAGCAGCAATACATAAATCTGCATGCTCTTCAACTAAATCTCTACCATGAGTATTTCTTCCGCCAACAGAGCAATAATACAAGCCTTGAGGCGCAGGATAACCACCTACAGGAAACCCTAATGGTAACTGAGTTTTCTTATCCATAATGAAGTATTCTTGTTCAAAACCGAACCAGAAATCATTATCGTCATCATCTATGGTGGCTCTACCGTTAGATTCGTGAGGTGTGCCATCAGCATTTAAAACTTCGGTCATCACTAAATAGCCATCTTTTCTTGTTGGATCAGGATAAATAGCTACAGGTTTTAACAAGCAATCTGAAGATCCACCTTCAGCTTGTCGTGTTGAACTTCCATCAAAAGACCATATCGGACAGTCTTCTAATTTTCCGCTAAAGTCGTCTTCAACTTTAGTTTTACTTCTCATGTTTTGAGTTGGTTTGTAGCCATCTAACCAAATGTACTCTAATTTTGATTTGCTCATGCCTTTAAGGTTTATTAAAATGAAAGCACAAATATTAGTTATTTTTATAATACATCAAAAAAAATAGGGTAAAAAACATAAAAATAATATTAACAGCTGTTAATACCCTTAAAAAATTAGGGTATTAACAAAATTAATATCTAAAAATTGTATTTTTGCCCTAAAATTTACAATATGTCTACATTAAGATTTCACGCTTTAAAAGAAACCTATAACCACAAACCTGTGCCTGTTGAGGAAAAGCATAGACGTTCTGAAATATTTGGAGCAAATGTTTTTAATGAAGAAACGATGCGGCAATATGTAACTAGCGAGGCTTTTGAAAGTGTTAGAGACGCTATTAAAAATGGCGCTAAAATAGATAGAGCAGTAGCAGATCATGTCTCTACTGGTATGAAAGAATGGGCAATTTCTAAAGGAGCTACACATTATACGCATTGGTTTCAACCACTTACTGGAGCAACTGCAGAAAAGCATGACGCTTTTTTTGAACCAACCGATGGAGGTCGTGCCATTGAAAAGTTTGGAGGCGGACAATTAGTACAACAAGAGCCTGATGCATCGAGCTTTCCAAATGGAGGTATCAGGAATACCTTTGAAGCAAGAGGCTATA
This sequence comes from Bacteroidia bacterium, assembly GCA_030430385.1. Taxonomy (GTDB): domain Bacteria; phylum Bacteroidota; class Bacteroidia; order Flavobacteriales; family Flavobacteriaceae; genus Psychroserpens. The sequence goes on from JAUIFO010000010.1 coordinate 35,425, forward strand.
CAGCTTGGGACCCAACTTCTCCTGCTTTTGTTTTTGGAACAACACTTTGTATTCCAACCGTTTTTGTAGCCTATACTGGAGAAGCACTAGATTATAAAACGCCACTATTAAGAGCCTTACAAGCTGTTGATAGTGCAGCTGTAGCTGTGTGCAAATATTTTGATAAAAATGTTAGAAAAGTGAATGCGTCTTTAGGTTGGGAGCAAGAATATTTTCTAATTGATAGTGGCTTGGCGATGTCAAGACCAGATATTATGCTTACAGGAAGGACATTGCTTGGGCATTCTTCAGCAAAAGGACAACAATTAGATGACCATTATTTTGGAACCATTCCTAACAGAGCTATGGCTTACATGCGCGATTTAGAAACGGAATGTATGCTATTAGGTATTCCTGTGAAAACCAGACATAATGAAGTTGCACCTAATCAGTTTGAATTGGCTCCAATTTATGATGAAGCTAATTTAGCTGTGGATCATAATTCGTTACTTATGGATGTAATGGATAAGGTTGCTGAACGCCACCACTTCAAAGTACTCTTTCACGAAAAACCATTTGCAGGAGTTAATGGATCTGGAAAACATAACAATTGGAGTTTAGGGACAAATACTGGTGTTAATTTGTTGAGTCCAGGAAAAACGCCAATGAGTAACCTTCAGTTCTTAACCTTCTTCATCAATACAATTAAAGCAGTTCATGAAAATGAAGAGTTGCTAAGAGCTGCAATAGCTTCAGCAAGTAACGATCATCGCTTGGGAGCTAATGAAGCACCACCAGCAATCATTTCAGTATTTATTGGTGATCAACTTACAAAGACACTTAATGAACTTGAGAATGTCACAGATGGTAAATTGTCACCACAGGAAAAGACAGATTTAAAACTTAATGTTGTAGGAAAGATACCTGATGTTTTATTAGATAACACAGATAGAAACCGAACGTCACCATTTGCGTTTACTGGTAATAAGTTTGAGTTTAGAGCTGTTGGATCAAAGGCAAATTGCGCTAATCCTATGACAGTATTGAATACCATAGTGGCAAATCAGTTAATCGAATTTAAAGCTGAAGTTGATGCGTTGATCGATAAGAAAGAAATGAAGAAGGATGATGCAATCTTTAACGTACTTAGAGATTATATTAAAAAGTCTAAAACGATTCTCTTTGAAGGAAATGGCTACAGTGAAGCTTGGGAAAAAGAAGCAAAGAAACGTGGATTGAGCAATAACAAAACAACACCTGAAGCGCTTAAAGCTAAAGTCTCAAAACAAACCATTGCTATGTTTGAGCGTTTAGGCGTTATGAATGCTATTGAATCCGAATCGCGTTATGAAATTGAGATGGAAGAGTATATGTTGCGTATTCAAATTGAGAGTCGTGTGCTAGGAGACATAGCGCGTAATCATGTAGTGCCAACAGCTGTGCGATACCAAAACATCTTAATTGAAAATGTTAAAGGCTTGAAAGAAATTTATGGTACTTCATTTAAAACATTAGCTCAAGAACAACTTAATTTAATTGAGGATATTTCTGGTCATATAAAAGGGATAAACTCCAAAGTGACTGAAATGATTGAAGCGCGTAAAACATCTAATAACATTGCCAACCTAGAGAAGAAAGCTAATGCTTATTGTAATAAAGTAAAGCCGCTTTTCGAGGAAATCCGATATCATTGCGATAAGCTAGAGCTTTTAGTTGATGATGAACTTTGGCCTTTAACAAAATACAGAGAATTGCTATTTACTAAATAGCTTGAAAGAAATACGACGTTTGGTTAGCTTTTTGACCATTTTTTTTGGGGTTATCAAATTGCTTGTAATTCATCTTAGGGTTGTTTCTTTATACCTTATCTTTATGGGTTTCATAGGTTTTGCTTCACAATTTTTTTTAAATCATTGTACGTATTCTTACGTACTTTGTAAGAAAAAAGAGGTATTTCACCGCTTTAATATTACAAATAATCGAAAAATAGGTTAATGCAAGATAAGCAGTGTCTTAATTTGTTATGTTTGTTGTGCTATTAATCAATTTTTGTAAAAATGAAGAAGTTACTACTTAGTGTAGCTGCTTTGATGTTTGCTACACTGCTATTTTCTCAAGACGACTCAACAGAAGTCAATGAGGATCTTACGCAAAATGATGTCGTAAAGACTGAAGTGAGGTTTCAAGCAGGATCGTAAACACTTTTTTGACAGTTACAAAAAGACCGCTATGAGATATCTTCTCAAAGCTAAAAGACAAACGGATAATTAATTAGTCGTTTGTCTTTTTTTTATTTAGATAGTTTTAATAAAAGGATTACTATCTGGAATTAATTGTTAAATTGACATACAGTTTTACCCAAATTCTGAACAATATACCTGTTTTTGTTATTGATTAACATTGTGTAATTAATACAAAAATTGATGATGGCTCAAGTTTCTTATTGCAAGATTATTCTTGCCTTATGCTTATTAAGTATCCCTTTTTTAGCGATAGCTCAGGAGGAGGTTACCGATAATGAAGATAAGAATCAAATTAAAAAAACTTTCAAAACCGAATTTTACGATCTGAGAGGAACCAATGCAGTTGATATTGCTGTTGGAACATCAGTAATCAATGGTGATTTTGTAGATCCTATGTTTGAAATTTATAGCCATATAGGTTATAAACGCCACTTTACACCTCATTTAGGAGTTGATTTTGGCTATCACAAATTTAACTTAGCATATATTGATACCTTTAATGAAGGGTTTATGTCATTTGACCTAAACATTGAGCTCTTGCTTTTGCCACATCATGAGTTTTCTCCATTTCTATTTTTAGGTGGAGGTCTCAATGCGTCTAATCACTTTAAACAAACTGCCAATAAATTTCAAGTTGGATGTGGTGTGGAATATATCGCTACTGATACTATCGGACTTAAATTATATACCGATTATAATTATGTGTTGAGTGACGAATTAGACGGATTGGAAGCTGGTGAGTCTGATGACACCTATTTCAGATTAGCCGTTGGTGTGAATTTTTATTTTGGTGGATCAACGCAAAAAGCAAAGAAATTAAATGGTCAAGCTACTGTAATTGACTCTAATCTTTTAAATGACCAATATAACGTTAAAAAATAGATAACAATCCTTACTTTTGTAGTCATAATTTCAAGTTATGAGTGAAGACATAAGTAAACGTTATGCACAACGAGGCGTTTCTGCTTCAAAAGAAGACGTTCACAACGCAATTAAGAATATAGATAAAGGCTTATTTCCTAAAGCATTTTGTAAAATCGTTCCTGATTATTTGACAAATGATGATGCGTATTGCCTTATTATGCATGCAGATGGCGCTGGAACAAAATCGTCGTTAGCTTACATGTATTGGAAAGAAACTGGAGATCTTTCAGTTTGGAAAGGGATTGCGCAAGATGCCTTGATTATGAATGTTGACGACTTGCTATGTGTTGGTGCAACGGATAATATTATGCTGTCTTCAACTATTGGAAGGAATAAAAATAATATTCCTGGTGAAGTGATTTCTGCCATTATTAATGGGACTGAAGCTCTAATACAAGATTTAAAATCCTTTGGTGTAACGATTCATTCTACTGGTGGCGAAACTGCAGATGTTGGCGATTTGGTAAGAACCATCATAGTAGATTCTACAGTCACTGCTCGAATGAAACGTGCTGATGTGATTGATAATGCTAATATTAAAGCTGGAGATGTTATTGTTGGTTTGGAGAGTTTTGGTCAAGCTACTTATGAAACAAGCTACAATGGAGGTATGGGAAGTAATGGGTTGACTTCTGCACGTCATGATGTATTTCATAAGTACTTAGCTGAAAAATATCCTGAAAGTTTTGATCCTTCTGTTCCTGAAGATTTAGTCTATTCTGGAAACACGCAATTAACAGATCAAGTTGAAAATGCGCCTATAGATGCAGGGAAGTTAGTGCTGTCACCTACACGAACGTATGCGCCAATTATAAAAGCGATTTTGTCAAAATATAATGCTGAAGCCATACATGGTATGGTACATTGTTCTGGTGGTGCGCAAACCAAAATTCTACACTTTATAGATCAACTTCATATTATTAAAGATAATATGTTTGCTGTTCCGCCTTTATTTAAATTGATTCAAGAACAATCTAAAACCGATTGGAAAGAGATGTATCAGGTTTTTAATTGTGGACATCGCATGGAGTTATACGTCACTCCAGAAATTGCTGAAGATTTAATCGCTATTTCTAAATCCTTTAATGTCAATGCTCAAATTATTGGTCGTGTAGCAGCTTCAGATATCAAAAAGCTTACGATTAAAAGTGAGTATGGTGTTTTTGAATATTAAATAAACCCTTTTATCAATAATAAAAAAGAACAGGTTATAAAGCTGTCAAACAAAAAGATCACACCAAAGAATTTTAAATTAGAAACACCTCGTATACGATAAAACCTTAGACGCTGTCGCATAGCTCTATCACTTAAAATAAACCAAAGCACAAATACCAAAAATAATTTTGTACTAAGCGCTAAGATCAATTCTGGATTAATGATCGTGATTGCAAGTGTAACCAGAAATGACCATAAAGCCATTGATTTATAGTAGTTTAGTATAGAAGAAAATTGCTTTCTCATACCACCTATAACGCAAAATCTTAAAAAAATATTTTTCTGAGTTGTTAACAAATTTTCAACCGTACAAAATCCATAAAATATTGTACTTTTGGGCTACCATTTTTTTTGATAGATGTTAGAGAAATTAGAGATTATAAAACAACGCTTTGATGAGGTCAGTGATTTAATTATTCAACCTGATATCATTTCAGATCAAAAGCGTTATGTGCAGTTAAATAAAGAGTATAAAGACTTACGGTTGTTGATGGATAAACGTGAGTTGTTCATTGAGCTTACCAATAATTTGCAGGAAGCCGAAGAGATTATTGCCGATGGAAGCGATGCCGAAATGGTTGAAATGGCCAAAATGCAACTCGACGAAGCTAAAGAAGGTTTGCCAGCCTTAGAGGAGGAAATCCGATTTTTATTAATTCCGAAAGATCCTGAAGATGCCAAAAATGTCGTTGTTGAGGTTAGAGCTGGAACAGGAGGCGATGAGGCTAGTATTTTTGCAGGAGATTTATACAGAATGTACACAAAATACTGTGAAGGTCGTGGTTGGAATGTAAGTGTGGTTGATTTAAATGAAGGTACAGCTGGCGGATTTAAAGAAATTATTTTTGAAGTGAGTGGCGAAGATGTTTATGGTACAATGAAATTTGAAGCTGGAGTACATCGTGTTCAGCGTGTGCCTCAAACTGAAACTCAAGGTCGCGTGCATACGAGTGCTGCAAGTGTTGTGGTGCTGCCTGAAGCTGAAGAATTCGATTACGAATTAGACATGACCGAAGTGCGTATTGAACGTACCACATCAACTGGACCTGGAGGGCAATCGGTAAATACAACGTATTCGGCTATTAAGTTACATCACGAACCTACAGGAATGATCGTGAGTTGCCAAGATCAAAAATCTTCGCATAAAAACTTAGAAAAAGCCTTAAAAGTATTACGTTCTCGATTGTATGAAATGGAACTGGCTAAAAAGCAAGCAGCCGATTCTGAAAAACGTAAAAGTATGGTGAGTTCTGGAGATCGTAGTGCTAAGATTAGAACTTATAATTATCCGCAAGGTCGTGTGACCGATCACAGAATTGGATTGACCTTATACGATTTACAAAATATCATCAATGGTGATATTCAGAAAATAATAGACGAATTAATGTTAGCTGAAAACACTGAAAAATTAAAAGCTAGCGACGAACATATTTAAAAACGAGCCTCATTTTGAGGCTTTTTTTATGAGACAAAACGTATTTATTTGTCATTCCGCACTTGATGCGGAATTCAATAATTTAAGATAGATTCTGTATCAAAACACATCAATGACAACAGCACAACTCACAGACCAAATTCAAAAAAAACAATCCTTCCTTTGTATAGGATTGGATGTCGATTTAAATAAAATCCCGACACATTTATTAAAGGAAGACGATCCAATTTTTGCTTTCAATAAAGCTATAATTGATGCAACACATCATTTGTGTGTAGCTTACAAACCTAATACTGCTTTTTATGAAGCTTATGGTTTAAAAGGTTGGAAAGCCTTAGAAAAAACCATTGACTATATTAATGAAAAGCATCCAGAGATCTTTACCATTGCAGATGCTAAGCGTGGCGATATTGGTAATACTAGTCGTATGTATGCCAAAGCCTTTTTAGAAGATTTGGCTTTCGATTCAGTAACTGTAGCACCTTATATGGGAAAAGATTCTGTTGAACCTTTTTTGGAATTCAAGGATAAACACACCATACTTTTAGCATTAACATCTAATCAGGGCGCTTTCGATTTTCAAACGAAAACTATTGAAGATAAAGAAGTCTACAAACACGTTTTAGAAACCTCTAAAACTTGGGATAACGCTCAAAATTTAATGTATGTTGTTGGTGCGACTAAAGCTGAATTTTTATCAGACATTAGAAAGATCATTCCAGAAGCATTTCTTTTGGTGCCTGGAGTTGGAGCACAAGGCGGAAGCTTAAGTGAGGTTTGTAAATACGGAATGACTAAAAGCGTAGGTTTATTAGTTAATTCTTCTCGTGGAATTATTTATGCATCAAACTCAGAAGATTTTGCTCAATCAGCAGCCAAAAAAGCCCAAGCTTTACAAGAGCAAATGGCTGTAGAATTGAAGGCTTGAAATTGTATAAAAAATAGAGTCGTAAAGGCATCTTTATAAAATCAATTATTACTTTTGCACATGCAACACAACAAAGTCCTTATTTTAGATTTCGGTTCACAGTATACGCAGCTTATAGCAAGGCGTGTGAGAGAATTAAATATCTACTGTGAAATCCATCCATTCAATAAAATTCCTAACGACTCAGACAGTTTTAAAGCTGTGATTTTATCTGGTAGTCCAAATTCGGTAAGAGGTGAAGATGTCTTACATCCAGACCTGTCCAACATTCGAGGAAAAAAGCCAATGCTGGCTGTGTGTTATGGCGCACAATATTTGGCTCATTTTTCTGGAGGTGAAGTCGCAGAATCCAATACAAGAGAATATGGTCGCGCTAATCTTGGTTTTATTAAATCTGAAGACGCCTTTTTTGAAAACATTCAAGTCGGAAGTCAAGTGTGGATGAGTCATAGTGACACCATCAAAACATTACCTACTGGAGCTGTACTTTTAGCGAGTACCGCAGATGTTGAAAATGCAGCCTTTAAAATTGAAGGTGAAACCACGTATGCGATTCAGTTTCATCCTGAAGTATATCATTCTACTGATGGTCGCCAGCTTCTTAAAAATTTCTTAGTTAATATCGCTCATCTCGATCAAGATTGGACACCAAATGCCTTTGTTGAAGAGACCGTTGCTGATCTTAAAGCAAAATTGGGAGATGATAAAGTGGTGTTAGGGTTGTCTGGAGGTGTCGATTCTTCAGTAGCTGCTATGTTATTGCATAAAGCCATTGGAAAAAATCTGTATTGCATTTTTGTAAACAATGGATTACTTCGAAAAAACGAATTCGAGGACGTACTCAATCAATACGAAGGCATGGGACTAAACGTGAAAGGTGTAGATGCTTCGGCACGCTTTTTGGATGCCTTAGCTGGAAAGAGCGATCCAGAGGAAAAACGTAAAACTATAGGTCGCGTGTTCATTGAGGTTTTTGATGATGAAGCACATCGTATTCAAGATGTAAAATGGTTGGCTCAAGGCACGATATATCCAGATGTTATTGAAAGTGTTTCTGCAACTGGTGGTCCAAGTGCAACGATTAAAAGCCATCATAATGTTGGAGGTTTGCCTGATTTTATGAAATTGAAAGTGGTAGAACCTTTAAAGGCTTTATTTAAAGATGAAGTAAGACGTGTTGGTGCTTCTATGAATATGGATAAACAGCTTTTAGGCAGGCATCCTTTTCCAGGTCCTGGATTGGCTATTCGTATTCTTGGTGATCTAACTCGAGAGAAAGTTCGTATATTACAAGAGGTAGATGCTATTTTTATTAATGGCTTGCGCGAGTGGAATTTGTACGATAAGGTTTGGCAAGCAGGAGCAATGTTGTTACCTGTAAATAGTGTAGGTGTGATGGGAGACGAAAGAACCTACGAAAAATGTGTAGCTTTAAGAGCTGTAGAAAGTACAGATGGTATGACCGCAGATTGGGTAAATTTACCTTACGAATTTTTACAAAAGACCTCAAACGATATAATAAATAAAGTGAAAGGCGTTAATAGAGTAGTATACGATATTAGCTCAAAACCGCCTGCAACTATAGAATGGGAATAATTTTTTGTGACAATCTTTTTGAAATTGTTTCTAAAAATCGAAACCATTTTTAAGCGTTACAATTAATATTTTTTTTGAATGAAAAAACTCTTAATCATCATTATTGTGTTCTGTTGCAGTTTTTCTGTAATGGCTCAAGATTACAAAACTCATAAAGTCAAAAAAGGCGAAACTATTGAAACCATTGCGAAACAATATTTGGTCACGCCTTTTGATATTTTTGCACTCAATCCTGATGCAAAGGAAGGCCTAAAAACTAATATGGTATTGATCATACCTGATTCACGTGTTAAAAATCAACCAGTTTCTGCTGAAACCAAAGAAGTAATTGGTTATAAATCGCACAAGGTCAAGAGAAAGGAAACACTTTTCAGTATTGCAAAAAAATACAGTATTGAAGTAGATGATATCAAGAAATACAACACTAAATTATATTCAGAAAACTTACGAAAAGGGGATAAGATTAAAATACCGCGTTTCAAAACAATTGTAAACAAAGTAAGTCTCAACAATACCATAAAAAAATATACGGTTCTACCTAAGGAAGGAAAATGGCGAGTGGCTTATAAATTCGGAATTACTGTTCCTGAATTAGAAGCACTTAACCCTAATATGAACGAGGTGCTTCAACCTGGTGACGAATTGAATGTTCCTAACATCAGCAATAATGAAGAAAAACCTGTTGAAGACAATTTTAACTACTACACGGTTTTAAAAAGTGAAGGCTATATGGCCTTAAACCGTAAACTTGGTGTTACTCAAGATGAGTTAGAAGCTTTAAATCCTGAATTGAAAGAAGGCGGATTAAAACTAGGTATGGTTTTAAAAGTACCAAAAAACACGAAAACACCATCTTCTGAAATTAAAGATGTTGCAAACACCAACTTAGCTGCTGCTAATCTTAAAAATTTAAAACGCAAACAAATCGCATTAATGATGCCTTACAGTTTGCATAAAGTTGATGTCGATTCAGTACAAGAGGCTAAAAAAATGATTCGTACTAACGGACTCTTATCTGTATCTCTAGATTTTCACGCAGGTGTGCTTATGGCAATCGATTCTGCTAAACGATTAGGGATCTCTACCAATTTAAAAGTTTTTGATACTAGAAATCAAGGTGCTGAAATTGCTAAAATTTTGGATAACAATGATTTTTCAAATTACGATGCTGTTATTGGTCCGCTAATGCCAGTACATATAGACCGTGTTGCTTCGCACCTTAAACGAGATAAAGTTCCAGTAGTGTCACCTTTGGCAAAAGCTAAGGAGCTTCATGGTAATGTGTTTCAAACGATTCCTAACGACGATTTACTGGAGATGGCCATCATTAATTTTGTAAAATCTGATTCAACGCCTAAGCATATAGTGATTATTTCAGATTCAAAACACAAAAGCATTAGTGATAAACTTAAAACACAATTTCCTTCAGCAGTACAAATTCAATCAAGAAAAAATAAAAAAGGTCAAGAAGCCTATTTTATCTATCAAACCGATTTGGAAAATGTCTTTAAGCCAGGTAAAAATATTGTCTTCTTAGAAACTGAAAATGAAGGTTTGGCTTCTAATGTCATTAGTATGGTCAATGGTTTGAATATGAATGATCAGGAAATCATTTTAATGACAACAAATAAAAGTAAGGCTTTTGAGGGTAAAGAAATCTCAAATTATCATCTCTCTAATTTAAAATTCCACTATCCTTCGGTAAATAAAACCATAGCTGTAGAAGCTCGAAACCCTTTTGTAAAGCGTTATATGAATACCTATAATGTGAGTCCGAATAAATATGCTGTAAGAGGTTTTGATCTCACATTAGATTTGTTATTGCGCTTAGCTTCTGAAGACGATCTCTATGCAGCATCTTCAAGTGATATAGAAACCGAATACGTTGAAAATAAATTCCGCTACACAAAAAAACTGTTTGGTGGCTATTTTAATGAAGCGGTTTACATTGTAAAATACGACGACTTATCAATCATTGAAGCTAAATTATGACCTCTAAAGTAACGTATCTAGGCAATCTAAGAACAGAAAGTACGCATCTTAAATCTGGAAACACTTTTATAACAGATGCACCTACAGACAATAATGGTAAAGGTGAAGCGTTCTCACCTACAGATACTGTTGCTACAGGATTAGCGAGTTGTATGATAACAGTTATGGGAATTAAAGCACGTGATATGGATGTAGATATGACAGGAACTACAGCTAAGGTCACTAAAACTATGGCTAGCAACCCTAGACGTATTTCTAAGATTGAAGTGGTATTGGATTTTCCTTTTCAAGCCAATGAGAAAACACGTAAAATATTAGAGCATACCGCAAATACTTGTCCTGTACATTACAGTTTACATCCTGATATCGAAAAAGATATCACGTTTTACTGGAGCTAAATGTTACGAACCGCTTGTTTTATATTGTTTTGTTTGAGTGCTGTTGTACTCAAAGACAGAACAATGTCTTGGAAGGAAACCAGAAATTTGAAATGGTCAGATTTTCAAGGTGAAGCACAGTACAATACAACTGCTGCTGCAGTAACAGCTTCTGGAATTACTTTTTCCTATTCGGTTCGAACTTCCGATGGAAGTATTGTGAGTTTTAATGCCAACGTTGAAGCCCATTTTTATCCTGACAATTCTTGGTACATTCCAGAGCGTTGTAACGATTACATTCTGAAACACGAACAGTTGCATTTTGATATCACAGAACTCTTTGTGCGTATCTTTAGATCTCGTATGTCACAACTTAAAGTAACGCAAAACGTGAAGCGTGATTTAGACCGTATCCATCGAGAAGTAAATCAAGAACTCAATGAAATGCAAGAAGCTTATGATACGCAAAGCGACCACTCACGTAACAAAGAATCTCAAGCCAAATGGAATGCCTACGTAGCTGAACATTTAAAGAAATTTGAAGCTTTTAAATCTAAATAGCAGTTTAATGTAGTATTTCTATTTTAATGTTGTAAGCATAAATGATAGAGTCTATATTTATTTATTACCAAAGAATCCTTCTATAGATCTAGAAAACCCTGCTTGAATGAAAACTTTTCCTTCGTTTGAAAGTCCTCCAATTTCTCCAGTTACTGGATAGTTTGGAAATATCTCAATGTATAATCTATGAGTGTGATCTCGCTTCCATTCAAAGAAGTATCCATTAGCTATGTATGGATTCGATTCTTCTGAAGAAGGTGTGCTTAATAAATCTAATATTGGCTCATCAGGATTCTCTCTAATACCAAATATTGTCGCTGAATCCTCATTAAAATAATTTTCTATTATTCCAAAAATCAAATGATCTCTCTTAGCGGTTCTTGCGTTTCTGTAGTAACTTATCTTTAAACCAGCTCTAAGTTGTTGATACTTTGTAGAAGATTTCCCACCTTCACCAATTTCTTCAGGATCTATCCAGTTACTTGAGGAAAAGTTTTGACTACCAGATTCATATCTGCCATACAGTTTGATGTTTTTGTGACCTACAAAAGCTTCAGCTCCATAGCCATAACTTGTATTAAACGCTGTGAATACTGGAGAAAACCCAGGTTCAAATCTTCCGAAAATATTAGCTCCAGCATATTCCATTTCATATCCTACCTTAAGAGCTAGTCTTAAGTCAATAGTTATAGCAGAAACAGGATCGTTATTTTCAGTAGTGAATTCTTCACCTGAAAATTCATTTATTCCTGTTGTTTCACTATTGTTTGCGATAGGAAATAGTGAAGCACCATAACCAAAATCAAAATTCACATGAAAATTACTACCTGTATAAAGATCGTTAGCGGGTATTCCCATTTTGTTGTAAATTATTCCACCAAGTAAATATAAGATGCCTGCAGAGGATGCAGCTGCAGATGCTGCAATGGCATTGTTTTCTTTGCGCTGATTTTCAACTCGTTCTTTATATGCATTTATTTTTTCTTGTTTTCTCCTTTCTTCCTCTTCTTTTCGTTTTCTTTCACGTTCCTTTTCCTCTTCTTTTTTCCTCAGTTCGTCTTGCAGACGCTCTTTTTCGGCTTCTTCATCAGCTTCCTTTTGTTTTTGTTCAGCCTCTTCCTTTTCCTTTTGTTCTTGTTCTAAACGTTCTTGCTCTTCTTTAGCTTTTTTTTCAGTTTCTTCTTTTTGTCTTTTTTCTTCTTCGATCTTTTTTTGTTCGTCTTCCTCTTTTTTTCTAATGAAGTTTTCTAATGCATAAAACCCAGAAAATTCTACATCATATAGCCTAGCATTTCTAATTGAATAACCATCTTTCCATATTTGCTTCACACGTTCTTCACTAACACCTGGCCACATCTCATCCCATTCTGGACTTCCAGGAATAAATGATACTGAAATTTCATTATGAAGTGATACAGTTGTTATTTTGCTATTACCTTGATAAATATCAAATGATACATTTATGAGACCTATTTTTATATTATCAAATATCTCGTCACCAATATCGCTTCTATAATATTTAGTCCCATTATACATAACAAAGTTGCCCTCAGATATTACTTTAGTTCTGGAACTAAATAAAGGTTCTCCAAAAAAGGCATCGTATTTACAAGCAAAATCCAATTGGACATCTTTTCCATTTTGATTTCCTGTTGTATAGTTTATATTTTGTCTGTAGGTTTTTTCATATTGTTGTGAAAATGTTGAATGAGTTGACATCAACAATATAATAAACAGGAGTTTGAGACTTAAAAGGTTGTTAGTTGAAAAGCACATAATTTTTGATTTAATAATTACATGCTAATCTATGCGTTATAAAGGGTAGCTAAAATACCCGTAAGCAGGTATATTTGATACAATAGTTTTAGTAGATTTATGCCTCTAAATACTAAATATGCAACCCGATCACAATTTTCTAATCAAACTAGCAAACACCAAAATGCCTTATGGCAAATACGAAGGTAGATATTTAATCGACCTTCCCGAATATTACGTGGTATGGTATCACAACAAAGGCTTCCCAAAAGGAAACCTTGGTTTGATGTTAAAGCAGGTCTACGAACTTAAGGTCAATGGATTGGAGTATTTGGTGCGAGATATTAGGGAGCAGTTTAAGAAGTAGTTAACCTATTTACTTCAATTTAATCTTAAGTCAAAACAAGCTTAATGATTTCCTAATTATAACTTTAAATACATATTTGAGGTTTCAATTAAATTTGAAAACAAAAAACTATGTCTCGAATCAAAACCTATAAAAAGGAAATCCAGTTTTTTATTCAAATTTTAGCCTTAGGAATTCTGTCTTTAATCATTGCAGCTACTATCTAAAGGCTTAGATTATAAGTAATCTAGGATTACATTTTTAAGTGTTCTCAAGAAATTTATACTCACTTTTTATATAGTGTATTTGTCTTTCTATTCAGAATAGCAATACCATAAACAAGCTATTCTAAATGAGTCTAACGTCTACCAATCTTTAGGTTTTTAGAATCTTAACAAAAAATTGGTTGATACTATTGCAAATAATTTACTAAAGCCATTTTTTATTGTAAATTTGCCTGCGTTAACAACGCAACATGACAACTACGAAATACATTTTTGTAACTGGAGGTGTAACGTCCTCACTTGGTAAAGGTATTATCGCTGCCTCTTTAGCAAAACTGCTACAAGCGCAAGGTTACAGAACAACCATTCAAAAATTAGATCCTTACATCAATGTCGATCCTGGAACATTAAATCCCTACGAACATGGCGAATGTTATGTTACTGATGATGGCGCAGAAACAGATCTAGATCTCGGACACTACGAACGTTTTTTAAATGTACCTACAAGTCAGTCGAATAATGTCACTACGGGTCGTATTTACCAAAGCGTGATTGAAAAAGAACGTCGTGGTGAATTTTTAGGAAAAACAGTTCAAGTGATTCCTCATATTACAGACGAGATCAAACATCGTGTTCAGATTTTAGGTCAAACAGGCGATTATGACATTGTCATTACCGAAATTGGTGGAACGGTTGGTGATATTGAGTCGCTTCCTTATGTTGAAGCGGTTCGTCAACTTAAATGGGAATTGGGTGAACATAATGCCATCGTTGTACATTTAACGTTGGTACCTTACTTATCTGCTGCTGGTGAATTGAAGACAAAGCCAACGCAACACAGTGTCAAAACCTTGATGGAAAGTGGTGTGATGGCAGATGTTCTGGTTTGTCGTACAGAACACGAATTGCCTAGTGATGTGAGAACAAAACTGGCTAATTTTTGCAACGTAAGACCAGAAGCAGTCATTCAATCTATTGATGCGTCTACCATTTATGATGTGCCTAATTTAATGCTAAAAGAAGGTCTAGATAAAGTGGTGTTAAGCAAGTTAGCATTAAATAATTCTGAACCAGATTTAACACATTGGAATCAGTTTTTATCACGTCATAAAAATCCGAAAGGCGAAGTAACTATCGGATTAATTGGAAAGTATGTTGAACTGCAAGACTCTTATAAATCCATTTTGGAAGCGTTTATTCATGCTGGTGCCGAAAATGAAGTTAAGGTGCAAGTTGAATCGATTCATTCGGAATACCTTACAGAAACCAATGCGGCTGAAAAATTGAAACACTTACATGGTGTGTTGGTAGCTCCAGGTTTTGGTGAGCGTGGTATTGAAGGTAAAATTGAAGCAGTTCGCTTTGTACGTGAAAACAACATTCCGTTCTTAGGTATTTGCCTTGGGATGCAAATGGCTGTAATTGAGTATGCTCGTAATGTATTAGATTTAGAAGATGCTAATTCTACAGAGATGAATGAAACAACATCAAATCCTGTTATCGATTTGATGGAATCACAAAAAACGATTACTGATAAAGGTGGTACAATGCGATTAGGTGCTTGGACTTGCAAACTGATGGAAGATAGCATTTCAAAATCGGTATATCAATCAGATACAGTTGAAGAACGTCATAGACATCGCTATGAATTCAACAACCAATATAAACAGCAAATTGAAGATGCAGGTATGAAAGCAACAGGTTTAAACCCTGAAACTGGACTTGTTGAAATTGTTGAAATACCAAGTCACAATTGGTTTGTTGGTGTGCAGTATCATCCAGAATATAAAAGTACTGTAGCAAATCCGCACCCATTATTTGTGGCTTTTGTAAAAGCGGCATTAAACTATAAAACTGATAAAAATAGTGTCAGTATGGCACAAAACTAATATTGGACGACTTTTTGTTACTTTGGATTGACAAAACGTTCACACTTTCCTTTTAAGAAAGTGAAATTACATGACGCATGGAAGAAAAGAAATTAGATTTAAATTCAATAATAGGATTCATATTAATCTTTGGAATCTTATTATATATGATGTGGCAACAAAAGCCAACACCTGAAGAATTAGAAGCTCAAGAAAAAGCAAAACAAGAGCAGGTTGAAGCCGAAACAAAAACCGACGAAGAAGATCCGCAAACTGCAGTAACAACTGCTTTAGATTATACGAGTGTATCGCCTTCAGATTCTCTAAAAATAGTTGATCTTAAGAATAAGCTGGGCGCTTTTGCTTTTGCGGCAACTTTGCCTACTGCTAAAGATGATGGCCCAACCGTTGTTACAGACTTACTGACTTTAAAGTTTAGTAATAAAGGCGGATT
This sequence comes from Bacteroidia bacterium, assembly GCA_030430385.1. Taxonomy (GTDB): domain Bacteria; phylum Bacteroidota; class Bacteroidia; order Flavobacteriales; family Flavobacteriaceae; genus Psychroserpens. The sequence continues at coordinate 51,322 of JAUIFO010000010.1, forward strand.
TTTATCTGAAGTAAAACTTAATCCTTTTGTAGATTATGATTCAATTCCAATTTATTTAATTAAGGATCAAAACCAAAGTTTCAACATCCAGTTTCCAACTCAAGATAACAGAATCTTGAACACACAAGACCTTCCTTTTGAACCTAATGTATCTAAAAATGGCCAGAACACTGTGGTGTCTATGAAGCTTAAAGTGTCCAATACCCAATATTTAGAATACCGTTATGAGATCAAGCCAGATGATTATATGATTGATTTTTCAATTGTTTCTCAAGGCTTGAGTGGCGTGATTAATAGTGCTAACCAAATCGATCTAGACTGGACCTTAAAAGCGTATCGTCATGATCAAAGTATCATGTATGAAAACCGTTACACGCGTTTAACTTACATGCATGAAGGCGATAAAATTAGTAAGCTAGCTCAGGCTGGTGATGATGAAGAATTAATTGAAGATGCACGTTGGTTATCGTATAGACAACACTTTTTTAGTTCGATTTTAGTTGCAGACCAACCATTTAAATCTGCTAGAATAGCTACTAAAGATATGGTTGAAGATGAAGACGTCGATACTGTTTTTACAAAACAGTTTGCTTCTAAATTGCCATTGACCTTTACTAATGGAGAGGCTAATAACTACTTTAAGTTTTATTTCGGACCAACAGATAGTAAAATATTAAAAGCTTACGATCATGACCTAGATGAAAGTATTCCTTTTGGATGGGGAATTTTTGGATGGATTAACAAAGCCTTGTTTATTCCGTTGTTTGCATTTTTAAGTTCTTTCTTACCTTACGGAATTGCTATTATCGTGATGACAGTTTTAATCAAATTAATGATGTCTTTTGTGCAATACAAGCAATTTTTGTCTCAAGCAAAGATGAAGGTTTTAAAACCAGAGTTAGATGCCATTAGAGAAAAATACAAAGACAACAAACTAAAAATTCAGCAGGAAACTATGGCGCTTCAAAATAAGGCAGGAGCGAGTCCTTTAGCAGGATGTTTACCTGGTCTAATTCAATTGCCAGTGTTTTACGCCTTATTTATGTTTTTCCCAACAGCATTTGATTTACGACAAAAAAGCTTCCTTTGGGCAGACGATTTATCGTCTTATGATGTTGTCGCAAATTTACCATTCAACATACCATTATATGGTGACCATGTGAGTTTGTTTCCAATTTTGGCAGCCATAGCTATTTTCTTTTACATGAAAATGACTACTGGTCAGCAAGTTGCTACACAACCAACTCAAGAAGGGATGCCAGATATGGCAAAGATGATGAAGTACATGATCTACTTTTCTCCTTTGTTAATGTTAGTATTCTTTAATCAATATGCTTCAGGTTTGAGTTTGTATTATTTTATTTCTAACCTAATTAGTATTGGAATTATGTTGGTAATTAAGAATTATATCTTGGATGAAGAAAAGATCCATGCACAAATTCAAGAGAATAAAAAGAAGCCTAAAAAGCAAAATAAATTTCAGAAGAGAATGGCTGATTTGATGGAGCAAGCTGAAGCCCAGAAACAAATGCAACAACGTAATAAAAATAAATAATCATAGCATAGTGATTCTATAAAATTTCAAAGCCTCTAGATTAACTAGAGGCTTTTTTATCTATTAGTAATATCACATGTTTGAGATGTGCTGTAATTCCTATGGATTTGGAAGAATAACAGTATCTACAACATGTACAACACCATTAATGGCTTGAATGTCTGTTAATGCAGCAACGATGCCAATACTTCTTCCATTGTTATCTGTTATTATCAAAGTGTTGATGTCAAGAGCAAGATCAGCACCTAAAGTTGGAATTGTTCCCATTAAGTCTGGTAAATCAGCAGCTCTTACATTGCCATTGGCAACGTGTACTAATAAAACACCATCTGTGTCAGCAGCATTTAATTGTCCCATATCTTCACCAAACCCAGAAAGGTTAAGTTCATTTAGTACATTTCCAAAAGCATCATTGGTTGGTGCAAAAACTGTAAATGGTCCAGCAGTGTTGTCAGAAACTGTGTCAATCCAAGGTACAGTTGGAGTACCAAGATCTGCATTTTGTAATGCAGCAACTAAAGTACTCAAAGCGTCGTTAGTTGTAGCAAACGTTGCAATTGTAGGTAAATCAATAACGTTATCCACAACGTGAATCACACCATTCGTTCCTACAATATCTGCTGTAGTTACTGTTGTTGCACCATTTAATACAACGCCATCTGCAGTATTGACATAAAGGCTCAAGTTGTCTCCATCAGCATTGGTAGCTCCGGTAGGGACATAACCTGTGCTTAAACCAGAAGAGAATGCTGTGGTGCCTACTAAAACGTGATTTAATAAAATATTGTCAAGAGCATTTGTGTTAGGATTTGTAAAATTTGAAAAAGCTTCATCTGTTGGAGCAAATACAGTAAAGGGCCCATCAGATTGTAATGTTCCAACTAAGCTTTCGGTAGTTAATGCACCAGTAAGTGATGAAAAGTTATCATTATTGATTGCATGATCAACAACATCTGGTAATCCTAATACAGCATCGATGATATGTACAGTTCCGTTTGAAGCCTCAATGTTAGCTACGTCAGCAGATACAACGCTTGCAGTGTTGTTAAATCTTGGTAACGTTCCACTTGTGTCAAACAACAAACTTATGTTGGCTCCTCCTGCTCCTGTAGCATTGGTACTAGTGTAAGCTCGTTGATCTGCTCCAGCTAGGTTGGTTAAATCTGAAGCAGTAACATCAGCCGAAATAACATGATTTAATAAAATCTGCGAGAGTAAGTCGGTTGGTACATCACTTAATTGAGTAAAGCCATTATTTGCTAAAAATGTTGCAAATGCATCATTGGTAGGAGCAAGTACAGTAAAAGGACCATTACCTTTAAGTACATTCACTAAATCACCATCAGCAGCTTGCAGTGCAGCAACTAGGCTTGACAAGTCTGGTGTGGCAATAGCAGTATCTACGATATCTACAGTCGTTGTTGGTGTAAACGTGTTGTTGTCGTCATCATTATTACTACAAGCTTGAAATACGAACACAAACAGTAATAGTGGTAAAATTCTTAATGTTTTTGAAATAATTTTCATTTTTTTGAGTTTTTGTTATTTATCTTAGTGAACAAATCAATCTGTTTAACAAAAATATAAAAACATTAAACAAAACATGAAAGCGAGTTTGTATTTTATGCTAATTTTAACAATCTGTTTTAATTATTCTAATGCTCAAAATGCTGTAAATCAATTTGATGAAAATGGAAAACGTCATGGGATTTGGAAAAAATATTTTGATCAAACAGATCAACCACGCTATGAAGGACGTTTTGAGCATGGTAAGGAAGTCGATACATTTAAGTTCTATAAGCTAAATAAAAAGAAGAGTGTTCTTAGTGCGATAAAAGTTTTCAATCCTAATGATGATATTGCAACTGTTACTTTTTTATCATCTAAAGGAAAGGTCATTAGCCAAGGTACAATGAATGGTAAATTGTATTCTGGAAAGTGGACATATTATCATAACAAGTCCGATAATGTTATGACACAAGAGTTTTACAACAACAAAGGACAGTTAGAAGGCGAGCGTAAAGTGTTTTATGAAAATGGTCAACTTGCAGAAATTACCAATTATATTGCCAACGCCTTAGATGGTGTTTCAAAGAGTTATACTGAAGAAGGTTTGCTTATTTCTGATGTAATTTATAAGAATGACGAATTGCATGGTTACTGTAAATTTTATGGACCTAAGGAACAGCTTATGTCTGAAGGTGAATATGTTGATGGCAAAAAATATGGTGTTTGGAAGTATTACGAAAACGGTAAACTCAAACAAACCAAAGATCATACTGAACGTAATAAAAAGGAATAACTAAAAGCTATTTGATGTATAAAAATTTGCAATAGCAACGATAGTTCGTTGCTATTTTTATTTCTTAATTTTGCATTATGAAAAGAGTAATTGTTGGACTTTCAGGAGGTGTTGACTCTAGTGTTGCTGCATATTTATTAAAAGAGCAAGGCTATGAGGTTATAGGCTTATTTATGAAAAATTGGCATGATGATTCTGTAACCATTTCTGATGAATGCCCTTGGCTAGACGATAGTAATGATGCCATGTTGGTGGCAGATAAGTTAGGCATCCCTTTTCAAACGGTCGATTTGAGTCAGCAATACAAAGAACGTATTGTTGATTACATGTTTGATGAATATCAAAAGGGAAGAACTCCTAATCCTGACGTGCTTTGTAATAGAGAGATCAAGTTTGATGTGTTTATGAAAATTGCCTTAGACCTTGGCGCAGACTACGTCGCGACAGGACATTATTGTAGACGAGGCGTTGTTGAAAAAGATGGGAAAACCATCTATCAATTACTATCAGGTGTTGATACGAACAAAGATCAATCGTATTTTTTATGTCAACTCTCTCAAGAACAATTGTCTAAAGCACTATTTCCAATTGGTGAATTAACTAAGCCTGAAGTGCGTAACATTGCTTCAGAGCAAGGTTTAATCACTGCAGATAAGAAAGACTCCCAAGGATTGTGTTTTATTGGAAAAGTGCGATTGCCTGAATTCCTTCAGCAAAAATTAAAGCCTAAAGAAGGCGTCATCGTTGAAATTTCTAAAGATCAAAAACTGTATCAAAAAGAGATACCTAGTTTTGAATCTAAAGAAGATGAACTCGCTTATCGTACTCAAAAAATTGAATATGAAGTCAGTGATGGCCATATTGTTGGTCAGCATCAAGGCGCACATTACTTTACCAAAGGTCAGCGAAAAGGTTTAGCTGTTGGAGGAACTAAAGAACCACTTTTTGTTATTGATACCAATGTTGAGGATAATGTAATTTACACTGGTCAAGGTAAAGATCATCCTGGATTACTAAAATCGACATTATTTGTTCGTAATGACGAATTACATTGGATTCGTAAAGATTTAGAATTAGATGTCGATCAATCGATGCCAGTTAAAGCGAGAATACGATACCGTCAACCACTTGAAAAAGCAACATTATACAAAGTCGATAGTGGTTTATATGTAGAGTTTGAAAATCTTCAGTCTGCAATAACTGAAGGTCAATTTGTAGCATGGTATTTAGATGATGAATTAGTAGGTTCGGGAGTTATTTCTTAAATTGCAATAGCAACCCAAATTATTGCTTGATGAAGAAATTAATACTAATCGCTGTAGTACTTCTACAGTACTTGTCGTTTTCTCAAGAACATGCTTGGGTATATCTTACCGATAAACCTAATGCCTCTGAAGCATTAGCTAACCCAATTTCAATTCTTACTCAAAACGCAATAGACCGAAAAACAACTCGTAATATTCCTATTGACGAGCGTGATGTTCCTGTTAATGAAGCTTACATCACACAATTAAAAGCACAGCCTGGAATTTCTGTAATGGCAAAATCTAAGTGGTTTAATGCTGTTTATGTCATTGGTACAGAAGCGGAGATCAATGATCTCGAAATGCTTGATTTTGTAGATGTTATTGATTTTGCTAATAACAGTTTAAACAGTGATTCACGAATCGCTTACACTGCCTCTAAGTTTAGTACAGAAGAACAATTGGTCGATTTTAATTATGGTAGTGCGCAGAATCAAATTGAAATGATAGGTGTTGATGCGTTGCATTTGCAAGATTACACTGGAGAAGGTATTATCATTGCAGTGTTAGATTCTGGATTTACTAATACAGATACGATGCAAGCGTTTCAACGTCTCAGAGATAATGGAGGTCTGTTAGGAGGTTATGATTTTGTCGATAGAAATGAGAACGTTTTTGCTTTCACAGGAGGCGAACATGGTACACGTGTGCTCAGTAGTATGGCAGGATTCATTCAAGATGAATATGTTGGAACAGCTCCAGATGCGTCTTACTATTTGTTCAGAACTGAAGATACAAGCAGTGAAATGCCTGTTGAAGAAGCTTATTGGGTTGAAGCAGCCGAACGTGCAGACAGTCTTGGTGTGCATATGATCAATTCTTCGCTTGGTTATCGTGTTTATGACAATTCAAATTACAGCTATACACCAAGTGATATGAATGGTGATACAGCCTTCATAACAAAAGGCGCTAATATTGCCAATGAGAAGGGGATTTTGGTAGTTAATTCAGCTGGAAATTCAGGTGCTAGTGACTGGCAAACTGTTGGAGCACCTGCAGATGCTTCTGGTGTGTTTAGTATTGGTGCTGTAGATTCTGAAGGCATGTACGCTTCATTTAGTTCGCAAGGTTCTAATGCGCAGCCTACTCAAAAACCAGATGTAGTAGCTAGAGGTGCTGGAGCTGCTGTGGTAAATTCTAATAATACTATAATTAATAATAACGGAACTTCTTTTAGTTCACCAATTATGGCAGGTGCGATAGCATCGCTTTGGCAAGCCTTACCTAATGCTTCACATGAAGAGATTAAAGATTTTGTAAGACAATCTGCATCTCAATTTAATACTCCCGATTTTTTTCTAGGTTATGGAATTCCAAATTTTGAAACAGCCTTAGATATTGGTTTGTCTGTTCCTGAAGAAAACTTTATTCAATTTAAAGTATTTCCTAACCCTGTACAGTCTTTATTAACCATACAGATTCCTCAAAGTTCTGAACCTACGACACTGAAAGTTTACAATGTTATTGGAAAATTAATACTTGAGCAGGATATTTCACAATCTGAAACTACATTGAATATGGCTTCTATGGCTTCAGGTGTCTATATCTTGTCTTTTGAAAATGACAATGCGTCAAAACAATTCAAACTTATAAAATCATAAATGACAAATAGAATTACCGAACTGTTCAACATCAAATACCCTCTTATTCAGGCAGGAATGATTTGGAACAGTGGTTGGAAACTTGCTTCAGCAGCAAGTAATGCTGGTGCTTTGGGTTTACTTGGTGCTGGTTCAATGTATCCAGATGTGTTACGAGAGCATATTCAGAAGTGCAAAAAAGCTACTGATCAACCTTTTGGTGTGAATGTACCAATGCTATATCCAAACATTGAAGAAATTATGGATATTATTGTTGAGGAAGGTGTGAAAATTGTATTTACATCTGCTGGTAATCCTAAAACTTGGACCTCTTGGTTAAAGGAAAGAGGTATTACTGTTGTTCATGTTGTTAGTAGCGTAAAGTTTGCATTAAAAGCACAAGAGGCTGGAGTAGATGCTGTGGTTGCTGAAGGGTTTGAAGCTGGTGGTCACAATGGAAGAGAGGAAACCACAACCTTGACTTTAATTCCAATGGTGAAAGAGCATTTAAAGATTCCATTAATTGCTGCTGGTGGTATAGCAACTGGTGACGCGATGCTAGCTGTTATGATTTTAGGTGCTGATGCTGTTCAGGTTGGAAGCAGATTTGTAGCAAGTGTTGAAGCGTCTTCGCATGATGCTTTTAAGAATGTGGTTGTTGATGCTAAAGAAGGAGATACACACCTGACCTTAAAAGAACTTGCTCCTGTACGACTTATCAAAAATAAATTCTACAACGAATTGCAAGCCTTGTATCAGAAAGGGGCTTCTATAGAAGACTTAAAAGCCCATTTGGGTAGAGCAAGAGCTAAGCGTGGTATGTTTGAAGGCGACTTAGAAGATGGCGAATTGGAAATCGGACAAATAGCAGGATTAATCCATGATATAAAGCCAGCCGCTCAAATTGTTGAAGACATGATCTGTGAATTTCATGAAGCTCAGGATAAGGCTAAAATGCCGTTTTATTGAAAACACCTATATTTGATAAATTGCTAATCCATTCCCTATAGCTAGTTAATGAGTTCTAAGATTAATGTTTTAATTCCTGATGGATGTAGCACTTGGGCTATGAGTGTGCTATCCTGTTTGTCTTATAATTCAAACTACAAATGCTACGTTTTATCTAATACTAAGCGAACAGCAACCAAATATTCAAGATTTACCTCGTATTACAAATACTACGAAAGATCATCAGATTCTGCTTGGCTTGATATTGTATTAAATGAAATTGAAGACAAAAACATTTCAATAGTTGTACCTGTAGCAGAGAATGAAATTCGATTTTGTATTGCAAATGCTGAAGCAGTATCAAAAAAAGCAAAGCTTATTCCGCTACCTAGCTTGGAGATGTTTGAAATTGCTATTGACAAATACAAACTTGGCGAATTTCTGAAATCACATCAAATAGCATATCCTAAATTTGCGTATGAGGCCAATCTGAAAACCTTCAACGTAGATCAGTTGGATTTAAAGTTTCCTATTTTATTTAAACCACTTCATCAAAAAGGAGGTGATGGTATATTGAGGTTTAACGATGTTGAAGCGTTTTCTAAGTATGTTAAGGAAACCTCTTTGGATGCACCTATTTTTGTTCAAGAATATATTGAAGGTTTTGATATAGATTGCAGTGTATTGTGTTTAGAAGGAAACGTTCTAGCACATACGATTCAAAAAGGCGATTTAAAAGGACATAGTCCTTATGCACCTCAATTAGGCTTTAATTTTATTACGGATGATCGTGTTTTAGAACTTATAAAAAAGACAATGAAGTTAATGCATTGGTCTGGCGTAGCGCATATTGATTTACGATATGATGCTGTAAATGATGCTTATAAAATTATTGAGATTAATGCTCGTTTTTGGGGAAGTGTAGATGGTTCTAGAGCAGTTGGTTTAAATTTTCCTGATCTAGCTGTGAAATTAGCTAGTGAAGGTGATATTGATACCATTTCAGCAAAACAAATGCATTATATGCGACTCAAAGGACTTTTGAAATCCATAAAACGAAACCCTTTACTTATTTTTAAACGTACCTATATTCTTAATAATACTGAAGCTAGTGCGTTTTTTAAAGATCCATTACCAACAGGCTTTAAGTTTTTAGAATGGATAGGAAGACGTCTTTCATAAACTTATTTTTTAAAGGTCGTTTTAAATAACCTACTGGCACCATTTGCATAACTATTAAAACCATCTATTAAACCTTCAATAGATGTCACTTGTTTCCTTTCGTCTTGATTATGAATCCGCTTGCTTGTAAAGTACAAGGTGTTTGTGTTCAAATTGACAAACGGACAATAATCCATTTTGTCAGAATTAACTTTTTCGCCCATATTTTCTGAAGGTGTCCAAGTAAGATCTTCATTTCGATAACTTATATACAGATCACCACTTCCAAATCCGTCTTCACGATTATAACAAGTGTAAATCAAAAAACTTTCGTCTGGAGCTACAAAGGCGTTAAATTCATAACCAGCAGAATTAATAGCACTACTCAATGGTTTTGGAGTAGAATAGTTTCCATTGATAAACTCACTTACATAGATATCATCTTTTTGTTGTAATGTCGTATTGTCCAATGTGAAGTACAAATTCTTAGAATCTGTTATCACTGGATAAAATTCATCCATTTCAGTATTTATCGGACTCCCAATATTTTTAGGTGCAGACCATTCTGAATCAATTCGTTCACGCGTAACATACCAAATATCAAAATCTTTGGTCGCTGTTGAAGTGTTATCTAACGGTCTGTTTGAAGCATAATACAAACGCAAACCGTCTTTTGATAAAAAAGGCTCTATATCAAAATAGTGTCCAGAAAATGAAACAACATGTAAGTCAGACCACTGGTTATCAGTTTTTCTTGCTGAAACAATTACAGATTGATCACCAATGACACTTTGCGCTGAAAAAAAGACTTCAGTTTCATCATTAGATATTGCAAGGTCTCTCACATTTGGAAATTGACCAACAATAGATTCTAAAAAAGGATCTACAGACGTATTCTGCGAAAAAGCTATGGAAGAAATGCTGAGTAAAAGTGTAAGAATTGATTTCATAATAAGGAATGATTGATGTTTAAATTTACAAAACCAATTGACTTACAATTTTAAAGTTATGTTAATTTACCAAACCCTATAAACAACAAAAAGAGGACCTCTCCTCTTTTTGTCTGAAACGTTTTTTAACAACAAAATTTTTAAATCCCTCTAAAATAATAGCTAAAAAAGTTTCTACCCCAAATACCTAACCTACTAAATAAGGTATTTATAACAGTAAAAATAATGCTTTCTATAATTCTGAATAAACAAATAGAAATCAATTTATTAACAATTATGGGTTTATAACGTTTTAGCAATAAAACTATTGTCTATGATGACTTTATTAACATGAAATTATAGTTTAAATAAATGCAAAACTTACCTTTGCACTTGTAAAAAATAAGTCATTGGTGTTATCTCATTATACAAAAGAATTTAAGCAAAATTGGATCTTAGCTGCACCTGTAATGTTAGGTATGCTTGGGCATACTTTTGTGCAGTTTGTTGATAACATTATGGTTGGGCAATTAGGAACTGCTCAATTGGCTGCAGTATCCTTAGGGAATAGTTTTATGTTTATTGCCATGTCTATTGGTATTGGATTTTCTACTGCAATTACACCTTTAATTGCAGAAGCAGATGCCGCTAAAAACTTTAGTGTTGGAAAATCTTCATTTAAACATGGCTTGTTCTTATGCTTAATTTTAAGTGTCATCCTCTTTCTTTTAGTGCTTTTAGCTAAACCCTTATTATATTTTATGAAGCAACCTGTTGAGGTTGTAGAGTTGGCTATTCCATATTTAAATTTAGTTGCAGTTTCATTAATTCCATTGATTGTTTTTCAGGCGTTCAAACAGTTTAGTGATGGTTTGTCTATGACCAAATACCCAATGTATGCCACACTCATCGCTAATATTGTGAATATTGTGTTGAACTACCTGCTCATTTTTGGAAAATTCGGATGTCCTAAACTAGGGATTGTTGGCGCTGCTTATGGTACATTGGTTTCAAGACTAATTATGCTGGCTTATCTTTGGTGGTTATTATCAAAAAAAGAGAAGTCTAGAGCATACGTCACTAATATTAAGCTTTTTGTACTCAGTAAAGTAAGACTTATAAAAGTATTTAATCTTGGATATCCAAGTGCAATGCAAATGTTTTTTGAAGTTGCAATCTTTACAGCTGCAATATGGTTGAGTGGTTTGCTGGGTAAAAACCCTCAGGCTGCAAATCAAATTGCACTTAATTTGGCATCAATGACGTTTATGGTAGCCATGGGTTTAAGTGTTGCTGCTATGATTAGAGTAGGAAATCAAAAGGGTTTACAGCAATACTTTGAATTAAGACGCATTGCGTTTTCCATTTTTTTACTAGCAACACTTTTAGCAACAGTATTCGGATTGGTATTTTACCTTTTCCATGATCAATTGCCTAAACTGTATGTTAATTATGGAGACGCTTTAAATTTAAAAGATAATATAGAGGTAGTGAAAATAGCTTCTCAATTAATGCTTGCTGCAGCTGTTTTTCAGATTAGTGATAGTCTTCAGGTCGTTGTTTTAGGCGCTTTAAGAGGATTACAAGATGTCAAAATTCCAACCTTAATCACTTTTTTAGCCTATTGGATAATTGGATTTCCAGTAAGTTATTATCTCGGAAAAGAGGAGGCTTACGGAAGCTTCGGAATATGGCTAGGATTGTTAGCAGGATTAACATCTGCTGCAATTTTATTGTTTATACGATTCAATTATCTCACGAAAAGATTAATTTTGAATTCAACTTCAGATAAAAAAACAAATTATGGAACTTCCTAAATTTATTCTTGGTGATAATACCGATCATCCCAATGCTATTTTTGTGATTCATACCGAATTTCCAAGATTTATTATTAACCTTGAAGATGATGAGGTTGAATGGTTCGAAGAGTTTGATGAGCATGATCAGCGTGAAATTGAAAATGAAGCTGAAAACCTTATCCAAGCCGCAACAGATTTTTACGATAGGGAAGTCGCTAGATACGAAGCATAATGTTAGAACAATTAGTCCAATTAGATACAGAGCTTTTTGTATACCTCAATAGCTTAGGAACTGAAACTTGGGATGGCTTTTGGATGTTCTACACTACAAAATATAATTGGGCTCCTTTTTATGCGCTGTTGTTGTTTTTAATGTATAAGAAGTTAAATACTAAAGTGTTTTGGTATACGCTTATTGTCATTATTCTAATGATTGTCTTCACAGATCAGATTACTAATGTATTTAAAAAGGTATTGGTCATGCGATTGAGACCTTGCTACAATACTGAAATAAATGATATAATCAGATTAGTAAAACGATCTTGTGGTGGTCAGTATGGTTATTTTTCTGGTCATTCTTCTAACTCAATGGCTGTGGCTATTTTTATGGGTATGATGCTCAAATCTAAATTTAGATTTATCCCAATCCTCTTAATAATTTGGGCAATAGCTATGGGCTACAGTCGTATTTATATTGGTGTACATTATCCACTTGATGTGTTAAGTGGAATGTTGTTTGGCGCATTCTCTGGCTATTTATTTTATCGGATCTTTTTAAAGGTGCAATCTAAAGTAGAATCCAATTCTCACTAAAGATCTGTTTTAGTTATCGTGTAGTTTATGTAACGTTTTTTCATCCATAAATAGGCGAAGCAATCTAATAATGGACTTACCAACCTATTTCGTAATCCAAATTTTGAACGACCAGCGATTCTTGGATAATGGGTTACTGGAACTTGCTTTACAGAACCTTTTTGTAATAAAATCATAGCGGCTAAAAACCGATGCAATCCTCTAAACATATAAATTTGCTTGGCATTCTCAGTCTGAATAACTTTTAATGGACAACCCGTGTCTTCCATGCCATCTTTTGTAAATGCACGTCGTATTGCATTTGCGATTTTTGAAGATAAAGATTTAATAATACTATCGTGTCTGTCAGTTCGTATTCCTGTCACCAAATTAAACTCTTTTGCATAAGGCAGTAATAAGTTAAAATCCATTGGAGAGGTTTGTAAATCGGCATCAATATATCCTAACAAAGTTGTATCTACATGATCAAAACCAGCTTTTAGTGCTGCACTTAAACCGTTGTTTTTTGAGAATGAAATATAATGGAAGGCATCATTGCCTCTGCAAATACCTTCAATGATTTCTAAGCTGTTATCTGTAGAACCATCATCAATAAAAAGTACTCTTGTATACAGGTTTGTAGTCTTTATAAATGTATTCAATTCTGTTTCTAGGCGCAGTAAATTATCTTGTTCGTTAAAAACAGGAACCAGTATTGTAAAACCATCAGTCATATCACAAAAATATTCTTTTTATCTCTTTTTATTCATTGGCTTTGTTTTTAAAAAGTAGTACTTTGCCATTACAAAATCTAAACATGAAAATACTAGTCACTGGAGCTGCAGGTTTTATAGGGTCTCATACTGCTGAAAGACTACAAAATCTTGGTCATCAAGTTGTTGCATTAGATAGTTTTAACGACTATTATGATGTGAATTTAAAGTACTTGAATGCTAAAGCTCTTGAAAAGGCAGGTGTTTCTATTGTAGAGTGTAATCTATCTGAAGTTAATTTAGGCGATATATTATCGTCTGATTTTGATTATATTTTTCATTTTGCTGCACAACCAGGTATTTCTAAGCGATCTACATTTGAAGATTATTTGACAAACAATGTGATTGCCACTAAGAATATTTTGGATTTTGGATTACAATGTCAGCATCTTAAATTGTTTGTAAATATTAGTACATCTTCAGTTTATGGTTTGGTTGCCACATTCACTGAAGATAAAGCACCACAACCAGCATCTTTTTATGGCGTGACTAAATTAGCTGGTGAGCAGTTAGCACTTCAGAAAAGTAGAGAAGAAGAAATAAAAGCTTGTTCTTTACGACTTTACTCGGTAATTGGACCTCGTGAACGTCCTGAAAAAATGTATACAAAGCTTATTGCTTGTGGTATTGAAAATAAACCCTTCCCATTATTTGAAGGAAGCGAAAATCATTTAAGAAGCTTTACCTATGTTGGAGATATTGTTGATGGTATTGTGAGTGTTATTGGTAAAGAAGATGTGGTGAATGGTGAAGCCATTAATTTAGGAACCGAAATAGAACACACGACTCAAGAAGGTATCGAAGCTGTTGAAAGTGTACTCGGTAAATCCATTGCTATCGAACGTGTTCCTAAGCGACCTGGAGATCAGTCTAGGACGAAAGCTAATATTGATAAGGCTCGGAAACTATTAGGATATAATCCGCAAACAACGTTGTTGGAAGCTGTTAAAAAACAAGTGGAATGGTACAAAGCTAACTTTGTAAACTAAGCAAATATTCTGCTGCTACAAAAGGTGTTGTTTTGTCATCTTCAATAAGTTGAAGTTGTGTTTCCAGTTCCTTTTTGATTTTAGGTTGATCAAAGAAATTAGATTTTAATCGGTCTTCTATGGTTTGCAATAACCAAAACTTACTTTGCGCTTTTCGATGATTTTCAAAGTGGTTATTGGCTTTGGTATGTGCTTCAAATGACTGAATTAATTCCCATAATTCAGAAATGCCTTCACGTTTTAATGCACTACACAACATCACTTTTGGTTGCCATTCTGAAGACTTTTGCGGATACAAATGCAAAGCTCTATTAAATTCAACCTTCGCTAATTTTGCATTTTTTTGATTTTCACCATCGGCTTTGTTTATAGCTATAGCATCAGCCATTTCAATAATGCCACGTTTAATACCTTGTAGTTCATCTCCAGCGCCAGCCAGTTTCAAAAGCAAGAAAAAATCTACCATGCTATGTACTGCAGTTTCACTCTGACCAACACCAACGGTTTCTATCAAAATAGTGTCAAATCCAGCAGCTTCACATAAAATAATCGTTTCTCTAGTTTTTCTAGCCACACCACCTAAAGACGTTCCAGAAGGCGAAGGTCTAATAAAAGCATTATCATGTTTCACCAAATCCTCCATTCGAGTTTTATCACCTAAAATACTTCCTTTACTTAAACTACTACTTGGATCTACAGCAAGTACTGCGACTTTTTTTCCTAAGGATGTGAGATGCATTCCAAAAGCTTCAATAAATGTACTTTTTCCAACACCTGGAACACCAGTAATTCCAATTCTAATCGATTTGTTCGCGAAAGGAAGACAACCCTTAATAATGGCATTGGCTTGCTCTAAGTGTTTGGTGTTTGAACTTTCAACCAAAGTGATAGCTCGGCTGAGTGCGGTAATATTTCCATTTTTGATTTGCGAAATAAGAGCCTCAGGAGACAGCTTAGCCTTCCGTTTTGATTTAATATTGTCAATAGAAGCAGAGTTGGTTATTTCAGATTGCGAAACACCATCATTTTGTTTTAATGCTGAAGATTTTGTTGACTTGGCCAAGTCTCTATTCCTTTTTGTCTTTTAATACAGTTAAAGGTACAGCAATTTTTGTTTTGTCCCAAGCCATAGTTAATTGAAGGTCATCAGTAGAATTGTCAAAGGCAATTGTAAACTGTTCCACAACTTTGTCAAGTGTTTGCACAGGAACGTCAATTTCTAGTAAATCATAATTGGGATCCCAAAGCGGTTGCATTTGTTCGTCAACACCCCAAGGATATTGTTTGGTGTTAAGCATCACTTTCCAAATACTATCATTAGGAACAGTCCATACAGAATATTTTCCTTTAGGAACATAAATCCCATCAACCATTAAATCTTTATTGGTTTCAAAAGTTGTAGCTTCATTGGCTCCAGTACGCCATACTTTTCCGTAAGGTACTAAGGCGCCAAAAATTTCACGCTCTTTTTTTGAAGGTCGGTTGTAGAATACTTCTAATTGTAAATCGTTTAATTTAAATTCTACTGTATCTTTAGGACTCAAACGATTTTCAAAAATATTTTCAACAAAATAGGAGTAAAGAAAAAGTCCAATAGCAACAATAGAGAGGGTTATGAGAAGGCGTTTCAGGAACGTATTCATATCAATTTTTTAATTTCTTAAATGCGTCATAAAGATACTAGTAAATCCATTATCTACCAATATAACTTAACGTACTTTTAGGAAATCTATTACATTTTGAAAAAAATGCAAATTTTTTGCAACACTCATTTTTTTGTGTCGTCTTTAAAGTGAACTCAACCAAACCAAAAGTAATTTTAGATGTTACAATCTAACCTTATTGAACAGTGTAAACAGAACAATCGTGTAGCGCAAATGCAATTGTACAAGCAATATTGCGATGGTATGTATGTGGTAGCCATGCGTTTTATGAAAGACGCAATGGAAGCCGAAGACATGGTTCAAGAAGCTTTTATCAAAGCCTTTTCAAGGTTAGATCAATTTAAAGCTGAAGTCACTTTTGGAGCTTGGTTAAAACGTATCGTGATTAATAAATGTATTGATACTTTAAAATCTAAAAAACAGCATTTGCAAGATTTAGATGAGGTGCACTTAAAAGTAGTCGATTCCAATTATGAAAACGAATGGTTAGTAGAAGATACAATAACTGTAGATGAGGTTAAAGTTGCTATTCAAAAATTACCAGATAAGTATCGCTATGTTGTAATGCTGTACTTGATGGAAGGTTATGATCATCAAGAAATATCTGAAATTCTTAATATTTCTGAAATAGCATCTAGGACACAACTCTCCAGAGGAAAATCAAAATTGAAAACATTGTTAATACCTATTAAAAATGGCACAAGATCTTAGACATTTATTCGAAAAGGAAGACACACAATCACAATTAAAAATGAGTGAAGGTCATGAGGCGAGATTTCTTGAAAAATTAGATGATGCCTTTCCGCAAGAAGAACGATCAATCAAAAAACGATTCAGTGGCTTACAAATTGCAGCAAGTATTGTTGTATTGATTGGATTAGCAATAGCAGCTTTTAAATATTTTGAAACCCCTAACGAAGTGACTCCTATTGTCGTTGATAATCCAAATGCTAAGGATCAAAATGAATTAAAATCCTTAAGTCAGATTTCACCAGATCTTGCTAAAGTTGAAAATTACTATTTGGCCAATATTAATTTAGAACTTTCTAAAGTGAAACAGACATCAGCAAATAAAGAATTATTTGATGGTTATATGGTGCGCTTAGCAGAATTGAATGAAGAATACAAGCGTTTATCAGTAGAGCTTACCAATAATGGACCTAATGAGTTAACCGTTAGTGCGCTTATTGATAATTTAAAACTTCGGCTGAATTTATTGTATCGTTTAAAAGAACAATTACACGAATTAAACACTTCAGAAACTTCTGAAGGAATATCGTAAAAAACGAAACCAAATTTGAATTTGTATTCAAAAAAAGACACAATTATGAAAACAAAATATCCTATAGTATGGCTTATGTTGCTCAGTTTTTCTTTGGGTGTTTCGGCACAACAAAAGTTAACTAAAGCATCGCAAACTATAAATGTAAGTAAAGATGTAAATATCGATTTAAACACGAGTTATGTTGAGATTGAGATAGACACTTGGAACAAAAACACATTAGAAATTGAAGCCTATATTGAAGATGAAAAATTATCTAAAGAAGAGCTTCAAGAGGCTTTAAAGCATTGGGACCTAAAAATTGAAGGTTCAGGTGATTATGTGAAAATTAGTTCTGAAGGTCATGGCCATCCAAGATGGGACAGATTACATTCTTTTAGTATTGATTTAGAAGACTTAGATTTTGATCTAGAAGCCTTAAAGATTTTAGAAGATTTAAACCTAGCGGAAATGCCAGAAATGCCAGAAATTCCTGAGCTTCCTAAAATGCCAAAGCTACCTAAAATTGCTAACTTAAAAATGGAGAATATGCCAGATGTTCCTGAAATTCCTGAATTACCTGAAGGCGTGAGAAATGTTAGTTTTGATTCTGAAGCTTACGAAAAAGAAGGTGAGGCTTATCTAGAGCGATGGAGTAGTGAATATGCTAAAAAATATGGCAACGAGCATAAAGAAGCTATGAAAGAATGGGGACGAAAAATGGCTAAAGTTGATTTCTCTTCATATGAAAAAGCTATGGAAACATGGAGCGAAAAATTTGGAAAAGAATATGAAGCCGAGATGGCAGATTGGAGTGAACAATTTGATGCGTCATTTAATGAAGAATGGGCAAAAAAAATGCAAGCTTGGGGTGAGAAATATGGAAAGCAAATGGAAGAACGTGCACTTATCATTGAAAAGCGTATGGCTGAACGTGATAAGGATATGGAAAAGCGAGCTAAAGCAATGGAGAAACGTGCAGAGGAAAGAGCAAAAGCGCATGAGGAAAGAGTTAAAGCGCATGAAGAAAGACGAAAAGGTTTGGTAAAACGATTAGAGTCACGTCACAAAAACACTGTGAAGAAGACCATAAAAATCAAAATGCCAAAGAAGGCTAAATTGAATATGAACGTTAGACATGGTGAATTGAAAATTGGCTCTGTGATTCATAATCTAAAAGGCGATATTTCACACTCTATATTATTGGCAAATCACATTGATGGAAGCGAGACTTCCATCAATGTGGCTTACTCACCAGTTGAAATTGCGACTTGGAATCTGGGTCAGTTAAATCTCAAGTATGTTAAAGATGCGCATATTGAAAATGTAAATCGATTGGTTTTAAATAGCAACTCATCTGATGTTATCTTAAGTCATTTAAATGACAATGCCATCATAGATGGGAGTTTTGGTGATTTGACCATTGCCAACATTGCGAATACGTTTAGTAATTTGAATATTATTTTAGAAAATAGCGAAGCACTCATAACGCTTCCTGAATCTGATTATAGTGTATTCTTTAAAGGGAATCGTTCAAAATTAAATAATGAAATGACGTCTCAAAAGACCATAGAAAATCACGCTAGTGGTAAAAATCCGGGGAAAGCTATTGTTGTAAATGCTAAGTATAGTGACGTCATTCTTAAAAATTAAAATAGTACTTTTATGAGGTAAAACTACATTTCTAACATATTATGATATCATTAAGATCATTTTTACAAGTATGCCTTATTTTGGTGTGCTTTTTTTGTTGTAAATCGGAACCTAAGCAAGATCAAGTATCTTCAGAAATTAATAGCTATGAATCCTTTGTAAATGCTATGAGATCCAAAGGAAATAGCACTGGAAATATTTTAGTTTATCAAGATGGAGAGGTTTCGTTTCAGAGTGCCAATGGTCTGAGAAGTATTAATCCAATAGACTCTTTAGATTTGGATTCAAAGTTTCGATTAGCTTCGGTAAGTAAACAGTTTACAGGAATGGCAATTATGAAATTGAAGGAAGCTGGAAAACTAGATTATGATCAGAGGGTCAATACCATACTTCCCGAATTTCCTTACGATGATATCACTGTAAGGCATTTATTGCATCACACTTCTGGATTGACAGATTATATGAGGCTGGTTGACGAAAACTTGCCAGAAGATTTTGACAAGGCTAATGTTATGCTAGGAAATGATGAAGTGATGGTGATGTTTTTTGAAATGAAACCAGAGTTAGATTTCCAACCTGGCGAACGCTGGGAATATAGTAATTCAGGATATATGTTTTTAGCGTCTATAGTTGAAAAGATCTCAGGACAGCATTTTAGTGAGTTTTTAAAAAGCAATGTGTTCGAGCCTTTAAATATGAAAGATACTTCAGTATTCAAATATCAGAAAGATGAAAGCGCTGCGATGTCAAATCGTGTTTTCGGATATGGGAAGGCTTTAAATCAAGTAGACTTTGAGCCACGAGATTATCATTTTTTAAATGGAGTTAGAGGTGATGGAGGCATTTATTCCACATTAGACGACCTATATAAATGGAATATGGCCTTAGCAAATTATACTATCATTCCGAAATCCTATTTGGATGAAGCTTGGACTTCAGGCAAAACCAATAATGGTGAAAATACGGGTTACGGCTTTGGCTGGTTTCTAGATTATAATCCTGGAGAACCCAAAGTTGTAAACCATTCTGGAGGTTGGGTAGGATTTGTAACGTTTTTATATAATGCCGTTGATTCTAAAGATGGATTTATAATACTTACTAATGATTCTGGAGAACAATTTGAAACCATTATGAATGCGATGTTCGCCCTAAAAGATGGCAAAACGGTTGAAATGCCTAAGCCGAGTATTACAAATTCTATGGCTCAAATCATTTTTGAAGATGGTGTGTCTTCAGCAATAGCACACTATAAAACTTCTAAATCAGAAAAAGCAGACGCTTATTCTTTTGAAGAAGGTGAAATCAATATTCTGGGATATGAATTGATGAATGAAAAGATGAATAAGGCGGCACTACAGATATTTAAGCTAAATGTTGAGGAGTATCCCAAATCTGCCAATGTATACGATAGTTATGCTGATGCGCTTGTGATCAATGGTGACTCTTTGAAGGCACTCGAAAACTATAGAAAATGCTTTGCTATGGACAGTACACTTACTTATGCTAAAGACAAAGCTGAAAAATTAGCAACTTTGTTAGAGTAAAAAAATATGTCTCTTGAAATTCTTCTTAGATCACTACCAAAGTCTTACGTCTTAGATAAAGCAACAAAGGAGTCTGACTTTGTGCCTTTAGATTTGTCTATTTACAACGAAGACTTAAAATTAGTAGATGTATCTTCTTCTGAAAAGCTATCACAATATGTGAATCAACAGATCGCATCTAAAAATGGAAAGGTTGCTTTTGGTGGCTTCTTAGAAACACGAGGAATTTACAATAGAAGCAATTATTTCAATTCAGTAGACCCAGAAACTGAAAGAAACATTCATTTAGGTCTAGATTTATGGATCGAAGTCAATACTCCAATTTATGCACCTTTAGATGGTGTTGTTCACAGCTTTAACAACAATACTAATTTTGGAGACTATGGTCCAACAATTATTTTAAAGCATACGATTGATCGTGTTTCATTTTACACCTTGTATGGTCATTTAAGTTTGCCCTCGATTGCATCTTTAAGAGTAGGGCAAGAGTTTAAAAAAGGAGATCAGATAGCAACATTAGGTGATGCTACGGTTAATGGCGATTATCCACCACATTTACACTTTCAAATTATAAAAGATATTCAAGATTATTATGGAGATTATCCTGGTGTGTCTTCTAAGCTGGACTTGGAATTTTATAAAGCTAATTGTCCAGATCCAAATGTGTTGTTAAAGATTGATGTACGTTAATTCAAGTTTTAGCTTGATATTTTTTATCTTTAAATCAAACCAATTTATAATGAAATACGTTCTCGCAGTTTTTATCATTAGTTTATCTTTTTTTTATTCTGAAGCGCAGATCGTCAATATACCTGATCCTGATTTAAAATTAGTGCTGACTTCCTTTAACTGTGTTGATCTAGATAATAATGGTGTTCCTGATGCTGATGCTGACACGAATGATGATGGTGAGATTCAGGTATCCGAAGCTGAAGCTGTGGAGTATCTCATTTTAGGAGGTGTTATTTTAGATCTTACTGGACTTGAGGCGTTCGTTAATTTAAGAAGCTTTAATGCTGAGAATGCCGATTTTTATGATATTTCTTATGTTGGTGGTAATTATCAATATTCTGGCGTTGGAATACTAGACCTTACATTTATGCAGAATATTGAAAGGATTTTCTTGAGTGGCGAATCTTTAACTGGAGTTAATTTGTCTGGTTTAACAAACCTCGTAGAACTTCAATTGTTTAGTGTAGGTTATGCCGATGATCAAGGAGCAGGAGGTCAAGCGACTCCAGTAAATTTGCAAGGATGTACGAGTCTTTTAGACCTCAATATGATGAATGCTTTATTAGATATTGATTTTTGTCAAGTGCCTACTTTAGAAGAACTCAATAGCTTCGCGTTGGATCCTAGTGTTGGTCCGATAGATTTAGATCTCAATTGTTTGACAAATTTGAAAATTCTTGATGTAGGTGAAAATCAATTCAATACGTTATATCTGAAAAATAATTCAGTCCTTGAAAGTTTTTATGGTGGTGCTGCTTATGGAAATGTTTTATGTATAGATGATAACCAAGCAGAGTTGGATAGTTTAGGTGATTTTGTAGATAGTTTCCAAACGGTTACTACGAGTTGTGGAAATTCAAGTGGTACCAATAGCATCTCTGGAGACATTATGAGAACCATATCGTTTACTTCTAATACCTGTACTGGAAATAATGATTTCATGAATCCTTTACGCTTTAATGTTTCTCAAAACAATGCAACGGTTACAAATTTTTTGGCTGTAAGTGCTAATTATTATGAAGTTCCTGAAGGCTTGGGTCAAGGTGAATATATTGTGACGCCAACAGTAAACTTTTCAGATGGTTATGTGGTGACGCCAGAGCAATTCACTGTTAATTTTGCAGCTGATAATGGTGAGATTTTTGAACAAGATCTTTGTTTGAATCCTAGAGTTGAAACAACAGGCGCTATTGAAATTCGGTTTTTCCCATATTATTATCCAACAGAACTTGACGTTAACAGATTTGATGCCTATCTAGTTTTAAATAACACGTCTGATGACGATATGACTGTTGATCTTAGACTTAATTACGATGATAATTATACCTTTCCATTTGATTATAACGAATTTCCTAATAGTGAAGGTAATGGTGATACCATATGGAACAATCTAACGGTTAATGCTAATAGCACCAGATCACTTTGGCTAAGAATAGGATACAATAGTGATACGCATCCCAATTATCCTGTAATGGATGGCGATCAATTGATTTATGATGTTTACTTAACCATTCAAGGAAACCCATCTACACAAAGTAGTAATGGAGGAGGAACTACTCCAGATTTTAGATTGATACAAACCATCAATCCAGGTGAAGAAGTACTTTATACGCCTACTTTTGAAGAACTAGATACTGAAGTAAAAGTATATCCCAACCCAACAAAAGATCTCATCTTTTTGGATTATTCAAATGATATTGAAACTTTGACTTTATACAATATTAATGGTCAGTTAGTGAAAACGATTACTAATTTTGAATCTGAACCGTTAGACCTGAGCGACCTCAAAAATGGGGTTTACTTCTTATCAATAAAAACTGAAAATTCAGTGGTTACCAAAAAAATCATCAAGCATTAGAAATTTGCTTTTTAGCTATTGATGTTCCTAGTAAAAACCCAATAAAAGTTAAAGCTCCATCTGAGATTGTAAACCATAATTCCTTAGGAAGCATCACAATATTAGCAAATGTTGCAATTATCATAATAGCGCCAACAATATAAGCTGGTATCATACTGGTTTTTGAGATTTTAGCAGCAATAAACATACCTATCACAATACCAATAAAGTGTGCAATAACGACACATACTTTTGCTCCAGCTGGGATTTTGTCCATATTGTTTTTAATCCATTCCATATTCATTGGATCTGCACCTTCAGGGAGCGGAAATAGGTTATGACCAATAACAGATTCAATTAAATAAACAGAGACTGATGCAGCTAAAAAGCCAACAATAACAGCGAGGATATTAGTTAATACTTTCATGATATGAATTGTTTAGTTAGTTGGCTTAAGGTAATAAAAAAATCCTGATCGATTAAGATCAGGATTTTTAAAATTTAATATTCGTGAGATTCTGAAACAAGTTCAGAATGACGCATTAAACTATCTGTGAGATTCTGAAACATACTTCGATTATGCTCAGTACAAGAGTTCAGAATGACGAAAGACGATATTAATCCACCAAAACCCATTCACCTTTAGCAATTAATGGTTCGGCTTGTTTGTATTTTACAACTTTATTTTCGCCACTCATAACGTGCTTGATTGTCACACGATCGTTGCGTCCAATTTTTGGTTTATCACGAACAATAGTTTCTACAACTTGTTGTTGTGCTTGTGTGTTTCCAGCAGCTCTACTTTGCGCTGCACGCTCATCCATATTTGGAATTTCCTCTTTTTGAGTTTCTAGTTTTTCGCGTTTACGAGCCTTAGCTTCACGAATGGTGTTTTGTGTTTCAGTTGGTAATTCACCTTTAAATAAGAAGGAGATCACATCTTTATTCACTTGATCGATCATGCTCTTAAATAATTCAAAAGCTTCAAATTTATAGATGAGTAGTGGATCTTTTTGTTCGTGAACAGCCAGCTGTACCGATTGTTTCAATTCATCCATTTTACGCAAATGGGTTTTCCAAGCATCGTCAACAATAGCCAAAGTGATGTTCTTTTCAAAATCGTTTATTAACTGTGTTCCTTTAGTTTCATAAGCTTTCTGTAAGTCGGTTACAACTTGAAGATTTTTAACACCATCTGTAAAAGGTACTACAATACGTTTGAATTTATCACTCTGATTCAAATATACATTTTCAATAACAGGGTAAGCTAAATCGGCATTGCGTTGCATCTTGTCTTTGTAATGCTCAAAAGCTGCTTTATAGATTTTACCAGCAATATCTTGTACAGAACCTTTTTCAAATTCGGCTTCAGAGATTGGTGAACTCATAGAGAAGTAACGAATTAATTCAAACTCAAAGTTTTTAAAATCGTTAGCTGCTTTGTTTGATTCAGTAATGCCTTCAGAAGTATCATAGATCATATTGGCAAGATCTACACGTAGACGTTCGCCTTCTAAAGCATGACGACGACGTTTGTAAACGACTTCACGTTGCGCATTCATAACATCATCATATTCTAATAAACGCTTACGAACACCAAATTGGTTTTCTTCAACCTTTTTCTGAGCTCGTTCAATAGATTTAGAGATCATAGAATGCTGAATTACTTCACCTTCTTTCAATCCCATTTTATCCATCATTTTAGCAATACGTTCACTTCCGAAGAGACGCATTAAATTATCTTCAAGCGACACATAAAATTGAGAACTACCAACATCTCCTTGACGACCAGCACGACCACGTAACTGCCTGTCTACACGACGAGAATCATGACGCTCTGTACCAACAATGGCTAAACCTCCAGCATCTTTTACCTCATCGGTTAGCTTGATATCTGTACCACGACCAGCCATATTGGTTGCAATCGTTACCTGACCAGGAATACCAGCTTCGGCAACAATATCGGCTTCTTTTTTGTGCAATTTCGCATTCAGGACATTGTGAGGAACTTTTCTAATACTTAGCATTTTTCCTAATAACTCCGAAATTTCAACAGATGTAGTACCAATCAAAACTGGTCGTCCAGCTTGTGATAATTTGGTCACTTCATCAATAACAGCATTATATTTTTCACGTTTAGTTTTATAAACTAAATCTTCTCTATCATCACGAGCAATAGGTTTATTGGTTGGAATTTCAACCACATCTAATTTATAGATTTCCCAAAATTCACCAGCTTCTGTGACAGCTGTACCAGTCATTCCAGATAGTTTACGATACATTCTGAAATAATTCTGTAGTGTAATTGTCGCAAAGGTTTGTGTAGCATCTTCGATCTTTACATTTTCTTTAGCTTCAATCGCTTGGTGAAGTCCGTCACTGTAACGACGACCATCCATAATACGACCAGTTTGCTCATCGACGATCATTACTTTATTATCCATTACAACATATTGAATGTCTTTTTCAAATAAAGCGTAAGCTTTCAATAATTGGTTAAGGGTATGGATGCGTTCAGATTTGACACCGAAATCTCTGAATAGGTCTTCTTTCTCGTTAGCTTCTTCTTCTTTAGAAAGGCCTTTAGCTTCAATCTTTGCAATTTCAAGACCTATTTCAGGCATCACAAAGAAATCAGGATTTTCTTTTCCAGATAAAAATTCGACACCTTTATCAGACAATTCTACTTGGTTATTTTTTTCTTCAATCACATAATAGAGCTCTGCATCAACTTTTGGCATTTCTCTATTATTATCTTGCATGTAGAAGTTTTCAGTTTTTTGAAGGAGTTGTTTCACACCTTCTTCACTAAGAAACTTGATCAATGCCTTATTTTTTGGCATTCCACGATAGACGCGAAGCAATTGAAAACCACCTTCTTTAGTGTCACCAGCAGCAATCAATTTTTTAGCTTCAGCAAGTACACCAGTTAAATATTTGCGTTGTACACTTACAATACTTTCAACTTTAGGTTTTAGTTCTGTGAATTCATGACGATCACCTTCAGGAATTGGACCAGAAATAATTAAAGGAGTTCTCGCATCATCGATCAATACAGAATCGACCTCATCTACAATCGCATAGTGGTGAGGACGTTGCACAAGGTCACCAGGTGAATGTGCCATATTATCTCTTAGGTAATCAAAACCAAATTCATTATTGGTTCCGTAAGTAATGTCTGCTCTGTAAGCTTTACGACGCGCTTCAGAGTTTGGTTGGTGATAATCTATACAGTCCACACTCATACCATGGAACTCAAAAATAGGAGCCATCCATGCGCTATCACGTTTTGCAAGATAGTCGTTAACGGTTACCAAATGTACACCACGTTCGGTTAAGGCATTCAAATATACTGGAAGTGTTGCTACTAAGGTTTTACCTTCACCAGTTTGCATTTCGGCAATCTTACCTTGATGAAGTGCAGCACCACCAATTAATTGCACATCGTAGTGAATCATGTCCCAAGTGATTGGTTTTCCAGCAGCATCCCAAGAATTTGACCAGACTGCTTGTTCACCATTAAGCGTAACGTAGTCCTTATCTCCTGAAACAACACGATCAAACTCATTAGCTTTTACTGAGATTTCTGTGTTGTGAACAAAACGTTTAGCAGTTTCTTTAACTACAGCAAAAGCTTCAGCCATAATGTCGTTAAGAACTGTTTCAGTCACCTCGTAAATATCGTCTTCTATCTTGTCGATTTCAACATAGATATCTTCTCTTTCGTCAATATCATCTGTGGCGTCAGCGTCTTTTAAGAGCTGATCAATTTTATCTTGAAGTGGTTTGCGAGCTTCTGCAATTTTGGCTTTGAACTCTGTAGTTTTTGCTCTAAGCTCATCATGAGATAATTGCTCAAGTGCGCTTTCAAATGATTTTACTTTCTCTACTATAGGGCTAAGCGCTTTTACATCTTGTTTGGCTTTGTCTCCTACAAATACTTTTAATACTGAATTTAAAAAACTCATGTGTGTTTATTTATTTAATGAAATCATCTAAGTTTTTAGTTTCGTCATTCTGAAATTGATTCAGAATCGCATTATTAGTGTTTTTTAATGCGACACTAAAACGGATTCAATGTGACGTTACTTAGTATTTTAGATGATTTATATCTTCAAAATTTAGAATTTCAAAGATATGATTTGTCTCTGTTATACTGAAAAATTAAGGCACAAAAAAAGTCTCATTTAGAGACTTTTTAACTTATACTATATCTTTATTGAAATTCTAGTATTCATCTTCATTCCAAAGGTAATCTTCATCAGTTGGATAGTCTGACCAGATTTCTTCAATGGAATCATAAGAGTCGCCTTCATCTTCTATCGCTTGTAGATTTTCAACCACCTCTAAAGGTGCTCCTGTTCTAATAGCGTAGTCAATTAATTCGTCTTTTGTTGCTGGCCAAGGCGCATCACTTAAATAGGATGCTAATTCTAATGTCCAATACATTCTTGTACGTTTTTAATTTTCTGCAAAAATAAAATTATAGTTCAAAAAGTCAAGAAAAATCTGAATTAATTAAATAATAATTTAAAAGAACTTATATTTTCAATCGTTTAAGCCTATAGAACTCATCATTTATTCTGCAAGTAGTTATTCTAAGATTCTTTTTTAGGAATCCATTTTACTTCATCGGCTTGCAAGTCATAGGACAACTTTCGTGCCAATACAAATAGGTAGTCAGAAAGTCGGTTTAAGTACATTAAACTTTCTGGTTGAAATGGTTCAAGGTCATTAAGTGCACTAGCTAAACGTTCGGCTCTACGACAAACACAACGTGCAATGTGACAGAATGACACAGTTTGATGACCACCAGGAAGTACAAAGTGCGTCATAGGTGGAAGTGTTTCATTCATAATGTCCATTTCCTTCTCGAGTTGATTGATATCTTCTTCAGAAATCTTAGGAATATTTAAGCGTTCTTTTCCACTTTTTAAAATTGCTTTTTCAGGATCAGTGGCGAGAATAGCACCAACCGTAAATAATTTGTCTTGAATATCAATCAAAACATCTTTGTAATGATTGTTTATATCTTGATCTCTAATTAATCCTAAATGCGAATTGAGTTCGTCTACAGTGCCATAGCTGTCAATCCTAATATGATGCTTTGGAACTCGTGTGCCTCCAAATAGCGCAGTAGTTCCTTTATCTCCAGTTTTCGTGTATATTTTCATATACGCAAGTTAAAAATATATGCTGAAAGTAAAACGTTTAACGCTTAAATCGTCGTTTGTGAAACATTGAATCTTTATGACGTCGTTCTCTGAGGCGTTCATTATTCTTGAAAATAATTTTCATAAAAATAAAGGCACCTGCGAGTATGAGTATTATAAAAAGCATAATTAATTTCTAGTGTCACTTTCAATGACGCCATCGCGTAATCGAATCACACGTTTTGCATGCGCAGCGATATCTTCTTCATGCGTCACCATAATTACAGTATTACCAGCTTGATGAATTTCATCAAAAAGATTCATGATCTCGTAACCAGTTTTAGAATCGAGATTACCTGTTGGTTCATCGGCTAAAATTATAGAAGGTTTGTTCACTAAAGCACGACCAACAGCAACACGTTGGCGTTGACCACCAGATAATTGATTAGGTTTGTGATCCATACGATCTGCCAATCCAACATCAGTTAAAACTTCTTCAGCACGTTTAATGCGATCTGCTTTTGAAGCACCAGCATAAACCATTGGTAATGCCACATTATCTAATGCTGTGGTTCTGGGAAGTAAATTAAAGGTTTGAAACACGAAACCAATTTCGGTGTTTCTAATATCAGCAAGTTCGTCATCACTCATTTTACTTACATCTTTACCATTGAGAACATAGCTTCCAGCAGTTGGTGTGTCTAAGCAACCTAAAAGATTCATTAGTGTCGATTTTCCAGAGCCTGAAGGTCCCATAATCGCTACGTAATCACCAAGTTCAATATCTAAATCGATGCCTTTTAAAACATGAACGGTTTCTTGACCAAGTTGAAAATCGCGAATAATGTTTCTAATCTCAATGACGTTGCTCATTGTAAAATGGGTTTAATTGCATTTAATGCAAGATACAGATTTCAGGATATATGACGCAACAGCATTTGTCTTGTTACAATCTGATGGTAAAATTTTCTTTGGCTTGCTCTTTTCTAAAAAAAACAAATCCCCAAAAAAAGGTATCAATAGTCACTGTTACTTTTGGATGCTCTTTTATGATGTTCCATGCTGAGCGCATTCCTTTAGACCAATGGATGTCATCAAAAATAAAAACAGAATCATTATGAGCCTTATTTACAAGACTATTAAAATAGCTTAAAGTCGCTTCTTTATTATGGTTAGCATCAAAAAAAATAAAGTCAAAAACATCTGATTTTAAATTTGATATTGTGTTTGAAATATCTCCAGTTACAATAGACACATTTTTGATGCTGTGTTGTTTGAGGTGTTGTATGGTAAATTCAGAAAGGTTAGGACAGCCTTCAAGTGAAGTGATATTGTTTTCAGAGTGCCCAAGAGCAAGTGCATGAGTGGCAACTCCTAATGAAGTGCCTAATTCAAGACTTTGCTTGAATCTAAAATACTGAGCTAATCTAAATAGAATTCGACTTCTTTTTTTTGTACTACCAGAAGTTTTTACGATGGCTTTTATAGATCGCTTATTTGAATTGAAAACTCTTGATCCAGAACCTAAATCGGTAATTTCGATGCTTTGGTTATTCTTTAAAAGCGATGCTCGGTAGGATGTTATTTTAGAATACGCGTCATATTGGTTTGAATCGTAAAAACATTTTGTTACCAAATCATAAATAAATGGAGAATGCACACCATGTTGATTGGTTGATTTAAGTAAGAATTTTATATACTCAATAATTTGAAACATAAATCAAGACTCAAATTTTTCAGCCAATTCAAACCATCGCAATTCTTTAGTTTCAATGTCATTTATTAGTTCTTGTAATTGCATTGATAATGTATTGATATCTTCTTGTGAAAGCGAAGTATCATTGAACTTGTCTTCAAGGGCTTTTTTGTCTAACTCTAAAGCTCTAATCTTACTTTCAAGGTTCTTGTATTCTTTCTGCTCATTATAACTTAGCTTTTGCGCTTTATTTTGGTCTGTTTTTTCATCTGAAGGTTGAACTTTTTCAGATTTAGGTGTATTGGGTTGAGACGATTCGTAAACTCTATAATCTGTGTAATTACCCGGAAAATCTTGAATGTCACCATTGCCTTTAAACACAAACAGATGATCTACAATTTTATCCATAAAATACCTGTCGTGAGAAACCACTAGTAAACAACCTGGGAAATCAAGGAGAAAGTCTTCTAAAATATTAAGTGTAACAATATCGAGATCATTTGTTGGCTCATCTAAAATTAAAAAGTTTGGATTTTGAATTAAAACGGTACATAAATACAGTCGTTTTTGTTCGCCACCACTTAGCTTTTCTACAAAATCATGTTGCTTTTTACCATCAAATAGAAAACGTTCAAGAAGCTGTTTTGCACTAATAATTTTTCCTTTGGCTAACGGAATAAATTCACCATAGGCTTTAATTACATCAATGACCTTCTGTTCAGGTTTTACTTCAATTCCACCTTGTGTATAGTAACCGAATTTTACAGTGTCACCAACAATTATTTTACCAGAATCTGGAGTAATAGTTTTAGTTAACAAGTTTAAGAATGTCGATTTTCCAGTACCATTTTTTCCGATAATACCTATACGCTCACCACGTTTGAAAACATATTCAAAACCTTTTAAAATGGGTTTGTCTTTAAAAGATTTGACAACCTTGTGGAACTCAACAATCTTGCTTCCAAGTCGCTCCATATTGATTTCTAATTGAATCTTATGGTCTTTACGTCTTTTATGTGCACGTTTTTTAATTTCAGAAAAATCATCAATCCTAGATTTCGACTTTGTAGTTCTAGCTTTAGGCTGACGTCGCATCCATTCGAGTTCTTTCTTGAACAGCTGCTTCGCTTTGCCTGTTTCAACTTGCTCTAGTTGAATTCTGGCTTCTTTCTGTTCGAGATAATAGGAGTAATTTCCTTTGTAAGTGTAGAGTTTTCCATGATCTAACTCAATGATTTGACTACAAACACGCTCTAAGAAATACCTATCATGCGTCACCATAAAAATGGTTAGTTGCGATTTTGAAAAATACTGTTCAAGCCATTCGATCATTTCTAAATCAAGATGGTTGGTAGGTTCGTCTAGAACTAAAACATCTGGATTACTAATAAGTGCTTGCGCAAGGGCAAGTCGCTTTTTTTGACCACCAGACATCGTACTTATCTTTTGATTGAGGTCATCAAGTTTAAGCTGAGATAGAATCTGTTTGAATTGTAATTCAAACTCCCAAGCATTATGAATATCCATTTGCTCAAATGCTTTTTGATAAGCTTCAGCGTCATCTGGATTTTGAAGTGCTTTTTCGTAGGCCTCAATAATTTTCAGTTGTGGCGAATCAGAATTAAAAATGGTATCGTTAATAGTAACACTTCCTTTAAATTGTGGTGACTGCGATAAAAATGATACCCTTAATCCGTTTCTCATTACAACTTGTCCGCTGTCAGGAGTATCTTCACCAGACAATATATTAAGAATAGATGTTTTACCACTTCCGTTTTTAGCTACAAAAGCAATTTTATCATCTTTATGAATGCTAAAAGAGAGATCAGAAAAGAGTTCTAATTCTCCATAAGACTTTGAGATATTTTCAACTGTAATTAAATTCAAATACTTTTTTTTACAAAGAAAGCGATATTACTATAAAAAACAGTTAATAGTTTTGTTATTAATAGTGATAAGTTATATTTGTGAAGTTACATTTTTCGTTTAAATGAATAGACTATTTTTTATTGGATTACTCTTTTGTGTCTTGTCTACATCATGTATTCCGCACAAAGATATTGTTTACTTACAAGACAAAGATATTTCTTTAGATTCTACACAAGTTATGGTTGAACAACCTAAACCGTATAGAGTCCAGATCAATGATATTTTGAATGTAAGAGTTAAAGCATTAGATCAGAATACAGTTTCAATTTTAAATCCCGCAGGAGAAGAAAATTTAAATGCTAGTAGTGCTGAACGCGCCTATTTTGATGGTTTTACTGTTGACACTCATGGGAATATAAGGATTCCAACTTTGGGAAAAATTAATGTTCTGGGATACACAGTAGAAGAGATTGAACAAATGCTTGAGAAGAAACTTTTGGATGAACAATTTAAAGAAACCGCCAATATATTTGTTACTGTTAAGCTTGCTGGATTGCGATATACAGCTAATGGTGAAGTAGGAAATCCTGGTACTCAAATCATTTTTCAAGACAGAGTCAATATTTTCGAAGCTATCGCTAATGTTGGTGAAATACCTGTTACAGGTAACAGAAAAGAAGTTCAAATTATTAGACAATATCCTCAAGGGCAAAAGATACATACTATAGATATGACAGATAAAAATGTTATGAGTTCTCCGTATTATTACATACAACCAAACGACATCATTTATGTTAAGCCAATAAAACAAAAAACTTGGGGAACTGGAACTACAGGTAGAGAAACATTAACGACGATTATTTCAGTTGTGTCGTTGCTTACCACTACCTTATTATTAATTGATAGAACTACAAATTAGTATGTCAAATCAAGAACATATAGATCATAGCGAACCGACCAGAGTAAGTTTTGATTTTAAAGGCTATCTCTTTAAAGCACTTAACCTATGGAAGTTTGTAGTGTTATCCATAGGATTAGCATTTTTAATCGCCTACTTTATTAATGTAAGAAAGCAAAATGTTTATAAACTACATTCATTAGTATCGGTTGAAAACGATCAAAACCCTTTCTTCACTGCTAACACAAGTATTTCATTTAATTGGGGAGGTGTATCTGGAAAAGTTGGAAAAATTATAACAGCGATTAAGACAAGAAGTCATAATGAGAAAGTTGTAGATTCTTTACAATTTTATATGGCTTATTTGCAACAAGGAAAGTACCGAAAAATTGATATTTACAAACAAGCTCCTTTTGAATTTATTCTAGATGATTCAAAACCACAAGGACTCAATACTCCAATAGGGATTAGGTTTTTAAGTGCTAACACGTTTGAGGTGTTTACAAATTATGAAAGGTCAAGAATTCAAGCGCAGCAGTATAATAACAAGTCTATTTACCCTGTTGATGTACCGCTCAATGAGTTTAAAAAAACGTACTCAAATGATGAAGTCATCGAACTCCCTTTTTTAAATGGTAAGATTAAAATAAAATCATTGGCGAATGTCAAACCTGGCGACGAGTATTTTTTACTTTTTAAAAGCTTTGATGCCATTGTTGAAGGGTATAAGAATCGTATTATTATTGGGCCTTTTTCTAAAGATGCGTCTTCTGTTTTAAAACTTCAATTGTCAGGTACTAACAAGTCTAAAATTGTTGATTACCTAAATGCAACCTCTGCTATATTAAGTCGTACAGAATTAGAACGCAAAAACCTTTACGCAACAAATACGATAAAGTTCATTGATAGTAGTCTAGCTGAAGTTAATGCGAAACTGAAAGATGTTACAGATGAAATGAACGATTTTCGAAAAAGGAACAAAGTTTTTGATGTGTCTGACGAAATATCTGATATATCCGAAAAGTTACGAACCTATGATCTTGCTCGAGAACGCGAACAATTGAAATTGGATTATTTAGATAATCTTGAAAATTATCTAAACACAAAAACAGATTATACTAAAATTGCTGCACCTACATCTGTTGGAATTGAAGAAGCTAACATTTTAGGAAGCGTTACTAGAATTATCGCTCTTGCTGCAGAACGACAAAATTTAGAATACATTACTAAAGAAGGGTCAATTCTTTTTAAAGAACTCGATAGTAAAATTGATTCTGAAAAGAACGTCCTTCTTGAAACTATAGATGCTACAAAGCGAACCATCGGAATTCAATTATCTACAATAAGTAGAAATATTGCGATTTTTGAATCAAAACTTTCTGATCTACCTGAAGATCAACAGGAGTTTCTAAAGCTTCAAAGACGACGTGATATTAGTCAGGATGCATTCAACATCTATATGTCTAAACGAAGTGAAGCTGCGATTGTTAAGGCTGCAAATATTTCAGATATCACAGTAATAGACGAAGCTAAAGATATTGGTGGCGGACTTATTGGACCTAACAAGTCGCTTAATTATATGATGGCCTTAATGATGGGATTCTTTATTCCTATGTTTTTGATCTTCATCATATTTCTTCTTGATAATACGATTCATGGATCTGATGAAATTGAACAACTTTCAAACATTCCAATTTTAGGACTAATTGGTAAATACAACTATAAGAATAACCTAATTGTTTTTGAAAAACCTAAATCAGCAGTTTCTGAATCGTTTAGAGCTATTCGATCTAGTTTACAATTCATCTATAAAAAACAAGGTAAAGATACAGGTAAAACTCTTATGATTACCTCATCTGTGAGTGGTGAAGGTAAAACCTTTTGCTCTATCAATATAGCTACGGTTTATGCCTTGTCTGGAAAAAAAACAATCCTTCTAGGTTTAGATTTACGTAAACCAAAAATATTTGGTGATTTTAATATTGAAAATGATTTGGGTATCGTAAATTATATTATTGGAGAACAAACGTTTGAAGAAGTAAAGTATAGCACGCATATTGAAAATCTTGATATTATTCCATCAGGTCCTGTGCCACCAAACCCTTCTGAACTCTTAATGTCTAGTAATATGAAAGACCTTATGGTAAGGTTGAGGAAAGAATATGACATGATCGTTCTTGATACACCACCTTTAGGTTTGGTAACTGATGCATTAGAGCTTACGCAATATGCTGATGCAACCATCTTTATGATTAGGTTAGATTACACCAAAAAAGGAATGTTATCTCTCATTAATGCTAAATATAGAACAGGAGAAGTGAATAATATTAGTTTTGTATTAAACTTCTACAAGCATAA
Organism: Bacteroidia bacterium; assembly: GCA_030430385.1. Classification (GTDB taxonomy): domain Bacteria; phylum Bacteroidota; class Bacteroidia; order Flavobacteriales; family Flavobacteriaceae; genus Psychroserpens. The sequence goes on from JAUIFO010000010.1 coordinate 86,119, forward strand.
AACGAATCATAATTATGGCTATGGCTATGGATACGGTTATGGCTATGGCTATGGATACGGTGTTTATGGAAATGCGTACCACGAAAAAGACAAACAGTCATGGTGGAGTAGAGTTAAAAACTTTTTAAGACGATTTTAGTCGTGATTACTAAACATCAGCTTAGAGTAAAACGTGCTTTTGATATAGTTTTATCTGTTGTTTTAGTTCCGATCTTATTGCTTCCTATTATCATATTTGTTTGCATCGCTACAATAGATACTAGACAATTTGGAATGTTTTTTCAAACTAGAATCGGACAATATGGGAAACCGTTTCAGATCTTTAAAATTAGAACGCTTAAACAGGAAGAACACAGATTAGGTCATTTAGATTTAAGTGCTACGGCTTTTGGGAAATTTCTGAGACGCTTCAAGCTTGACGAATTGCCTCAAATTTTTAATGTGCTATTCGGACAGATGAGTTTTGTGGGACCAAGACCAGATGTACCAGGTTTTGCTGATGTGTTGGAAGGAGACGATAGAATCATACTTAAATTGAAACCAGGAATTACTGGACCAGCAACACTTAAATATAAGGATGAAGAGCATCTATTAGCAAAGCAAGTTGACCCTGAAAATTACAATAGAACGATTATTTGGCCTGATAAGGTCGAAATCAATAAAAAATACATTCATAATTATAGTTTTTATTTAGATTTGAACTTTATTTTGAAATCCATATTAAAATAACATGAATACAGATCATAAAATTACAATACTCGGACTTGGATATGTTGGGTTACCATTGGCAGTAGAATTTGCAAAAAAATTCCCAGTTGTAGGTTTTGATATTAATGAAAAGCGTATAGGCGAACTTAGAGATGGCGTAGATAAAACGCTTGAAGTTGAAGATGAGCACCTACAATCTGTTTTAACTTCTAGTAATGGTGCAAATAATGGATTGTTTATTACTAACGACATCAACGACATAAAAGACTCTAATATTTATATTGTTACAGTACCTACACCAACCGATGAATTAAAGCGACCAGTTTTTACACCGTTAGAAAAAGCAAGTGAAAGTGTTGGTAAAGTTTTAAAACAAAATGATATTGTGATATATGAATCTACAGTGTATCCTGGCGTTACCGAAGACATATGTGTGCCTATTTTAGAAAAGGAATCTGGTTTAACGTTTAACAAGGATTTCTTTGCAGGCTATTCTCCTGAACGTATTAACCCAGGTGATAAAAAACATACTGTTACAAAGATTCTTAAAGTAACTTCTGGTTCAACTCCTGAGATAGCTAAAATTGTTGATAATCTTTATAAAAGTGTTATTACTGCTGGAACGCACTGTGCACCAAGCATAAAAGTTGCCGAAGCTGCAAAAGTTATTGAAAACTCGCAGCGAGATATCAATATTGCATTTGTGAATGAACTCTCGAAAATATTCAGACTATTAGATATTGATACCAAAGCGGTTTTAGAAGCAGCTGGGACAAAATGGAATTTTATTAAATTTAGTCCAGGATTAGTTGGAGGTCATTGTATAGGTGTTGATCCTTATTACTTGGCTCAAAAAGCCATTGAGTCTGGCTATAACCCTGAAATTATCCTTGCTGGTCGTAAAATGAACGATAGTATGGGCGCTTATGTAGCACAGGAAACAGTTAAGATGATGATTCAGAAAGGTGCAACGATTAAAGGGTCTAATGTTTTAGTTTTGGGAATCACTTTTAAAGAGAACTGTCCAGATATTAGAAATTCAAGAGTTATTGACATCATCGAAGAATTTGAAACCTATAGCATTAATGTTGATGTTTATGATCCTTGGGCTTCTAAGGAGGAAGTCAAACACGAATACGGATTTGCTTTGTTAAGTGATGCTTCACAACTAGGTTCTAATTACAATGCTATTGTTCTTGCAGTGTCGCATAACGAATTTTTAGAGCTAGATTTAAACGCATTAAAATCTGATATTGGTGTGATTTTCGATGTCAAATCGTTATTACCAAAAGATAGTGTAGATTCAAGATTATAATATGTACGAACACAAATACCATTCCGAAGATTTAAGCAAACTTTCTTTTCTGGTAACAGGAGGAGGAGGATTTATAGGATCTAATATTGTAGAGTACCTCCTTAAATATGGTGCGAAAAAAGTTAGAGTTCTTGACAATTTTTCTAATGGGTATCGTGAGAATTTATCTGAATTTGTATCTAATCCAGCTTTTGAATTAATGGAAGGCGATATCAGAGATTTACAAACCTGTATTGATGCCATGGATGGGATGGATTATGTAACGCATCAAGCTGCGCTTGGTTCTGTACCTCGTTCAATTAATGATCCTGCAACTTCAAATGCGGTTAATATTTCAGGCTTTTTAAATATGATGATTGCCTTGAAAGATTCTAAAACGGTCAAGCGAATGGTCTATGCGGCCTCCAGCTCTACATATGGTGATAGTAAAACCTTACCAAAAGTAGAAGAGCAAATAGGAAAACCATTATCACCTTATGCAGTTACTAAATATGTGAACGAATTGTACGCAGATGTTTTTGGAAAAACCTATGATACAGATGTTCTTGGCCTACGCTATTTTAATGTGTTTGGACCTAAGCAAAGTCCTAATGGCGCTTATGCAGCAGTGATTCCATTATTTATGCAGGCACTTAAAGATAATGCCTCTCCTAAAATAAATGGTGATGGTGAGCAAACTAGAGATTTTACTTTTGTTGACAATGCAGTTCAAGCTAACATCAAAGGCTTTTTTGCTTCTGAAAAAGCTAAAAATCAAGTGATTAATGTTGCTTGTGGTGAACGCATAAGTGTGAATTATCTTTGGGATTCCTTAAAAAATGCTGCAGACAGCACTGTTGAAGCTATTTACGGACCACCACGTCAAGGTGATGTAAGAGATTCTTTGGCCAATATTTCTAAAGCTGAAACGCTTATAGGTTATGAGCCTAAATACACAGTAAGAGAAGGACTTAAAATTACTTGGGATTATTTTAAAGATTAAATTCAATTTTAGAGTTCTAAATTTTCTACTCGTTGTGTATTTATTATCTTAGCCAAAACTAATTCTATTTTCTATTGAATTCCAACACAAAAGATCAGTGGCTCTACACTATTTCTTCAAAAAAGAAATTAATTGACCTTAATTTAAATGAGATTTGGCACTACAGAGATCTGCTGTTTTTGTTTGTAAAACGAGATGTTATAACGGTTTATAAACAAACTGTGCTTGGGCCTCTATGGTATTTAATACAACCCTTATTTACATCAGTTATATTTACATTAGTGTTTAATAATTTGGGTAATATAAACACTGGAGGAGTACCTCCATTTTTATTCAATTTAGCTGGAATTACTGCTTGGAATTATTTTAAAGAGTGTTTAACAAAAACATCTAACACTTTCGTGGCTAACAAGAATATTTTTGGGAAGGTTTATTTTCCTAGAGCTATAATGCCACTTTCTATTACGATATCTAATTTATTGAAATTTGGAATACAGCTTGCTATCTTCTTGTTTTTTTATGGGTATTATGCGTTCCAAGGCATGGAAGTAAGTTTTAGTAATTATTGGTTTTTATTTCCTTTTTATGTCTTAATTATGGCGTTATTAGGATTAGGTCTTGGGATGATTATTTCATCAATGACTACTAAATATAGAGATTTAACCGTTATGATTAATTTTGCGATTCAACTTCTAATGTATCTCTCGGCTGTTCCTTATCCCTTAGCAGAAGCGAAATCTAAATTTCCACCAACAGTAGCCCTTATAGTTGAATACAATCCTTTAACGCAGGTTATTGAAGGTTTTAGAAATATAGTCCTTAATTCTGGAACATTTTCTTGGTATGGGTTTTTATACACATTGATTATTAGCATATTGCTTTTTTTAATCGGATTAATTATATTCAATAAAACAGAGAAATCTTTTATAGATACAGTTTGATGTCTGATACCATTTTAAAAGTAGAACATATTAGCAAACAGTATAGACTTGGTCTGGTAGGAACTGGAACGTTGAGTCATGACCTTAATAGGTGGTGGCATAAAGTGAGAGGTAAAGATGACCCTTACTTAAAAGTTGGAGCTGTTAATGATAGAAGCACTGTTTCTAATAGTAATTATGTTTGGGCACTTAGAGATATAAATTTTTCAGTTCAAAAAGGAGAAGTTTTAGGAATAATTGGTAAGAATGGTGCAGGTAAGTCTACGTTGTTAAAAATACTCTCTAGAGTAACAAGCCCAACTGTAGGTGAGATTAAAACTAAAGGTAGAATAGCCTCACTTTTGGAGGTTGGTACTGGATTTCATCCAGAGTTAACTGGAAAGGAAAATATTTACCTAAATGGTGCAATCCTTGGAATGACCAAAAGCGAAATTAAAAAGAAGGAGAAAGAAATTATTGACTTTTCAGGATGTTTACGCTACATTAATACACCTGTTAAGCGTTATAGTAGTGGAATGCGTGTACGCTTGGCTTTTGCAGTAGCTGCTTTTTTAGAGCCAGATATTTTAGTGGTAGATGAGGTCTTGGCTGTTGGAGATGCTGAGTTTCAGAAAAAAGCTATCGGCAAAATGCAAGACATATCTAAAGGCGATGGTCGTACTGTACTATTTGTAAGTCATAACATGGCTGCTGTTCAAGATTTGTGTACGAGAGTTATAATTTTAGAGCATGGCATAAAAACATTTGAAGGTGACGTTTCTAAAGGAATTAATACATACTTGAGTAATAATAATACCTACGATGCTTTTGTAGATTTTGAAGTTAAAGATGAGCTAGAAACTTCAAGATTTTCACGCTTTGAAATTAGAAATTCAAAGGATGAATTATCATCTGGTTTTCACTCAGGTGAACCTATCACGTTTTCAATTTCAATTAAGGTGAAAAATACCTTAAGAAATCCTGTGTTTAGTTTAAGAATAAGTGATCTTAATCATGTCAACATCATTACTTGGAGAAGTAATGATTATATTGAAGAACCACTTCGTAAAAACCAATCTGAAGACTTTCAAATAAACCTCACTACCAAAGATTTATATTTACTAAATGGTGTTTATTCTGTGTCTATTGGATTGGCTGATGGAACTGAAATGCTCCAAGCAGAAATTAAATTTATAGAATTTGAAGTGCATCCTTCTAAGCCTAACAACGATTTTCATTCTATTACCAAAGAAAAATCTACCAATAGTTTAATATATTCAATTGCAAATTGGGATGTTTCTTAAGACTATCATAGCTAAATTAACGACTCGTTTTGGTCTTAATACTGCGCAAAACACTATTAATGGGCCAATTGAAAATGTTATTGTTATAGTCGATTCTAAAAATAGAAATGAGAACCAGATTACAGACCTAAAAGAAGCATCACGTTTTATTGAAGAAGATTATAAGTTTTCGTTTTTTGAATTAGATAGCGATGAAATAACTTTAAATTTTTTAAAGAATTTTGATTTCATAATTAATGCAACTTTTTCAAGTGAGAGCAAGTACTTAGAAAGTATCTTAAATCAAGTGAAGTTATCAAAAGGCTTAATTTTAAGTTCTAAGTTTGATGTTAAAAGTCAAAAATTGTACTCTAGATATGATGTTTTGTGGTTTTTTGACTTTGAATTTTTAAATCGCGTAAAACATTCAAGAAAGTTTCACGCCTACAGTTACATCAAAGAAGAAGACCAACAACCAAATTGGAATATTCCGTACTATGGTAACCAAATAAAAAAAGGATTAATGTCTGTTATTAAAGATAATACAAGAACCTCAAACAGATTATATTCTCAACAACAACTTAAGGTTGGGAAAGATTCTTTCTATAACAGTAGGTTTCAAATTATTGGAAAAGCTTCTTATGTTGAAATTGGATCATATTGCTCTATAGGTAATAATGTGAAGCTCTACACAACAAACCATGACGTAAATTATCCCACAACTCAAGGTTATTTATATAGAAAGTATTTTAAAACGAACCATCCTGGAGAAGATATGCAAACTCCATCCTCATCAAGAACAAAAGGACCTATAATTATAAAGAATGATGTTTGGATTGGAGATGATGTTAAAATAATGTCAGGAGTTTCAATTGGAAATGGCGCTTGTATTGCTGCTGGAAGTGTTGTTACTAAAGATGTTGGTGATTTTGAGATAGTAGGAGGTGTTCCAGCTCAGTTTTTAAAACACCGATTTTCAAAACAAGTTATAACATTTTTAAACGATATTAAATGGTGGGAGTGGTCTGATAAAAAAATACAGAGGAATAAAGATTTTTTTAGATTGAACTTGAACGAAGTAGAACACACAGAATCACTTAAAATTAACCCTTAAACACCTGTTTTTTAGTGCAAAAGTCTATTTGTATAATATCTGGACGTTACCCTACAACAGTTTTTCAATCTCCTGTAAATCATAGGATATATGCTGATAGTCATAAATATAGCTACATACATTGCAATTGGCCTACAGGTCTTGATAATGTCTACCTAAATAAAATTGCATACATCCTCCAATATATTGATCACTATGACTACATTATTTGGATTGATGATGATGCTTTTTTTATGGATTTTGAAAAAGATATCATGGATTATGCTCCCAAAGACGATTGTTTTATTTCTTTTTGTAAAAGCCCAGAGCATAAAGCCTTGAAAACATATTTGAGTTCTGGCCAGTTTATTGTAAAATGTAATGCCTTAGCTAAGCAGTTTTTTAATGATGTTTTAAAAACCAATCTAAATGAAGTAAAAGCCTGGTGGACTGATGATTTAGGGTATTTTACGAATGGAGATCAAGATGTAATGGTTTATTTGCTTCATCAGAACGAAGCTTACATTAATAGAGTTAAACGTTATGATTATAAATGCTTTAATAGTAGATGGGAAAATCTTATAGACGAGGATGTTCATCAACCGTTAATTCTTCATTTTACAGGAAGAGGTGCTACTAAAAAGCAAAACTACATACTAGCACAAAACACATTAAACTTGCATCCCTCGTTGGTGCCAAATAGCTTGTTAAAACCTTATGGTATTGCCACACAAGATTCTTATCTGGTAGCGCATAAAACCCAAAACAAATCATTTCTAAATCGTTTATTAAGAAGAGTTAGAGGATGATACGGCAGATAAAACACAGTAAACCTTTTGTGCTTCCTAAAGCCTTATTAAATGAGCTCAGTTCTAAAGCATTTGCTTTTAATCCAAGTTTGATTGTTCACAATAGTGTAACCTATATTGCTTTTAGAATCTATGATGCCACGACGAAGTCTATTTTAGCTTTAATTTATGTTTTAAAAGATGACGAGGTAATCAACCGTATTAATCTTTCTGAAACCTTTTTTGAAAAAGAAAATATCTCAAAAGTTGCAGATCCAAAACTGTTTGTTTTGAACAGTAAAGTGTATTGTACTTTTAATACTGGAGATGGAAACAAGATTAATGGAAATAATAAAATTTTTATTGCTACACTTGATGAAAAGGGGATTTTAGAGTACTACATTTGTGAGTATTCGCAACGACAAAGAACAGAAAAAAACTGGGCCTTTTACAGTATTGATAACACCTTGTATGCGCTCTATAGTTTAGAACCATTAACCATATTGAAGGCTGCAGAAGTCAAGCCTCATGCAATAGTGTTTGAATCGCATTTTAGAGATACTAAACAGCATTTTAAAAACTATTCTATAGGAACACCACTATGCGAACATGATGGTAAATTTATGTTCATTGCTCACAAAAAATATTATAGAAATAGAAAACGTCTTTATCTGGGTAAGCCTTGTGAATTAGATATAACCAACACACCAAAACTCAAACGTAATACAACGACTTTGTTGCATTCCTTCAAATCAATTTTTGGCAATAAACATAAGTTTAATAAAAACCTTATTTCGTGCACCTATTTTTCGGGAATTCAAAAATATGGTCATAACTTAGTCGTTAGTTACGGCATTAACGATGTAAACTGGAATATTGCGCTTGTTAAAACAAAACAATTATGGCCTTAAGAACCTTTTATTGGCACAAAAGAAAAGTGTCTAAACTTAAATACTATAAATATAAGTATAGGTATCCTGAGCGTTTGGTTTTTAAACACGGAAATGCTGGAGATATTTTTAATGTAGACTTGATTAAATACATCTACGGAATCGATCCTTTAAATGTAAAAGATTCTGGAAATAGACTATTATTAGTAGGTTCTATAATGAACGAAGTCAAACATAGTGATATTATCAATGGTATTGGTTGGAAGGGAAACGACATAGATTTTGATGCAGATCTAATTGCGTCTTTACAGGTTAATGGCGTTAGAGGTCCTTTAACCAGATCCTTCTTTGAAAAGCACAATGCTGATATGTCTCATCTAAAATTTGAATATGATCCTGGACTTTTAATTAAAGAGGTCTATGATATTAACCTCAATAAGAGTAGAGAAAAACAAGTTATGTTTTTACCTCATTTTAGGGACCTCAATGTGTATAAAAAGAATTTTCCGAAAGGATTTAAAGTTGTAAACATAGATAACCAACCCATTACAATCATCAAGGAAATTTTAAAATCTAAAGTGGTATATACTTCATCTCTTCACGGAATCATCTTTGCTCATGCTTTAAAAAAACCATGTGTATTTGTAAAGCCGCAAAGCAATGAACCCTTATTTAAATACAAAGATTACTTTTTATCTGTTGGTCTCGATCTTCCAGAAGGGATAAAAGATATTTATGCAGCTAACTTTACTTTGGATAAGCCAACTGAATTGGAAAAAGATATTGGTTTAAACGATTTTTACTTTCCAGAAGTAAATGACTTAAAACAAAGAAATTTCATAGTTTAGCGCTTATCATTCTACAGATAGTTCATGAGTAATTCTGGAAACAAGACCATATACTATATCAATAGATTCGACTTGTATAAACGTCGAAAAAAAAGAAAGCATTCTGGATATGAACGAATCACAATGTATCATCCCAGTTTTAAAAGGGTTGATGTAGGTAAATTTATCTCTAAGGTCATTGCTAAGTGCCATCGTAAGTATCCTAAAAATTATCTTCCTCTAAATTTTAGTAAGGAGCTTCTTATAGCTGCTAAAGCCTTAGTTACGGGTCAGCCAGTTTTTTATTTGTATGCCGATAAGGACGCGTATTTCATTCCGAAGCTAAAGCGAAAGTTCAAATTAAAACGACTCAAAATCTATGGAACTCTACATTGGCCTATTTCAGAAAGTCAAGAGTTCTCGTTCTATAAACATAATTTGTCTCAACAGTTTAATGGCATCATTGGTTTGTCTAATTCAATTCTAGAATTAAAACATCCTAATACCAAAATCATACAACATGGTATTGACCTTGAGTACTGGAGCAGCATTAAAAATATAACCATACAAAACACGTATTTGTTAGTAGGAATTAGCAATAGAAACCATGCAAAGCAATTAGATATCATCAACAAAATTAGTCGTAGAGATCCTAACGCAAAGTTTGTAATTTTATGTAGAGATAAAGCGATGAAGGAGTTCTATTCTGAAAACAAACAGGTCACGTTTTTAGGTGATTTTATTGAAGATGATAAACTAAAAGAGCTATATAGCACTTCGAAGGCTGTTATTTTATTTCAGAATTACTGTTTGGCATCTAATGTTGTTTTAGAATCCATAGCAATGTCTGTGCCTTTAATAGCAAATAACGTTGGTGATATTTCAGAGTATTTAGGTGCTGATTATCCATTGTTTATTGATGATGCTTCGGAAGCTTCTAAGCTTGACGACATTTGTTTTTCTGAAGCCTTTCACCGTGAAGTTCAGTCGTATTTAAATACTAAAAGAAATGATTTCGGCTGGAATAAGTTAGTCAATGAAACTATAGATTTTATTGTTTAATCAATTTGAAATTATTTAAAAATAGTATTTTGCAAAGACAATGATATCTCACAAGAACAAGTTCATTTTTATACATATTCCTAAGTGTGCTGGATCAAGTATTAAGGACTACTATTTTGATGGTGTAAAGCTCAATTGGAAAGTCCCTAATTATGAAATGCTTTACGGTTGGTGCCCAGAACGTAAAATTCATTTACAGCACGCTACACCTAAGCAACTCATAGAAACCAATTTGATCTCTGAAGCGCATTGGAATTCGTATTTTAAATTTGCTATTGTGAGAAATCCTTGGGATAGAGCTTATTCAGATTACTTATGGATTCAGAAAGATAGAAGAGTAAGCGGTAGTTTTAAATCATATATCAATAAAAATGGTGTTTTTGATGCCTTGTTTAATGATCGAAGTACAATGAATTATAGAGGCGATCACCTTACAACGCAAAGTGAATTTGCTAACGATCCTAATTATCCTTTAGATTTTATTGGTAGATTTGAATCCTTAGAAACGAGTATCAAGCACATTAATCAAAAATTACAGTTTGATACAGAATTTAAGAATCACTCCAAGCGAAATTCAAATAGATTAACTCATTATTCTAAGTTTTACACAAATTCTAATTTGAAACGTGTTGAAGCTAAATATGGTGAGGATATTGAACAGTTTAATTATTCATTTGAAGACCAAAGAACAGGACTTTATCAGATTAAAAAGATGTTATGAGACCAGTATTCAGAAAAGAGAATCCTAATCAAGTGTACACAGATTTAGAAAGTCAATACTTGCCACTTGATAAAGGTAAAATGCTAAGCATAAATAATCTGAATCATAGGTATACTGGAAATTAGAAGAAGCATCTTAATTTTATTTTGAAGATGTAATTGTAATTACTAAAATTAAAATGAACGTATATATAATCATTGTCACTTATAATGGTATGAAATGGCTGGAGCGATGCCTTAATAGTTGTTCTGGCTATAATGTGGTGGTGATAGATAATGCTTCAACAGATCACACAGTTACTTACATAAAAGAACATCATCCTAATGTGCATCTCATTCAATCTGATGAGAATTTAGGTTTTGGTAAAGCTAATAATATAGGTATGTCTTATGCGCTTTCAAAAAATGCTGATGCTGTGTTTTTATTAAATCAAGATGCCTATTTAGTAGATAATGTTTTGGAAACATTGTTTACATTTCAAAGTGAACATAAAGAATATGGTATTTTAAGTCCGATACATCTAAATGGAACCGAAACAGCGATGGACTTTTATTTTTCTAACTATGTATCGAATACCAAAAACGCAGATTTCTATTCAGATCATGTCACTGGGCAACCATTAAAACCTGTTTATGAAGTGCCTTTTGTTAATGCTGCGGCATGGTTAATTTCTAAAACGTGTTTGGAAAAAGTTGGAGGGTTTGACCCTTTATTTTTTCATTATAGTGAGGACAATAATTATTGTCAGCGTGTGCGTTTTCATAATTTTAAAATTGGAGTAGTGCCTAAGGTGTTTGTTATTCACGATAGAAAACAAGTGAAGCAAAAAAAAATGAAGCCTTATAGTTCTCAATATTTCACTTGGAAAGAACGTATATACAAAACAACATTTGCTGATGTAAATAGTAAGGATCCAAAATTTCAGATCAATAAAGAGTTGCGTGTGATTAAAAAGAATATTGCTAAAGCATTATTCAGCCTTAATTTTAAAGTGGTGAAAGGGCAGTTAATTCAACAAAAGAATTTAAAACAACTAATTCCAGAAATACTAAAAAGTTATAATAACAATAAAGTAGAAGGCGCACATTACTTGTAAAAAGTAGTTTCGTAAAGTGTCGTTTAAATTGTCTAATTTTAGGCATTCTTTTTCGAATAAACCATGTCAGATAAACTAACAACACAACAATACTGGGAATCTTATTATACCAACAAGCATATCAATAAGAAGCGTATTGAGAGTGTCTGTTCTTATTATGATGAATTCTGGAATCAATTTATCGATCCGAATAAGCAATCCAAAGAATTGATTGAAATTGGAGGTTTTCCTGGAAGGTATTTGGCATATCTATCAGCAAAATATCAAGTCAGTCCAACGTGTTTAGATTATAATTCTGACAAAACAGTTATTGAAGCAGTCTTTAAGGTAATGGGAGTTGATCAATACGATATTATTCAAGAAGATTTCACCTTATTTGAAACACCAAAGCAATATGATTATGTCATTTCTAATGGTTTTGTTGAGCACTTTGAAGACTTCAATACCATATTAGATTTGCACGTCAATTATATGAAAGATCAATCAAAGCTTATGGTAATGATACCTAATATGCGAGGCTATATTAGATTTTATAAGTATTTGGTAGACTACAAAAATTTGAAGATTCATAATTTAAAATGCATGCATCTTAGTGTGTTTAAGGCATTTGCAAAACGTCATAACCTTGAAACTAAACACCTCAATTATCATGGAGGTTTTCCTATTGGTGTGCATCAAAAAATAAACCTAGCGCAAAAGCTGATTTATAAAATACACAGGTTGTTTTTTAAGTTTGTTTTTAATCCTTATTTAATGAAACATCCTTCGCGTTTTTTTTCGTCTTCAATTATTGCAATTTTTGAAAAGAAGTAGGTATGTGTGGATTTCTAGCTGAATTTTCATTTGAGAATCACAGGCCAACAAGTGCTGAAACGTTCAAGAATTTGCTGTCTCTTTCGGCACATCGAGGTCCTGATAGTACACGCATTGAATCTGCTAACAATTTTCAACTTGGTTTTAACCGTTTGGCTATTTTAGATATTTCTGAAAATGGAAATCAACCAAAATGCAGTCCAACAGGTCGCTATCATGTTGTCTTTAATGGTGAAATTTATAACTACAAACACTTAGCTGAAATTCATCATCTTGATAACCTAAAGTCAACTTCAGATACTGAGGTTATTATGCATTTACTCGACAAAGAAGGTGTTGAAAATACCGTTGCATTGTTAAACGGAATGTTTGCTTTAACCATAATAGACACCCAAACCAATTCTTGTTTCCTTACTAGGGATTTTGCAGGAATAAAACCCTTGTTTTATGGTATAAATGCTTATGGTGTGGTCTCAGCATCGCAGTTCGATCAAGTGTTTAAACATGATTGGTTTAAAACGCAATTGCAATTACGAGCTGAGGTTGTCAAAGAATATTTCGGATTTGGTTATATGCAAGCGCCAAATACGATTTACGATACCATCTTTCAAGTGAATCCTGGTGAATTAGTTCATGTTAATTACACTGGAGCAATCACTAAAACAACGATAAAAAGCTTTCCAAAAGCGCAAAGTAAAGAGGCAACTGATTCAACCTTAAAAAGTGTTTTACAAGATACTGTTGAACGACAATTAGTGAGTGATGTTTCTGTAGCTACTTTTTTGAGTGGTGGTATTGATAGTCCGCTTATTAGTGCCTACGCCAAACACGCAAAACCAGATATTGAAGCGTTTACATTAAAGGTTAATGATCCAAAACTCAATGAAAGTGAAATTGCTAAAGCTTATGCTGAACAATTAAACCTGAAGCTCGATATCGTATCTGTAGATGATACTCAGCTTCTAGAAAGTATCGATAAACACTTCGAAGGATTTTCAGAACCTTTTGGTGACTACTCAAGTATTCCAACTTATGTCATCACTAGAGAGGCTAAAAAAAGACATACGGTTATGCTTTCAGGTGATGGAGGTGACGAGTTGTTTTTTGGCTACCCAAGAATGCGAGATGTCTTAAATAAAAGACTATGGTTTAAATTGCCTTTTCCATTGAGAAAATTAATTGCAAAACTCACAAATACTTTAGGGATTACTAAAACTTGGGCACCATATTTTAAATCATTTAATGCCTTTGTTGCCAACAAACATCTGTATTTATCTCAAGCTATATTAGATAAGGCATTTTCGAAGGTGTCTTTTTCTAAAGAAATGAATGCTTTGTACCAATTTAAAAACACGTCTCGAAAAGATGTATTGCAACAACTGCGATGGAATGAGTTTTATGCGCATTTACAACGTGTGTTAGTAAAAGTTGATCGCGCTAGTATGCATCATAGTTTAGAGGTTAGAGTTCCATTTTTAGATAAAGCAGCTATCGAAAAAGCCTGGGAGTTGTCGTCTGAATTAAAAGATAGATCCGATTTGAAATTACCGTTAAAGTCGCTTCTGAAAAATGAATTACCTGAACAACTTATTAATACCAAAAAGATGGGATTTGCTGTGCCACTATACGATTGGTTGCACAACGAATTAAAATCTGATGTACAATCGTTTGTGTTTGACAAACCATTTTATGGCGATTCTATTATGGATGTTTCTGTATTACGACAGTATGTTGAAGATTTCTTCAATAAAAAGCATCATAATTCTTGGGGTGTTTGGCATATTTATGCTTGGCAAAAATGGTCAAATATTCACCAATAAGACTGAAAAGATTTTAGTGTATTCTTCCTCAGATTTAAGGAGCATTCTGGAAATAAAATTACTATATTCGTACTGCTTTTTATGAACCACATTCAAACAGAAATATTACCTTCTAAGCAGCGTTTTGCTAAAATTAAAGGACCTCATGAACTTCATAAGAAGGCAATAGCAATCTATGTTGCTACAGGTTTTTTTTTAGAAGCAGATACGTTTTTTAAAGATGAAGTGTGTTTACTGCCTGCTCATAATCATACCATTGATGATGACGGATTTCTAGTTGAAAGTAAGCCTTGGTTTGAATGGTATTATGAACCGAGAGCGTTGTCATTTTCACAAGCCTTGGATGAATACCAATCTCTTTTAAAACAGATTATAGCTGAGCAATCAGGTAATTCTAAAGTGATTTTACCTTTATCTGGAGGTTTAGACAGTAGGAGTCAAGCCTTGATTTTAAAAGATTTAGACAACGACGTTAGTGCTTATAGCTATTCTTTTAAAAATGGATTTCCCGAACATAAAATAAGTGAAAAGGTGGCTAAGGTATGCGGATTTGACTTTCAAAAGTTTGTAATTCCTGAAGGCTATTTATGGGATAAAATTGAAACGCTGGGTGAAATTAACGGCTGCTATTCTGAATTTACACATCCAAGACAAATGGCAGTGCTAGATGATTTTAAAGCTATGGAAGGTGAGTTTTCTCTTGGGCATTGGGGAGATGTATTGTTTGATAGAGGTGTGCCTGAAGGAACCAATCATGCAGATGTGATTCCGCTTTTGTATAAAAAAATGATTAAAAAAGATGGTTTAGAACTGGCGAAACAACTTTGGACCCATTGGGAGTTGGAAGGCGATTTTGAGTCATATTTAACCCAACGCTTAAAAGATTTGCTTTCAAAAATCAAGATCGATAATATTAGTGCTAAGGTAAGGGCTTTTAAAACAACACATTGGGCGCATCGATGGACTTCTACTAACTTATCTGTTTTTGAAAATGCACATCCAATTCATTTGCCTTTTTATGATAACCGAATGTGTGAGTTTATTTGTACTATTCCTGAAGACTATCTGGCAGATCGAAAATTACAGCTCGCACATTTAAAATCTAATGATGAATTGGCATCCATTATGTGGCACGAACAAAAACCGTTTAATTTAAAAACCTATAGATTTAATAAAGTGCCATATAACCTACCATATCGAATCGTCAATAAACTTAAAAGAGAGTTCAATGGTGTTTTTGGTAGTCCGTACATTCAAAGAAATTTTGAGTTACAGTTTTTAGGAGCTGAAAATGATGCGCAATTAAAAGCGTATTTGTTTAGAGAGGCTTATTTTGACTTTATTCCTGAAGCACTAGTCAAAGCAACTTACAATAAATTTAAGGACGACGATTATGTGAAATACTCACATGCAGTAAGTATGTTACTTACACTCTCTGTTTGGCATAAATTGTTTTACAAAACCAATTGATGAAATTATCTGTTATCATACCAGCGTATAATGCTGAACGCTTTATTTCCAAGTCGTATCAGAGCATATTGGATCAAAACATAAATGATTTTGAGATCATTTATGTTGATAACAATTCATCTGATGGTACGCTAGAAGAAATTAAGAAGCTAAGTCTAACTGACAATCGTGTGCAATGGTTTACTCAAAAGGAGCAAGGCGCTGGTCCTACAAGAAATATGGGTTTAGCCAATGCTAAAGGTGATTATCTGTATTTCTTTGATGTTGATGATGAGATTTTTCCGAATGCTCTACACAAAATGATAAGTGTCTTAGATTCAAATCCTGAAGTAGAATCCGTTTTTGGCAAAATGTTGAAATCTGACAAAGGCATTTCTGAAACAAAAATTCCTAACGATGAAACCAATGAATTGATATTAAAACCCAGACCATATTGGGGTTTGCATTGGTTTTCAAGTTTAAAACACGTGGTTGGTCCTCCAGCTTTTTTATACAGAAAAGACGTTTTTAATAAAATTGGAGGTTACAATGGCGCACTTCGAATCGGACAAGACACTGCTTTAGATATCAAATTAGGGATGCTGTGTAATGTTGCCTTTTTAGACAGTTATATTTACTTATACTTCAAGCATACCACATCAACCATAGAGCAGTTTAAGGATGTGACATCAAGAGCAGTATTACAATGGCCAAGGTTTGTTAAAGAACATCTTCCGTTTTACTTAGCACATCAACAGGAAGTAGAATTTGGTAAAAAGTTTAAACTACAGCTCTACAATTTAATGGCAAAGCAAATCTATCACACAAAAGGGTTTTCTAAACGACATTCTGTTAAACAGCAATTGCTTTCAGACGTAAAAGACATAGATCTACCATTTCTAATCAAGTTGTTTTTAAATTTATTAGTGCTTTTTCCATTTTCTTATGTACTTAAGTTTTACAGTTATTATATAGTGCCTTATATTGTGAAAAAATAAAAGACAGTACACAGTTTTATGATGCATCTTTTAAAATATGCGCGAAAGAAGTTTCTTATTTCGAGATTATATGTCAAGCATGTAAAAGATAATCCTATTATTCAACAAGATATAGAACAGACTGTTTTGGTTAGAGGTTGTAAGGTAAACCCTAATACCATAGAAAAGAAGTTTCACCACTTAATGCATTACTATCCCGAATATGCGCACATTTTCTTTTGGAGAATAAACGGAAGACTTCATCCTTGGAAACCTTACTTTGTTGGTGATTTTGGTTGTAAAATCTTCGGAAGCACTAAAATTGATGGAGGTCTAATGTGTTACCATCCATTTGCTGCTGTGATCAACGCGAAATCAATTGGTAAGAATTTTCAGTTTAGAAATAGTTTGACCATTGGCAATAAAGCAAACGATAACACTAAAATACCAACCATTGGTGCAAATGTTATTGTAGGTGCTAATGTTGTCATTATTGGAGATATTACCATTGGCGATAATGTGATTGTAGGTGCTGGTTCTGTTGTGGTAAAAGATGTACCTTCTAATGTTGTGATAGCTGGTAATCCTGCAAAAATAATTAGATCACTTAATGATGAATAAACCCATCAAAATCCTTTTTACAATTTCAAATTTTAATACTGCTGGAAGTGGTAAAGTGGTGTATGATCTTGTGAACGGATTGGATAAATCTAAATTTGATGTCCACATTGCCTGTGGCGATAATAAAGGTGCTTTTTTTAAAGAAGTTGAGGCGCTCGGATTACCCATTCATATTTTTGAAACCAAAACACATTATAGACCTTATTATTCATTAATGTCTAGAATTCGTCCAATTTCAAAGTTTTATAAGTCTCATGGATTTGAAATTGTGCATTCTTGGCAATGGAGTAACGATTGGACAGAAGCTTTGGCAGCACGATTAATTGGAATTAAATGGCTGTATACCAAAAAAGCAATGGGTTTCAACAAGCATTGGAAGATAAAAAGCTTTTTAGCCAATTTTATCGTGACCATTAATGAAGAAATGTCACAATATTTTCCAAATAAGAAGGCTCAACAATTAATTCCAATTGGAATTGATACCGATTATTATAGTCCTACTCATTTTGAAAGAAAAGAATCGAAGTCCTTTAAAATCATAACGGTTGCTAATCTCGTTCCTGTAAAGGGAATTGAAGTGTTATTGCATGCGGTTCATCAACTAAATGATCCTGAAATATCTCTTGATATTCTTGGAAATAATGCTAATGAGTATGGTGAAGCAATGCAAAGTTTAACGGAAACTTTAGGGATAGCGCATCAGGTTCGGTTTTTAGGAAAACAATTAGATGTTAGACCCTATATTGCGGCTTCAGACATGTATGTGATACCAACTTTAAATCAAGGTCGAAAAGAAGGCATGCCAATGGCTTTAGTTGAAGCCATGTGTATGGGAATTCCGCTTTTAGGATCTGATATTACGGGAATCAATTTTGTTCTTAAAGACTTTCAAAATTTGTTGTTTGAAGCAGGAAATTCAAATGCGCTTGCTGATAAAATCACACATTTAAAATCGCTGAGTCATAATGATAGATTTCAAATAGGACAAGACCTACGACAATATTGTATAGATCATTTTTCAATGGAACAATTCATAACACAGCACGAAGAATTGTATACCAAACTTGTAAGGTCTTAAGATGCCAAAATTCAATAAGCATATCGTTATTGTTGGAACTGCTAGAAGCGGGACAAGTTGGCTTTCTGAAACTTTGGCAGCACAACATCGTTATCGTTTACTCTTTGAACCTGAGCATGAAACGCAAACCAAAAAAGGACATTTGTTGTGTGATAAATGGATCACTTCAGATAATGCTTCAGCTGAAGTGAAGCGTTATTTAAGACTAATATTTTATAATCGCGTCGATAGCAATTGGATTGCACAAAATAGTAACCGAACCTTCAAAAGGCATCTTTGGCCTTTCATCCCTAAGAAGTTTATTGTAAAATTTGTAAGAGGGAATTTATTAGCCGAATTTTTGAGTCAGCACTATAGTATTCCTGTCGTGCATCTCATACGAAATCCTTATGATGTGATTGCTTCTCAACAAAAAGTTAAATTTCCTTGGCTTTATGATTTGTCGCATTTTCAGAATCAAAAGAAGCTAGTTGACGTATTGTCTGAAAATTACAATATTGATGTTTCCTCATGGAACACACTTTCTGAAGTTGAAACCTTAACAATGCGATGGTGTATAGAAAATGTTATTCCTATTGAAAGCTCTAATTCGTATACGACTTATGTTAATGTGATGCGATATGAAGATTTGTTTTCAGATATAGCTCATTTTTACAGATTATGTGAAGCATATGATTTAGAACCAGTAGCGAATTTAGAGCAACGTTATAAAAGTCCGTCGTCTAAAACGAATTTCAAAAGTAATAGTTTAGAGAATCAAACTAATCAGCAGTTATTTTCTAAAGATGACCTGAATAAGATCAATGATATTTTAGATAAATTTAAAACATCACTATATCCAAGACAATAATTAATATGTAGTTTATGCTCTTTAATTCCATAGATTTTGCATTGTTTTTACCAATTGTATTTATACTTTATTGGCTTGTCTTTCAGCGTCATTTAAAGTTGCAAAATGCTTTTTTGGTCGTCGTGAGTTACTTCTTTTATGGCTGTTGGGATTGGCGTTTTTTATCACTGATATTATTTAGCACTATTGTAGATTACACAATTGGATTATACCTTAATAAAACTTCAGGCAATCGAGAACGGAAAGTGTTACTGTGGACAAGCGTTACAGTGAATATTGGACTTTTGATGTTCTTTAAATATTTTAATTTCTTCGTAGATAGCTTTGTAGACGTGTTTACTTTTTTTGGATATGAAATTCAACCCACAAGTCTCAATATCATATTACCTGTAGGTATAAGTTTTTATACCTTTCAAACGCTTAGTTACACCATAGATGTATACAACAGAAAACTTGATCCAACTAAAGACTTTTTGAAATTTGCTGCGTTTGTTTCATTTTTTCCTCAACTAGTAGCGGGACCAATTGAACGTGCTAAACGGTTTTTACCACAATTTGATGTAAAACGAAAGTTTGATATCAATGAAGCTACAGATGGAATGCGTCAGATTTTATGGGGTTTGTTCAAAAAAGTGATCATTGCCGATAATTGTGCTGGTTATGTGACAACCATTTTTGATAACTATGATACAATGCCTGCGAGTTCGTTGTGGTTGGCTTTGGTGTTGTTTTCTTTTCAAATTTATGGTGATTTTTCTGGGTATAGTGATATAGGTATTGGTGTGTCACGATTACTAGGATTTAAGCTTATGCAAAACTTTGCGTTTCCTTTTTTCTCAAGAGATATTGCTGAGTTTTGGAGACGCTGGCATATTTCTTTAACAACGTGGTTTAGAGACTACATTTATATTCCTCTTGGTGGATCGAGAGGATCAAAATTGTTACAAATTCGAAATGTATTCATAATATTTTTAGTGAGTGGCTTTTGGCATGGTGCAAATTGGACCTTTATTATATGGGGACTTTTCTACGCCTTGCTTTTTTTACCCTTGCTACTCAGTAAAAAAAACAGAGAACATACAGAAATAGTTGCGATTGATAAAGCCTTACCTAGCTTTAGAGATTTTCTTAAAATAGGATTAACATTTTTTTATACTTGCATAGCTTGGGTGTTTTTTAGATCCAATACAGTTACTGATTCCTATATGTATTTTAAACGCTTAGTAAATAGCTCTATATTAGAAGCTCCACTTAAAGTTGATACAAGTTTATATGTGTTTTTGGTACTGTTTATTATAATGGAGTGGATGGGAAGACGACAACAATATGCTATAGAGACGATGTTTAACAACTATCCTTTAGTAGTAAGATGGGGATGCTATTATATTATTGCGATGATTATATTTTTATATGGAGGTGAAGCGCAAACATTTATTTATTTTCAGTTTTAGTTATGAAACAATTCATACTTAAAATAGTCTTGTTTTCAGGTTTAATCCTTATATCGTTTATGTATCTACATTCAAAGCGAGCAAATTTGTTTGTTGAGAAGTTCACATCGTTAAATAAAAATTATGATATTATAAATCTTGGAAATTCTCATGGCGGAAATATTCTTTACGATAGTCTAAATGGCAAGTCGTTTCAAAGAGCTGGGAATACAATTTATTACGATCTTCAGAATTACAAGTTCTTAGCTCCGAATTTAAATGAAAATGCTGTTGTTATTTTACCAGTATCCTACAATTCTTTCGGTCTTGATGAAAACAGAACAGATTACGCCAATCCAGATGCTTTTGTAAATAGTTTCTATATGTACTTACCCAAATCTGATATTTATAATTACTCATTCAAAAAGCATATAGGAGTGTATCTAAATACCGTTAAAGTTAATTTCGAAAGTGTTATTGATGAACGTTTTTTTCATGAGGCTATTCCTATTGATAGTACAGTAACAATAGCAGAAAAAATGGAACACCATTCTATTGGACGTGCAAAAACTCATATGAAAATGGCGAGCTATTCTGATCCCGAAAAGAATATTAAATATTTAGGGGAACTTATAGAAAAAATAATAGAGAATAACCATAAACCAGTAATTGTTACGATGCCATTTACAGATAACTATAACGAAAAGTTTAGCGAATCTTGGTTAAATACCTATTACTACAATCATGTAAGAGAAGTTGTGGAGAAATATGATGTTACTTATCTTGACTATTCAAATGATTTGCGATTTAGCTTAAACGATTCCTTGTTTGCAAATTCAGATCATTTAAATTTAAAAGGAAAGAAGATTTTTAGTAAAATTCTCTTTGAAGATTTAAGGAAATATAAGCTCTTGAAACAATGAATATTGTAATTTTAGATTCAAAATTAGATTAGATCTATGCTCTTTAACTCCATAGACTTTGCAGTATTTTTACCCTTAGTATTTTTGGTTTATTGGTGTCTTCAGCGTCATTTAAAATCTCAAAACACCTTTCTTGTACTTGCAAGTTATATCTTTTATGGTTGGTGGGATTGGCGATTTTTATCTCTTATTTTATTTAGTACTGTTGTTGATTATACGATTGGGTTAAGACTTAAAAGTCAAGACGGTTTAAAACAACGTAAAGCATTGCTTTGGACGAGTATTATTGTGAATATTGGTCTGTTGATGTTTTTTAAATACTTCAATTTTTTTGTAGATAGTTTTGTAACAGCCTTTACATTTTTTGGTGTAGACATTCAAGCAAGAACCTTAGACATTATTTTGCCTGTAGGCATTAGCTTTTATACGTTTCAAACGTTGAGTTATACCATTGATGTCTATAAAGGAAAGTTGAAACCTACTACAGATTTTATACAATTTGCTGCATTTGTTTCATTTTTTCCTCAATTGGTAGCAGGTCCAATTGAACGAGCTAAACACTTATTGCCTCAGTTTGAAATTAAGCGTCAATTTGATAGTACATACGCTATGAGTGGTATCTATCTTATTATTTGGGGTTTGTTTAAAAAAATGGTCATTGCTGATAATTGCGCTTTTTTTGTCAATCAAATTTTTGAGAATTCAGCTCATTTCTCATCTTTAGAATTGTTTTTAGGCGCAGTGCTCTTCGGATTACAAATTTATGGTGACTTTTCTGGGTATTCTGATATCGCTATTGGTGTAGCACGATTATTTGGATTTTCATTAATGGTCAATTTCTCGTTTCCTTACTTTTCAAGAAATATTGCAGAATTTTGGCGACGTTGGCATATCTCTTTATCGACATGGTTTCGGGATTATATTTATATTCCACTTGGTGGCTCAAGAGGAAAACGCGCTTATCAAATTAGAAACGTTTTAATTGTTTTTTTAGTTAGCGGATTCTGGCATGGTGCTAATTGGACTTTCATAGCTTGGGGAGCTATACATGCATTATTGTTTTTGCCATTATTGATTTTTAAACGAAATCGAACCTATGTCGAAACATTCAAAATTAATATGTCACAAGTGCCGCGAATTCTATTAACCTTTGTTGTTGTGACCATTGCTTGGGTATTCTTTAGAGCCGATTCCATTCAGCATGCATCAAACTTTATTTTAGATATGTTGTCTTTCAATGGAATCACTATAGATGTATTTTATAAAACAGCTAAATCGCAATTGTTTGCGTTAATGATTCTAACAAGTGTTTTGGTGATGTTTTGGTTGGAATGGTCTTCAGTTCAAAAGGAAAATAAAGAAGTGATATTATCGCCATACAAAGCCATTTTTATTGCAATACTTATTACTTTTATGGGCGTTTTCAAAAACCCATCCGATTTTATTTATTTTCAGTTTTAATGATGAAGGTATTTTTAAAAAAACTTAGTGTATTAGGCTTACTCTTTTTAGGGCTTACCTGTATACTGTCTTTTGCTAGTCTTCATGTTTTAAGAGGTTCTGGGTTTTATAAATCTTCGTTTTTAGTCAATCAAGTGCCTGAAGATCGTTTTGATTATATTGTCATTGGAGCTTCAGATGCTTTAACCACACTAAACACTAAAACAATTGATTCAATGTTGTCTGTTGAAGGTGTGAATTTAGCAATGGATGACACGTCTTTTCCCAGTCATTATTTGATGCTACAACATTTTTTATCTGAAGGCAAACAAACTAAATATTGTGTTTTGGCAGCGTCGTATTCGGCTTTTGATTTTGAAGGAGCACCACTTAGCAATAACGATTACAGGTTTTTAATGTATGGTAATAGAGCTTATGTTTCAGACTACTACAAGCAGTTTTCTGGAAAGACAGCCAATATTTTGTATTATTCAAAATGGTTGCCAGTTTTAGGTGTGTCATATTACAATACAGAAATATTTTATCCATCTTTGATTAGCATAGTGAATTCTAATAAAAGGAATCGCTTTGATGATAAAGGAAATTATACGTATCCTGTAATCAATAAGCCTAGTCGAATGATCGATTTCAAAACGGCTGAAGTCGCATTTAAGAATGCCTATGTTCAAAAAATAAAGGCCTTATGTGACAAGAATAACATTAAATTGCTATGCTATATTACGCCAAGTGACTCAAAAAATGCGATTCCAAAATCAGTTGATTTTGACATAATTAATCACAGTAATGCAGTTAATGATCATAAATACTTTTATGATGAAACACATGTAAATAGCATAGGTAGAGAGATTTGTAGTATTGCATTTGCTAAAAATATCGTACAACAAGGCATTGATTTGAAGAACAGATAGTGAACAAAACATTAAAAATAGCAATCTACTCTGGTGAGATTCCTAGTACGACGTTTATCGAGCGTCTTATTAAGGGGTTGTCTGAGAAGAACTGTCAAATTATACTTTTTGGCGGATTGAAAAAACGCACTGCCTATGCTTCAAAAAACATCTTAGTAAAAGGATACAAACGCAATAAAATAAGTAAAGGAATTTACCTGCTGTATTATACACTATTACTAACCTTGTTTAAACACAAAGACAAGAAGCAACTTGACAACATATTAAAAGCACAATCTAAAAATGATTTGTATGACAAGGTTAAGTACTATCCAGTACTTTGGCATAAACCAGATGTGTTTCATATACAATGGGCTAAAGGTGTAAATGAATGGTTATGGGTACAATCATTTGGTATTAAACTAGTTCTTAGTTTAAGAGGTGCTCATATCAATTATTCTCCAATTGCCAATCAAGATTTAGCGAACACTTACAAAGCAAGTTTTCCTAAAGTTGATGCTTTTCATGCAGTTTCTAAAGCGATTGCAAAAGAAGCAACAAAGTATGGTGCAGACATCAATAAAATAGACGTCGTGTATAGTGGATTGGACCTTGATCTTTTTAAAAACGCCAATGATAATTTACCAGAAAATGAGGTGCTGCAAGTGATTTCTGTAGGAAGACCTCACTGGAAAAAAGGATATGCCTATGCGTTGGATGCATTTAAATTGCTATTAGATCAGAACTTTCAATTTAAATATACCATTGTAGGAGGTGTTAATCTCGAACTCCAATATCAAATTGAAGAATTAGGACTCAAGCCTTATGTGAATGTTATTAATCATGTGTCTTTTGATGAAGTGCAGCGTCTTATAAAATCTTCAGATTTATTATTGCTGCCAAGCACAGAAGAAGGAATTGCTAATGTTGTCTTAGAAGCTATGGCGAATGGTAAATTGGTTTTAACAACGAATTGTGGTGGAATGGAAGAAACCGTTATTGATGGTGAAAACGGATTTGTAATACCTATTCGAAACACCACAGAAATGGCCTCTAAAATTATTAAGGTTAGTAATCTGTCAAATCAAGAAAAACAACAGATCATTACCAATGCAAGAGAAATCATTCACAAGCAACATACTAATGATTTGATGGTAGAGGGAATGCTTCAATTATATCAAAGTATATGACAAAGTCTAACACATATACGCAAACAGTTGGTTTGGTGTTGTCTGCAGCGCCTGGTTATTCTGAAACTTTTTTTAGAAATAAAATTAGAGGTTTACAAGCTAATGGAATTAAAGTGATTTTGTTTGTAGATTATCCTTCAAATGACAGTAATGATTTAAATTGTAATATTGTAGTTGCGCCTAAGTTCGATGGTTTTATAAATCAGTTCCTTAATAGTATAATAGCAATTCTTAAAGCTGTTTTTATGACGCCTAAAGCTTCTCTAATTCATTTAAAGTTAGATAAAGCCGATGGTTTATCATTCAAGCAACGTATCATAAACCTGACGCGTAATCAATACTTTCTAAATCATGATTTAGATTGGTTACACTTTGGTTATGGTATGCTCGCTTCAAATAGAGAAAATGTTGCACAAACCATTAAGGCTAAAATGGGAGTAAGTTTTAGAGGTTATGATTTGTATCTGTCTCCTTTAAAACATATAAACTGCTACATGCGTTTATTCTCAAAGACTATACAATATCATGTGTTGTCTCATAAAATGAAAGAAAAACTAATGACCCAACATATTTCAGAAGATGATATTAAAGTCATTACACCAGCCATTAATACAAGTACATTTTCTAATTCGCAACGTAAAGAAATACCTAATGATACACTTCAGATATTATGTGTTTCAAGATTGCATTGGGTTAAGGGTATTCACTATTTGTTAGAAGCTTTAGCATTTCTTAAAAGGGATAATATCGATTTTAAATTGACCATTATTGGTGATGGTGAAGAAAAAGAACGCTTAATTTTTGCTGCGCATCAATATCAAATTTTAGATCAAGTCACTTTTACAGGAAAATTACCGCAAAGTCAAGTGATTGATTATTATAAATCGTCAAATTTATATGTACAATACAGCATTCAAGAAGGTTTTGGAAATGCTGTTCTAGAAGCGCAAGCTATGGGATTACTTTGCGTAGTATCTGATGCTGATGGGTTGCAACAAAATATTTTGCACGACAAAACAGGTTGGATTGTACCTAAGCGGAATCCAAAAGCGCTTGCTGAAAAAATCGTAGAAGTACATCGTTTGTCGTCAGAAAAAAAGCATGCAATTACCGAAGCTGCAGTGCATCGCGTGAACACCGATTTTAGCCTTGAAGTCCAAAACAAATTATTTTTAGAATTTTATAAGGGCTAATCCTATGAATTATGCTTTGAAAATGTAATTTTGAAGTTCAGTTAGATGTTTTGTGTTAAAAACAAAAATCTAAGCTTAAATATGTTGCAATGACAAAATATGAATTCATGCGTTGGTTAACCTTTCCTGTAATGCCAACTCATTTAGTAACGGTTAGAAACGATATTAAACAACTTCTAAAGTTACACTCTAACACATCTCGACCATCTGTTTTAGATGTTGGAGGTCGCAAATCTCCATACACAGTTAATCTTCCAGTTGACATTACCTTGCTAGATGTTCCGCAGGAAGAAGGAACACGTGAAGCACTTAATTTAGGGTTTACAGATCATATTTTATCATCAATACAAAAGAAAAGGTCTAACATTTCAGATGTTGTTATTCAGGATATGACTAAATCTCAGTTAGACGATGAGTCTTATGATGCTGTAATTTGTATTGAAGTTATTGAACATGTGGTGGAAGATGATGTGTTTGTTAAAAACATTTCAAAGGTTATAAAAAAAGGAGGTTGGGCCTACTTTACAACGCCTAATGGTGATTATATAAAGAATGAAGGACCAAATAAAAATCCTGATCACGTTAGGCATTACACCAAAGATGAATTAGAACGCCTATTAAAAAAATATTTTACTAAAGTTGATGTGCATTACGCTGTCAAAACAGGTAAATACAGAGTACAAGGATTAAAGAGTTATAAGCATAGTAATCCAATTGGTATTATTAAAACGATGGTGTCTAATGTTATAAACAGAGCGCAATCAAGCGATGTCAAGACATCATCGCAAAACACAGCCCATTTGATCGCTATTGGTTACAGATAAGATATATTCTTTTGACAAATAAAGCACATAAGGTTATTGTCGTAGGATTACCTAAAACAGGTACTTCAACGTTAGCTGTGATGCTCAGGATGCTAAACTACAAGGTTACAGGTCCAAATATTAATTATTCTAAAGGTGATGAAGCTGTTTTAAATGAATTATATGAAACTAATAATGGCTTTCAGGATTATCCATGGTGTTTTGAATGGGAACGATTTTTAAGCGATTCTAAAGTCAAATTTATTGTTTTGAAACGTGATAAAGCTTCTTGGTATAAGAGCTTTTATGAATCTTATGGAGGAAAAGACGATCGTTATTTGTCATTCCCGTTTATGAATATTTTAAAACGTACAGAACATCAATCTGATTTTTTAGACTATTTTGATACGTATTATCATCATGCAAATGCTGTTTTACAGCAACATCCAGATCGTTATATTGAAACATCTATTGATAGCTTACAATGGCCAGAGCTTTGTGATTTTTTAGATGAAGCACTACCAAAAAATATATTCGGAAAGACTTTAAAGAAGCCACATGTTAACAAAAAGCATTCAAAGGCAGTTAAATCTTTTAAATATAAAATAACATACGCTCTAAAGTCTAAGATGATGTGGTTGATAGGTGAAGAAAAATGGGTGAGACTTGTTATTTTTTTAAGAAAAAATAATGTAATTTAAAGCACTTATATGAGAGATGCTATGGTCTTTTCTAATAGAAACTATGATACCAAAAACCAGGATTAGGATACTATGAAAATTTTAATTTTTTATACATACAATCTTGGTCCTTTGTCTAGTTTTTTCCATGAGCTCTCTGTGAAGTTGTCTGAAAGGGGTCATGAAGTGACTAATTTTTTTTTAAAGCATAGAAAAGAACATTTTCATAAAAAGGGCATTCACATTTATGGGGAGAAAAGACGTCATATTTTATCCAATTACTACGCAACTTATAAAATTATTAAGCAGATCAAGCCTGATGTTATAGTGTCAAATTTTAGCTATGTTAATCCAGCCTTGTTATTTGGTTACCTCTCTAGATCTCAACGAAATATTTGTTGGTTTCATACTGTTTATGGACATTCAAGACCGAATTGGTTAAAGGTCATGAATAAACGTATGTATTTAAAACTTGCTGATGCGGTTATTGCCAATTCTAAGATTTTAAAAGGTGAGCTCAATTCGATTTATAAATTTGATCTAGATAAAATCTATGCCATCCCATTTTGGACAAATATTGGAGAATGCGCAGATGAAGAAGTGACATTATCTATAGAAGAATGTAAGGAAAGTATATACATTGGTTGTCCTGGACGTTTGGTAAAAGATAAAAACCATAGTTTGGTGATTGATGCACTAGCCGAATTGAAGAAGACATCTACTAAACCTATAAAATTATTCATTGCTGGAAATGGACCTTACGAAAAGGACTTAAAAAGATTTGCTGAAGATAAAGGCCTTGTTGATGAGGTCGTCTTTTTAGGGTTGCTCACGCTTCCAGAAATGCGAACGTTTTACAAACGTATGAATGTGGTTGTTTTACCAAGTTTGAATGAAGCTTTTGGCTTGGTTTTTATTGAAGCAATTTCATTAGGAACTCCAGTAATTGTATCTTCACAGTTTGGTTCGTTAGCGTTCTTGGATGCTTCAGAGTTTAATCCTGAACAATTCACCTTTGACCCAAAGTCTAAAGAAAGTTTAATTAAAAAACTAGAACCGTATATTGATCATACAAATCTTCAGCCCAATTATTTTAAGAAGATGTATGATAAGACATTTGATAAAGAAAAGATTTTTGAAGCTATAGCTTCAGTAATTATTAATGACACGGAATCAATTAAGAACTAAAACGTTTTAAATGAATTTAAAAGGAATACTAAAAAGAATAGCAGGTAAAAACAATAACACATCTTATGTTGACCGCACCTTATGTGGTGTAAATTTAAGAGTGCTTCCTAATACAACCAGAGTAAAAGAAGATCAGGATGACTGTTGGTGGTTTTACTTAACAAAGCATCATCAAACTATTTATGATGTAGGTTGTAATGCTGGTTATTCTGCTATAATTGCACTAATTCAAGATCCTCAAAAAAAGGTGATTCTTGTTGATCCAAATCCTAATGCATTAAAAAAAGCAGCTCAAAATTTAATTGAGAACGGACTTGGAAATAATGCGCAATATGTAGCTGCATTTGTGAGTAATGAATTAGATAACAAAATAAAGTTCTATACCATTGGAGCAGGAGCTGCAGGAAGTATGCACGCATCTCATGCCAAAACTGCTGCTGATGTGAATTCATTCATGGAAGTGCAAACCATTACCTTAGACTATATGTATGCCTTTTATAAGGTTAAACCAGATTTGGTTAAGATT
Organism: Bacteroidia bacterium; assembly: GCA_030430385.1. Classification (GTDB taxonomy): domain Bacteria; phylum Bacteroidota; class Bacteroidia; order Flavobacteriales; family Flavobacteriaceae; genus Psychroserpens. The sequence goes on from JAUIFO010000010.1 coordinate 115,693, forward strand.
GATGTGGAAGGTGCTGAAACCTTAGTGATGCAATCTGCCAAAACGCTTGCCAATGAAACAAAATGCACGTTCTTTATTGAAATGCATAATGTTGAAGGCATAGGAATGGAAGCTGCTGCGCAATCAATGTTAGATTGGTGTGACGAAATGGGTTATAAAACATGGTATCCAACTACAGGAAAGGCTTTGACGTCTGCCGAAGAGATTAAAAATAGAGGTAAATGTCATTTACTTTTACTACCAAAAGATAAAGCGTATCCTAGTTATCTTGAAGGCATTGCGTCACATGCACCTTTACCAAACCATGTGTAATGCCATTTGTATTTTTAAAATATTTACAATCCACTCATTATTTTCAACGCTTTACCAAAGCAGGTTACTCCATATTTCCTAGAATTGAAGAATTACCTGATTCAATTTTAGAGCAACTTGAAATTGATAAACAGTACAAGTCTCAGGATGCTATCGATTATGATAGGTCTTGGCAAGCTATTCAAAAAGGTTACATTGGTGAGGCTAACACCTATCAAGGTTTCAATACAGTTACTGTAGAAGATAACTATAGATTTATTCGAAAGAACTTTCACAGTGCTTGGGTTTTTTATGTTTTGATTTTGCGATTGCTATCATTTAAAAATCCAATTAAGGAGATTTCAGGATGGCTTAAAACACGTCAAACGAAGCGTCAGCATTTTGGTAAAACGACTTTGTTTGATGACGATTTTAATAAGTTTCAGTCAAAACTTGTTGCATCAAATCCCAGAGTTAGTGTCGTTATTCCAACCTTAAATCGCTATGATTTTTTGAAAGATGTTTTACATGATTTGGAGGCTCAGGATTATAAAAATTTTGAAGTGATTGTCGTTGATCAATCTGAACCTTTTGATAAAGCCTTTTATCAGGATTTTAATTTGGATTTTAAAATAGTACAGCAAGAAGAAAAAGCCCTATGGCTTGCTAGAAATACAGCTGTTAAAAAGTCGGAAGGCACTTTTATTGCATTGTCTGAAGATGATGTTAGAATCGAACCAGATTGGGTCAGCACACATCTTAAGTGCTTAGATTTTTTTAATGCTGAAGTGTCTGCTGGTGTGTTTTATCCTGAAGGAAAACAGATTCCAGAAGACCGTTCTTTTTTTAGTCTTGCCTCACAATTTGCTACTGGAAATGCAATGCTGTATAAAGACGTATTTAAAAAAGTAGGCTTATTTGATAGACAGTTTGAAAAGCAACGTATGGGAGATGGCGAATTCGGAATGCGAGTTTATCTCAACAATATTAGAAGTATCTCCAATCCTCTCGCATCTTGTATTGATGTTAAAGCGCATACAGGAGGACTTCGTGAAATGGGAAGTTGGGATGCTTTCAGACCTTCTAATTTTTTTGCACCTAGACCAATTCCTAGTGTATTGTACTTTTTTAGACGTTACTTTGGTAGGAAAGCTTCAATTTTGGCGTTGTTAAGAACAGTCCCAATCTCAATGTTTCCTTATCAATTCAAAAAAAACAAGCCTTTATTATTACTGGGTTCGGTTATTACCTTATTACTATTTCCAATTGTCTTTTGTCAAGTTGTTGTCTCTTGGAATAGAGCTTCAAAAAAAATAAAAGCTGGTCCGTTAATTGAAATTTTAGAGTGAGCACAAAACAGAAACATATTGTCATAGTGTCTTCTGAATTTCCTCCGCAACCAGGAGGTATTGGAAACCACGCATTTAATTTAGCCTCATATCTTTCTAAGGAACATTATCGTGTTAGTGTTATTGCAGATCAGCGATCAATTAATGGTGATGAAGAACGTGATTTTGATGCAAAGCAAATGTTTAATGTGTTTAGGATTAAGCGATATAATATGCGTTTTATAATGTATGTTAAACGGATTTTGTTAACGCATAAAACCATAAAAAAGGCAGATTATGTGATTGCTACTGGCAAGTTTTCGCTTTGGAATATTGCTGCCTTGAGCTATGTGCATAAGATTAAAACTCTAGCTGTAATTCATGGTACCGAAGTTAATTTTAAATCAGTTCTTTTAAGAAGATCTATCGATTTTGCTTTAAAAAAAATACAGCATATTGTAGCAGTATCCAGCTATACGAAAGCATTAATTTCACATTTAGATCTTGATACTACAGTAATTCCTAATGGAATTGATACCAATGAATGGAATGCTGAAGGCATTGCAAAAGCAGAATTAAAAGGAACTCCAATATTAACCACAGTAGGACGTGTTAGCTCGCGAAAAGGTCAGTTAAATGTGATTAAACAATTACCAGATCTAGTTAAAGTATTTCCTGAAATTCACTACCATTGTGTTGGTATTCCAACTGAAGCAGACGATTTTATCAATATTGCAAAGCAACTTAATGTTGAACACCATATTACCTTTCATGGCAGTGTTGCTCAAAATGAATTAAAAGCCATGCTTTTAGGAACCGATATTTTTGTGATGCTCAGTTCTGAAAGTAAAACTGGCGATGTTGAAGGTTTTGGTATTGCCATATTAGAAGCTAATGTTTTGGGGATTCCAAGTATTGGATCTAAAGGTTGCGGAATTGAAGATGCTATTGAAGATCAAAAATCAGGAATTTTAATTGATTTAAATAACTCAGAAGCTTTTATTAATGCGATCAAGGTGATCAATAATAATCGTATCGCATTTCAAACTGAAGCTAAACAATGGGCAAAACAACACGATTGGTCAACCATTATTAAACAATACATCAAGTTGTTAGACTAAAATGAGAACACTTACAATTATTTCACATACTGAACATTATACCAATCCAGACGGCACAATTGTAGGATTGGGTTCTACAGTAACTGAAATTAATCATTTACTCGACGTGTTTGATGAGATCATCCATGTTGCCATGCTTCACAAATCAGCACCACCTTCTGGAAGTATAGGCTATATATCTAACAAGATCACTTTTGTGGCTATACCAGCATTGGGTGGTCAAACACTCGGTAGTAAGTTGTCTATCATCTGGAAAATGCCTTCAGTATTAAGTACTGTTAAAAGGGAAGTCGCAAAGAGCGATTATTTTCAATTTAGAGCTCCTACAGGAATAGGAGTATTTGTGATTCCATACTTAATGCTATTTTCTTCTAAAAAAGGATGGTTTAAATATGCTGGAAATTGGAAGCAAGCATACGCACCTTTAGCGTATAGGTTTCAGAAATGGATGCTCTTAAAACAAAAACGAAAGGTTACTATAAATGGGTTTTGGGATGATCAACCTGCACATTGCTTGTCGTTTGAAAATCCTTGTTTAACTACTCAAGAATTAGAACAAGGGAAGTCCATAATTGAAAAGAAAACAATTACACCTCAAGGTGTTAGTTTTTGTTTTGTTGGTCGTGTAGAAGAGGCCAAAGGCATCGGTTTGTTAATTGAGGCCTTTAAATCGCTATCTGAAGTTGAACAATCTAAAGTTGAAGCCATTCATATTGTAGGCGATGGTAAGCATATTGCAGATTATAAAACAAAGACTGAAGCAAGCCAACTTAATTTTGTCTTTCATGGATTTCTGTCTCGTGAACAAGTCCATCATATTTACAAACAGTCTCATGCAATTGTATTGCCTTCAGCTTCAGAAGGATTTCCGAAAGTCATATCAGAAGCTATGAACTATGGATGTGTTCCAATAGTTTCAGATATTTCTTCTATATCGCACTATATTGAAGATGAGGTTAATGGATTTTTGGTTTATCCTATTACCACTGAAAATCTAAAAGCAAACATTAAAAAAATGATTCAGATGGAAAATTCAAAATATAAAACAATGATTAATTCAAAACAGCAGTCGATTTCAAAGTTTAGTTATGCCTATTACAATAGTAGAATTAAAGATGATATTTTATCGTAATCTATCATTTTTCAGACCATAGAAATATACTGAAATAGCTTCGAATATTTTGCAAATCAATATTTTATTAGGTCGTACAAAAAAAAAAAATTACATTTAACGCCTCGTGCTATTAAACACTGTTTTTTGAATGATTTTTAAGAAAATTTCTTGGTTTTTTAAACGCCATCCTTTTTTGTATGTGGCTCGATTTAAATTACTGTCTAAAAACTCCAGTGTTAGTGATATAGAATCCTTTTCATACAATACTGTAAATAAGAAAAAAGACATTCCTAAGTATTTTTACACAGTAAATGATACCATTTTTAAAGGAAATCCTTTCACGTCATCATTAGAGAATGTTAAACATCTTAGTGTATGGCTTCAAAATAATATCAAAGGCGGACCAGGTTTGAGTGAATCTTCAGAGAACGCTCTTAAAATCATGCTGTCAGGTAAAGGTGGTGTATGCAGTGATATGGCACAGATTTTCAATAATTTTTGTGTGATTAATGATGTTAAAGTTCGTGAATGGGGAAATACAAGAGCTCCTTTTGATAGAGCATATGGCGGCCATTCCTTTAATGAAGTTTTTATAGATAAGCTTAATAAGTGGGTTTTAATTGATGTGTCGAGTAGTTTGGTTTTTTATCATAATGAAACATTACTGTCTGTGGTGGAGTTGTATGAGCTTTTACGAAGTGGTGAAAAAATATCATTCAAAACATTCAATTCTACTAAAGACTTAGATGAGAAAAATGTTGAAAAGAACTACCTTAATCCAGATACTATTCCGTTTTTAATATGTAACTATTCAAACAAATTTTATGATTCGTGTTTGAAATTTTTCAGACCATATGTCCCAGTTTTTTTAGTTCATTTTGTTATTTTCGTCTTAGGTAAAAGTTATCATTACAAGTTTCCTTTAGATAATTATAAGAAAATATTTACTTAGACCTCTGCTTTACAATTAAAGCATTTTTAATCAAATTATTACCTAGTTGAAAACAAATCTAACCTATATAAGTGCTGTTGTATTACATATTTTTATAGGTATAATTGTTTATTACAATGAAGCGCTAGCTAAGGTCTATTTTGGTGTTATTATAGTGTATTTTCTCTCTAGAATTGTACTTAGTTCAGCCGATTCAAAAACCTTTGAAGTATTAAAAGCAGCTTCCTATATTGTTGGTGCTGAGGTGTTTCTTAGGATGACCAGAGGATCAATTTCTTATGAGGCAGGTAAATATTTTGTAATTATCTTCATCTTAATAGGAATGTTTTATAAAGGCATTTCAGGAAAAGCATATCCTTACTTCTTGTATTTAATGTTGCTTGTGCCTTCAATATTTGTGGCCTCTACGACCTTAAGTTTTGATGCCAACTTTAGAACTAATATTGCCTTTGTACTTAGTGGTCCACTATGCTTAGGTGTCGCTGCTTTGTTTTGTTATGATAAGAAGGTGACCAAAGACCAAATCAATAAGTTTTTATTGTTTATGTTGTTGCCACTTATATCACATACAGCATATATTTTTTTTTATAATCCTTCAGTTCGCGATGTATTATCAGGAACAGGATCAAATCGATCAGCATCTGGAGGATGGGGAGCAAATCAAGTGTCTACAGTATTAGGTCTTGGCATGTTTATTGTCGCTGTCAGATTATTTACTAAATCACCATCAATAGGTCATAAAATTATAAATTTTGTGATTTTTTCTGCTATTGGCTACAGAGCCATTGTAACATTTAGTAGAGGTGGTGTTATTACTGCCTTAATGTCAATAGTTGCTTTTTTGATTTTGTATTATGCAACAGCTACTAAAAAGAAACGATCAGAAATCTTATCCATTTTTATGATTTTTTGTTTTTGTTTGAGTGTAACTTGGATTATAAGTTCTACGCAAACTGATGGCTATATTGATTTGAGGTACACAAATAAAGATCATTTAGGTCGAGAAAAAACCGATATTACAACTGGTAGAGGAGATTTGTTTAAAGAAGAACTTGAAGGTTTTATATCTAATCCTTTTTTTGGGATTGGTTCTAGTCGTGCAAAAGATCAAAGAATTGAAGTTGAAGGCCAAGGTGTAACCTCTCACAGTGAAGTGAGTCGACTCTTAGCCGAACATGGTATGTTTGGAGTTACCATTCTCGTTATTTTATTATTCAAACCGTTTGATTTCAGATCAAGAAACCGAAAGAATTATTTTTTCTATGCCTTTTTAGTATTTTGGTTTGCGACCATCAATCACTCATCAATGCGAATTGCTGCACCAGCATTCATTTATGCCTTGGCGCTTTTAAATGTAAAACATGAAGAACATCCTGTACATAGGAAACAACTTAAGCAACAAGACGTCTAATATTTCTGGAATTAAAGTTTTAAGTGCGTTATTAAAACAAGAAGGGTTTACTATCTATACATCGTCTTCAAAAAACAATAAAGTTTTAAGACTTATAGATATGGTATTTACCTGTTTTACAACCTGTAAAAAGGTAGATTACGTGCTCATCGATACCTACAGCACTCAAAATTTTTATTATGCTTTAGTTGTAAGTCAAATATGTAGATGGTTTAAAACAGATTATATCCCAATTTTACATGGTGGAAAATTGCCTGAACGATTAAAACAAAATCCTCAACTCTGTCATAAACTTTTTGCTAATGCCAAGTCGTGTGTAGCGCCTTCCAACTTTTTAAAAAAGGCTTTTGAAAGCTATGGTTATAGTAACATCATTCATATACCTAATACCATTCAAATTGAAAATTATAATTTTAAAGAAAGAGATTATGAAAGTTTAAATATACTTTGGGTGAGATCTTTTTCAAAAATTTATAATCCTGAAATGGCTGTTAGAGTGGTCTATAAATTAAAGCGAAGCTACCCTGAAGTAACTTTGTGTATGGTTGGTCCAGATGCCGATAATAGTAGAGTTCAAGTTGAAGAGTTGGCTCGCGATTTAGATGTTAATGTGACGTTTACAGGAAAACTTAAAAAAGCAGAATGGATCCGACTTTCCGAAGATTATAATGTATTCATTAATACAACTAATTTTGACAATACACCACTTAGTCTTATTGAAGCGATGGCTTTAGGTCTACCTGTGGTTTCTACAAATGTTGGTGGAATTCCTTATTTAATTGAGGATAAAAAACACGGACTTCTAGTTGCACAAAATGATGTAGATGCAATGGCGAATGCTATTACACATCTAATGGTAAATAAGACCGAAAGACAATTATTAGTTTCTAACGCGAGACAAAAGGTTGAGTCTTTTGATTGGAATTCTGTAAAAGATGTTTGGCTTAAATTATTAAGTAGCTAATTTATCTAGTTGATTTTAAGTTAGTATATTTATCACTTATTTAATTTTTAAATGGGTAAGAAAAAGGACATACATTTTGAAATATCCGAAAGAAAAGTACTTCTGAGAATATTCGATATTTTATTTGTATTTATGGGTCTTTATCTTCTTGAACTTGCCTTTTCATTTGATTATTTAACGGTAAATAGTACAAATGGTACAGCATTATTTGTCCTGATTTTATACATATCCATCTTTGGAACCATTTTTGAAATTTACGACCTTCAAAAGTCAAATAAATTAGAAGTCACGTTCAGGAATATTGTTTTTACAGCATCTACAACAGTTTTGTTTTATTTACTAACACCATTTTTCACACCTTTTTTACCCGAAAACAGACTTCAAATAGTATATTTCTATTTAACGATCATTGTGATGTTGTTCCTTTGGCGATTAGCCTACACAACGTTTATATCATCGCCTCGTTTTTACAAAAAAGTACTGCTTGTTGGTGAAATCTCTAACGTAGAGAATATCATAAAACCGTTACGTGAAACAGATCCAAACTATAAGATTATAGGGTTTATTAATTGCGAACAAGAATCTGATGCACCAATTAAGTTTAAAGGATTAAAAGAGTTTCAACCTTCAGAGTTAATGAGTGTTATTGAAAAACATAAAATTTCTGAAGTATTAGTAGCAAGTTACGATTCGGAAACCATTACTCCTGAAATTTATCACGATTTGATCAATCTGTTAGAGCACGGATTTACAATTCGTGAATATACTCAGGTTTATGAAGAATTAACCTATCGTGTGCCAATTCAATTTGTTGGTAAAGACTTTTATAAATATTTTCCCTTTAGTAGAAGCAATCAAAATAAATTATACCTGTTTTTTCACAGACTCATTGATATCTTATTTTCTATAATTGGCCTGGTTGCTGGAATATTATTGCTTCCGTTTATTATCATCGGAAACTTAATTGCTAATAGAGGACCATTATTTTATACACAAGAGCGTGTTGGGAAAAATGGAAACACATTCAACATTCTCAAACTGCGAAGCATGATTGTTAATGCTGAAAAAGATGGTGTAAAATGGGCTGAAAAAAATGATAAACGTATCACTACTTTTGGAAAATTCTTGAGAAGAACACGATTGGATGAAATCCCGCAATTCTTCAATGTATTAAAAGGTGATATGAGTATCATTGGTCCACGACCTGAACGACCATTTTTTGTAAACGAATTATCACGTGTTATTCCTTTTTATGAAACTAGACATATCATTAAACCAGGATTAACAGGATGGGCTCAGGTAAAAACAAGATATGGTGCTTCAGTAGATGATAGTCTTATAAAGCTTCAATATGATCTGTATTACATTAAACACAGAAGTATCTTTCTAGATTTAAATATTATAGTAAAAACCTTAAGTACAATTCTGTATTATCGTGGTCAGTAGAAAGACTCACAGAATTTGACGTTTCTTTCTGAAAAAACCAATTAAGAAGATAAAAATCAAGATAAAAAAACAGATTCTAGCAATGTAATCGCCAGCCATAGTGTAAAAGGTTAGCGCTTCATTGGTAACAACTTGACCTTCTAAAGCACCTTGTTTATTGTAGCCTAATTTTGAAGTGACATCACCTCGTGCATTGATGATTGCAGATATTCCTGTATTAGCACTTCTGGCAATATCTCTGCGTGTTTCAATAGCTCTAAGTCTTGCCAGACTTAAATGTTGTTTGTGGCCTTGCGTGTCATTCCACCAAGCATCGTTTGTGATAATGGTTAGAAAATTAGCTTCATTTCTAATATAGCCTGTGACAAATTCACCATAAACAGATTCATAACAAATAATTGGAGCCGCTTTAAACTTACCATTAGAAGCGGTAAACACACTTCTGTCTTCTTGTGTAGTCTTCATGGCAACAGTTCCTCCAAGATCTATCATAGCATCACCAATAATTGGTTTTAAGATACTTTGATACGGAAAGTTTTCAATGCCAACCACTAACTTCGATTTATGATAAAACTGAACTTGATCAATTGAATTCAATAACACAGCCGAATTGTAATCGTCATACCAAGTAGTCTCGTTATACTGATTGGTTTCTTTTCTTACTTGAGATTCATCTTTGATCACATCAATAAAAGACATTCCTGTTAAAAAATTAACCCTTGGATTTTTAGTAATGTATTGATTCAGCTGAGATTTAAGTAGTGAATTTTCAAATTGTCTGATCTTCACATTTTGAGCAAACACCGTTTCAGGAGCAATAATGAAATCTGTTTCTTCTGTGACCTTTGTATCTGAAAGCTCCGTTAATAACGTAACCATCTTAAAGTTTGTAGTGTTATATTTTTCAGAATATGGATCAATATTAGGCTGAAGCAACACTACATTTACCTGATCTCCATCATGCTCATAATTCCAATAGATAAACACCGAAATGAGTATTGGAATGACAATTAAACTTAGAAGCTTTAAGCCTTGAGTTTTTAAAAGGGCTTTTGATTTCGATTTTTGATAACTCAAAACAGATTTGAAAACAAGGACATTTGCTAACAATACCCAAAGTGTGCCACCAAAAGTTCCCGTGTATTCATACCATTGAATCCAAGTAACATGTTCTGAAAATCCATTTCCTAAATTCAGCCAAGGCCAGGAGAATTCCCATATAAGATGAAGCTTCTCAAAACTAATCCATAAAGTTACCAAGAACAGTAAGGCTCTGTTTTGTGAAGAACGCTTAGCGTATTTATGATAGATTAAAATGAGCGTTGCCATTAATGCCGAATTCACAAAAACCGCAAAGCAAGCTCCAAAAACACTAGCATAAACAAGCCAGCTGGTTGTAATGACATTCCAAATGAAAAAGGTGATGTACGCTAATCCGAATACTTTTAATCCTTTACGTTTGGTATTAGATTGTCTCAATTGAAATTCCGCAAGGAGTATCGGAACAAATGCAAAAAACAAGAATAATGGAAATCCGTAAGTTGGCCAACCAAAGGCAAACAACAATCCTGAAAATATGGCGAGTAGTATTCGATTCACTATCTAAAGATACTAAAATCGAGTTTCAACGAAAAGACATTACTGTACAAGGCCACACTTTGATCTCCAATATCAGTAAAGGCATAATCTAATTGAATACCTCGATACTTGAAGCCGAGTCCTAAACTTGGCTGAAAGGTTAAGTCTTCGGAATTGTCGAGTTGTAATTCATTTTGAAAATTTCCAAGTCCGCCTCTCAAAAACACCAGATCTGTATAACCAAATTCAAAGCCTAAAGCAGGATTGATACTTGCAAAGGATGTCGAGATCAAGTCGTTGTTTTCTTCAAATCTTACATTTAGATCAACCGAAGCTAACAACGAATAATCATAATGAAACACCCATTTTTTAGAAGCTCCAATTTGTAATTTTGGAATGGTAAACTCGGTTTTTTCAGGAACTGTTTGGTTTTGACCTTCAATAGCATTTTGAATGTCTTCTAATTTGTCTTCATCAAACGACCACGCATTAAACGTTGTGGTGATATCGCGAGCCATGATTCCAAATTTCCAATCGTTTTTATTTTCAAACTGCACACCTAAGTCGAGTCCGAATCCCCAGGAATTTGCAAAATCACCAATAATACGTCTTACAACTTTTGCATTAACACCATAGCTCAATCCTGGAATAGGTAAGTTTCTGGCATAAGAAAAAGTAAGTGCATAATCTGCTGTAGAAAACTGACTTACACGATCGTAATTAATATTACCTTGATCGTCTATAAGTTGTGTGGTATCTAGGATGTCATCAACTCCAAAACGAATTAGTGAGACTGCAATGGCGCTTCTGTCATCTAAAGGTTTAGCAAAAGCGATATAGTTGTAATTGGCAATGTTAGCAAAATAGCTTGAATACATCGCTGCTAATTGGTTGTCTTCTAATTGGACTAAACCAGCAGGATTCCAATATCCAGAATTTACATCTGCTGTATGAGATACAACAGCATTACTCATTCCTAAGGCAGCAGCATCAACACCAATATTTAAAAACTCGTTAGAGTATTTTCTGGTAGTTTGCGCAGAACCTAGCAATGTCATCAAAGTCAATACAATGAAAGTGTAATTCTTCAATAGCAAAATTTTTTACAAAGATGCACAATATTTTTATTCTATTAAACTGTAAATTAAGGTAGATATTGTACGCATCTTGTATAAGTCGAAAATAGTTTGCTATTTTTACACAAATCTAAGGTATGGCTGTAAAAAAATACATTCCTAATTTGGTGACGCTTCTTAATTTGCTCTGTGGATGCATAGCTGTAATCTTTTCTGTAAACAGTAGCTTTATTGCTGCTTCCATATTCGTTTTTTTAGGGATTTTCTTCGATTTTTTTGATGGACTTTTGGCGAGAAAGCTCAATGTGCAAAGTGACTTAGGAATTCAGTTGGATTCGTTGGCAGATATGGTGACTAGCGGACTAGTACCTGGTATCATTATGTTTAAGCTGATTTCTACGACTGTTGAAGCACCAGATTTTGCGACACAAAACGACTGGAACGCAATAATAGATTGGCAAGGACTACAATTTGCACCAATTGCTTTAATAGGATTTTGCATCACTTTAGCGTCTGCATACCGACTGGCTAAATTTAACATTGATGAAGATCAACAATCGTACTTTAAAGGCTTACCAACACCAGCAAATACATTGCTCATATTGTCTATTCCTTTAATTTTAGAATTTCAAAATAGCAAAACGATTACAGATGTGATTTTGAATACTTGGTTTTTAATACTGCTCACAATTCTGAGTTGTTATTTACTTAATTCTAAGGTTAAACTTTTTGCTTTAAAATTTAAAAATCTAGGGTTTAGTGATAATGCCTTTAGATATTTGCTAATCGGATTGAGTTTCGTTTTTATACTGTTGTTTAAATTCATCGCAATCCCTTTAATAATAGCCTTATATATTTTCTTATCGTTAATAAAAAATACAATTACTAAATAATCAATTTATATGTTAGAAGTCATTTTTACATTAATAATGCTTGTAATGTTACAAGCTGTATTAGGATTTGATAATTTACTTTACATTTCTTTAGAATCTAAAAAAGCACCTTTAGACGATCAAAAACGTGTTAGAAAAGTTGGAATTCTTATCGCCATAGTACTCAGGATTGTATTGCTTTTTGTTCTGGTTTCAATCATTGAATTTTTTCAAGAACCGTTTGGGTTTTTAACGGGTAAGCTTGGTGGTGTTCTTGATTTTGCCTTTAATGGCCATAGTATTATTGTATTGATAGGAGGTGCGTTTATTATTTATACAGCCATTAAAGAGATTTGGCACATGATTGCTAAGCATGACCTTTCTGAAGATGTTGATGTTTCAAAAGGTAAAAAATCGTCTAACGCTGCAATTGTAAGTATTGTACTTATGAATTTAGTCTTTTCTTTTGATTCTATTTTAGCTGCAATTGGTTTAACTAGTGATATTGAAAATTCTACAACTGCCTTTATTGTAATGGCGATTGCTATTGTGTTAAGCGGTATTCTGATGCTTCTTTTAGCTGATCGAATTTCTGCATTTTTAGCTAAGAATAGAATGTACGAGGTTTTAGGATTGTTTATTCTATTTATTGTTGGCATTATGTTAGTAACAGAAGGAGGTCATTTAGCACATTTGAAGATCTTCGGAAATGAGATCGTACCAATGAGCAAAACCACCTTCTATTTTGTAATTGCAATTCTTGTTGTTACAGATATCGTTCAGGGGCGTTATCAGAAGAAGTTACTCGCTGAAGCTGAACAAAGTAAACAAAAAAGCAAGGATTTAAAATCCTAAAACCATTAGTTACAATTGCACTATGTATTAAAATAGTGCATTTAAAATGGTGAGCACAACAGACATTAAAATACTGGTTGCAAATGCTAAAGTTATGATTTTTGGTTTTTGAACCGAAAGAATAGCAGCTAGTACATTTGTACAGCATACAGTAACAAGAAATACTTGTGCCATTTGTGAAAATGCATGACCATTTTGGAAAATATAGTACACAGCAACACCACCAAGACATGTTGAAACAATAATTGCTGAAGCAACGTAAAGCATAAGGTGGTTATTAATATCAGTACTGAATCTTGAGTATAAAGCTTCCATAGTTTGATTGTTTAAGTTTAACAATACAAAGCTAGGTTTAGCAGACTTCTAAAAAGATGACTTTTGTCATCCTTCAATAAACATGACTAAATTAAAAGGGAAAGAGAATTAATTATCGAAATTGATTTTCTTCTTACGAAGCTCAAAATTCTGACCAAGGTATACTTTTCTTACCATCTCGTCGTTGGCTAACTCTTCAGGTTTTCCAGCTTTTAAAATGCTACCTTCAAACATCAAATACGTTCTATCAGTAATCGCTAAAGTTTCCTGAACATTATGGTCTGTAATAAGAATACCAATATTCTTTTTGGTCAATTGTGCTATAATACGTTGGATGTCTTCAACAGCAACAGGATCAACACCTGCAAAAGGTTCATCAAGTAAAATAAAATCAGGATCTGTAGCCAAAGCCCTTGCGATTTCAGTACGTCGACGCTCACCACCAGATAATAAGTCGCCTCTATTTTTTCTAATATGACCTAGACTAAACTCATCAATAAGAGATTCCATTTTATCATGCTGTTCTTTCTTACTTAGTTTAGTAAGCTGAAGTACACTTAAGATATTGTCTTCAATACTTAATTTTCTGAAAACTGAAGCTTCTTGAGCCAAGTAACCAATACCATTTTGTGCACGCTTGTACATTGGGTAATTGGTAATTTCAGTGTGGTCTAAAAAGATATTTCCACCATTAGGTTTGATCAATCCAACAATCATATAAAACGATGTTGTTTTTCCTGCACCATTCGGACCTAAAAGACCAACAATTTCACCTTGGTTCACTTCCAAAGACACGTCTTTTACAACTTTTCTTCCGTTGTAAGACTTCATTAAATTATCGGCTTTCAGTGTTTTCATAAAAAAGAATAATGGCTAAAATAGGAAAATCTAAATGACTCGTAAATGCTTTATTAAAAGTTTAACGCTTGCTTTCTAGAGCATCCCAATATTCATAGGCACGACGCAAATGCGGAATAACAATGGTTCCGCCAACCAAAGTTGCAATACTTAAGGCTTCTACAACTTCTTCCTTTTTTAAGCCTTCGTTATAGCTGGATTCTAAATGGTATTTGACACAATCATCACAACGAAGCACCATTGAAGCCACCAAACCTAGAAGTTCTTTGGTCTTTTTATCAAGAGCACCTTCGGTAAACGCATTGGTATCTAGATTAAAAATACGTTTTATCACTTTGTTGTTATCTTCTAGAATGGCATCATTCATTTTAGAGCGATACGCATTAAATTCAGAGACGATATTAGACATGGGATTTTATGTTTTTGAAGCTCTTGCTTGTTTGCGAGCTTGATTTTTAACTACAATTTTAGAGATATAAATACTTACTTGGTAAAGTATTAAAATAGGAATTGCCACAATTACTTGAGAAGCAATATCTGGCGGTGTAATAATAGCGGATAATACCAAAACAATCACGAGCGCAAATTTCCTGTATTTCTTTAAAGATTGAGGTGTGACTACACCAATTTTGGTTAAAAAATAAATGAGTACAGGTAATTCAAAAACAAGACCAGAAGCTAGAGCAGAAGACCTTACAATTGCTATATAAGAGCTTATGTCAAACTCATTAGAAACTTCAGGACTAATACTATAATTTGCCAAGAAATTAATCGATAATGGTGTTACAATATAATAACCAAACAGCACACCAATGAAAAACAAAATTGAGGTCACAAAAATAAATCCTCTTGAATACTTGCGCTCATTTTGATGTAATCCAGGACTAATAAAACTCCATAGTTGATAGATAACATATGGAAAAGCAAACACCAAACCAGCATAAATAGAGGTCCAAATATCTGCAGAGAACTGTCCAGCCATTGTTCTACTTTGAATCCTAAAAGGAAACTCAGTAGCACAAAATGAAGTATCTGTAATACCAATAGCTTGAGACGCTTTACACAACCATTTGTAAGTTGGAAAATCCATTCGTTTAGGCGCAAATATGATGTGCTCAAAAATGAAATTACTAAAAACGAAAGCCACAGTAGCACAAATTAATATACCTACTACAATTCGTATTAAATGCCATCTTAATTCTTCAAGATGATCTAAAAATGACATTTCATTTGGGTTAGGTTTTGCCATTATATAATGCCTTCTTTAATTAAATCATGAATATGGATCACACCTGCATAATTGCCATCTTTTTCTACGAGTAGTTGAGAAATACCGTATTCTTCCATAAGTTCCATAGCATCAATAGCCATGGCATCTTCATCAATACGTTTAGGGTTACTTCCCATAATATCTTTGGCAGTTAAGTGAATGAAGTCTTCACTTTTAGTAAGCATTCGTCTTAAATCACCATCTGTGATGATACCAACAATCTTATTATTGTCCACAACAGCAGTTACACCGAGCATCTTTTCAGAAATTTCAACAATAACATCTTTTGCAGAAGTATGGAGCTCAACCTTAGGTTTTTCGTTAACAGACGATAGATCGCTAACTCTAAGGTATAGGCGCTTTCCAAGCGAACCTCCTGGATGGTACTTAGCAAAATCCTTACTAGAAAACCCTCTGAGTTCTAATAAGCAAACAGCTAAAGCGTCACCCATCACCAACTGCGTCGTTGTACTTGTTGTAGGTGCTAAGTTATTCGGACAAGCTTCTTGTTCAACATAAGTATTGAGAACAAAATCGGATTGTTGTGCTAAAAAAGAGGTGTCATTTCCCGTTATGGCAATCATCTTATTATTAGCATTCTTTATTAGAGGTACTAAAACCTTTATTTCAGGAGTGTTTCCACTTTTAGAAATACAGATCACAACATCATCTTCAAGGATCAAACCTAAATCACCATGTATCGCATCAGCAGCATGCATAAAAACTGCAGGAGTTCCCGTAGAATTTAAAGTCGCAACAATTTTATTAGCAATAATGGCACTTTTGCCAACTCCAGTAATAATAACGCGACCTTTAGAATTATATATTAAAGAGACGGCATTTGCAAAATCATCAGTGAGTAGGTGATTGAGGTTAGCAATGGCATCTCGTTCTAAATCTATGGTTTTTCTGGCAAGATTTAGGATAGATTCTGTACTGTTCAAAATTAATTTTTTTTGAGTTTGACGGGTTTAAAGAAATTGTTATCTTTAGTCTTATGCAAATGTATCAAAAATACTAATAGGGATTAATGAGTGTTAAAGAAATTGATATACATTCTGCACTAAAACAATACTTCGGTTTTTCAAATTTTAAAGGCCTTCAAGAAAGTGTTATTAAAAGTGTTGTTGAAGGTGAAGATGTATTTGTTATTATGCCTACAGGAGGCGGAAAATCATTATGTTATCAACTTCCTGCCTTAATTAAAGAAGGAACTGCAATTATTGTTTCGCCTTTAATTGCGTTAATGAAAAATCAGGTAGATGCCATTAGAGGAGTTTCGAGTCAAGAAGGTGTTGCACACGTTTTAAATTCTTCACTAAATAAAACTGAAGTCAAAAAAGTTAAAGAGGATATCACGAATGGTGTCACTAAACTACTTTATGTTGCTCCAGAATCCTTAACCAAAGAAGAACATGTAGAGTTTTTAAGAACTGTTACCATTTCATTTATGGCTGTAGATGAAGCACATTGTATCAGCGAATGGGGACACGACTTCAGGCCAGAATATCGCAATTTAAGACATATCATCAAACGTATTGGAGATAACATTCCTATTATCGGTCTAACAGCCACTGCAACTCCAAAAGTTCAGGAAGATATTCTTAAAAGTTTGGATATTTCTAATGCTAAAACGTTTAAAGCTTCTTTTAATAGACCAAACCTATATTATGAGGTTCGACCAAAAACGAAGCAAGTTGATGCAGATATTATTCGTTTTGTCAAGCAGAATGAAGGTAAATCAGGTATTGTTTATTGTTTAAGTAGAAAGCGTGTTGAAGAGTTAGCTCAAGTATTACAGGTTAATGGTATTAAAGCTGTGCCTTATCATGCTGGCTTAGACCCTAAAACAAGAGTGAAGCATCAGGATATGTTCTTAATGGAAGATGCAGATGTTGTCGTTGCCACGATAGCCTTCGGAATGGGAATCGATAAACCTGATGTGAGATTTGTGATTCATCATGATATGCCTAAAAGTATTGAAAGCTATTATCAGGAAACTGGTCGTGCAGGTCGTGATGGAGGAGAAGGACATTGTTTGGCGTTTTATGCGTATAAGGATATTGAAAAGTTAGAAAAATTCATGTCAGGAAAACCTGTTGCAGAACAGGAAATCGGACATGCTTTACTTCAAGAGGTGGTTGCCTTTGCTGAAAGTTCTCTGTCAAGGCGAAAGTTTATCCTTCATTATTTCGGTGAAGAATTTGATAATGAAACTGGTGAAGGTGGCGATATGGATGATAATGTTAGAAATCCAAAAAAGCAGCATGAAGCTAAAGCAGATGTGACTACATTGTTAGAAACCGTTAAAAATACCAACGAAAAGTATAAGTCAAAGGACTTGGTTAATGTCCTCATCGGATCTTCTAATGCGCTTATAACGTCACATAAAACAGATACACAACCTTTTTTTGGTATCGGAAAAGACAAAGACAAACACTATTGGATGGCACTAATCCGTCAGGTTTTAGTAGCTGGATATCTTAAAAAAGATATTGAAACCTATGGTGTACTTCGTTTGCCTGAAGCAGGTCATCAATTTATAAAATCACCTAAGTCTTTTATGATGACCGAAGATCATAAATATGATGAGGCTTTAGATGATGGGATTATCACTGCTTCCAAAGGAGGAGGTGCTTCAGCAGATGAAAAACTTATGGGAATGCTCAAAGACTTGAGAAAGCAAAATGCGAAACGATTAGGTGTGCCGCCTTTTGTGATTTTTCAGGATCCATCCCTTGAAGATATGGCTCTAAAATATCCAATTACGCTTGATGAATTATCTAATGTGCATGGTGTTGGTGAAGGAAAGGCTAAAAAATACGGAAAGGATTTCGTAAAAATGATTGCTAACTATGTCGAAGAAAACGATATTATGCGTCCCGATGATTTTGTGGTCAAAAGTACTGGATCTAATTCTGCGATCAAATTGTATATTATTCAAAATATAGATAGGAAATTACCTCTAGATGATATCGCGTCTTCAAAAGGTATGACTATGGAAGAGTTTGTCAAAGAAATGGAAGCTATTGTCTTTTCGGGTACGAAACTCAATATCGATTATTGGATTGATGATATTTTAGATGAAGACCAGCAAGAAGAAATTTACGATTACTTTATGGAGTCTGAAACAGACAAGATTTCTGATGCTGTTGAAGAGTTTGATGGTGATTATGAAGATGAAGAACTCCGCTTATATCGTATTAAATTTATGAGCGAAGTAGCCAACTAAATCTTATTCTTCTTCATTACTTAAATCATAGATAGAAAATTTAACAACCTCTTTTTTACAAGTCAGTATCAGTTGATTTACTGTTGAACGATCAATTTTTACAGCATCTTCAGCTTCAATTTGAAAATCGATCTTAGAAATACTTCGGTTGGAAACATTGGAGTAATCCGATTCCAATTCAACCATATCCGAATCAAGAGTTAATTCAAAATCTTTTCCAACAACTTGTAACGTGGCACCTTTTATAGTTTTAATATGAAATGTTCCGACAACAACCGTTTGAAAAAAGTAATAACCTCCTAATTCGTTCAAACCAGCATATAAGACATTTGATTCAGAAACTGCAAAAGGTTCATTTTCTATGTCATTGATTATGGCTTCAGTATGATCATCAACATGAAGTTTTTCCATAGCGCTTGGGTTTCCGAAAGCTGCTTTTAGTCTTGTAATAAAACTCATAATCTATTTTTTGTGAAATTAAGACGAATGAAAATTCTATACAAATAATCATTATGTCATCGTGATAATGCAATATTACAATGTTATATCTTAAGAAACCAAAATTAAAAGAACCCTTATATGTATATCCTAAATCATTGTGTATCTTTGCACCTCAATTAAAATAATACACAATGCAAGACGGTTTATACGCAAAATTTAATACAACAAAAGGCGAGATATTAGTCGCTTTAGAATTTGAAAAAACTCCTGGAACTGTTGGTAATTTTGTTGCTTTAGCTGAAGGAAATTTAGAGAATTCTGTAAAGCCTCAAGGAACACCTTATTATAACGGACTAAAATTTCATAGAGTGATTCCAGATTTTATGATTCAAGGTGGATGTCCGCTAGGTACAGGAACAGGAAATCCTGGTTATAAGTTTGATGATGAATTTCACCCTGACTTAAAACACGATGGACCAGGTGTGTTGTCTATGGCTAATGCTGGACCTGGCACAAATGGTAGTCAGTTTTTTATCACACATATCGAAACGCCTTGGTTAGATAACAATCATACTGTTTTTGGTAAAGTTATTGAAGGACAAGCTGTTGTGGATGCAATTGCTCAAGGCGACGAAATCGAAAGTTTAGATATCGTTAGAGTAGGTGATGCTGCTGAAGGTTTTAATGCTGTTGAAGCTTTTAGAACATTTGAAGGTGCTCGTGAAAAACGTATAGCTGCTGAACGTGAAGCTGCTAAAGCTGAATTAGATAAGCTTGCTGCTGGTTTTGAAGAAACTAAAAGCGGACTACGTTATCAGATTATCCAAAAAGGTGACGGAAAACCTGCTACAGCTGGTAAAATGGTATCTGTACATTACAAAGGACAATTGGCAGACGGAACCGTTTTCGATTCGTCATACAAACGCAATGCGCCTTTAGATTTTCAAGTTGGTGTCGGACAAGTTATTCCTGGTTGGGATGAAGGTATTTGCTTACTTAATGTTGGAGATAAAGCGAGATTGGTAATTCCAAGTGATCTTGGTTATGGCTCTGCAGGAGCTGGAGGTGTAATCCCACCAAACGCAACTTTGGTTTTTGATGTTGAATTAATGGATGTCAAGTAAGTAGCGAACCAATTTTGCTTTGCAAAATTGAGTGAGTCACTTATACTGAGCTTGTCGAAGTATCTTTTAATTTTTGAAGCTATTATATTTGTACTTGTTTCAGTATCTCATAATAAAAAAGCACCTATTACAGGTGCTTTTTTATCTTAAAACGATTTTCTTTATAAGCTCTTTACCAAGAGCTTCATTGAGCATGCTTATAATTTTTTCCTTACCATAACTCAATTCTTCACGTAAAACGCTTGAACTTAGTTGAACAAATAATGTGTCGCGTTCTAACTGTATTTGTGTGGTATAATTATTTACACCTTTTCCCATCATCTTAGCCCAAGCTTCTCTCACATTAACTTTGTCTAATCCAGTTTGTAGATTATTAGTGTCTACAAATTCCTTTAAGATGTCACTAATAGGTAAATGATCATTGTTGCGTTTTGCCATAACTACTTATTAAAATCTTCAGGATTTATATCAATTGATTCATAGCGTTTATAAAGATACATATCTTTATTAGCATTTACGATTAATAATTCTGAATCATTTGCTTTTAAAACGGTTTCTTTCCAAGTAGCATAAGGAGTTGTGTAGTTGAGGTGTAAACTGTCATTTTCAATACTAACCAAGATGTATTCCTTATCGTTAGAAGTTTCAAAAGTTCCCAAAAGGTTAGGTTTTAATTTTTTTCTGAAACCTTTCAAGCTATCAGAAACTTCTAAATAATCTATAGTATTACTGAAAGTGTATTCTTTTTTTGATCCATCTTTTAAGGTGACTTCTTGAATCTCCCAATAACCATCAATGTATGGAAGCATCACTTTAGGATCAGTCTTACAACTGAAAAAAAGGAGTGTAAGTGCTATTAATAGTTGTTTTCGAAACGCCTTCATTATAGTTTAAAGATTTTATAAGATTGATGAATTTGCTTGATCACATTTTCTGTGCGTTCAGCATGCGTGTCACTAATAAATAATTGTCCGAAATTTTCATTGTCTACCAAACCTATAATTTGCGCAACGCGATTTTCATCTAGTTTATCAAAAATGTCATCGAGTAGCAGTAAAGGTGTCACACCACTTTGTGTTTTAATAAAATCAAATTGTGCTAGCTTTAAAGCAATTAAAAACGATTTTTGCTGACCTTGGCTACCAAACTTTTTTATAGGATGCGAGTCAATTTCAAAATTCAAATCATCCTTATGTATCCCAACACTTGTATATTGAAGCGCTTTGTCTTTATTTATGCGTTCTTCTAAGAGTGCTTGTAAAGAGCTATGATGGAGATCACTTTTATAAGTAATATTGATTGCTTCGTTATTGTTGCTTATAGCTTCATAGCGCGATTTAAATATCGGAATGAAGGTTTCTAAAAATTCACGTCTAGTCTTAAATATTTCCGAACCTAAATCCTCTAATTGTGCATTGTAAACCTCCAAAGTTTGCGCATTAAACGTATTGTTCAATGCGAAATATTTTAAGAGTGCATTACGCTGAGATAGCACCTTGTTGTAATTTATAAGGTGGTTGAGATACGTTTTATTACTCTGAGAAATAACACTGTCTATAAATTTTCGCCTGGTGTCGCTTCCTTCTATAATAAGGTCTCGATCTGCTGGCGAAATGATCACAAGCGGAATAAAACCAATATGATCACTAAATTTATCATAAGCCTTCCCATTTCGTTTTATAACTTTCTTTTGACCACGCTTTAAGGAAACAATAATTTTTTCTGGACGTTCGTGTTTGTTGAATACACCATCAACAACAAAAAAATCTTCATCATGTTTGATGTTTTGAGTAGCAACAGGATTGAAATAACTTTTTCCGAAGGATAGATGATAAATAGCATCAAGAACATTTGTTTTTCCAACACCATTAAAGCCAACAAAGCAGTTTATTTTGTGATCAAACTCAAAATCTTGACTTTCAAAATTTTTGTAATTGACTAAACTCAGTGATTCTAAAATCATAAAAACAGACTGAAATATTCTTGTTTTGGTATTATTTCTATTAAGAAGAAGTAAAAATAACAAATAATTTACCTTTTAATTCTCAATAAAAATTTTATTTTTGCGGGCACAAATAGAGAATTATGGCAACATATAAGAAAAGAGGTTACAAACCAAAAACAAAAGCTGAGAAAGTTGAAGCAATAGAAGAGAACTCAACAACTGCTGAAGTTTTTAATACCTTAGATGAAGGTGCTTCTAAAGCAGAGGATTGGGCAGAGAAAAATCAAAAAGGAATTTTCATCGTTGTAGGTCTTGTCGCTGCTATTGTTTTAGGTTACCTTGGTTATAACAAGTTTATTGCCGAGCCTAAGGCTAATGAAGCAATGAACGAAATGTATACTGCTCAAAAATATTTTGAAGATGCTGTTAATGGTACAGCTAAAGACTCATTATATACTTTAGCACTTAATGGTGGTGATGGAAAATATGGTATGCTAGATATTATTAGTGAATATGGAGGAACTCCTGCTGGAAATCTAGCTAATTATTATGCTGGAATGGCGTATTTAAACCTTAAGGATTACCAAAATGCTGTAACCCATTTAAGTGATTTTAGTACAGATGATGCTGTTTTAGGTCCTGTGTCTCAAGGTGCTATTGGTGATGCTTTTGTGCAATTAGAGCAACCTAATGAAGCCCTTGAGTATTATGAGAAAGCTATCGCTGCGTCTACTAATAATTATACGACACCAATGTATCTGTTTAAGGCTGCTAATGTGGCGTTAGAACTTGGTCAGTCAGATAAGTCTTTAGCTTATTTCAAAAGAATTAAAGAAGAATTTTCAAGCTCAACTGAAGCTACTAATATTGATGTATTTATAGGAAGAGCAGAAGCAAAGAACTAATATGGCAACTGCAAACCATAACTTATCAAATTACGATAAAAACACAATCCCAAACGCGAAAGACTTTCGGTTTGGGATTGTTGTTTCAGAATGGAATGAAACCATTACTGAAGGCCTTTGGCAAGGCGCTTTTGATGCACTTATAGATTGTGGTGCATTAAAAGAGAACATCATACGTTGTAACGTGCCTGGTACTTTTGAACTCACTTATGGTGCAGCTAGAATGTCTAAAAGTGTCTATGCCGATTCTGGTATGTTGGATGTAATAATCGTTATAGGTTGTGTGATTCAAGGTGAAACCAAACACTTCGATTTTGTATGTCAAGGGGTAACACAAGGCATTAAAGACCTTAACTTAAAAGGCGATATTCCTGTAATATTCTGTGTCCTTACAGATAATACTATGCAGCAATCTATTGATAGATCTGGTGGTAAGCACGGAAACAAAGGAACTGAAGCAGCTATTGCAGCCATTAAAATGGCAGCGTTTAAGCGAAACCTTTAAAACTCTTTGTTAACAATTTTTAGGATTCCAAGCACTATTTTTCTCCGTAAATTCAGTACTTTTGAGATGTAATGTCTATAAGTTTTGTAGTGAACTTATTTAATCAAAGAAAGCACAAACGCTTCAATTATGTACCAAGGCACTTAAGAGATTCTAAAGAGGATTTAAAATCGCAATGGAATACTGTTAGGAATGAGAGTCAACATACCTCTAAAAGTAATAACCGTTTAGGAGTCTTGTTAATCGTTTTAGGAATGATAATTGCAGTTTGGTTGCTATTAGAACACTACGAAATATCTTAATTATGGGAATTCTACACACACGCAAAAACAAAAAATACAGTTACACACCTCGCTATTACAAGGGAGAAGGTAATCCTTATGAACTTAAGCATAAGTTTGATGAGTATCGCGTTACTGCTAGTAGTAATAAAGGATTAAAAACAAAATTGAATAACGCATTAGACGATTATAAACATAATGAAGATAGGTCTGGAGCTAACAGACGTGTTTTGATTATTGTAGCGGTATTCATTTTGTTATTTTTGTTTATTATAGATTTTGACCTTTCAATATTCTACCCAAATAGCTAATGCCAGACATCATTCAACTTTTACCAGATCATGTTGCTAATCAAATTGCTGCAGGCGAAGTTGTACAACGACCAGCTTCAGTTGTAAAAGAATTGCTTGAAAATGCTATTGATGCAGACGCAACTGCTATAAAGTTGATCGTTAAAGATGCTGGAAAAACCTTAATTCAGGTTATTGATGACGGAAAAGGCATGAGTGCTACAGATGCCAGACTGAGTTTTGAAAGGCATGCGACTTCTAAAATTCGATCTGCCGAAGACCTATTTGGATTGCATACCAAAGGATTTCGAGGAGAAGCTTTGGCAAGTATTGCAGCTATTGCTCATGTGGAACTAAAAACCAAGTTAGAAACCGAAGAGTTAGGCACTCAAATTGAGATCGAAGGCAGTGATGTTAAAGCTCAAGATGTTGTGGTAACGCCTAAAGGAACTTCAATTGCTGTTAAGCATTTGTTTTTTAATATTCCTGCACGACGTAATTTTCTTAAATCGAATAATGTCGAGTTACGTCATATCATTGATGAATTTCAAAGAGTCGCATTGGCGCATCCTGATATTGTTTTCACTATGCATCATAACGATAGTGAAACATTTAACCTTCCCAAAAGTAATTATAGGCAACGTGTCGTTAATATCTTTGGAAGTAAAACGAATGAAAAGCTTGTTCCAGTTGAAGAGGAAACTGAAGTTTTAAAGATCTCAGGATTTGTTGGGAAGCCTGAGTTCGCCAGAAAAACTAAAACCGAACAATTCTTCTTTGTAAATAACAGGTTTATAAAAAGTCCGTATTTAAATCATGCTATTAAATCTGCTTTTGAAGGTCTTATAAAGGAGGGAAGTCATCCGAGTTATTTTCTAAACTTGACTGTAGATCCTAAAACCATTGACATCAACATTCATCCTACTAAAACAGAAATCAAGTTTGATGATGAGCATACTTTATATGCTATTTTGAGGGCTTCTGTTAAGCATAGCTTAGGTCAGTTTAATATTGCTCCAGTTTTAGATTTTAATAGAGATAATAATTTAGATACGCCTTACAGTTACAAGGAAAAGACTGCTTCAAACCCAACGGTTGAGGTCGATAGAGCTTTTAATCCTTTTCAGAATGATCATAAACCCTCTGAAAAACGAGCAGTAACTTCAACATCTTATAGAAAAAGTCCAACCACAGATTGGGAAAGCTTGTATGTTGGCTTAGAGAGCAAAGCCAACCAAAAAGTTCAAAGTTTTAGTGAGGTCCAATTAGAAAGTGAACCTGAACAAGAGGCTTTGTTCAATCATAATAAAGATGCTCAAGGTTTACAATCTACTTACCAGTTCCAAAATAAGTACATCATTAGTACTATTAAATCTGGAATGCTGATCATCAACCAAAATAGAGCGCATCAACGTATTTTATACGAAGGCTTGCTCAAACACACAACCATTAAAGAAGCGATTAGTCAACAACTCTTGTTTCCATTGCAGTTACAGTTTTCAAGTACTGATATTGCACTTTTAAATCAGTTAAAAGAAGATTTAGAACATACAGGATTTGTATTTGCTAAGTTTGAAGACGAACAAATAGAAATCACAGGTGTTCCTGTTAATGTTCCAGAAAGTGAAGTGTCTATTATTTTAGAACAGCTTATTAGTGATGTAGAACAGGAAGTTCCTGATAGTAATTTTAGTGCAACAGATTTATTAGCCAAATCGTTATCTAAAAGCTTAGCGGTTAAAGCTGGTCAGTCATTAACGTTTGAGGAGCAAGAGCACATGGTGAACAGCCTATTTGCGTGTAAGGAACCTTCAGTGTCACCAACAAATAAAGCAACATTCATTACGATGACTGTTGATGATTTTGATAAAAAATTCATATAATAATTATGAGGAGAGGCATAACAGATACTGTTAAACATTTATTGATTATCAATGTATTGATGTTTATTGGAACAGTCACAATTGGAAATGGACAATTGTTCTATGGATGGTTTTCTATGTTTTTTCCTGAAAGCGATATGTTCCAACCATGGCAGATTATAACACATATGTTTATGCATGGTGGAATGACACATATTTTATTCAATATGTTTGCTTTATGGATGTTTGGGACTGCTGTTGAAGCAGCTTTAGGCTCCAAAAAGTTTTTGTTTTTATACTTGTCTGCTGGTTTAGGTGCCGTGTTGTTTCAGCTAGGATATTATTATTTTGAGTTTTATTCGGCTTATCAAGGGATTAAGGATTTAAGTTTAAATTCTGAGTTCATTCATAAAATGGTCAATATTAATGCTAGTGATGGCTTGTATATCAAAGGTGAATTGTTTAGAGATGGATTAGTGCCGCTACTTAATGAGTACAACATTGATTCTAGTGTAATTACTCAAGATGTCTTTCGTTCTATGTTTGATATGAATGCTGTTTCAAGCTCAAGAATGGTTGGTGCTTCTGGTTGTATTATGGGTATTTTGGCGGCTTTTGGAATGATGAATCCTGAGGCAAAATTGATGCTCATATTTTTACCAATTCCAATCAAAGCAAAGTATTTCATTCCTGGAATCATTATTTTAGATATTGTCTCGGCCTTTACAGGGCAGTCATTTTTTAGTCCAAGTAATACGGCGTATATGGCTCACGTTGGTGGTGCTATTACAGGGTTTTTGATGATGTGGTATTGGAAGAAAACTCAGTTTAATCGTAATCGTTGGGATCGATGACCTCTTTAAATTATGACATAAAGGAAAAATTGAAGCGACTAGACGTCTTTGAAAAAATTATTGCGCTCAATGGCTTCATTTTTTTTATTGGATGGCTGCTCAGAATTATAAGCGATATTCCCAGAGAGAGTACCCTCAATTGGTTTGAGCTCCCTAATGTTTTTTCTAGATTTATCACTAAGCCTTGGTCTATATTGACCTATGGTTTTATTCATTACGACTTTTGGCATATTCTATTTAATATGTTGGTGTTGTACTTCGTGACACGCGTTATGGTAAATTTATTTCCAACCAAACAGTCCTTAAATATCTATTTTATGGGGATTTTAATTGGAGGTTTGCTGTATTTACTTGCGTATAACCTCATTCCATCAGCGTTTGTAGATTCGGTTACAGTATTGGTTGGTGCATCTGCTGGAGTGAATGCCTTATTGATTTTTATTTGTGCTTATATGCCTTATAGAGAAGCACGATTTTTTACTGTAAAAATCAAGCTTTGGTATTTGGGTGTTGCCTTGGTTGCTTTTGATGTATTGCGATTAATTGCTGGTGTTAATCAAGGCGGAATGGTTGCGCATCTCGGAGGAAGTCTTCTTGGATATCTGTATGCAACTCAGTTATTAAAAGGAAAAGACATTGGTAAAGGTTTTGGAGCTGTGATGGATAAAATTAGTAATCTGTTTAAATCATCATCTAACTTAAAAACAGTTCACAAAAGCAAAAAGAAACCTTTTGTAGGTCGTAATAAAGAAGAATTTAATGAGTTTAATACTCAGAAGAAGATTGATCTTATACTTGAAAAGATTAGTAAAAGTGGTTACGAGAGTTTAACGACTGAAGAAAAGGAGTTTCTCTTTCGTGCTGGAAAATAATGAAGTCATGTAAATGAAAAAGTTGAAAGGTTTTGGCAAGTTAATGTTTGTCATCAATTCATTGATGGCATTTGCCTTGCTTTTATCTTACGTTTTACCTTATATGGCGCCTCAACAGTTTGCCTTTTTATCTGTATTAAGCCTTGCTGTTCCTGCACTTATAATTGTTAATATTCTCTTTTTTGTATACTGGCTTCTCAATGTCAAACGGCAGCTTATATTATCGTTAGTTGTGTTGATCATTGGATATAATCATGTGTTTTCACTGTATAAATTTTCATCCTCTAAAAATATTGATGACTCCGAGAACATCACTGTGATGAATTATAATGTGCGTTTATTTAATGCATTTGATTGGATTAAAGATGAACAAGTTCCGAAGCATATCTCAACATTCATTTCTGAAAAACAACCAGATATATTATGTATACAAGAATACAGACCTGATAGTGATGTGAATTTTGATAGGTATTACAAATACGAACAACTTTCGGGTGATAAGGTTAAAAACGGACAAGCTATTTTCTCTAAATTTCCAATCGTTAAATCGGGTTCTATAGAGTTTCCTAAAACATCAAACAATGCTATTTTTGCTGATATTGTTAAAGGAAAAGACACTCTAAGAATTTATAATGTGCATTTACAATCCTTAGGAATTGATCCTGCAGTTGAAAAACTGGCTAATGAAAATTCTCAAAACCTTTTTAATCGTGTTAGTCATACTTTTAAAATGCAACAATTTCAAACCGAATTGTTTTTAAAGCATAAAACGCAATGTCCTTATAAAATGATTATTTGTGGCGACTTTAATAATACAGCGTATTCGTATGTCTATAAAGAAATTAAAGGCAACTTGAAAGATGCTTTTAAGTCGGCAGGTAACGGATTTGGGAAAACCTTCAATTTTAAATTTTTCCCTGTACGAATTGATTTTGTACTTGTAGATGAAGCTTTTAAAGTAAATTCGTTTAAAACCTTTGACGAAAAGCTTTCAGATCATTATCCAATAATGGCTAAAGTAAAATTGGAAAAATAATACTTTCAAAATAAATCACATCATTAAGCAATCAACCGTATCAGCTAAGATATGAATCAATAACCCAATTCCTAAGAGTCTTGTTTTTTTTATACATGTCAATAACGCATAAATTACAATGGCGTAAAAGGAGTGAAGAGGATGAAAGTTTATACTACAACGGTTGGTGTCAAAAATAGGTGTTGCTAGAAGGTGGTCTAGATCAATAAGCATTGTACTTATCATAATGATAGTCGCAAATTTCCATTGATTTTTGAAGTAAAGTAAAGCTATTATTAGTGGTAGTATGAAATGAATACTATAATGAATTAATGGTTGAAGCATTATAGTGTTAATTTTTGAGATTCTAAATATATAGTTGAATTAGGACCTTCATTAAAAAGTAAATCAAGAATGCTTAAATTCTGAATAAATCCGTGTTTGGTATCAAAAACCTGATCGTAAGGTTTGAAGTCTTGTTGAATTTCTTTCCGACTATTCGCTAGTGATCGCGCATCAAAATGTTCAGTATCTTTCAAAAAAGCTTCAGTTTTACTTATTTTTGGAAACCATTCGAGGCATTCAAAAACTTTCTCAATACATAACAAATTAAACTCCATTAGATAATTAGCTTTTATTTGAAATAGAGGCATAAGATCGTCTATATAAAATTCAAAGAAAGGTGAAGTGCGATAAGCTGATTCTAAAGACTTAAGATGTAAATCTTGCCATTTATCAGTATTAGAAATTTTAACGTCTCTGTACAGTTGTCTGTGTTTTTGCGTATAATGTACAGGAATATTCAAATCTAATTTTCCATTGGCTCCATAAATAGAAGTCCTGTTTCTGTAGGTTTGCTTTTGGTAGTTATCACAAACTTCAAAAATAACATCACCAAACTTTAGCATTGCGACACAATGCGCAATATTTGGGAAGTAGGTTGGATGAAAGACCACTGACATTTTGGAAGTAATTACGCAGCCTTTTTCTTTTTACGCCATTTGTTAAATCCGAATCCTGCAATTAAAACCACAATAAATGGGATTAAGTATGATACAGGTTTCCCTGAACCTCCGACAGTTGTAAACCAACGTTCCCAACGCGGATTTCTGAGTCCGTCCCAACTCATCCAAATAAATACAGGTTTTCCAACAACGTGATCAAAAGGTACATAACCCCAAGCTCTAGCATCTACAGAATTATCTCTATTGTCTCCCATCATCCAATAGTAGTTTTGTTTGAATGTGTACGATGTGGCAGGAGCTCCATTAATTAGGATTTGGTTCCCATTGACTTGTAATGAGTTGCCTTCGTACTCTGTAATGACACGTTTATAAAGTGGAAGTACTTCAAGGTTTAATTCAACAGTTTTGCCTTCTTCAGGAATATAAATAGGTCCAAAATTGTCATAACTCCATGCGTATTCTGGAGCTCTAGGGAATAAGGCATTGCTATCTCCTCCTTTAGGTGCAGCGCGTCTTGAAATTTTACTGAAATACGGATTGTTTTTGGCTTTAGCTATTGAAGCTTCAGTGGCTTGCACTACAATGGTACTTGGTCCAACTTGATAAGGACTATCTGTAATATCATAACGTTCTAAGGCTTCAAAAATCTGTTGTGCTGTAAAGTTGCCTTTCAACTCAATATTATATGCAAATTGAAGCTTTGCACGATCAGGCAATTCATTTTTTTGTCCGTTAATGTAAACATAGCCATCAATGATTTCTAACGAATCGCCAGGCACACCAACACAACGCTTTACTAAATTTGTTTTCTTATCAATAGGTTTGTAATAGTTTCTGTCAGGAGTGAAGATATTCATGTTAAGTAACGTATCTGCAGGCTGATTAAATACGACAATATCATTTCGTTCAATATCTTCAAAACCAGGAAGTCTTAGATAAGGGAGTTGTAATTTGTTTTTCCATGACGTGTTTTTCTTGTCGAAACGGTCGTCAAATAAGTAGGATTTCTTTTTAAGAACAGGAATCGTATCATGAACCATTGGTGTTGCAACCGTAGACATTGGTATTCTGGCACCATAATGAAACTTACTTACAAATAGGAAATCACCAACAAGTAATGATTTTTCTAAGGATGAACTAGGAATTGTAAACGGTTGAATAAAATAGGTGTGAACAATAGTGGCTGCCACAACAGCAAATAGGATAGAGCTCACCCAATCACCTGAAGCTGACTTAGGTTGTAAATCTCTGTTTTCTATATAAGAGACATCAGCAGCGTAATTCAGATAGTAATTGTAAAATCCTAAGGTTACAATTGCTAAAAAAGTATCTAAGTAGGTGTTTTTTCCAAAGCTTCTTGCCGTTTCAACCCAAACCACAGGAAACATAATTAAATTAACAATTGGCACAAATAATAATAGCGTCCACCACCAAGGTCTGTTTATGATTTTCATTAAAACAATGGCATTGTATACAGGAACAAAAGCTTCCCAGGCTTGTCTACCAGCTTTAACATATAACTTCCAAGTGCCTAATCCATGAATGACTTGAATTATAAGAATAAAAATTAACCAATTTGTTAAGGACATAATACTTTAATTTGTGTTGTTGGTTGGCAAATCTAGAAAAACGTTACGCATACAGTTTATATTAACCAATATTTAACACGTCTTTCATTGTGAAAACACCAGTTTTTCCAAAGATCCATTCGGCAGCGATAACAGCTCCAAGGGCAAATCCTTCTCTGCTATGCGCTGTGTGCTTGATAGAGATTTGATCTACACCAGAACTATAATTTACCTCGTGCGTACCAGGAACATTTTCAATTCGTTTCGCTAAAATACCAATCTCATTTGATTTAGGTGTTTCAAGCGTCCAATTTTTGAGCTCACTATGTTCTTCAATAATACCATTTGCTAAGCTTATCGCAGTGCCACTAGGTGCATCGAGTTTTTCAGTATGATGGATTTCTTCAATAGCAATACTGTATTGAGAAAGTCCTTTAGTTAATCTAGCAAGGGTTTTATTGACTTCAAAAAAGATATTAACCCCAAGACTAAAATTAGAAGCATATAGAAAAGCACCTTTATTGTTATTACATAATTGAATGATGTCATCGTAGCGTTCTAACCAACCTGTAGTACCAGAGATAATAGGTGTTTGTTGTAAAATACAATTGGAAATATTTTCATAAGCCGAAGAAGGAATGCTAAAATCTATAGCAACATCAATGCCGTTTAAATCGTATGCTTTTGTATCTCTACCAACTTTTAAAGCAATACTATGACCACGATCTATTGCAACTTTCTCAATGGCCTTTCCCATTTTTCCATAACCTAGTAAAGCTATAGTCATGCGTTAAAATTTAAAATTTAAGGTAAGCCCTAAATCGGAAGTGTTTTCCATTTCATTATACCTAATATGAGGTCTCACAGCTAAGTTTTCATCAACATTGTATTGTAGTAGGTGCGCATCAACATTGGCATCTATAATATTAAGTGCATACAAGCCAATGGTGATAAGTAAGGAGAGTTCTTTCCTACGCTTTAAGGTTTGTTGCGCATTTATGAGTCCGTCATTGCTTACGCCAACAAATTCGTCATCTGTAAATCCAGCAAGCCGACGTTTATAAGCGTCTCTATAACGGTTATACTCTCTATCGTTGGTCACATAAAAATAAATCCCTGTTCCGAGAGCAGCATAAACAATAGGAATTTTCCAATACTTTTTGTTATAGGCTTGTCCGAGTCCAGGTAAAACAGCAGAGTAGAAGGCAGCTTTAGATGGCGCAAGAATATTAATAGGTTCACGTTTTACAGAATCCACCACAACCAATAAATCGGTGTCTACCTTCAGGCTATCACTTTCTTTTGAATTTTGAGAAAATGCGCCGAAGCATAACAAACAAAAACCAATAATGCTATATGTAACTTTATTTGGCACGCTGTACTAACTTTTTAATACGATTAAAATCTTCTTCTGAATGAAATGGTATGGTAATCTGACCTTTTCCATTTCTAGATACCTTAACGCTAATTTTATGGCCAAAGTATTCAGAAAACTCCTTAACACCTTTTCTAATGTATTTTGGAAGTTCTTCTTTGGTTGTCGTTGTTGTTTTAGTAGGATTTTGAACACTTTTTACGAGTTGTTCTGTGGCTCTTACAGATAGTTTATCTGTAATTATTTTTTCATAAATATCTAATTGCGTGCTTTGGTCTTCAATATTGATAATGGCGCGTCCATGACCCATTGAAATAAAACCATCACGCATACCAGTTTGGATAATAGGATCTAGTTTTAATAAACGTAAGTAGTTAGCAATTGTTGAACGTTTCTTACCAACACGCTCACTCATTTGTTCTTGAGTTAGTTGTATTTCGTCAATAAGACGTTGGTATGACAACGCAATTTCGATAGGATCAAGGTCTTGACGTTGGATGTTTTCTACCAAAGCCATTTCTAATGATTCTTGGTCATTAGCAATTCTTACATAAGCAGGAATAGTTGTTAAACCAATAAGTTTTGAAGCTCTAAAGCGTCTTTCACCAGACACCAGCTGAAATTTGTTTTCGTCTAAATGTCTAACTGTTATAGGTTGAATAACGCCTAGCTCCTTGATTGAAGAGGCTAATTCGCGTAAGGATTCTTCATTGAAATTTGTTCTAGGTTGAAAAGGGTTAATTTCAATAGTATTAATAGCTAATTCAACAATATTGCCAATAATCGCATCAGAGTTTTTTTGATTTACAGAACTATTATCCTTGTCAGGATCTTTCAGAAGTGCTGAAAGTCCTCTACCTAGAGCTTGTTTTTTTGTCGCCTTCGCCATTATGCATTCTTATTAATAATTTCTTTTGCCAAACTTAAGTAATTTGAAGCGCCTTTACTGCTAACATCGTATTTAATAATGCTTTCACCATAACTAGGTGCTTCACCTAAACGTACATTTCGTTGAATAATTGTTTCGAAAACCATATCACTAAAGTGTTTCTGAACTTCTTCAACAACTTGATTTGATAATCGAAGACGTTGGTCATACATGGTGAGAAGCATGCCTTCAATATCTAAATTGGTATTGTGGATCTTCTGAACACTTTTAACAGTATTTAGAAGTTTTCCCAAGCCTTCAAGCGCAAAATATTCACATTGAATAGGAATGATCACTGAATCTGAAGCTGTAAGCGCATTTAAGGTAAGTAAACCTAGTGAAGGTGCACAATCTATGATGATGTAATCATAAGCCGTTTTTAAATGCTCTACAGCTGTTTTAAGCATGTATTCACGCTGATCTTTGTCTACCAATTCAATTTCTATAGCAACAAGATCTATGTGCGCAGGAATAATATCAACGTTAGGAGACTCTGTTTCAATGATACAATCTTCGGCAGAAGCAGTATGCTCTAAAAGCTGATAAGTTCCTGTTTCTACACTTTCAACATCAATTCCTAATCCTGAAGTAGCATTAGCTTGAGGATCTGCATCAACAAGCAATACTTTTTTTTCAAGAACACCTAAAGAAGCCGCTAAGTTTACTGAAGTTGTTGTTTTACCAACACCGCCTTTTTGATTGGCAATTGCAATGATTTTACCCATTAAATGATTTGGTTTAATTGAATGTAAAAATACAATTATTTGTGCGTTTTAAAAGGGTAAGTTGTTAACATAGGTGTGAACAAAATTCATTGCATTAAATCTAAAAAACTGAATATATGGCAAGGTTATCTGTTCTTTTTCAAATTGATCAAGTAGCCGGCTTTAATTTGAAAGTTTGATCCATAATAATCAAAGGCATAAGGATAATTTGAAACCGCTGCTTCAACAAAGAACTTATGATTTTTTATGTTAATGAATGAACCTGCTCTAAAAATCAACGAAAATCCTTGGTTTTCATCTAATTCAATGACTTTTGGATCATTGAAGAATTCAATATTATCTACAATTTCATGCGAAAGGTTAAAACCATAAGAAGTACCTAATCCAATAAAAGGGCTTAACACCCATTTGTTGTTATAAAAAGGTTGGTATAAGGTTCCTACGTAAGCTTCTAAAACAGGAGCATCGTGCGTTACGATTCGTCGGCTATTATTTGGTAGATTAGCAGAGCTTGAAATGCTTTCAGCAGCTTTTTGGTTGTATTCAAGACCTAAGGTAAATGACACATTATACTTTGTGATATTTGGTGAAAAACTCACAAAAGCACCAATACCAATTCCTGAATCAGAATCATTAGCTTCATAACTACTTATTCCAACAGATTGCGACTCAAAAGCTGCAAAATTCAAACCAGCAGTAATGCCAAGTTCAAATAAATTCACGACAGATTTGTCAATCGTATAATCTTTAATAGTGCTATCACTACATTCGTTGAGTGTTATGATATAATCCGATAGGCTTTTGCGTCTGTATTTAACGTTGTTAACTTTAGTTCTAGCGCTATTACAGTCTTTAGAATAAAAACTTAAAACACCAATATAGCTGTTTATTGTGCTTTTGACTAAACCTTGATCTGTTGATTTTTCGGTGACTTTAACTTCTAGTTTTCTGAGTCCATTAGTTTCGTTATGTATAAAATACAATTTGCCTTGCTCGAGAAGCGAAATATCACTTTCGATCACATAGGCGTAAAATTGTGAAGCAGCACCTTCTAATCTGAGACTTGTGTATTTTTTAAAAGGTTCAGTGATCGTATAACCATCAATGCTGTTAGCGTTTATGATCTTAGACTTAGATTTTTTATCAGATTTAAATTCAATTTCAACATCAGAAATAATTTTAATCAAACCAGAAGTGGTAGTTCCGGTTTTATCGGTATAATTTCCTGGTTGAAAAATTTTTTGGGCAAAAGAAGCGATTGAAAAAAAAAGAGCAAATGCAAGTACAGCAATGTGTTTCATAAGATTTTGATTGGATTAATTTTTAAAGTTAAACATTAAATATGACCTTTAGTATATTTACTCAATCAAAATCTCTAAAATTTTAATAGCAGCATCGCTAATTTTGGTTCCAGGTCCAAAGACTGCTACAGCTCCTGCATCAAATAAGAATTGATAATCTTGCTTTGGAATAACACCACCAACAATAACCATAATGTCGTCACGTCCATAGTTTTTAAGCTCTTCAATAACTTGAGGAACTAAGGTTTTATGTCCAGCTGCAAGTGATGATACACCTAAAATATGTACATCGTTTTCAACAGCTTGCTTTGCGGCTTCCTTTGGTGTTTGAAATAATGGTCCAATATCAACATCAAAGCCAACGTCGGCATAGCCTGTTGCCACTACTTTAGCACCTCTGTCATGGCCATCTTGTCCCATTTTTGCAATCATTATTCTTGGTCTGCGACCATCTTGCTCAGCAAATTGATCTGCTAATTCGCGAGCTTTTTTGAACGATTCGTCGTCTTTTATTTCTTTACTATACACGCCTGAAAATGATTTTATTTGAGCTTTATATCTTCCAAATGCTTCTTCAAGAGCATCGCTAATTTCACCTAAAGTTGCTCGAAGTCTTGCGGCATCTATGGCTAAAGCTAAGAGGTTTCCTTTACCTGTTTTAGCTGCATCAGTGAGTTTTGAAAGGGCATTATTGACTGCATTGGAGTCTCTAGTAGACTTTATGTGATTTAGTCTTTTAATCTGCTCATTTCTAACAACTTGATTATCTACTTCTAAAGTAGAGATTAAATCTTCTTCGTCAAGTCTAAACTTGTTTACACCAACAATAATATCTTGTCCAGAGTCAATTCTCGCTTGCTTTCTAGCTGCGGCTTCTTCGATGCGAAGTTTTGGAATGCCAGCCTCAATAGCTTTGGTCATACCACCTAATTCTTCAATCTCTTCAATTAGCTTCCAGGCTTTCTGAGAAATGTCATGTGTTAGCTTTTCGACATAATAGCTGCCAGCCCAAGGATCAACGGTTTTAGTGATGTGTGTTTCTTGTTGTAAGAATATTTGGGTGTTTCTTGCTATTCTTGCTGAAAAATCTGTTGGTAAGGCTATAGCTTCATCTAATGCATTGGTATGAAGGCTTTGAGTGCCTCCAAAAGCAGCAGCAGCAGCTTCAATGGTTGTTCTGGCAACATTGTTAAAAGGATCTTGTTCAGTTAAACTCCATCCTGAAGTTTGGCAATGAGTTCTTAGTGTTAGTGATTTTGGGTTTTTTGGGTTGAATTGACTTACGATTTTTGCCCAAAGCATTCGTGCTGCTCTCATCTTGGCTATTTCCATAAAGTGATTCATTCCTATGGCCCAGAAAAAGGAAAGGCGTGGCGCAAAAGTATCAATATCCATACCTGTTTCAAGTCCTTTTTTGATGTATTCTAATCCGTCAGCAAGTGTGTAAGCTAATTCAATATCGCATGTGGCGCCTGCTTCTTGCATATGATAACCAGAAATACTAATACTATTGAATTTAGGCATGTGCTTGCTAGTGTATTCAAAAATATCAGAGATGATTTTCATTGAAGGTGTAGGAGGATAGATGTAGGTGTTCCTTACCATAAACTCTTTTAAGATGTCATTTTGAATGGTTCCAGCCAATTGTTCAGGAGTGACACCTTGCTCTTCTGCAGCGATAATGTAAAATGCCATGATTGGTAAAACAGCACCATTCATAGTCATAGAAACAGACATCTTGTCGAGTGGAATTTGGTCGAACAGGATTTTCATGTCCTCGACACTATCTATGGCAACACCAGCTTTCCCAACGTCACCAACAACACGCTCGTGATCTGAATCGTAACCTCTGTGTGTGGCAAGGTCGAAGGCAACAGAAAGTCCTTTTTGTCCAGCGGCAAGATTGCGTCTGTAAAACGCATTACTGTCTTTTGCTGTTGAAAAACCAGCGTATTGTCTTATCGTCCAAGGTCTGCGTACATACATTGTAGAATATGGTCCGCGTAGATTAGGTGCTATACCAGCGGCAAAGTTTAGATGTTCTAAGTCTTTGGTGTCACTTGAAGAATAGAAAGATTTAACACGAATGTCTTCAGCTGTGTGAAACTCCTCAACGTGAGCATTTGTTTTTTTGCTTTCTGACTGCTTAACTGTGATATGTTGTACGGGTTTTCTATTCATGTTTTAGGAGTAAATAAACAAATTGATCTTAATGATTGTGACCAGCGTGAGGATCTTTGGCTTTGTTTGTTTTTGGATCTTCTTTTTTAGTTAGATCAACATTGGTTAGCTGTGTGTAATACATTTCTAGTGCGACATAAGTTGCTAGGTGTTTGTCAGAACCAATTTTACTGCTGCTTGAGAGTAGGGCATCTTGAAGCATTCTTGCGCTAAGACTGTTTGTAGATAACAAGGCGTTGAATGTTGTTTTTAGGTCTTTATCTTGAATGTTTTCTGCAATGCAACTAAAGACAGGGTGTTTGTAATTGAGTGCTAAGGTATTATTGCTTTCAATAATTAAGTTGTCGGTTTGTTTGAGTGCTTCAAAAATTCTTAGCGTGTGTTCGTTTGACAAATTATTAAAATTGGCATTTTTTGTCATAAACTCTTTGATGAATTGTCTGTAAGCAATCATTAATTTCGGATTTTTATCCACATAATTTTCAGACAAATTGTGTTCGAAATCATAAAGCGCTTCTTGGAATAATTCAGCATTAACATCATTACATTTTATAAAAGATTCTTTGTTGGAATACTTGTATTCAATATCAGCACGTTTTTCTTGGCAATTTAATACAGTCAAACATATTACAAAATAAAAAAATCGTGATTTCATAGAGTGTTGTTTTTAGTTTATTCTTTATTTAATCTATTGATATCCAGTTTTTCAGATAGTCTTTTTTCAATGATAGGTTCAATTAAAGTTTTAACGGGATTTGTTTTAACAAATGGTTGTAACTCTAATTCATTTTTCATTTTATCGTCCGGATTTGGGTGTCTATTTGTGCCTAATAGTACAAGTTTTTCGGCTTCAAATTGTTCTTCCTCTCTAAGCGCACTGTCTTTAATTTTTCGTTGAATAGTTCCTTCTTTGAGCTGATTTAAAAAGCCACCATTTGATTCAATATCTTTGAAAATATCAAGCGCTTTTTCTGAAAGTTGTTCCGTTAGAGATTCAATGTAATAAGAGCCATCAGAAGGGTTGTCAACTTTATCAAAATAACTTTCGTGCTTTAATATTAAAAGTTGATTTCTAGAAATGCGCTCACCAAAATCATTAGGCTTATGGTATATAGCATCGTATGCCAAATTACTTATGGTATTTGCGCCTCCTAAAATTGCACTCATGCATTCGGTTGTTGTGCGAAGCATGTTGGTATTATAATCGTAAATGGTTTTGTTTCGACGTGAAGGCGAAGCGAAAATGTGACAATTAGTATTGATATTATATTCTGACGCTAGAGCCTTCCATAATTGTCTCAATGCTCTTAGTTTCGCTATTTCGAAGAAATAATTACTCCCAATTGCAACATCGAATACGACGTTAAGTGTGTCTTTTTCCTGTTGGTTAAGTGAATCATTTAAATGATTAAGATATTCATTCACATGAGCAATTCCATAAGCTAATTGCTGTGAAATTGTAGCACCAGCATTTTGGTATAAACTCATATCAATACTTATGGTATTGGTTTTAGAAACAATACTTTCAAAGGCTTTGTGGTCGCTAGATAGGTTTTCATACCAATTTCCTGTCTTGGCTAAATGTCCTATGATGTCTGTGTTTACAACAATATCATTAGGTGCGTTATTTAGAATTTCAGGATTTACAAATGTGGTTTCAATGTGTACTGAAATATGAGAACTGTCAATGCCTTTAATAAGCGCATTGATGTTAGTTTCAGGATTGGATAGGTTGAATTTTATAGCTTCAGCGCCATTTTCAACGGCTTCAATTGCTAAACGATTAGCGTCTTCTAAGTTTTCAACTATGATGGTTTGACAAATTCTGAATTGGGTACATTTTGAATCTGAAACTTCTGGTAATGACTCAAATTCATCTTGATGATAAAACGGTTTAACATCAATGCCTTCATTGGTATTCCAAATTAAGGTGTCATTGTAATCTGCACCTTTAAGATCGACTTGGATTTTTTGTTTCCAAGCTTTTGACGATACTTCAGGAAACGATTTGAATAATGATTTACTCATCTTTGGTTTTAGTTTTTAAGCTGTCTTCATATTCAATGATATAAATATCTTCATTGTCTTTCTTCATGTAATACTTCTCGCGCGCTAATTTTTCTATACCTTCATCAGTGCTTAGCTCTTTGATTGCTTTTTTGTCTTTTTCAATCTCTTTTTTATAATACTCTTTTTCATCTTCCAAATCGTTAATATCTTCATTGAGCTCACGATGTATGAGTAGTGAATTGGAGTCTATAAATAGCATCCAAACAGCAAAAACAACCAAAATAAGTACAAATATGTTTCTGAGGTATTTCACTATCAATTGAGTTTTTCGTTGATTATTGTTTTAACGATATCTACGGCAACAGTGTTGTATTTATTGGTTGGTATTATGATGTCAGCGTATTCTTTTGTAGGCTCAATAAACTGCTGATGCATTGGTTTTAAGGTGTTTTGGTATCTGGTTAAGACTTCTTCAATGTCTCTACCACGTTCAGAAATATCGCGTTTCAATCGTCTAATCAAACGTTCGTCACTATCGGCATGTACAAATATTTTTATGTCAAACATGTCTCGCAATTCAGCATTGGTTAGAATTAGAATACCTTCAACAATCATTACTTTTCTTGGTAGAGTTTTGATAACATCACCTGTTCGATTGTGTTTTACAAACGAGTACACAGGTTGATCTATTGCGATTCCATTTCTTAAATCTTTGAGATGAGATTCTAAAAGTTCAAAATCTATAGATCTTGGGTGATCGAAATTAATTTTTACACGCTCTTCGTAGCTGAGGTGCGAGGTGTCTTTGTAGTAAGAATCTTGAGAAATAACACCAACTTCGCCTTCTGGGAGTTCATTTAAAATTTGATTTACAACTGTTGTTTTACCACAACCAGTTCCTCCAGCGATTCCTATTATGAGCATAATTTTGTTAAGATTTGAATTACTACAAAGTTAATTATTTAAGCGTATTTTAAGGTTTAATTTCTGAAACTTCTTTGACAGTAATCATTTCTGAGTTTTGGTTTCCCCAACTGTTTGTAATATAATTCATGACATCAGCAATTTCAGCATCAGAAAGTCCGAGTGATGCCATAGGCATATTGTATGTTTCGCCATTCACTTCAATGGCATCAGATAAGCCATACTTAACAGCTTTTATGCTTAACAGTCGATTGTTTTTTAGATAATCTGAATTAGCTAATGGCGGAAAGGACTTAGGAACACCTTTGCCATCTGGCATATGACAAGTCATGCAGAAGTCTGTATAGATGTCTTTTCCATTGGCTATACTTTCTGAAAAATTAGCACTAAGGTTCGTCGTTGATGTGGTTTTGTTGGAGTCTTTACATGAATTTATACAAGTCAAACTCAAAAGAAGTAGGATAAAATGTTTCATTTAGTTTCTGATAAGTTTTACGATGCCAAGATTTTCAATTCCAACGTATATAAATCCGTCAGGACCTTGTTCTACAGATCTTACACGACCTAAACCATCTAACAAGCGTTCTTCTTTTACAACTTTTCCTTCAGAGATATAACAAAGATCGAGGTACTGAAATTTTAAAGACCCAACAAGTAAGTTGCCTTTCCAATTACCGTAACGTTCACTAGAAATAAAGGTCATTCCGCTAGGAGCAATGGAAGGTACCCAATAATGAAGTGGCTGTTCCATACCATCTTTTTCAGTAATATCAGTAAATTTAGTACCACTATAATTCACACCATAACTTATTACTGGCCAACCATAATTTTTACCAGCTTGTATAATATTGATTTCATCACCACCTCTTGGTCCATGTTCGTGAGTCCATATTGCTCTGGTTTCAGGATGAATGGTCATGCCTTGCGGATTTCGGTGTCCGAATGAATAGATCGCTTTTTTTGAATGAGTTTCATTTGTAAAAGGATTATCTGAAGGAATGCGTCCATCATCATGAAGGCGATACACTTTTCCACCATCTTTGGTGATGTCTTGAGGATTGATATCACGTTGCCCACGATCTCCTATCGTAAAATATAAGTAGTCATCATCATCAAAAACAATGCGAGATCCAAAATGCTGACCTTTAGTTGTGTTTGGAGATGCTTTATAGAGTAATTCATTATCTGTTAGAGCGCCATTTTTGAGTTTAGCACGCATGATAGCAGTTTGACCACCTTTTTCATTCCCTTCAGAAGACGCATAAGAAAAATATATCCAACCATTAGTGCCATAATCAGGATGTAACTCTATGTCAAGAAAACCACCTTGGCCACGATTGTAAACAGTTGGTGTGTTTTTGATTTCTGAAGTAGCGCCATCTTTGTAATGTAATAGTCGTCCATCTTTTTCAACAATAAGAATCGACTTGTCTGGTAAAAATGTAAAACTCCAAGGAATATTTAAGTTATCGACTACAACAGTATGAGTATGTTGGTTGTTCGTTGGGTTTTTGTCTTGCGCACAACACAACAATGTGATAAAGAAAGGACATAACAATAATTGTTTTAGTGAAATCATAGAAATTAGATTTGAAGCTTAAATTTAATAATAAAATGTAATGATTTTTAAAGAAATAATATATATTTGCAGTCCGAATTCAGAAAGCGTAAGGCTTTCTTTTTAGATAACCATTTTCGGAGTGTAGCGTAGCCCGGTTATCGCGCCGCGTTTGGGACGCGGAGGTCGCAGGTTCGAATCCTGCCACTCCGACAAGCTAAAGATAAAGGTTCTTGTAGAAAATTATTTTCTTAGAGAGCCTTTTTTTATTCTATACGTTTATAGTTTTCAGAGTAAATACGGTTGCCATCTTCATCGATTTCAATTTGACTAAACGTATAATCTGTTAGATGTATCTCATAAACAAACTCTTTTCTTTCCTGAATTATTTTGCTCATCATCTCTGAGCCATAATCTAAGACTTCTGTTAGGGTTTGATTGTCTAAATTATAAGTTCCATAACCAAACCATTCGGTAGAATCTGTTGGAACATCTTTGCTCCACATGACTTTGGTTTTAGTGTAGATCTTAACCTGTCTGTAGCCTTCAGTTGTTGCAAATGAATCGGTTACCACATTGTCTTTGT
The DNA here is from genome assembly GCA_030430385.1 of Bacteroidia bacterium. Taxonomy (GTDB): domain Bacteria; phylum Bacteroidota; class Bacteroidia; order Flavobacteriales; family Flavobacteriaceae; genus Psychroserpens. Next base: position 158,591 of record JAUIFO010000010.1, read on the forward strand.
AGTTATAAAACCCGATTAATTCCCAAGCGCCTTCTAAACCGTTAAGTTCTTTGGTTGTTTCAGTTTTTTGTGTTATGTCACTTTTAGTTTCAGTCGTGTTAGAATTACAAGATGTCAACAATAAGCACGTTAAAATGATGGCGAATATAGGTTTCATTTTAATAAGAATTTGTGGTTATTTCTATAAGTTACAAAATTTTAATCAGACCTAAAATTATTAGTCGATGATTTACAATAGAAAGTTGTAATAATTGCATAACTACTGTTAATAACTTATATGTAAGTTTTCTATCAAAAACTCTACTTTTGCTTTAGTAAACTTAGAAAAACAATTATGTCAGATACTATAGAACACGTTAAATGCCTTATTATAGGTTCAGGTCCTGCTGGATATACTGCTGCAATTTATGCTGCTAGAGCGAATATGAGTCCGGTTTTATATCAAGGAACACAACCTGGAGGTCAATTAACAACAACTAATGATGTGGAAAATTTCCCAGGTTATCCTGAAGGCATTACTGGTCCGGAAATGATGATTCAATTACAACAACAAGCACAACGTTTTGGAACAGATGTTCGCGATGGTTGGATTACCAAAGTAGATTTTTCTGGAGATATTCATAAAGTTTGGGTTAACGATACCAAAGAGATCCTTTGTGATACTGTAATTATATCAACAGGTGCTTCAGCTAAATATTTAGGTTTAGAATCTGAGCAAAAATATTTGAAACTTGGAGGTGGAGTTTCTGCATGTGCTGTTTGTGATGGCTTCTTTTACAGAAACCAAGAAGTCGTTATTGTAGGTGCTGGAGATTCAGCTTGTGAAGAAGCACATTATCTTTCTAAATTATGTAAGAAAGTAACAATGCTTGTAAGACGTGACGAATTTAGAGCTTCTAAGATTATGCAAGCTAGAGTAGAGAACACCGAGAATATTGATATTCTTTACAATACTGAAACTGATGAAGTTTTAGGAGATGGACAAGTAGTTACTGGAGTTCGCGTGTTTAATAATAAAACCGATGAAAAGTTTGATATTCCAGCGACAGGATTCTTTGTTGCTATTGGACATAAACCAAACACTGATATTTTTAAGGACTTCCTAAAACTTGATGAAACGGGTTATATTATTAATGAGCCAGGTTCTGCAAAAACCAATATTGATGGTGTATTTGTGTCAGGTGATGCCGCAGATCATGTTTACAGACAAGCAATTACTGCTGCAGGAACAGGATGTATGGCTGCCTTAGACGCTGAACGTTACTTAGCGGCAAAAGATTCAACCTTTGAAGTAAGTACGTCTACTTATAATTAGAAGAAATTCTTAATCATAAAAAAAGCGCTTAATTTAATTAAGCGCTTTTTTTATGACTATTTGTTATCTATAAACTTTCAGGAAGCGTATAGTTTCGGTCTTTGTTTTGTGCTTTTAAATAGCCCATTAAAGGTTCAAAATACTCAAGCATTGGTTTAGCACTCATTCCACTACCTACGCTTTCTTTAAGTAATTCTCTCCAATCATTATTTGCACCAGTTTCAAGCACTCCTTTCAAGAAAGCACCAACCTCTTTACTACCAAAATAGTTTGTAGCGTGTGGATCTTGTTTCAGGATGTTTTTAGAAATGTGATCATGAAATTGGAACAATAAAATGTACGATACTGCATAATCATAATATTGAGCAGCATCATTATTGATATGTGTTTTAGAAGCAGCATCACAATAGGTTTCGTCTCTTTCAGAAGGAGGTACCATACCTTGATACTTCTTAGCTAATTCCCACCATTTTTTATTGAATTCATCTTTAGGTAGATTTTCAGCATATAACGCATTTTCAAATTCTGTCATCACACCAGCAGAGAATGGTAAAAACACAATATTGCTCAATGCTTCTTTTAATAAGTTTTGTGTTTCGTCAATCTTAGCATCTGGATCAACCAATCCTTTTCCAGCTAAAAATGGCTTTTGCATTGCAGCAAAACCAAGTAAACTACCAATAGCTTCATGGTAACCACGATTTGCACCTTCTCTAAGTAAAGGTGGGACATTCGGGTTTGTGTAAGCCTGATAGTAATAAATATGTCCTAATTCGTGGTGAATGGTTTCGTAGTAATCGGCATTTGGTTCAACACTCATTAAACAACGTAAGTCATTTTCTAAGTCCATGTGCCAAGCAGAAGCATGATTATTTTTCTTATAAGGTGCATCAGCTGGAAGCGGATACATACTAGATTTTTCGTAAAAACTCTTCGGAAGGGCATCAAAGCCAATACTCTTGTAAAAGTTTTCACCTTCTTTTACAATCCATGCTGGATCTTTATCGGCAAGAACACCATCAATATCTAAACCTTCAACACTTACTAACGAACTCCAATCTTGTCCCCAACGATTAGGTAGCCAATGCGCAGGTAAATACTCAGGAACTTCAGCATTGTATTTTTTTGCTAATTCGTAACGTGCCCAAGTGTGTAACTCTCTGTATAAAGGCCATACTTCTTTAACCATTTTCTTCATCTCATCCATCATTTCTTGACGAGACATGCCATAACTTGATACTTGGTACGAAAAATAATCATCGTAACCTAAGGCGCTAACCGTTTCATTGCGTAAGCGACGTAAATTCTCTAAGCCATCTTTAAGACCTTTACCTACATCTTTAGAAGCTTCCCAGTTTGCTAAACGCTCTGCTTCGTTATTAGATTCTCTTAAAACTTTATCAATATCTCCTGTAGTTACAGAAGTTCCATTAACCTGAAAATCGAATCCAAAAAGGGCTTCGTTTTGAGCATTTTCAGCAGCAATTCGTTCTTTTACCAAATCTGAAACGATTTCAGGGTTATTGGCAGCAGCATAAAGAATACCATCCAGTTGTCTCACTTGAACGATGTCTAAGTCGGCTTTATGTTCAAGAAACTGTTTTGTTTTTTCGATTACTTCAGTACTTCCAGTAAACTTAGCAAATGCTTCGTTTGCCATTTGTACTTTATGAGCATTAGTCGTGTCACCAGCAACTATTTTTGTGTTGGCATCCCATTCAGCAAGGGCAGACGCGTAATATAATTTGGTGTATTCATTGGTGTATTCATCTAAAAAAGCTTGAACATCTTCTTTTGAAACCGTTGCAGCTTCTTTCTTTTCTGAGTCTTTCTTACATGCCAGAACTGAAAACAGAACTGCCACTAATAAGATTGTTTTTTTCATTTGAGTTTGGATTTATTTAGTTTGATTAATTATTTTTCCTTCTTCTGAAGCTTGGCAGAATCAACAAAACGATCAAGTGATATTTGCGGATTCCCAAAAAGATACACTTCACTTGTTCCTGAAATAGAAAGTTTAAGCGATTCCGTAACCTCTAAGTAAGCATCACTACCAAATTCGTTAATAGAAGTACAGGTTTTAGCTGTAAAGTTTTTTCCATTAAACCGAGAATTATTATCTGTGTTTAGCATTAAGCTATCGGTTGTGCCTTCAATATCGGCATTAGCTCGTTGGTAAAGATCAACTTCTGTAGTTTTAGAGTTAATTAAAGCATCAAGTTTTCCGTTATCACTTATTTCAATTTTAGATGTGTTTGCTGTAACGTTGAGCTTAACTTTAGATTTATCAATGCAAGAAAAAGTAAATGCATTTGTTTTGATATTCAAATAAGCACGAGATGAACCAGTGGCTTTAATTGTTGTATTATCCAGTTCTAAAGAGGTTAGGGAGCGGATTTCGCCATTGTCTCTAACTTCAATAGTTGAGAACCCTTTGTTGTAGTTCACTTTAATATTCATTTTTTTGCTAGATCTAATGTCTTTAATTGTTTTAAACGAAAGGACACTATCTACAACTTCAAAAACGATATATTCGTGAAGGTTATCGTCGGTTTCAATTTCAACTGAAGGTCTGCTGTTGTAAAATAATTCAACTTCAAAGTCTTCTCCTACTATTATAGTATTAAAAGCATCAACGTAGGTTTGTTTGATGGTAACATTCCGATCTCCTTTAATTTTATCAGAATCTTGTGAAAACCCAATTAAACTGAATGCTAACGCAAAGAGTAGGAATAAGGTATTGTTTTTCATTGTTGTTAATTATGTATTAGAACAAATATAAAACAAAAACCATCCCAAACTCGAAATTGAGTCTGAAATGGTTTAAAAAACAAGTTGGTTAGATGGTTATTGGTTGATTATCTTATTGGTTGTTTAGTTATTGTTTTCGAATATCTCCTGAAGGTCCGCCACTTTTTTTAACAATTTCTGGATCTCCGTAATATTTTACATCGCCTCCACTATTTGCGCTAGCAGTAAGTTCTTTAGAAGTATTTACAGTAACATCTGAGCCGCTATTGGCACTGGCTATTGTAGAGACAGCTTTTAAATTTCCTGCTTTAATATCACTGCCACTACCAGCTTCTGCACGTAGTGTGTTTGTTGAACCCGAGAGCTTAATGTCACTTCCGCTGGAAGCTTCGCATATAATAGCTTCGGCTTCAATATCTAGTTCTACATCACTACCACTTGAAGTCTCTATGCTGAGGTTGTTAACAGTTATAGGACTTGTAGAGGTAAGATCACTGCCACTTGATGTTTCGATACGCTCTAAATCTTTAAAGGTTACCATGATCTTTTTTGAAGACGCATGGCTAATGTTTTCTTTAGCGTAAATACTAAGCACACCATCTTCAATTTCTGTAACGATAATGTCCTGTAAATTTTCGTCTGCTTGTACTTTAATCTCTTCAGAAACACCTTGTGTGATATACACATCAAGACCTCTACTTGCTTCTATAGTATTGAAGGTAGCATTGACGCTTCTTTCAGTTGTTGTGACATTACCATTGCCTTTAACACCAAAGTCAAATTGGCAGGATACAAGCATCATACTTACGAGTATGTATACAATTACTTTTGTTAATGTTGTCATGATTGATTGTTTTTTATTTATGTTTTTGATTGATTTTTATGATCGTAACTAATGACCCTTTTTAATTTCCATTCTTTGTTTTCTAAAATCCATAAATGTGAAAATTTAGCGATGCTTCCAGCAACCTCTTCACTATTAGTGGTTTCAAAGAACTTGTGAGTTCCTATTTGTAATGCGCCATATAGTTTTCCGTTATTCTTGAGAGGAAAAGTTTTTAAACTATTAAGGACTAATTCTCTGCGAGATTTAGTTTGATTGTCAGGATTGCAAATGCCATTTTTCATAATCGCTATGAACTCGCTCTTAGATTCTGTTATGCCTGAAGTATCATGATAAAATTCAAAATCTTCAGAAAGCAGATCTTCTAAATAGTTGCTTTCGCAATAATTAAAGGCTCTATCAAATAGTAAGCTATCTTTAGCTTTTAATTCGTGATAAATCTCTGTATCAGAATAATGCTGAGCATTCAAATTAAGAATACCAATTAGAAAAATTAAGATGCACAATACAGGCTGTTTCATTAGTGTTGATTGATAGTTCAAATATCTCAGTTTAAAGCATTTCTTGAAAACAGAAGTGTCTCAACTGTAGATTTTTAGTACTGAATTGTTAATTATCATCTGAAGTGATCTCAATTCCGTCTTCGCCAATATTAATATTGACAGTTTCAGATTCTGAATTGATACCATCTTCATCTATTTTTAATCTGTTTTTATCAGTTTTAATTTCAATGCCATCATCATTAATCTTAATACCATTGCCGTTATCATTGATATCGACTTTCACTTTAAATTCTTCATCCTCTGGGCAATCCAAACAGGTAACACCATTGGTTGTAATTCGTAAGTGGTAGCCTTCCATACCATTCTCTAAGATATCATTGTAATAACTGTAGTTTCTATGATAAGAATAGGTGTTGTCATTGGCATTTAAAATGGTACCTTCTGGTAAGTATAAGGTAACTTCAACTTCCTGATCTCTAAACTTGTTATTGAAAGCTGTGGTTAAAAAGCCATTTAATTCCAAATGATTATCTGAAAAACTGTAACTGTAGTTTATGGCTTGTGCACGTTTTTTAGCTTCTTTATAACTGCTGCCTTCAGCATTTTTTTCAATACTTAAATAGGCTAATGAATCTTTAGTAGATTTTACAATGAGTCTTATGTTTCTATTGTAAATAAGCTTATTATCATCTTGATCATAAATAGGTTTAAAAGCGCTATGTGTTCTTTCGTATTGTTTGCTGTACATCGAATTGTTATACATCGACAAAACCAATGTATCATTAGCTCTAATGTTGATTTGTGCCTTTTCTACAACCGAAGCGTCAAAAGCATGCTCACTCGCTTCTCTTAGTCCGACAATAGCAAAACCTACCAACGACATTAACCAAAGTCCGAGTAAAGTGAACTTAGCTACGTTTCCTATAGATTTTAGGTTTCTAATAAGAATCTTCAATCCAAGATAGAAAAGGAAGAAAAACGGGACACCAACAGCAAAAAGCATTAATAGCGCAATGATCCACACAGGTGTATTCGCAGAATTTGCCGCTTCTAATAGATCAAATCCAGGAAAGTGAATGATATCAACGGCACCTAGACTTAAACATAAAATTAGTAATGAAATAAGTGTTGCTGCTCCAACTATAATTAAGATGATTCCAATAAACTTAGCAAAGACCTTGAAAAAGAACATAAAAATGTCACCAATAGCATCAAAAAAACTCTTTGATGACGATTTTATTTTTTGTCCTTGTTTGGGTAGATCTACATGTTGTACTGTGTCAGAAACGGTTTGGGTTACACTGTCAAATCCGTCTTTAATTTTTTTTTCGATGTTACTAATATTGACAGGCTCACCAGTCATGGTTAGTTTCTCTGAAGTGGTTTGCGCTTCAGGAACTAATATCCATAATAGGATGTACAATAAAACACCAGTACCTCCACCTATAACTAGTAAGATCCAAATAAGACGAATCCAAAGCGCATCAATTCCGAAATAATGACCTAAACCTGCCGATACACCACCAATATAAGAGTTGTCTGTGTCGCGATATAACTTTTTTGAAGGTTTTGATTTTGCTCTATAGGTTTGTTTTGGTTCGTCTTCAAATATCTCATCATCAACCAAATAATCTTCTGGTTGTCCCATAATGGCAATGATTTCATCAACTTCTTTAATACGAACAACTTGTTTGTCATTTGCAACGCGTTCGTTAAAGAGTTCTGCAATTCTTGCTTCTATATCTGAAATGATTTCAGATTGACCTTGAGAGTCTGTAAATGAACGTTTTATAGCCTCAAGATAGCGCTGTAATTTTAAGTATGCATCTTCATCAATATGAAAAAATATACCTGCTAAATTTATGTTGACTGTTTTATTCATTATTTTTTTGTTTTTTGGCTTGTTACTAGGTTAACTGCATTTTGTAATTCGTCCCAGGTACTGTTCAATTCTTTTAGGAACAACTGACCCGTTTCTGTGAGACCATAATATTTTCGTGGTGGTCCAGAGGTGGATTCTTCCCAACGATAGTTGAGCAATCCAGCATTTTTAAGTCTTGTAAGTAAAGGATAAATGGTGCCTTCAACCACAAGCATTTTTGCGTTTTTAAGCGTGTCTAAAATTTCTGCAACATATGCATCATCGTCTTTTAAGACAGACAGTATGCAGTATTCTAAGACACCTTTTCGCATTTGTGCTTTTGTGTTTTCTATCTTCATACTTTAGTGAGATTTAATTTTGAAAAACTGTTCATTTTTTGATATGCTTCCTAAGCTAGTGCTCAGGAAATTTGATTGATTGATTGATGTTATCTATTTGGGCGTTTCCTTTTATAGCTTCAATTGCTATTTCAGCTTCAAAAGGTCGGGCTTTCCGCGTTACATGGTAACTTGCTTCAATCCCTAACGCGTGTCTTTATTACTTTAAAAAATTAATAGTTAACGGATAATGATATATTTCGCCATCTCTAGCTTTTAAACTAGCCGTTACAATACATACCAACTCCAGAATAAATCCTAAGACAGCTATGAAACCTAATCCACCACCAATATAGAGTAGAGGCGAAGGTTCAGAAACATTGATGTGTACACCATCAAAAAGATCTATATCTATAAAGTTAAATCCGTCAAACACGTTAAATAGAAAAAACGGAACAGAGATCATTCCTAAGACAAGTGCATACAATAAGATGCTCATCTGAAAATTGATGGCTTGCTTTCCATGGGTATCTACAAATTCTGATTTCTCCTTGTTTGCAATCCATAATATGATTGGACCAATAAAGTTTCCAAACGGAATTAAAAACCTACTAAAGGTTGATAAATGAATGAATGTTGCAATGTTTTTATGGTGGTTATTTAACATGATGATAAAACATATAGTAATTTCTTATACAAATATATGTCTAAAAAAAGGTAGTATGTAACGCATAGTACTAAAAATTAACAAAATATTAACATAATTGTATCTCGATTTTTTTCAATATTTTTA
>JAUIFO010000016.1 GCA_030430385.1 Bacteroidia bacterium
CAATACCACATGCATCATTAGAGCCATTGTCTATATCTGATGTGGTTATACTTCCATTTCCTAATCCATCCAATACAACTGTTGCATTCTGACAAATCGCTGTTGGATTTGTATTGTCTTGAACATCCACTGTTGCTGTACACGTTGATACATTTCCATTGTTATCTGTTACGGTTAAAGTTACGGTGTTGTTTCCTATATCGTTACAATCAAAGCTGGTCTGATCTAAACTAAGTGAAGCAATACCACATGCATCATTAGAACCATTGTCTATGTCTGATGTTGTTATACTTCCATTTCCTAGTGCATCCAATACAACTGTGGCATTCTGACAAATCGCTGTTGGATTTGTATTGTCTTGAACATCTACTGTTGCTGTACATGTTGATACATTTCCATTATTATCTGTTACGGTTAAGGTTACGGTGTTGTTTCCTATATCGTTACAATCAAAGCTGGTCTGATCTAAACTAAGTGAAGCAATACCACATGCATCATTAGAGCCATTGTCTATATCTGATGTGGTTATACTTCCATTTCCTAATCCATCCAATACAACTGTTGCATTCTGACAAATCGCTGTTGGATTTGTATTGTCTTGAACATCCACTGTTGCTGTACACGTTGATACATTTCCATTGTTATCTGTTACGGTTAAAGTTACGGTGTTGTTTCCTATATCGTTACAATCAAAGCTGGTCTGATCTAAACTAAGTGAAGCAATACCACATGCATCATTAGAACCATTGTCTATGTCTGATGTTGTTATACTTCCATTTCCTAGTGCGTCCAATACAACTGTGGCATTCTGACAAATCGCTGTTGGATTTGTATTGTCTTGAACATCTACGGTTGCTGTACATGTTGATACATTGCCATTGTTATCTGTTACGGTTAAGGTTACGGTGTTGTTTCCTATATCGTTACAATCAAAGCTGGTCTGATCTAAACTAAGTGAAGCAATACCACATGCATCATTAGAACCATTGTCTATGTCTGATGTTGTTATACTTCCATTTCCTAGTGCATCCAATACAACTGTTGCATTCTGACAAATCGCTGTTGGATTTGTATTATCCTGAACATCTACGGTTGCTGTACATGTTGATACATTGCCATTGTTATCTGTTACGGTTAAGGTTACGGTGTTGTTTCCTATGTCGTTACAATCAAAGCTGGTCTGATCTAAACTAAGTGAAGCAATACCACATGCATCATTAGAGCCATTGTCTATATCTGATGTCGTTATACTTCCATTTCCTAAGGCATCCAATACAACTGTCGCATCCTGACAAATCGCTGTTGGATTCGTATTATCCTGAATATCTACGGTTGATGTGCAAGTACTTGTTTGTCCAACTGTATCGGTAACAGTAAGCACAACGGAATTATTTCCAACATTGGTACAATTAAATGTATCTGGTGAAACCACTAAACTAGCAATTCCAAAATCATCAGAACTTCCTGCATTAATATTAGATGCAGAAATCGTAATATTTCCGGTAGAATCAAGTTGTGCTGTATAGTTTACACAGTTAGCTACAGGAGGATTATCAACTCTAAAAGTAGCTTTATAATTTAACCCTGTATTACTAATAAAGTAAGTGTTATCACTAATATTGTCACCATTATAATCTGCATCAGATCTGGTATACACTTCAAGAGTATAGTCACCAGAAGGCAGCCCATTTAAGATATCAATATTAGCACCACTTGATTCCCAAGTCTGGTCGGTACTCGTTCCAGAACAGAAGTTTGATGTTCCGTCATCTGTATTAAATAAAATCTCAGAAGCTATAAAAGATGGTGGCGTATTTCCTGTTAAATAAACTCTATAATCAATAAAACTATTGAGAATATTATGAGTTCCACATTTGTAGGTTTGGTTTTGAGCTCCATTTAAAATCAAACTATTCCCAGAGATGAAAACACCTAAATCAGCTCCATCAAAATTGGTATTAGCAGTATCTACGTTAAGGTCGTAGTAGGCATTTCCTTGTCCGTTAACGTTAAGAATTACATAACTTTCATAAATATCCGATTGCGAATACGATACAACTGCATTAAAACAGAGTACCAGCAAACAAACTATTGATAATTGATGTCTTTTCATTGTAAATGTCAATTAAATACAACAGCTCGTAGAGGGAACGAACCGAATTAAATTCATTGAGGGAGAGTGGGTTCAATGCTATTAATCAACTAATAAGGGAATATAAAATTAGTAAGTAAGACAAGAGCATTACTAAATACTCGATAAAGCGCAGTAAAACTCTGTATATCAATTAAAAAACTGTTATACCGTGAGAAAAAAACCACAAAATACCATTAACCTATGTTAATAAAAAGCAAGAAATCGTATGAATTTAATCCTCAAATTATCAGATACTTAAGGAATAAACATCAAATAAAAGGTGATAATATATCACCTTACACTTTAGTCAGCTTCCATTTCCCCTTTTTAAACCAAATGATTGCCATTGTAGAAATAAGAATTTCAGCAAATAAGATTGCTAAAAACACACCCAAAGGACCAAAATCTAAACTTAAAGCCATCACGTATGCAAATGGTAATTGAAACAACCAGAAACAAATAAAATTGATAAGGGTTGGTGTGACTGTATCGCCTGCACCATTGAAAGAATTGATAACAACCATGCCATAAGCATAGAAGACATATCCAGCAGCCATAACTCTTAGGCAAAGGCTACCGTTTTCAATAACATTAGGCTCTTGAGTAAACCAAGCAATAATGTCGGGCGCAAACAATAAATAACCAATAGACACTAAGCCCATAAAATAGGCACAGTACTTTCCGGTTTTCCATACCGAATGTTCAGCGCGATATGGAAGTTGAGCACCTAAGTTTTGTCCGACCAACGTAGCAGCAGCATTACTCATTCCCCAAGCAGGCATTAACGTAAACATCATTACTCTAATAGCAATGGTATATCCAGCTAACACTTCGCTTCCGAATTCACTCATAATTCGCATCAAAAACACCCAAGAAGAAGTTCCAATAAGAAATTGGCCAATACCTCCTAACGAGACTTTAATTAAATTCAGCATGACACCTATACGTAGCACAATATCCTTAAACGTCACTTTGATCTTGCTCCAACCGTAAAATAAGATGACTATTTGAAAGATCACTGCAGATCCTCTACCTATAGTTGTTGCTATTGCAGCTCCTGTAACACCATATGCTGGAATTGGGCCAAATCCGAAAATTAAAAGTGGATCAAGAATAATATTTAAACCATTAGACAATATTAATGACCACATTGCTATTGAAGCATCTCCTGCTCCTCTAAAGATGGCATTGATCAAAAACAGAAGCATAATGGTTACGTTACCTCCTAGTAGAATTTGTGTATAACCATAACCTTCAGCGATCAGATCAGGTTCGCCTCCCATAAGTTGTAAAATTTCTTTTGGGAATAAAATTCCGATAACACTTATGATTGCTGCGACAGCTATTCCAAGAAAAATAACTTGCACAGCAGCCTGAGATGCGCCTTCGGTATCCTTCTCTCCAATTCGTCTGGCAACTATTGCAGTTGCTGCCATACTCAAGCCAATGGCGACTGCATAAATTAAAGTCACCACAGATTCAGTTAAACCTATAGTCGCCACAGCATTAACACTAACCTTTGATACAAAAAAGATATCTACAACCGCAAATATAGATTCCATAAGCATTTCTAGAATCATAGGAACTGACAATAGAAATACAGCTTTTCGAATACTTCCAGTTGTAAAATCTTGAGGCTTTCCTGAAACCGCTAGTTTAAATAATGAAACAAATTGTTTTATAGTAATGATTGATCTTGACATGATGTAAAAAATTAAAATAGATAGAAATACCTCAAGTAAACGACTTGAAGCTTAAAACACTCAAAATTGAGTACATAACCGAAGTGTGGTTTAATCAATCATAGTTCAAATTTGCATAATTTTTAGTTGAAATCAAAATTGAAATGACAGCAATGCGAATTTTCTTGCAGTTTGTCGGACATAACGACCACTCAACTATTGTATGGTCAACTTGTTGATTGTCAATCGTGTTTTCTATATATTCGTGACAACTAACTAATTAAGCTTATGTTTAAAGCTGTTTTATTTGATATGGATGGTGTTATTGTAGATACCGAACCACTTCACCATAAGGCATACTACCAAATGTTCAACGATGTGAACATTGAAGTTTCAGACGAATTATATGCCTCTTTTACTGGACAATCTACTTACACTATTTGTGACATATTGGTCAATCATTTTGATTTACCATTAACGCCTCATACTTTAGTAAGTATTAAGCGAGATCATTTCAAATACTTGTTTGATAATGACACTTCACTGTCGCTTGTTGATGGTGTTTTAGATTTAATTAAAGACTATTACAAAAACGGATTGAAGCTAGTTGTGGCTTCCTCTGCTTCTATGGTTAATATCAATAGGATTTTTGATCGTTTTGATCTCAATCCGTATTTCGTGAATAAAATAAGTGGTGCCGATTTACAAGCTTCTAAACCTCATCCTGAAATTTTTGAAAAGGCAGCTCAATTAGCTGGTCATCATCCTGAAGATTGTTTTGTAATTGAAGATTCTACCAATGGTATAGAAGCAGCACACGCAGCAAACATCTTTTGTATCGCTTATAAAAGTGAACATTCAAAAGGTCAAGATTACAGTAAAGCTAATCTGATTATAGAATCTTACAAGGATATTTATACTGAGAGCTTAAAAAAACTTACAAGTAATTTGGTTTGACAACTATTTTTCTTTTTTAAGTAGTTTGTTTTGTTCTTTCATAAGCTCAGTAAGTTGCGATAACAATTCAATATCCTTTGGTGTTGCAACAACTTTGTTTTTTGGATCCTGAGCTTTAGTTCGCAATCTGTTCATAGCTTTCACAACCAAAAACACCGTAAAGCCAACAATTAAAAAATCTAAAAAAGTTTCAAATAACACACCATATTCTATGGCAACTTCTTTCATTGAAACATCGCCTGTTGAATTTAAAACCTCATCTCTAAGCACCCATTTATTATCCTGATAGTTAAGACCATCTGTCATTAAAGATAAAGGTGGCAATAGTACTTTTTTAACTAGAACATCAATAACCTTATTAAAAGCAGCTCCTATGATAATACCAATAGCCATATCCATCATATTCCCTTTAACTGCAAACTCTTTGAATTCCTTTAAAAATGTCATCGTATTGAATTATAAATTACAAGACACAAAGGTATTCATTAGCTAGAAATAGCTAAGCATTAAAAAGGCTAATTTAGTTGCGTGGTTAACTACTTTTTATAAAACTTCAAGTATTTTCGATAGGCTAAAACACCTAATAAGGCAACAGTAGCAAGCGTAACAGCAATGTATTGGTAACTCAAAATTTGTTGTCCAGATTGGTAAGAATGTAATCCTGATAAGTAAAAGTTAACACCAAAATAAGTAAATAAAATAAACGCAATACCAATAATTGATGCAAAGTTAAAAGCGAATCGTCCTCGCAATCCTGGTATTAATCGCATATGAATAATAAAAGCATAAGCCATGATACTGATCAGTGCCCAAGTTTCTTTAGGATCCCAGCCCCAATAACGTCCCCAACTTTCGTTTGCCCACATACCACCTAGAAAATTTCCAATAGTAAGTAATACCAATCCTACAGTTAAGGCCATTTCATTGATTACTGTAATCTCTTGAATATTGAGCAGCATGGTTTTCTTATTCTTTTCAGTCGTAAAGATCATAAGTAATAACACTGTAAATCCTAACATCATTCCTAACGTAAAAGGTCCATAACTCATTACGATAACAGCAACATGAATCATTAACCAATAGCTATCTAAAACAGGCTGTAAATTGGCAATAGCTGGATCCATCCAACTTAAATGCGCTACCATAAGCAGCATTGATGTTACAAAAGCACTCGCAGCTACGGTAAGATCTGATGCATCCTTTTGGAATAAACCATAAAAAGGAATCACAAAGGCTGTCATTGTATTTGCAAGACTTTTGTATTGTTTCCCTTTTCGGCTTCGGTTATATGCTAGTAATAGACCAAAGAGCATAATAGACCAAGCTACATAAATTATAGACTCATAAGCATCACTCCAAGGTGCATGACCCGAAATATACCAACGCCAAGCTAGTCCAGCTGTATGTAGTAAAAACAACAACACAATACAAGCAACCAGAAACTTTACAATACGATTGATCCATTTACTTTTAGCATTAAATATTTGCACAATGATGAGTACAAAAAGTAAAAGTCCAGCATATAAATACCAAGAGAACAGCTTTTTAAAAATATCGTATTTATTGTATAAGATCTCAGCTTTTATTTTGTCTTCAGACAACATGATCTCACCACCAAGTTTTTGCTGATTTCTTTTAAATCCTTCTAATAACTTATCCGCAGTTGTAAAATCACCAGATTGCTTTGCTTTGTATAGTTCAGAAATATAATACCCAAAACTATTTTCAATGAACTTACCATAAATGGTATCACTAACCTGATCTCTATAACTTTCACGATAATCAATTGGTGAAATCCACGTGTCTTTTTCATCTCCAGGAACAGGGAAAATTTTTAGCGAGCGACCTTCAACTGTATTAAACAAAAGATTGACACGTTGATCTGTTTCTACAAATTCCTTTTGAAAACCATTAGGTGGTTGTGCTTTGTATGCTTCCTCAAGATATGGTCCTAATTTATAGGTGCCATCTTGCTCTAAGAAATCGGTTATTGCAACATACTTCTGACTTTCATCTACGCCAATGATCTTACGTATGGAATCCCCTTTTCGCTTTGCTAAATAGATAATGGGTACATTATACCAAAATAACGGACTTTCCTGCATCGATAACATGACCTGATTAGCGTCGAATCCTTCGTAGTTATCACGTTTACTTACCTTACGCAATACTTCAGACGCATAGGTATTCATTGGCATCATTCGTCCACTGTAATCTTGAATCACTAATTCACCAAAAACATCAGCATGCGATTTTGGTGTGATATTAGCTTTGATCACAGAATCAATCTGAACTTTAGAAGGTTTTGAGATTGGAATATTCACATCTTGATTGTGATCATGACCATCATCTGCAGTATGCTCTTGAGCAAATCCGAAGAATCCAAAGGCAAAGAAAAACAACCCTAAAAGCTCTATTTTTTTAGCTTTGATTTTAGTTAGCATTCGCTTCAGATTAGCAAAACGAGTTCCTTTATCAAATAGAATCGCTAACAACCCAAAATACAACAACATGTATCCTAAATATGTTATCCAAGTTCCCCATTGATCGTGATTCACAGACAGTTTTGTACCTTTTAGATCTGGGTCAAAACTGGCTTGAAAAAAGCGATATCCTTTATGATTCAGGATATGATTCATATAGATATGATAATCAAAATCACCTGCATCTTCATCAACAACTGTAACTAAACTTTCAAAAGCCGAAAAACTATCTTCAGTTCCAGGATAAACCTCAGCATTAAAATCATTTAACTTAATACTGAAAGGCAATTCCTTTGCCATAGCACCATATTTTAAGGCCACATCCAAATCACCAACACTTACTTGCTGGAATTGTCCGTTAATGTATTGTCCGCCTAAAAGATTTACACGTTTAGTTTCACCTTGTGAAGTCACTTTTAGCACAATGCCATCTTCACTGCCTTTAAGCATTTGAGAACGCTTAACCAATTCAAACTGTCCTTTGATTACAGGCTTAGGAAATACCATAGCCAAGTTTGCTATTTGGTATCTTGAACGCAAGGCTAAAGGTTGAATAGAATCTTTAACCAATTTACCTGTAGCTCTTGTAGCCATGGTCATATAATCCCCTTCAAATGGAGATTCTATAAAAATACCATTGTTCGCATCTGTTGTGATATTAACAGCACCTTTTTTAGGATTGTTTAAGGTAAAAACGAGATTATGGATCAATTGATCTTCGCCTTCTTTCAGAAAATGATTGTGAGGATCACCTCCAGAAGACTCTACAATTTTCAGATAGGCATCACCAACATCATTTGGTACCACATCAATTTCAGCACCTTTGATATACTTCTCTAACTCTATGCTTACAGGTATCCCTTTATAATCTGTATTGATCTCAAAATCATTATTCAGACGTTCAGAAAAATCAACCACTTCATTAATCACTTTACGTTGAACCACGCCATCTACTTCATAATCGCCATCAATATAAGCGGTAACGTAAATATCTCGAGTTAAAAACTGATTAGTGGTCTCTCCTTCTCTAATTGGCATCCATCCTTCGTAACCAATATACCTTGTAATACCTGCTCCAATAAAAATAAAAATGAAGGCTAAATGCAGAATTAGCGTTGCCCATTTTTCTTTTCGAAGAAGTTTATATCTGAAAATATTTCCAATGAAATTAATAGTAAATAACACCATAATCAATTCAAACCACCAAGCATTATATATCCAATGACGTGTAAAAGGTGTTGGAGACGTTTCTTGATTAGCATCAAGAAAAGTTCCTGTTATCATGGCGATGGCAAAAACTATAAATAAAACTGCGGTAAGTCTAGTTGAAAAAAGGAGGTTTGCAATTTTTTTTTGCATAGCTAATCAGGATTTTTTTGCTGTGCAAAGGTAACCAATTTTGTTCGTTTTGCCCTTATGAACATACTCCAAAAAAACTGTTAAATAAATTTAGTGAGTCTGTCTCGCTTCAAAAAGTTTTAAATACATAAAGGTTCCCATTTTACGTGCTCTGCGTTTGGCATTGTTTACTACTTCGCCTTCAAATAATTCGTCTAAGGTTTGATACCACAAGTTCAACCATATTCCGAAGTGAAGCTCAGTAATGCGATGATCAAATTGCCGATCTACCTCAACATGAACTTCTAATGGATTCCCAGAATACTTATGCCTTAGTGTTTTGGTCATGAATAAACTCGTTTCCCAAAACGTTGTCAATTGTTCAAAGTGAGCGTCCCAATCTGAAATGGTTGTATTAAAAAATGGTCCTAAGGTTTCATTAGCTCTTACTTTGGTATAAAACGAACGCACCAATAATGAGATATCATTTCTATTTTGAATGTCTTGCTTCATATCGTACAAAGATAATTTATTACTATTATCCTTTATTCGAAAAAGATTGGTCTTTAATTTATATTTCTATTGTATTTTAGCGCTATGATTTCAGTTGTAATACTTGGTGCAGGAAATGTGGCCTCTCATTTGTTTAAAGCGTTCTATAATGCTGAAGGCGTTACTGTAAAACAATGGTATAATAGACATATCAAATCCATACAAAGCTTTCATGCTGATGTGCCGCTAACCGATGATCTTTCTGAATTATCTGAAGCAGATATTTACATCTTAGCTGTAAGTGATGATGCTGTTTCTGAATTGTCTTCAAAATTACCTTTTGAAAACCGCTTGGTCGTGCATACTTCGGGAAGTGTGAGCATTCACGATATTGATAAAAAACACAGACGAGGCGTTTTTTATCCCTTGCAAACATTTTCAAGGTCAGCTGATATCGACTTTTCTGAAGTTCCTATTTGTTTGGAAACTCTAGACAAAGCAGATTATCATATTCTGAAAACACTAGCAACATCCATTACCCAACATACCAAACGTGTAAATAGTGAGCAACGTGCATCCTTACACCTTGCTGCTGTTTTTGTAAATAATTTTACAAATCAGTTGTATCGTATTGCACAAGAAATTACAGAATCAAAGAGTGCTGAATTTGATTTACTAAAACCTCTTATATTAGAGACTGCAAGGAAAATTCAAGAGTTATCTCCTTATAGAGCGCAAACAGGACCAGCAAAGCGTCATGATAAAAGCACAATTAAAAAGCACTTAAAATTATTAGATAACGAACATCACGAAGCCATCTATAAATTGCTAACACAATCAATTCAAAAGACACATGGACGATAAAAGCTACAAAGAATTATTACATAACATTGACACCTTTATTTTTGATGTTGATGGTGTGCTTACTGATGGCACTGTTACCATTATGACCAATGGCGATATGTTACGTAGAATGAATATAAAAGATGGTTACGCTCTAAAAACAGCTGTTGATGCTGGCTTTAATGTTTGTATTATTTCTGGCGGAAGCAACCTTGGTGTTCAGAAACGTTTGGAAGGTTTAGGCATCACTGATATTTATTTGGGAGCACACAATAAAATAGATCAACTTAATGAATATATGTCACGCAAAAATCTTCAATTAGATAGCATCTTATACATGGGAGATGATATTCCTGATGTTCCTGTAATGAAACGTGTTGGCTTAGCAACTTGTCCGCAAGATGCTGTTAATGAAGTTAAATCTATTAGCCATTATATTTCTCATAAAAATGGCGGCAAAGGAGCTGTTAGAGATATCATTGAACAAGTGCTAAAAGTACATCACAAATGGGATGGTAACTTTGATGCTAAATACGATTAAAACCTTACAAAAGATTCCAAAATCTTAATATGTTTCCTATTCTTAATCTTATTCGTTTTAAAAACTTACTCTTAATCATACTTGTGCAATTACTCATTAGGTATGCCTTGTTTGAACCTTTTGAAATCGATGTAAAGCTTAATAATCTTGGTTTTGCACTTCTTATTCTTGCAACGGTTTGCATTGCAGCTGCAGGAAATATTATCAATGATATCTATGATATTGAAACCGATACGATAAACAAACCTGACCGAGTGATTGTTGGTAAATCTGTTTCAGAAAAAACTGCTTTTAATTTATTTGTTGCACTCAATGTTATTGGAGTTGCTATCGGATTTTATCTTGCTCATAGTGTTGGTAAAAGTGCATTTTTTTCAATATTTGTGCTCATTTCTGCAGCCTTATACATCTATGCCTCATATCTGAAACGCACACCTTTTGTTGGAAATATTTTGATTTCAGTCTTAGTGGCTATGAGCATTCTAATTGTTGGTATTTTTGATCTCATACCTGCGATGACAGATCAAAACAGAGAGACTCAAATTACCATTTTTAAAATCTTAGTCGACTATGCCATTTTTGCATTTTTAATCAATCTTATTCGAGAAATGATCAAAGATATTGAAGATATTGATGGCGATTACAATGCGCAAATGAATACGCTACCTATTGCCATTGGTAGAGATCGTTCAAAATATCTAGCGTTCGCATTGAGTTTTTTACCTATTATAGCTGTCACCTACTTCATAGTCACTTATGTCTATAAACAGCAAATTGCAATTGCTTATTTTTTAATTGCCATCATTGCGCCTTTGCTTTATACTTCAATAAAGATTTATACTGCAAATAGTAAATCTGATTTCAAACATATAAGCACCCTGTATAAACTCATTATGCTTTTAGGAATGTTGTCACTTCTGCTCTATCCTTTTATTCTGAAATAGTTTCATAATGCTAAGCAATCACTTAACAAAATATAATATTATTCTCGCATCTGGATCTCCCAGAAGACAGCAGTTTTTTAAAGATTTAGGTATCGATTTTGAAGTGCGTCTGAAACCTGTAAATGAAGTATTTCCGGAAACATTGTACTCTCATGAAATAAGTGATTATTTGGCTGAGTTAAAATCTGAACCTTTTCTATATGAATTAAAAGACACTGATATTTTAATTACAAGTGATACCATTGTTTGGCATCAAGAGAAAGCACTCGGAAAACCCAAAGATTTTAAGGATGCGTTTCAAATGTTGCAAGCTATGAGCGGACAAACGCACGATGTGATTACCTCTGTTTGTTTCACGACTAAAACCACTCAAAAAACGGTTCACTCGAAAACTAGTGTTACATTTAAATCGCTTACTGAAGCAGAAATCACCTATTACATCGAAACATTTAAGCCTTACGATAAAGCTGGAGCTTATGGAATTCAGGAATGGATTGGACATATTGGCATCACACATATTGAAGGCTCGTATTTTAATGTTGTTGGTTTGCCAACACATTTGGTTTATGAAACCTTGAACACTATTGTAACTAGTTAATAAAGTTATTTTTTGTGATTCAAAATCTCTTGAATTTGACTTAACTTTGTTTTAAACAAACCTTATAACCTATGTTTTTTGAAACTTATCAATCTGAACTCACCTATAGTGCCATCGTTATTGTTGTGCTGTTTGCAATCCGATTAATTTCTCATGCTTTAGTTAGAAAAATTGGTAAAAATAGTAGTATTAATGAAGCACGTATTCAATTAATATGTAGATACATTACAGCAACCTTAGTCATTATTGCTTTATTTATTGAAGCCTTTATCTTTGGTGCCGAACTTAAAGAGTTAACGCTTCTATTCTCCTCAATATTTGCTGTGATTGGAATCGGCCTATTTGCAGTTTGGTCCATTCTTTCAAACATCACTTCTGGAATAATCATGTTTTTTAATTTTCCGTATAAAGTTGGTGATAAAATTCAAATACACGATAAAGAGTTTCCAATGGAAGCCATCATTGAAGATATTCGCGCCTTTCAGTTGCATCTCAGATTAGAAAATGGTGACTTACTCACCTATCCTAATAATTTAATATTACAGAAACCTGTTACGCTGGTTGAAAAAGATGCTATTGACGAATACATCAATAACGTATAAAAAAATCCTCAAGATTTACCTTGAGGATTTTTTATATTTCAATATTGTGGTTTAAAGAACCACTTTTGCTCTTCGGTCAGGTACAATTGAAGATGTATCATATCCAGAGAACTTCTTCATATACGTTTTAACTGTAGAACCATAGGCATCAGCAAAGTTTTGAGAACCATAGCTTCTTAAAAACTTTTTAACGCTTCCTGGTCCAGCCAAGTGTGCTGCCGCCAAAATACCAGATTCTGTAATCAATACACCATTAATATTCTTACCATTAAATCGTTCAATGTCTTTTCTCAAAATCCATTTATTACGTTCAGTGTTAGCAAGAAAAGCTTTTTCCTGAAGTTCAGGTGTATTCAAAAAATGATTCGGATTATAAATTCCAATCATTTTTAAGGTTTCAGATCCAAATTGATACTTACCTAAATACCCTAAGGTATTAACTGTAAAATAATCTCCTCTGGATTCTTTAAATGCAATCGCTTCCTTAAAACCATGATACGATTTTCCTAAATATGGAAAATAAGCATGCTGAGATTGAAATGGATTAGCGAGATGTACTTCAGATGACATGTTATTCTCAAGTTTTTGAACAGAATAATCCAATTCTAATCCTTGAGTTGAGTACAGGGCAACGTCCAATGACGGACTTGGTTTTAGTGCAATAAAAATGGCACAACAAATAGCTAGAGGGATAGCAAAATAATGACTTACTTTATTAATCATAATAGCTAAATTTGATAAGGTTTTAATCGTCCCCTAATTACCTTAAAATTTCAGCTTGCAAATATACGCCTTTTTTTAAAATACTGAAAAACAGAAGTTAAAGTGTTGTTAAAAGTAGATGTAATGCAGTTTTAAACCTTTTTTATCGTTGATCTCCAAGGTAGGAAATGGTACTTTAATCGTATTAAAAATGTCAAACATCGATCTTAAAAATCTAGAATTTGTCTTAATTCTTGTTAGATCTACATCCAAACTAAGGTAAAATTGACGTTGTCTATTTTGATTCATAAATAAATTGTCAATTGATTCATTTCTTCCTGTTAACATTCCTTCGCCTCCATAACCAACTGCCACATTGATCCAACCTGGAATTTTACTAGATTTAAAGAAGGATTTTACATTGGCGCTCAACCAATAGGTTTGTCCGTTATAATCTTTTAATACCTCTTCTAAAAAACCATTCCCTAACTTATCAGGTCTTTGTGAAGCATACTGTGTTTGGTGAAAAGAATACTTCATTACGATGCGTTGTTCTTCCCAGAGGAGTTCCTGACCAATATATAAGCCTGTTCCAGCTGCATTAGCAACCATATCAGACCAAGAGAAACCCCATTCTTCACTGTATCCATCCATAATTTCAACAGCTGTCAAAAAAGTAAAGCCCAGTGTAGCGCCATAAAGTAATTGGTCTTGTTGCCGCACACCACTCCATCGTAAAGCATTTGCGCCAACCTTTCCTAATTGATATGCTGAAAAGGCATGTCCTAGCTTATCCATTTGCAACCATTCATCAGCATCATTAATGGTTTTAAATTTAGATCTCGGATAATCGGCATACCATAATTGATCTAATCCTATGAGTGTTAAACTTCCAAGTGTGGCTTCCGTAATGATCACTGCATTACGTCGCGACGTATTCAATGTATCACTTGGTTTTAAGAAATTGTCCATCTTACTTTGCGAGAAGGCTGATGTTATTGTAAAAACTACAATTGCAAAGTATGACCAATTCATTTTCACAACTATCTATTTATACCTTGAGATGATAAATAACGTTGATACTCTCTAGCATTTACATTGTGTTGTGCTAAGGTTTTAGCGAACTTATGATAGCCTAATCTATGGGCATCAGCAGCAAAATATAAATACTTATGCTTTTCATAATTTAATACGGCATCAATGGCTGATATATCTGGCATCGCAATTAATCCTGGAGGTAATCCAGCATATTTATAAGTATTGTAAGGTGAATCTATCTCTTTGTGCACATTAAGAACACGTTTAATAATTGTATTCTTATATTTTGGTAATTTATACGCTGCAAACTTAAGTGTAGGATCTGCTTGTAGTGGCATTCCTAAACGCAATCTGTTGATATAAACTCCTGCAATTCTTGGTTGTTCACTAGCTTGTTTAGATTCTTCATATACAATGGAAGCCAAAGCCATCACTTGATCTCTCGAATAACCTAGTGCTTTCGCTTTAGCATTTCTACGGTCATTCCAAAATCGGTTATATTCCTTAAGCATACGATCTCTAAATTCTTCACCAGTGGTGTTCCAAAAAAACTCGTAACTATTAGGAATATACATCCCTAAGGCTGTTGCTTCGGAAAAGCCACTTTTTTCAAGAAACAGGGAATCAGTCATGGCATTTAGAACAGCTATACTATCAGCTTCAATTTGTTTACTAACACGTCCCGCTAGCTTTTCTAAACTCTCCTGATTATTAAAAGAAATACGAATTGGAATGTTGTTACTTCTGATAGAATTAATAATATCATTATTGCTCATTCCTTTTTTTATGACAAAACGACCCGCTTTTAAATTTGTAGTGTATTTTTTTTGTTCCGCTAAGGCATCAAACTTATCAATGTCAATTAATAAAGGTTCTAATTGTTCTCTTACATCTTGATACGTTGACCCTGAAGCTACAGTAATGTAAGCTTCTTCATTATTGAATGCTGTATTAGGATTAAACATCGCACTATACACATAAAATGCAAAATAAGCAGCGACGACCAAACCAATTAATGCAATTGCCCAAAGTATTTTTTTGATATACATATTATTTTAAAATTCGTTGTAAAGCATATTCATTTTTAAACGCACCATTCACCCGATTCCAGTCTTTTTTTAATCCGATAATCTCAAAACCATGTTTTTCAAACAGTTTTAAACTATTTATATTGTCTTCAGAAACATTACAAAAAAGTTGGTGTAAGTCTAAGTGATGCTTCGTATAATTAATCAATAGTTCAAGGGCTTCATTTCCATAGCCTTTTTTTCTATTCGTTTCATCTTTAATCAACAAGCCCACACCAGCTCTTTTATTATTGAAATCAAAATCAAAAAGATCTATCAAACCAACTGTCAAATGTGCTGTATTGCAAATGACAAGTCGCAATTGTTTTGCTTCATAAATATCTTTGTGTGCATTATCTAAATACTGCTGAATTAAAAACCTTGAATAGGGTGTAATTGTATTACTAATTTCCCAGACTGTTTGATCATTTTCAATGTCAAAAATAAACTCCAAATCCGTTGGTTCTAAAGCACGAAGATAAATATGTTGTCCTTTTAGGTTAATCATAAATCACACCTTTAAAAACTTGAGTTGCTGGTCCGATTAACCAGATATTAGTGTAACCCGAATCAGATAATTCAAACCTTACATCCAGTACACCGCCTTGGGTTTCTAAATGCACCTTATTGGATTTCGTTTTTCCTAGACTATGCATTGCGAGCGCAACTGCAGTTACACCAGTGCCACAAGACAAGGTTTCATCTTCAACACCTCTTTCGTAAGTACGTACTGCAAATGTGTCATCATTGATCTGATCTACAAAATTAACATTACTGCCTTCATCATAATAAGGTTTACCGTATCTAATTTTGCTTCCTTCAGTTTTGATATCGAAAGTTTTTAAATGGGTCTCTAACTGTACATGATGTGGCGATCCTGTATTTAAAAACACATGTGTATTATGATTTTCAACAGTAGTAACATCTTGCATTTTCAAACTTACAATAGCGTTTTCAATGTGCGCTTCATGTAAACCATCTATTGCTTCAAAAATGGCTTTATCTGTTATCATTCCAAGATGTTTTGCAAAAGCAACGATACATCTTCCGCCATTACCACACATAGAACTCTCGTTTCCGTCTGCGTTAAAATACACCATCTTAAAATCTACACTAGGATGCGACTCTAATAATATCAATCCGTCAGCTCCTATGCCAAAACGTCTGTCACATAATAAGGCAATACGTTTGGTATCATTTTTGTCGAAAATTTGCTGACGATTATCAATCATCACAAAATCGTTTCCTGTTCCTTGATATTTATAAAACGTGATTTGCATACTGATGCAAATATAGGAATAATGCAACGATATTAATGCTGTTAAACCAGCGTTAAAAGTGACGTTAAAAATCGTTAAAGTTAAACTGAAAAATCAATAAATAATTAATTTTAATCGTTACCTAATTTATAAACATTTAGAACTATGAAAAAAATCTTAACCTTAGTATTTGTTTCCGTTTTAGGTGGAATTATTACGTTATCTGCCTACAAAGTTTTTATTGAAAAGGAATCCGTAATAGTCACAGAGCAATCTACTGATGACCAACCGCTTTTGGTGCCTACAAATTACACTACTACCAAGACCAACTTAGCTGTTGCGCATCCAAGTTTTGTGGACGCTGCAGACAAAACGGTTGACGCTGTAGTTCATGTTAAGAATACAGCTTTAGTATCTGCACCTATGACACTTCAAGATTTATTCTTCGGAAGGCAACAATCTAAGCGCGCTCAAGTAGGAACAGGAAGCGGCGTGATCATCTCTCCTGATGGCTATATTATCACAAACAATCATGTGATTGCTGGATCTGAATCTATTTCAATCACATTAAATGACAATAAAATTTATGATGCTGAATTGGTTGGTACTGACGAAAAAACTGACATCGCTTTATTAAAGGTAGACGCAGAAAACGATTTGCCATTTATAACCTTTGGTGATTCTGATGCTGCTCAAATTGGTGAATGGGTATTAGCTGTAGGGAATCCTTTTAATTTAACATCAACAGTAACTGCTGGAATTATAAGTGCGAAAGCTAGGGACTTATCAGGTAGAAATGCACAATCGTTTATTCAAACTGATGCAGCTGTTAATCCAGGAAACTCTGGAGGTGCTTTGGTAAATGCGAATGGCGAATTGGTAGGTATCAATACCGCAATCACGTCTCAAACAGGTTCATATATTGGATATTCTTTTGCTGTACCAAGTAATATTGCTCGTAAAGTCGTTGAAGACATTATTGAATTTGGAAATGTACAGACAGGTATTTTAGGAGTTTCACTTCTTAATAAGAATTCAAAAGAAGCCATTGAGAAAGGCTTAAATGAAATTAATGGTGTCTATGTCACTGCAGTTACTGAAAATTCTGGAGCTGAAAAAGCTGGCATAAAAAAAGGTGACATCATTAAGAAAATAGATAATATTGAAATCTCTAAATTTTCAGATCTAAGTGGTTACCTGAAAACAAAACGTCCAGAAGATGTGGTGAATGTTGAAGTAATACGAGATGATTATTTTAAAACCATTCCTGTTAAGTTATCAAGGACAGATATTCTTACTGTTGACTTCCTAAATATGGAGTTGAAGAATCTTTCAAACGAAAAAAAGCTTCAAAATGACATTAGTTATGGTGTTGAAGTTGTAAAAAACAATAACGACTGGCTTTCAGAAAACTTAGGAATTTCTTCAAATTATATTATTACAGATATTAATAATATCAAAATAAAAAGTATTGAGGACATCACAATTTTGAAACAACAACTTGGAGAGAATCCTGAACAATATATCAAAAAAATTGGCCTGGTGAATAGCGATGGCGAACGTGAGCAATTCATTATAAGGTAATCTCATTTTTTTGATTGAAAACCCTTCGAAATAATACAATTTTGAAGGGTTTTTTATTTTTCATAAAAACGTTACGAAAACGTTTGAAATATATTACTTTTGCAAACTGAAACTGAGACGTATTAATCTCTATTCCTATTGAATAGTCAGTATGCGTTAAAACAAAACAAACAACACACTAAATTTAAAACAATGAGTTTGAACGGAACTTATGAAAACGAATTAGCATTTCAAGCTGATCGAAGACGCGCAACAGTAGAATTTATTAAAATTGTTAGCGACCTATGGTATGACAAGTCTATTGAGTTGGTATTATTTAGAAACCAACTTATTGACCGAAACGTTAGCGAGATTTTAAATCTTCACGAGTATGCTGGAGAATTTGTACAAAAGCCAATTTCTATTTTTGATTCAGTTGAAATTGCGCAAGCAATCAAAACTTTGGACTTACCTCCTGCTAAGCTTGATATTGGAAAATTGACTTATGAATTCCATTTAGAAGATCAAAAGTACAATAATGCTACTGGGTTTGTAGCCAACAAACTAAAGGATGCTAAGAAAAATAAAGACATCAAACCAAAAGATGTTATTCTTTATGGTTTTGGTAGAATTGGACGTTTAGTTGCAAGAGAATTAATGACCAAAACTGGAAAAGGCAGTCAGTTGCGTTTAAGAGCCATTGTTACTCGTGGTGTTATTGATGAAACAGTTTTAGAAAAACGTGCATCATTATTAAGAAATGATTCCGTTCATGGTGATTTTTCTGGAACCGTTGTTGCAGATATTAAAAATAGTGCCTTGATCATTAATGGAACAACTGTTAATGTGATTTCAGCAAATGCTCCTGAAGATATCGATTATACAAAATATGGTATTGATGATGCCTTAGTTATTGATAATACTGGTGCGTTTAGAGATGATAAAGCACTTGGGAGACATTTAAAGTCAAAAGGTGTACATAAAGTATTGTTAACTGCACCAGGTAAAGGCGTTCCAAACATTGTACATGGTGTAAACCAATTAGAAAATGATCCTGACAAAGTAGATATCTTTTCGGCTGCATCGTGTACCACAAATGCAATTACTCCAATTTTAAAAGTCGTAGAAGATACTTATGGTGTGGTTAGCGGACATTTAGAAACTATTCATGCTTATACAAATGATCAAAACCTTGTAGATAACTTCCACAAGAAATACAGACGTGGTCGTGCTGCTGGATTAAACATGGTTATTACTGAAACTGGTGCTGGAAGCGCTGTGTCTAAAGCTTTACCTTCATTTGAAGGGAAATTGACTTCCAATGCTATTCGTGTGCCTGTGCCAAATGGTTCTCTTGCGATTCTTAATTTAGAATTAGAAAAGGAAACCTCCGTAGATGCTATGAATGCTATGATCAAAAAATATGCTTTAGAAGGCGATTTGGTTGAGCAGATAAAATATGAAATGAGCGATGAGCTTGTATCAAGTGATATTGTGGGAAGCTCTGCACCTTCAATCTATGACAGTAAGGCAACTATTGTACGTAAAGATGGTAAAAATGCTGTGTTGTATGTATGGTATGACAATGAGTATGGTTACAGCCATCAAGTGATTCGTCTTGCGAAGTACATTTCAAAAGTAAGACGTTACACTTACTATTAATCGTTTAGAAACATCCAGAATAAATTTGGATTCGTATATAACTTAGCCTCACAAATTGTGAGGCTAATTGTTTCATCATTAATGAAGCAGGTCTTTATAATTTTATTATATTGTTCCCTAATAATCACACAATTAATTTTACTAACCAAAATGAAATTTTTTAAGCCATTATTACTATCGTTTTTTGCAATAACCTTCTTCTCTGCTCATTCACAAACTACTGACGACACCGATCAACTATCACTAAACAGTGGTACAATTGATAGTCAGTTTGAATATGTTTTTAGAAAATCTGGAAACTTCAAAGGTACCAATGGACAGAAATACGAAGCAGTAAAACAAGTTTGGTTATTACAATTAAAAGCTAATGTTTTAGATTCCCTTAAAACAACATATACCGAACTTAATAACACGCAAGGCGTTGTTACTACTCAAGCAAAGACTATTGAAGACTTAAATGCTGAGTTAGCCAACACTAAAACCGAATTATCAAATACGATTGCCGAAAAGGATAGCATGAAGCTTTTTGGTATGCCTATGTCTAAACCTAACTACAGTTTAACGCTTTGGAGTATTGTTGGTATTCTTTCGGCATTGTTGTTGTTTTTTATCTATAAATTTAGAAACAGTAATGCTATCACAAAGCAAGCTAAACGCAGTTTAGCAGAAACAGAAGAAGAATTTGAAGAACACAGACGCGTTGCTTTAGAACGCGAACAAAAAGTAAGACGTCAGCTTCAAGATATGATCAACGAGCAGAAAAATGCTTAGTACGTATAAATTTTATATCTAGCCAAACCTCTCTATTAATATCCACTTTAGGCTCACTGTAATTCTTTTAAAATTAAATTATCTTTGCCTTTTAAAGATCATTTATGCGCATAGACATCATCACAGTTTTACCAGAATTAATGCGAAGTCCGTTTGAGGCTTCTATATTAAAACGCGCGATTGAAGCCGACTTGGTGAGTGTGCATTTTCATAATTTAAGAGATTATGCTTCTGGAGGTTATAAAGCCATAGACGACACACAATATGGTGGAGGTGCTGGTATGGTAATGATGATCGAACCTATAGATAAATGCATTTCAAAATTACAGTCGGAAAGAAGCTACGATGACATCATTTACATGACACCAGATGGCGAACGTCTTACCCAAAGCATTGCCAATCAAGTCTCGTTGAAAGAGAATATTATTATTCTTTGCGGACATTATAAAGGTGTCGATCAACGTGTTCGTGATAAATTTGTAACTAGAGAAATTTCTATTGGCGACTATGTGTTATCAGGAGGCGAACTTGGTGCTGCTGTACTTTGCGATGCTGTTATTCGGTTAATTCCTGGAGTATTAGGAAATGAAACTTCTGCCCTAACCGATTCGTTTCAAGACGGTTTATTAGCACCACCTATTTATACCAAACCAAGAGAGTATGATGGTATGAAAGTCCCTGAGGTTTTGTTTAGTGGAAATTTTCCTGAAATAGAAAAATGGCGTGAAGCCGAAGCCTATAAACGTACCAAAGCGCGTCGTCCAGATCTATTAGACGATTGAAAGGTTGAATAAAAAGGAATTAGCAATTAGTTGTAAACGCTAAAGGTGTCATCCCGAACAACTATGAGAAATCTGTGTATTAAAGAAGTTAAGATTTTAATTCCACTACCTAACAACCTTAAATCTCTCCTCTACCATGTGTTAAGGATTGCAGCATTGTTGGAGCTCCTCAAAGAGAGCGACTGCGGAAAGCCTGGTGCTACGATGCCTTGGCAACGTAGTAAACACCCAAAATAAGCGCATAAATCTTTTTACTTTTTTGCTTTTAATTGATAACTTTTTAATTATCTTTGCACCACTTTTGGATTAACCTCTGGCGAGATACGTGAATGTTGATTTGAAAAAACCATTTTAAATTAAAAAAAATGAATTCTTTAGTAAAATTTGTACAAGACGAATTTGTAACAAGAAACGAATTTCCTGAGTTTGGAGCTGGTGACACGATTACAGTTTACTACGAAATTAAAGAGGGAAGTAAAACACGTACACAGTTCTTTAAAGGTGTCGTATTACAACGTAAAGGATCTGGTACTTCTGAAACATTTACCATTAGAAAAATGTCTGGAACCATTGGTGTTGAACGTATTTTCCCAGTAAACCTTCCTGCGCTTCAAAAAATTGAAGTGAACAAGAAAGGTAAAGTAAGACGTGCTAGAATCTACTATTTTAGAGGTCTTACTGGTAAGAAAGCTAGAATTAAAGAAATAAGAAGCTAGTTTCAAACCAAAATCATATTACTAAAGCCTTGATTTTTAAGCATTAAAATCAAGGCTTTTTTGGTTATTAACTTTTGTTGATAAGTTCGGTTTATAAAATGTGAATATCTAAATTGTATAAAAATTTGGAATTCTCAAACAAAAGTCTACTTTAGCTAAACAATTAACAACAAACCTTGTTTGGTTTTGAAAGAAATTTTGAATTTATGTTAAATTGTAATAAAGTAACGTTCTTTATATATTAATTGTTTTTTGAGGTTTGGAATCGCACGTGTAGGCGTGTTAGATGTAAGAATCATGACGCTTTTAAAGGTAACAAATGTTTAGGCAGTTGTTAGTGGACGAAGTGGAAAGCTTTGAAAAAGTATCAGGAGCGAAAGTGTAATGAGAACAGGATAAGCAATGTCTTTTGAAGTAATATGACGTGAAAGCGAAACATTGACACAAAAGAGATCAAGAAAAATGATTAAACCGAAACAAAGTAGTAACAGGTCAATACATTTTGAAAGTTATGAAATGTTTCTTTGAGTTAGGGAAGCCTAAACCGAAAAGAAATGTGGGAATGAAAATTCAGCGATTTCGAAGTTAGCAGCAATGTTAAATAGGTTAAAGTGGAACTATTTCAAAAAAGCCATGTCAGCATAGTTTTACTATAGTGATATGGCTTTTGTTTTTTCTACAAGATGCTATCTTTGCTATCAAAATTAATTCTGAATGCATACTAACTATATCAATGACCAGACTTTTGAGGGTCAAGACTACACTTCAACGCCACTTCCTAAAGCCGAATATGATAACTGTAGTTTTATTAATTGTGATTTTTCTAATTCGTATCTAAGCACAATTAGTTTTTTAGAATGTGAGTTTATCGATTGTAACTTGAGCTTAGCTAAAACTAAAGAAGCCACATTTAACACTGTACATTTTAATAATTGTAAGTTGGTTGGATTTCCATTCCAGGACTGTAATGATTTTTTATTCTCTGTAGCATTTACAGAATGTCAACTAAATCTGGCAACATTTATTGGAATGCAGCTAAGCAGAACTGTCTTTAAAGATTGTAAATTACATCACACCGACTTTTCTGAAGCCAACCTAAATGGTTCAAAATTTTTAAACTGTGATCTCAAGCATACCATTTTTGATCAAACCAATCTTGAACGTGTCGATTTTAAAACAGCGTTTAACTTTCAAATCAATCCTGAAACAAACACCATAAAGCAAGCTATTTTTTCAAAAACAAATGTGCTTGGCTTACTCAAACAGTACCATATTAATATTGCTGACTAATTTTAAGTATTGTTTTTTTAGGATTTCATAAAATTTATAAGTCAAATTGCGAATTTGATAATTTTAAAAGTTAATATAATCGTTTCTCTTAATTCCGATCCTACTCCTCAAAAGCACTTCAAATAGCGCTCATATTTTTGTATATTTGCTAGGCTAAAATTCTAGCCTTTTCAGATTCTAACAAATTCTAAATTACATGTCAAACACACCAACAATTATCTATACAAAAACAGACGAAGCACCAATGTTAGCAACGCATTCGTTTTTACCAATCATTAAATCGTTTACTGCTTCATCTGGCATACAAATAGACTTAAAAGATATTTCATTAGCTGGTAGAATATTGGCAAATTTCCCAGAATTTTTAACTGAAGAGCAACGTGTTCCAGATGCTTTAAAAGCGCTTGGAGATTTAGCTAAGTTGCCAGAAGCTAATATTATTAAACTTCCAAACATTAGTGCTTCAGTACCGCAATTAAAAGCTGCTATAAAGGAGTTGCAAAGTCAAGGTTATGCACTTCCAAATTATCCAGATGAACCTGAAAGCACTGAAGAAAAGCAAATTAGATCGCGATATGACAAAATAAAAGGAAGTGCTGTAAATCCAGTACTTCGCGAAGGAAATTCAGACAGAAGAGCTCCAAAAGCGGTTAAGAATTTCGCTAAGAAAAATCCGCATTCTATGGGAGCTTGGTCTGCAGATTCTAAAACGCATGTTGCTACAATGTCTGAAGGCGATTTTAGACACAATGAGAAGTCGGTTACAATTGCAAATGCCACTGATGTAAAGATTGTACATACAGATACTAATGGTAACCCAAGCGTATTAAAAGAAAGTACACCTTTATTAGAAGGTGAAATCATCGATGCTTCTGTAATGAGTAAAAAAGCCTTATTGGCCTTTTTAAAACGTGAAGTTGCTGATGCAAAAGACAAAGGAATATTGTTTTCATTACACATGAAAGCGACAATGATGAAGGTATCAGATCCTATCATCTTTGGACATGCCGTTCGTGTATTTTTTGAAGATGTATTCAAAACATATGGAGACACATTTGAAGATCTTGGTGTTGATGTTAATAATGGCTTCGGAAATCTTATTGGTAAGCTCAATGAATTACCAGAAGATAAACGTCGTGAGATTGAAAGTGATATAACAAAGGCTTTTGAAAACGCACCAGATTTAGCAATGGTAAACAGCGACAAAGGTATTACCAATTTACATGTGCCAAGTGATGTGATCATCGATGCATCAATGCCTGCAATGATTCGTACCTCTGGTCAAATGTGGAATGCCGAAGGCAAACAACAAGACACGAAAGCTGTGATTCCGGATAGTAGCTACGCTGGTTTATATACAGCAACCATTGACTTTTGTAAAGCACATGGTGCGTTTGATCCAACGACAATGGGAACTGTTCCTAATGTTGGATTAATGGCTCAAAAAGCTGAGGAATATGGTTCTCATGATAAAACTTTTGAAATCGCTGCTGATGGTAAAGTTGAAGTTATAGACCACACTGGCAATGTTCTTATTTCGCACAATGTTGAAACTGGAGATATCTGGAGAATGTGTCAAGTTAAAGATGCGCCAATCCAAGATTGGGTTAAGCTTGCTGTAACACGATCTAGAGCGTCTCAAACACCTGCTGTGTTCTGGTTAGATAGTGAAAGAGCTCACGATGCAGAGTTGATCAAAAAAGTAAATGTTTATTTGAATCATCACGATACTAATGGCTTAGATCTAAGAATTTTATCACCTGTTGAAGCTACAAAACACACCTTAACACGTGTAAAAGCTGGTAAAGACACTATTTCTGTGACTGGAAATGTACTAAGAGATTACCTAACCGACTTATTCCCTATTCTAGAATTAGGAACCAGTGCAAAAATGTTATCTATTGTTCCTTTAATGAATGGTGGTGGTTTGTTTGAAACTGGTGCTGGTGGTTCGGCTCCGAAGCATGTTCAACAATTTGTATCTGAAAATCATTTGCGTTGGGATTCGCTTGGAGAGTTCTTAGCTTTAGCAGTATCTCTAGAACATTTTGGAGAATCAAATAATAATCCGAAAGCTAAAGTATTGTCTGAAACCTTAGATGACGCTACTGAAAAATTATTGGCTAATGGTAAGTCACCTTCAAGGAAAGTCAATGAATTAGACAACAGAGGAAGTCATTTTTATTTAGCACTGTATTGGGCTGAAGCATTAGCAAGTCAGAGTCAAGATGAAACTTTGAAACAAGAATTTTCTGAAATTCACAAGCAATTAGAAGCTAACGAATCTAAGATTGTAAATGAATTAAATGACGTACAAGGACAACCAATGGATATTGGCGGTTATTACCAACCAAATTCAGAAGCAACCTTTGATGCAATGAGACCAAGTAAAACATTAAACTCAATTTTGAATTAATAAATGAGACCTTTTTAGGTCTCTTTTTTTTGATATGACCAAAGCGCAATTACTTAACTGCCACGAAAGCATTTCACCATTTATTCACAATACGCCAGTATTAACATCGTCATTGATAAATAAGGAAATTGGAGCGCAATTATTTTTTAAATGTGAAAACTTTCAACGTGCTGGTGCATACAAAATAAGAGGTGCTACTCATGCTATTATGCAACTTTCAGAAGACCAAAAACGTAATGGTGTTGTTACACATTCGTCTGGAAATTTTGCACAAGCCCTATCACTGGCCGCAAAAAGTATTGGTGTAAAAGCGACTATAGTCATGCCTTCTAATTCCCCTTCAGTAAAAAAAGATGCAGTTTTAAATTATGGCGGAACTATTATTGAGTGCGAGCCGACCATTGAAGCACGTCAATGTAATGCTGATGAAATAACAAAAACTACTGGAGCAACTTTCATTCATCCATCTAATCATCCTGATGTGATCCTTGGTCAAGGCACTGCTGCACTAGAATTACTCCACCTATATGATCATCTTGACACCATTATTTGTCCTGTTGGTGGTGGCGGACTCATTGCTGGAACAGCTCTTGCTACGCATTACGTTTCAAAAAATTGCAAGGTAATTGGTGCTGAACCTATGGAAGTCGACGATGCTTACAGGTCATTGATTTCTGGTAAAATCGAAACTAATCGTACCACTAATACAATCGCTGATGGTTTACGTACACATTTAGGCTCTCATAATTTCCCCATTATCTTAGAACATGTTTCAGAGATTATTCGTGTCACAGAAACCGAAATTATCGAGGCGATGCGATATATTTGGGAACGCATGAAAATTATCATTGAACCTTCAAGTGCTGTAGCATTTGCGGCTGTTAGGAAAAATAAATCTCTATTTAAAAATCAAAATGTAGGGATTATTATTTCAGGCGGAAACGTTGATCTCTCTAAACTTCCTTTTTAATTTTTTTTGGCGTTACCCTTTTTTCACTTCGCTAATCTCGTGTTAAAAAGGGTCGTGCTATCCATTATATCTTTTTGCAAAAAGCAAAAAGGATGTCATTGCTATCACTAACGCATATTTTAATTACATTTACACTATGACATTTGATAAAATAACTGAACAAGATTCACATTATAATGATTTAGAAAAAATGAGCATTGAGGAGATCACTGCTCATATCAATTCTGAAGATCAAACAGTGCCTTTGGCTATAAAAAAAGCTTTACCTCAAATAAATACACTTATAAATAAAGTCACTGATAAATTAAAAAATGGTGGTCGATTATTCTATATAGGTGCAGGAACCAGTGGCCGATTAGGAATTTTAGATGCCTCAGAATGTCCACCTACATTTGGTGTTCCATATGATTTGGTTATCGGACTAATTGCTGGAGGAGACAAAGCTATAAGAAAAGCTGTAGAATTCGCCGAAGATTCTTTAGATCAAGGTTGGGAAGATTTATTATCACACAGTATTACTGAAAAAGATATCGTTATTGGGATTGCCGCTTCTGGAACCACTCCATATGTTATAGGCGCATTAAAAAAATGCAATGAAAACAACATTGCAACTGGTTGTATTACTTGTAATCATAATAGTCCGCTTTCTAATACTGCTCAAATGCCAATTGAAGTTATAGTTGGTCCTGAATTTGTGACTGGTAGTTCTAGGATGAAAGCAGGTACAGCTCAAAAACTTGTTCTAAATATGATTACCACAACTTCTATGATTACATTAGGAAGAGTTAAAGGTAATAAAATGGTAGATATGCAATTGAGTAATAATAAACTCGTTAGTCGTGGAATAAAAATGATTATGAGTGAACTCAATATTACAAGTGAAGAAGCTAAAAAACTCTTAGAAACTCATAAAAATGTTCGAGAAGTAATAAATCGAAAAAATGGAAAATAATTTAAAAACAGATAAGACAATTTTAATAAAAGGCATTAAAACTATGGGATTGTCTTTGATATGTATGTTTCTCGGTCCAATATTGTTTTACCTTGCTGAAAGCAATAATGAAAAAGCATTATATATTCCATTGCTAGTATTTGCATTTATAATTTGTATGCTTGCCGTATACCTAGCGTTCAAAGGCTTAAAGATTATTATGAATAGTATGTTCAAAAAATAAAAAGCATAGAAACTTCCCATAATACTAATTCTTCAAACAAAAAAAGTCCTTCATTAAATTTAATGAAGGACTTTCAAAAAAGGCGATGACCTACTCTCCCACAAATGCAGTACCATCGGCGCAAATGGGCTTAACTTCTCTGTTCGGAATGGTAAGAGGTGAGCC